>NZ_OBQM01000004.1:0-538158 GCF_900221055.1 Paenibacillus sp. RU5M | reverse complement strand
AGAAAACAACTATTCGGTATTAGCTACCGTTTCCGGTAGTTGTCCCAAACTTGAGGGCAGGTTGCCTACGTGTTACTCACCCGTCCGCCGCTAACCATCAGAGAAGCAAGCTTCTCTTCAAGTCCGCTCGACTTGCATGTATTAGGCATGCCGCCAGCGTTCGTCCTGAGCCAGGATCAAACTCTCCAATAAAGATGAATTTCAGCAGCGTGGTTAGACGCTATGAAAATCATCGGTGGTATTGAAAAGAGCGATAAGCTCATTTTGAAACTGACGATTCATTATGAATCAAAAGTTACTATCCATTTGTTCAGTTTTCAAGGAACTTGTTGTCCGTTTGTGTTAATGCTTGTCAACCGGACAGGAATCTTATCTTATCATGTTGACTAACTAACTGTCAACTCTTTTTTTTTCGTCAGCGTTCAAAGCGTTTCGACAATCATTCGCTTGAGGCGACAAGAAATAATATATCATGATCTAATTTATTTAGCAAGCACTTTTTAATAACCTTTATCTAAATACTTTATAATCTTCAACTCCCGCTATCTAACGAAACTCTCAACTACATCAATCGACAGATTATATGAATCCGGATGGATCAACTCTATTTACATACAGATACTTCGAGTTACTGAAAAATGAATTCTATTTACTAAAAACAGAAAGGGTACATCTACTTGTGAACCAATAGTATTAGATAACCAATTAGAGGATACTTTTATATTAGAATTGTTTCCCTTCACCTTTTGATACAAGTGATCCAAACGCTCTATAATAAGGTATATATAATATAGAATAAGGAATGAATAGGATACTCCCGTTCAAGTAATCACTGACACAGTACACAATAATACTAAATTCAGAACCGGTCTCTAATCACAATCGGCTTCATTTATATCGAGGATGCTCTGATGAATAACCTATATGGGGTGAAAGCATATGAAGCAATGGCTGAAGAACATTCGAAAGGGTTATGGTAAAAAGCTCGTTTCCATTCATGCCTGGAATGCCTGGATTGTTGTTATCCTCGCGGTATCAGGTCTTATGTTGGTCGGTGGTTTCTGGCGTGAGTTACTCGGGATTGGGCGCGTATGGTTAAAGTGGCTACATATTGTCGTCGGTCTAGCTATGCTAGCACCTGTGGTGTATTACTTACTTTTGGCCGGAAAGCACTGGAAACAACTTCGCAATAGGCCATGGCAGAGAGCAAATACAATCGTTGTTCTTGTACTGCTGGTAGGATGGCTGTTATCAGGTATAGTGTTATGGCAGTTCAAGCTCGCTGGGCCGAGATGGTCGAATGCCGCGCTTCTGGTTCATGATTTGCTGACTTGGGTGGGCCTGCCTTATATTATCTACCATTCCATCACGCGAACGAGATGGTTAAAAGATCCTGCACGCCGTGCAGTAAAAGCAACGACAGTTGTAGCAGAGGGTAGAAATATGGTGCATCCAACTGATGCTCCTGATGAATATACGACGCCAGCAGCGATAGTTTCTACCGAATCTATACGTACCATTAAGGAGAGTCCTCTCCATCAACCAGAGAAACCTCAACCCGTGTATACACGGCGGGCATTTATTCGGTCTGCTGTAGGCGTGGGCCTAGCTGTGACTTTGGGACCTACTTTTATATCATGGGTTGGACGAAACCTCAAACTAGACAACAGTATTGACAGCATGCTGGAGAACGATCCCAATCACATGGTGCCTTTGCCACAAGCGCTGCCAACTTCCTCCACTCCCGTCGGAGGCGGGGCTGAAGGTCATTTTCGCGTATACACGGTAACACCGATACCTTCCTTTTCCAATGCAAACTGGTCATTCCGGATTGATGGGCTTGTCGAACGCGCACAGGTATGGAACTGGGAGCAGTTCGTGAAGCTTGCACGTACCGTTCAGGTCAGTGACTTTCATTGCGTTACAGGCTGGTCTGTATATAAGAACACTTGGGAAGGCATATCTCTTAAGCAATTACTGACCCAAGCCGGAGTGAAACCCGAAGCGCACAGCGTCAAGTTCTACTCCGGGGACGGTGTATATACGGATGCTATTACGATGGATCAGGCACAGATGGATGATATTATGGTAGCTGTCATGCATGACGGCAAACCGATCCCGGCAGATTTGGGCGGTCCGGTACGATTGGTCATTCCCCAGATGTATGCCTATAAGTCTGTCAAGTGGCTGAATCGTATTGAACTGATTGACAGCGAACATATCGGCTACTGGGAAGAACGAGGTTATGACAAGGATGCATGGCTTACTGGTGCTTCTCAGGCGCGTTCCTGATTCGAGTTACTGCCGGTATGTAGTTGAGTTTAAATAAATGTACAAACAGAAGACCCCCGTTCCACTATTCGTGGTACAGGGGTCTTTAAGTTATCTATTACTTATTCCAGTTAAGCTGCGATTTATTCAAAGCCTACTTCACATTCAGAATCTATCCCTCTTGATTTAAAAGACGTACAAGTTCGTCCTCATCCTCAATGGTAGGAATACCGAGATCATGAGCTTTGGTCAGTTTAGAACCTGCCTTCTCTCCAGCAATAACAAGGTCTGTCTTTTTGGAGACACTGCCCGTTACCTTCGCTCCAAGCGCTTCGAGTCGTTGCGTTGCCTCTTCCCGCGTGAGTTGATGCAGCGTTCCGGTCAGCACGACCGTTTTGCCACTGAAGAAGGAATCTTCCACAATCGTTGCTGGTGCCTCAGGCGCCTGAGCTTTCACGCCCAAATTCAGCATCTTCTCGATAGCTGCCTGTGTAAACGGGTCTGCAAAGAAAGTCACAATGCTCTCAGCTACAATACCACCTACATCGGGTAGTTCAACGAGTTCCTCTGCCGTTGCATTCATAATGGCATGCAGGTCGCGGTAATGATCAGCCAGCATACGTGTAGTCGATTTACCTGTATTCGGAATACCCAGTGAATATAGGAACGAAGCGAGGTCACGATCCTTGCTCTGCTCCAGTGCAGCAATAAGGTTGTTCGCTTTCTTTTCACCAAACCGCTCCAGCTTCACCAAATCATCGAATTGCAATGTATACAGGTCAGCAGGCTCACGCACGTTCAATTCATCGTACAGCTGAATCGCCGTTTTCTCGCTGAATGTCTCAATGTCCATAGCATCACGGGAAGCAAAATGAGAAATCCGGGCCACCGTCTGCGGTTTGCACGCCAGCTTGTTGTTACAGAATAAATGCGCTCCACGCTGTTCCAGCGGGAATCCACATGCCGGACATTGCTCAGGGAACACGATTTCCTCGCCGTCACTCTCTTCAGTCACTTTACCCAGTATCTCAGGAATAACATCATTGGAACGACGGATAAAGACACGTGTACCCAAAGCAAACTTCAGATTTTTCCGCTCAATGTCACCTACGTTATTCAATGTACAGTTCTGTACCGTTACCCCAGCTAGCTCAACCGGTTCAACTCGAGCAAGTGGAGTTACTTTGCCAGTACGGCCCACATTCCAGACAACAGAGTTCAGAACGGTTGTGGTCTCTTCCGCCTCGAACTTGTACGCTACCGCCCAACGAGGGAATTTATCTGTGTAGCCTAGTGCCTCACGGGTGCGCATGTCTGTGATTTTGATAACAGCTCCATCGATCAGGTAGTCCAGTTGACCACGGCTCTCTTGTATCGCAGCCAACTGCTCCATCACATCATCAAACTCATGGAAATACGTAATGGATGGATTGACTTTAAATCGATTCTCACGGAGAAAATCCATCATCTCCTGATGGTTGGCAAACTGAATATCATCCGAATAACCTACATTATAGAAATAGGCGTTCAATCGCCGCTCAGCGGTAGTCTTCGGATTTAAGTTGCGCAGTGCTCCTGCTGCGGCATTCCGGGCATTTTTGAGCGGCTCTGCTGCTGTTTCATTATATCGATTCAATACAGACAGGTTCATGATGCCTTCACCCTGGACTTCAATCGTGCCACCTGTATACGGGATTTTGAGCGGAACAGATTTAATGGTTCTAACTTGAGCCAAAATACCCTCCCCTACAGTTCCGTTTCCACGCGTAGAGGCTTGAACCAACTCACCGTTTGTGTACGTTAGATTCAGTGTCAAACCGTCAAACTTCAGTTCGATCACATAGCCGGGTTCGGGCAACGGATTGTCTGGATTTTTGGTGTTGAAGTCATTGACCAGCTTGAGCACACGAGTATTCCAGTTTCGCAGCTGCTCTATATTCTGGGCTTTGTCCAAGCTCCACAATGAGGATAAATGGCGATGCGGTGTAAACCCTTTGAGCAGTTCACCACCCATACGCTGTGTCGGAGAATCAGGTAAAACCATGCCACTCTCCTGTTCCAGCGTAACCAGTTCGTCGTACAGAAGATCATACTCCTTATCACTGATCTGCGGCTGATCCATCGTGTAGTACTGATAATTATGCTGGTTCAGCTCGGTAACGAGTTGCTCCATCCGGTGCATCGGGTCCATACAGGGCCATCCCTCCGTTATTATAATTTGGATCTATGTAGAACGAACGTTAGAGCAATCTCTAAGTTCGTTCATGAATATCTATTCCACTTTGGTGATTGGGGCAAAGCCTGCAAGCAGACGTTTTAGGCCAACTGGAGCAGGGAATGCGATCTGAAGCTCTGTGTCATTACCCGTGCCTTTCACCCCAACAATGGTACCCGTCCCCCATTTGCCGTGTTGTACTTTATCTCCGGCTTTGAATCCGTCAGAACCAGCTCCGGCAGCGACCGGTTTAGATGCCGACGACGGGGCAGGCGTGCTGGATGTGCTGGACGACGTACTCATGGTAACCCGTGAGGAAGTAACTGACGAAGCGGAAGAACCGCTTTGGCTCTGACGATCAAACAGCTTGCTTGCTCCGCCACCAAAGTTGCTTCCTCCACTGGCACCAAGTCCACGGCCACCATATGATCCACCTGCGCTGCTACCACGACGGTAGCGGTCACGAGCGATGGAGGTATCTTCTTTTAGCTCATCAGGAATTTCATCCAGGAAACGTGAAGGCGGGTTCGCCGTTGTGCGTCCGAACAAGGTCCGCATTTGCGCGCAAGACAGGAAGAGTTGTTCTTCCGCACGCGTAATGCCCACATAAGCCAGTCTGCGTTCTTCCTCCAGCTCCTCGTTATCCATAAAGGCCCGGCTGTGTGGGAAAACTCCTTCCTCCATACCAACGATAAAGACGACAGGGAATTCCAGACCTTTGGCACTGTGCATCGTCATCAGGGTAACTGCGTCACTCTGATCCTCTTCATCATCGTTCATGCTGTCGATATCCGCAATCAGTGCGAGATCGGTGAGGAACGAAACAAGTGTTTTGTCTTCATTATTTTTCTCAAATTCCATGGTAACGGACAGGAACTCATCAATGTTCTCCAACCGTGCACGGGATTCGAGTGTGTTTTCATTTTGCATCTCAAGTCGGTACTGGCTCATCTCGAGAATCTTCTCGGTCAATTCGGTCACAGACAAGTATTCTACCATCTGATGCAGCGCGGCGATCATGTCATAGAACTCCACCAGCGCATTCCGCGTTCGACCGGCAAAACCGAGATCGTCCACGACCTGAAGCACACGGTATATTGAAATCCCTCGTTCTCCTGCTGCAGCTGCCAGCTTCGCTACCGTTGTATCACCAATGCTGCGTTTTGGTACATTAATAATCCGGGTAAGGCTGATGTCATCATCGGGGTTCGAAAGCAGGCGCAGATACGCCAGAATGTCCTTGATCTCTTTACGATCATAGAACTTGATGCCGCCAACGATCTGATACGGAATATCAGACTTGATCAGAATTTCCTCTATAACCCGGGACTGGGCGTTGGTACGGTACAAAATGGCATGGTTCTGATAGGATTTGCCGTTCTTCACATTTTTACTAATCTCAGAGGTTACAAAATACCCCTCATCATGTTCGGAATCCGCACGGTACACCTTGATCTTTGAGCCACCCTCTTTGTCCGTCCACAGTTTCTTCGGTTTGCGCCCAGTATTCAGGCCGATTACCTCATTCGCTGCATTCAGGATATTCGAAGTGGAACGATAGTTTTGCTCGAGCAAAATCGTATTGGCTTCAGGGTAGTCTTTCTCAAAATTCAGGATGTTGCTGATATCCGCTCCACGCCAGCGATAGATCGATTGGTCACTATCCCCTACGACGCAAATGCGGTGATGACTATCAGCAAGCATACGGCAAAGCATGTACTGCGCACGGTTGGTATCCTGGTACTCATCCACGTGAATGTACTGGAATTTCTTTTGGTAAAAGTCGAGAACTTCCGGTACCTCTTTGAAAAGTTGAATAGTCGCCATGATGAGATCATCAAAATCGAGCGAGTTGTTGGCTCTGAGCCGTTTTTGGTACATCTTATACACTTTCGCCACAATGCCTTCAAAATAGTCAGCAGCCTGTTTCTCATATTGCTCCGGACTGATCAATTCATTCTTCGCGGTGCTCATCATCGATTGAACGGCTTTTGGCTCAAATTTCTTGGTGTCGATGTTCTGGTCTTTCATACAACTACGAATGACAGATAATTGGTCAGATGAATCCAAAATGCTGAAATTGGAGGTGAAGCCGATGCGTTCAATGTCACGGCGCAGAATACGCACACACATGGAGTGAAACGTTGATACCCAGATGTCACGCCCCTGAGAGCTGCCAACCAGTTGGGATACCCGGTCTTGCATCTCGCGTGCCGCTTTGTTCGTAAACGTAATAGCCAAAATACCCCAAGGGGGTGCTTTTCGTGTTGCAATAAGATAGGCAATCCGGTGTGTTAGCACACGGGTCTTGCCACTGCCCGCTCCAGCCATAATCAACAGTGGTCCATCCGTCGCCTCGACGGCTTGCCGTTGAGGGGTGTTAAGCCGTGCTACGGCATCATGTATATTTACAGGTTGCATGCATGCATGCTCCTTTCATTGGTTGAAATATAAAGTCTAATTCAGAGGTTACACTAGGACTCCGATTGCAGAACCGTCCTTCGATCGCTGTTATCCCCAGATTTTTTTGATTCCCTTCTCCAAAGGGAAAATCCGGTGATAAAGGCGAACACTTCGTTTCTCCAGATCGGTTCCGCCTTCTCCGTTTTAGTGTAAAAGATAATTAATCCTTATAAAAGCTGTTCTATAATAGTAAGGTCAAAGTTCTATTTTAACAGATCAAGAGGGGAAATTGGGGGAATGGTAAACTAAACCGATTAAATGGATTGTTTCACAGCTTGGACAGTCTCCAACGCCTTGTGCAAATCACTGTACACAATGTTGCCAACCACTACGGTGTCTGCGACCTGAGCAGCTTGTCCAGCTTTCTCCGGACTATCAATCCCGCCGCCATAGATGAGATGTGCCTTGGTGAGTTGTCTGTGTGTCTCTCCAACCAACTCCATATCTCCAAACGTTCCGCTGTACTCCATGTATACGATAGGTAGGTTTAGCAGACGTTCCGCAGCCTGGGCGTAAGCAACTGCAGCATCAGTCGTCAATTCCGTATCCGCTCCAGTCATTCGGGCAACAGTGGAGTCGGCATTGAGGACAATATAGCCTTCTGCAATAAGCAGATCCCATGGGATCAGATAACCGTAACGTTCGATGGCTTGCTGGTGCTGTCCGATCATCCATTTGCTATCCGTTGCATTCAGCACCATCGGAATCAGATATCCGTCAAAACCAGGCACAACTGCCTCCAGATCGGATACTTCAAGCACACAGGGCAGCTCGTAGCGACGTACTCTGGACATCAGGTCCACCGTGTTGTCATAGGTAATTCCCGAAGACCCGCCAACAATAATGGCATCGGTACCCGACATGCAGATCAGGTCAAGTGCTTCATCCGTTATTTCCCGGTCCGGGTCTAGCTTAAATACATGTCTCCACTGCTTAATCATGTCTATCAACGAACATTCCTCCAGAGGTTCTTCTGCATCCTAAAAAGCTTGTAAACTAAGTCTAAGTCAGCAGGGAGTGAGTGTCAATGTTCGTATAAAAAGGGGAACAAAAAATCACAGACTTTTCCCTGGAATTGCAGGAGAAGCCTGTAATTTTAGATGGCAGGGATGTGATGCTACAGAATTTAAGCCAGCGCCTGGTGCCACTTCGAACATCAATATCTTGAGTAGAGTTGGATCCAAAGTCTCAAGTAGGGATACCGCAACCTCTGAATCATAATTTTATACTCAAGGTTTCCAGGCAAAACGTGTGTTCATCTCATCCAGTTCCTGCTCGGTTAATACATCCGAATACACGCCGTACACGCCCCATTTCTCATAGTTCGCTACCTGATCGGTGTCATTAATGGTATGAACGTAGGTGACGGCTCCTGCCTGCTTCAGCTTGGCAACGAAATTCTGGTTTACTTTATATTCCGGCATGGTTACGGCATCGATGTCATTCTTTTGTACAAAATCAACCACCTGGGCTTCAGTATCCTGCGTAGCATAAAGGGTATAAATAATAGAAGGAAAAGCGTAGATTTCTTTCACGGTTTCGAGCATTGGCTCGTTATAAATCTGAACTACAACCCGATTAAGGATTGAAGAGTCATGTTTCTTGGCTGCGTCCACGAGTGATTTCAGCACCTGCTGAATATCCTCGTCCTTCTGTTCTTTGGTATCGGTCACGATATACATATCCGGGTACTTGGCCAATACATCCATAATGCCGTCGGCATCCATCGGTTGGTACATGCCCAGAATGGGGGTATTCATAAATTCATCATGTGTCAATGCCCCAGCCTGTTTGTCTTCGGGTAACTCCTCGTCCTGTCCCAGCATTTTGCTCATGTTGGCGGTCCATTCATGTCTGGCTACTGCTTTGCGGTCCGAGGTCAGCATAAAGTCAATCTCAAACACACGTGTGCCCTTCTCATAATTGGCAATCATCGCCTCATAGGCGTTGGTGTAGGGCTGCTCACGGATACTGCCCATGGCATGAGCAATCAGTCGATAGGCCGTAAACCCATCGTGCTGCTCCTCACTCTGACTGTCATAGGCAAAAAAGAGTGTGCCCACGGTTACGATGAGTAGTGTAATGACGGCGGCAATTCGTTTCATATGGCGTTCACATCCTTATCAGGGTGGTAGGGAAGAAAAAGAGTACGAATAACATGATATGACGAAGCATGTGCGGTTTTTCCTTTTTGATAGCTAACTACCCTGATTGGAGAGGTGTAAAACAAAAAGCCGCCCGAAGGCTGCTGTTAAATCTAGTGATGCAGTATTTCGGATGGATAAGAAGCACCATCTATTCGGTTTGTTGCACACTCAATTCATTCAGAAATGCGATCAAAGCTTCGCGCCAAGCTCTCATGGGTGGCAGACCGTTTGTACGAATAGCGAGATGATCCATTACGGAATATTGAGGTCGAGGAGCAGGACGTGGGAATTGCCCGGTGGTACAAGGCTCGAGAACAGCACTCTGTTTGAATCCGGATTGCTTGGATGCTTCTTCTGCAATGGCCTGTGCAAATTCATACCAGGTGCATGTTCCAGAATTAGAGGCATGGTAGATACCATATTTCTCAGTTAATGAAAGGTTACTCACGAGTCTGGCTAAATCCACAGTATATGTGGGCGATCCTTGTTGATCATGAACCACCTGAAGTCGGGGACGCTTTTCTAGAAGTTCCAACATGGTTTTGACAAAATTACTGCCGTGTACTCCAAACACCCATGATGTTCGTATAATAAACCATCGCGTGCAGAGACTCTCGACCAGTCTCTCTCCGGCAAGCTTTGCCTTGCCATACACGGTCTGCGGATTCGTCAAATCAAATTCCTGATAAGGCCTCGTTGCCGTGCCATCAAATACGTAATCGGTACTAATATAAATCAGTTTGGCTTTCACTTTCTCTGCAGCAACGGCTATATTTCTAGTGCCTGTTACATTGACTGTGTACGCCATATCCTCATCTGTCTCGGCCTTATCAACGGCTGTATAGGCAGCACAATGAACGATGATGTGAGGCTGAAAAGCGTTAATGGTTTCTCTACATTGCTGTTGGTCGGTAATGTCCAATTGATCCCTGTCACAGGCCATGACATCATGACCACCTGCTTGAAATGTCTTTACAACATCGTATCCGAGCTGTCCGGCAGCCCCTGTCACCATCACTCTATACTTCATTCTGTAGGATCACCCATTCGATCGCCATATTGAAGTTTTACATAATCTTGATACGTACCTGATTGAATTCGTGTCCACCATTCCTGATGATTCAGATACCACTGGATGGTTTCCTTAATCCCTGTCTCAAAATTGTGCACGGGCTTCCAGCCAAGTTCAGTATGCAATTTGGTCGGGTCAATCCCATAACGTCGGTCGTGCCCCAATCGATCCTGTACATATTGAATCAAACTTGCAGGTTTGCCTAGTTGTTCTAGAATCTTTTCAACAATATATATATTAGTACGTTCGTTATTTCCTCCGATGTTATATACCTCTCCAATCTTGCCATTATGAATGACCAGATCGATAGCACTACAGTGATCTTCTACATAGAGCCAATCACGAATATTAAGCCCATCGCCGTAGATAGGAATAGCCTCATCATTTAATGCACGAGATATAATAAGCGGTATAAGTTTCTCTGGAAATTGGAAAGGTCCATAATTGTTCGAACAACGTGTAATGTTTACAGGCAAACCAAAGGTTTCATGATACGCTCTTACAAGCAAATCCCCACCCGCTTTACTGGCAGAGTAAGGACTGTTCGGCATCAAAGGCGTCTCTTCTGTAAACAAACCTGTTGGACCAAGTGAACCATATACTTCATCCGTAGACACCTGAACATATTTGGTAACCTGATATTTCTTCGCGGCATCCAGCAACACCTGAGTTCCGAGTACATTGGTGCGCACAAAAATATCGGGGGACAGAATGCTGCGATCCACATGAGACTCAGCCGCAAAATTGACGATTACATCGATCCCTTGGGAAATAATTTGTTCCATTTGCTGAACGTCAGTGATATCCGCTCGGATAAACGTATATTGAGAATTCGATTCTACGGATTGCAAATTCTCAAGGTTGCCCGCATACGTTAAGGAATCCACGTTAACAATTTCATAATCAGGATGCTCACGAAGCATATACATCACAAAGTTGCTGCCAATAAATCCAGCCCCTCCAGTAACGAGCAGTTTCATGTTATCTCTCTCCTTCTGCCCCCAGATACTGTTCGATCCGAGAAGCTTGTTTTAGTTAGCCAAAATTCAGTTCCGCCCCTTGAAGTAAAGGGTGCTTCTGGTCTTTCTCGGAGAGAATGGGATCCGACACAGGCCAATCAATCCCGAGCGCTGGATCGTTCCACAAAATACCCCGGTCATGTTCAGGCGAATAGTATGCATCCACCTTGTATGTCACCTGTGTATGTGGCACCAGTGTACAGAATCCATGAGCGAAACCTTGGGGGACAAGCAACTGCCGCTGATTATACTCACTAAGAATGACACTTTTCCACTGTCCAAAGGTTGGTGAAGTCGTACGAATATCTACAATAACATCATAGATGGCTCCGGATATTACTCTGACCAACTTGGTCTGTGCTCTGGGCTGAAGCTGGTAATGAAGTCCGCGAAGAACTCCAGCTTCGGCGGACAGGGATTGATTGTCCTGAACAAACACATGATGAATACCATTTTCATACAGAACACGCTCATTATAACTTTCCATGAAATATCCCCGATGATCGCCATAAACCTTAGGTTCCAATATAGCTGCGCCATCCATAAACAGCGGAATCACCTTCATGTTATCCCTCCGTTATTGCTATTAACAGCATTTCTTCATATTAATCTATGTATATGTAAAGCATCGGGCAAGTGATCGTTCATTGGCCTGGTTAAATCATGATATTTCAATACGTTGTACCATAAAATAATTAAAACCCAGCCGGTGTTTTACTTTCGGCTGGGCTTGATCATAGCGATTTCTCTATTTGTTCTGTACTATATGCTCCAAATACTTCAACAAATCCTCCCGCAAATCCGGGCGCTGAAGGGCATAATGAATCGTGGTTTCAATAAAACCAAGCTTCTCCCCAACATCATGACGCAGGCCGTCAAAGTGATAGGCTAGAATCTGCCGCTGGTCATTCAGACGGGACAAGGCATCCGTTAACTGGATTTCTCCACCCACGCCAACAGACTGCTGACCAAGAATATCGAAGATATCCGGCGTCAGAATATAACGTCCCATAATCGCCAAATTGGAAGGTGATTCTTCCGTCTTCGGTTTCTCGATCAAACGACGCGCACGGTACACACGATCTTCGGTGCGAGATACCAATTCCCCGTCCACAATCCCGTAACGTGACACTTCGCTCCAATCAACAGGCTGCACACCTACGATCGGAGATTGCAATTCATCATAAACTTCGATCATCTGCTGAAGACAAGGATGATTGGATTCCACGATGTCATCCCCCAGTAGCACGGCAAATGGTTCGTTTCCGATAAACTTGCGGGCACACCAGATGGCGTGTCCCAGACCCTTCGGTTCCTTTTGACGGATATAATGGATGTCTGCCATCTCGGAGGGTTTGCGAACTTCATTCAGCAGATCCCATTTCTGTTTACCAGCAAGATTCTGCTCCAGCTCGAATGAATAGTCAAAATGATCCTCGATGGCCCGTTTACCTTTACCTGTTACGATAATGATATCCTCAATGCCTGAAGCCACGGCTTCTTCAATAATGTACTGGATCGTTGGTTTGTCAACGATTGGCAACATCTCCTTGGGCATCGCCTTCGTGGCAGGCAGAAACCGGGTACCGAGCCCGGCCGCTGGAATGATTGCTTTGCGAATACGCACGCTAGATCCGCCCCTTCTGGTGGAGAAATAATTATATATTAGATAAATCGAATACGAATTTGGCTAGACTTCATTATACCATCAACAGCTCCCGGATATCCTGCTCGGATAAGGTGGTCGATCCTCGATCTCCGGGTTCAATGACTTCGGCAATCAAATCTTTTTTGCGCTGCTGCAGCTCCAGAATCTTCTCTTCAATCGTACCTTCCGTAACGAGGCGGATAACCTGTACGACTTGTTTCTGCCCCATACGATGGGCACGTCCGATGGCCTGTTCTTCCACGGCGGGATTCCACCAAAGGTCATATAAAATAACAGTATCTGCACCTGTTAAGTTCAATCCGGTACCGCCAGCCTTCAAGGAGATCAGGAAAAGCTCAGCTTCACCCTCGTTGAATCTGCGACACATCTCTACCCGAGTCTGTGCAGGTGTCTGACCATCCAGGTAGAACAAATCTCTCCCCTGTGCAGCGAGCGTCTGTCGAATCAGATTCAGCATGCTAGCGAACTGGGAGAAGATGAGAATGCGTTTCCCAGCAGCGAGACAATCCTGGACCGTCTCCAGCAGCTGCTCCATTTTCCCGGAATCCCCTTGATAACCCTCCACAAAGAGAGCGGGATGACAGCACAACTGGCGCAGGCGTGTAATACCAGCCAGTATTTTAATCCGGTTCTTCTGAAAGCCGTTCTCTTCCATATCCTTGGATGTCTCATCCTGAAGCTGAGACAGGTACGCGGCATACAGTTTCTTCTGTTCGTCCTTCAGCTCGGAGCGCTGAACGGTTTCAATACGATCCGGCAATTCCTCCAGCACATCTTTCTTCAGACGGCGAAGAATAAACGGACGGACCATTCGCGCGATTCGTTCAGGAGGCAGGTCCCGGAATCTGCGATAGCTTGGAAATAGGCCCGGGAAAACCGCTTCAAAGATCGACCATAGCTCATCCAATGAGTTCTCCACGGGTGTTCCTGTAAGAGCGAAGCGACGTGGTGCCTCAATCTGTTTAACCGCTTGGGCTGTCTGGGAAGAAGAGTTCTTGATAGACTGGGCTTCATCCAAAATAAGCGTATGAAACGTTCTCCCGAGATATGTGTCCAGATCGCGGCGCAATAGCGGGTAGGACGTCACAATAACATCTGCGTCATCCATGCCTGCGAGCATACTGGCTCGTTCGTCTTTCTGCCCAGCCGCAATCAGAACTCGCAAATGCGGCGCAAATCGGGCAAATTCATTCGCCCAGTTGTACGTTAACGAAGCTGGTGCAACGACGAGTACCGGGGGATGAGTAGCTTGTTGGTCCAACAGTCCGGCCTGTACTTCATCTGGGATGTTATTCCCGAAAGTTCCCTCATTGACAGTGTAATCAACATCACCTGGATTGCTTATGTGCTGTTTCGGCTTTTCTTTCAGTTCTGCCGCGATATAGGCAATACTTTGCAGCGTTTTACCAAGTCCCATATCATCTGCCAGGATACCGCCAAATCGGTAAAATGCGAGTGTACGCAGCCACTGATATCCACTGGCCTGATAATCACGCAACACGGGAGCAAGCGCATCCGGTAATGCAAAATCCATCCGCTCGGGATCACGAAGATCATCCAGGAAACGTTTCAGAGAACCTCCCCACTTCACATGGCCCGAAACCTCGTCTCGGCCAGGAAGCTGCAAGGCTCGAACTGCTGGCAGACGAATATGACTGCCATTGATATCGCCCGACGCCAGTCCAAGCGAATCCGTCATGTGTGCAAAGCTGTCCGCTCCGTCATTTTCGAGAGAGACAAACACACCGCTGCGCAAGCGGAAATACGGTTTCTTTTCCACAATGCTGCGCATAATTTCCTGAAGCTCCAGCTCATCTACACCTTCCATCTCGAATGAGATCTCCAGCCAATCCAAGCCTTTGCCCAGATCTGCCCGAACTTTCGGCGGTGTCGGATAGGATTGCATCATGGCCTTCACCGCATTCGGGATATAGACATCTACCTGCTTCTCAAGCTCCGGCAGCAAATGATACATCACATCGTATACCGCATCTTCTCGTTCACTTGCCCATACACTGCCATCCCGTTCCAGGAAAGAGCGATCTAGTCGGTCGATTAGGTTACGCTCCCCATGACGGTCACGTACCAAAATCACCTTTTTCTCTTCCTCATCGATCAAATATTCGGCCAGCGGATTAATCACCATTACAACGTAATCAAACTCCAGACGCGCAGTAATCCGTTCCCGGTAGAAATCAATATACAACTTTGGCGCAAGCTCCGGCTCTGCGATTCGTTCTCTCACCTGGGAGTCGATCGACAGATGTCCAAGTGTACGCAATTCCGGCACTACATGCTGCACGAATTCATCCACCTGCTGAGCAGAAATATCGATACTTTCCTTGATTCCATAAGAAGTGAGCGCTCTGCTCAAATCCTCCAGACTTCGCATCTGCATCGGCTCCAACATATGCAATTGCCCTTCCACCACGGCAGCATCATAGGCTGGAAGAAGAATTAACTCACGCAATCCGGAAATCTCAAGCTGATATCCTTCATTAGTCCCCTGCGCAATACGATAAAATAATGGCAGTGCACCTTCACCCAAAGTGAGTGGACCATTGGCTAACCCTGTTCCCTCCATCCGGCTATCTGCCTGCAGCAGCAAATCCAATAGAGGCTTCCAGACCAGAGGAGCAATCAATATATCTCTTCCGTCTGAAGCACCCAAGTAACCGGAGATGGATTCTCGGTAAGCTTCCTCACTCTGCCTCATCCGAATAAGCATAGACAAGATCGCCTGATCCTGTGGCCGAAAATAATGCATTGAAGGGTCGTAGAAAAATAGCTTGGTAAACGACATCGGCTCACCATTCTCAATGCAATTCAGGAATTGCTTCACTTTCTGAACTACATACAGGCGTTTATTTCCTACTTTCAGTTCAAGCGCGAGTTTGGCTCCGCCTTTGTGAACTTGAACAAGCTTGCATATAAATTGGAGCTGCAGCTCCTCCCGCAATGAAGACCGGGTTACAGGCGCAGTGTATTTACGATCATTTGATTGCAGGGGGCTGCGTTCTTTGGCAAACATGGAAAGAATCTGATCTGCTGTGCGGTAGGAAGGTTTATCTGCTGATCTACCCCATCCAGGAGCCGAGCTTGGTCGACCCACTTGAGCGAAATGTACGGACGGACGATCCATATCCGAATGGTCATCAAGCTTGGATTCGGAAGACAATGGCTCGGCTGCAAAGGCCTGAGCAGATGAAGTTGAATGAGATCCCACATTCATTACTGAGTCGGTATTTGAAATGGAGTTTGGACGCTCCCACTCATTCTCCTCCACCAGCGTTCCTACTCTGGAACTGGAGCCACGATCAGGTTTAGACACCAGCTTCGAGGATGTTTGAGAGCCCGTGTCACGCTGTTCTCCCCATTCATGAATCGCCAGCAAAACGGCAGCCACATGTTTGCAATAGTCATAATATCTCCCATCGCCCGGACAACTGCATCCGGCAACAACCTCACCTGCATCATCCAGATCAACCGTTACTTTGTATCGTTCTGTACCTCGAACCACAGCTTCGTAATGACGTTCATCCTGACTGGCAACCAGATTGGTCACCCTCCCAGATTGGTTATACGCTTCTCCCCGTTTGAAAGCCGTGACCCCGCACAGCAATTTGATATCCATCATCGTGAATGGCGCCACGGTTCTTCGCCTCCTATATTTCTCTGACAAACAAGATACCACATACGAATTTAGTATAGGTGTAGTTCAAGTCTCTTTTATAGAAAAAACCCCAAGAGCTCCGTAAAGCAGAGATTGGGGTTGCTTCATACTTCATGCCTGTTGCTGTTTGTTCCGGTTTCGATCTATTATTTCACCAGTTGACCACGCGTTACGCCAAGCTGGTTTGTTGCTTTCAGCGTTTTCCAAACTTGTGTACCACTGATCTCGCCACGCAGAGCACGGTTATACAGATCAATAACCTCACGCACCTGCTCTGGAGTTTCCTCCAGGAATTCCACACGGTAGCGGGATACACCCAGATCCATGAAGTTGGTCAGGTATTCTGCACCGGATTGTTCCACCGCATTATACACGGTATTACGGCAACCTTCGTCCACACGTACCGGGTGAGACATGCCGATCCGGTCTTGCAAGGAAGCCCGGTGATCTTCACATGGACGTCCACAGTTCGTAAAGTCCGTTCCTTCACTCATAAACGTACAGTACACACAGTGCTCGGTATGGAACATCGGCAAATGCTGATGAATAACGACTTCCGTCTGACTTGTACGGGAGTGTCCCAGCAAATCAACCATTTGCTGAATGTTCAGGTCATAAGAAGGTGTAATCCAGTCACAACCCGCTTCCAGGAACAGTTCCACTGCTTTGTGATTGGCGATGTTGAGTGAGAAGTCACCGATCAATTCCGGGTGCTTCGCATCCGGGTTCTCCATCCGATGGCGCAAGTAGAAGTATAACGCACCCGTATTACGTACGAGCACAGCATCCGGCTGCAAACGCAGGATGTTGTTGTGATATCCGTTCTCGCCAGGCATATGAATGCGTGGTGTTGCCAACGCAATCTTGCGGCCTGCGGCACGAACAGCTTCCACCGCTGCCGGGAACTGCTTGATAAACTCGAAGTCGGCGTAGATCATGCCGACACCTGCTTCCAGCGCTGCCTCCACTTGTGGCAGGCTGCGGCATAGCGCTGTCAGCTCCGCATGACCGCGAGCAACTGGCGCTGCCGGTTTAACCGCATCGCCGTAGACTTCCACCGCCCGTTTCACGTAGACGGGCGGTTTAGGGCGCTCGCCCGCGAGTTGTTCCACCGCCTGACGGCGAATATTATTCAACTCGCGCATCGGGATGATGACGTCACCGTGCAAGTTGACGTCCAATTCTTCCAGCTGGAACACAGTGCCGCCCAGACGTCCGAATTGCTCTTCGAGCAATTCGTGTGTCATTGGACGCTTCTGGGCGATATCCAGTTCCATCTCGGAATTAACACGGACCGTCGTGCCCTTCTGCACGTCCGTCCACCATGTGCTAAGCGGCTGCCCTGGGCTGCCGATAACTTTTACGTTTACCGGGAAGATACGATAAGGCTTCTCGATTTCAAAGCTCTGACGCAGACGTTTGTCCAGCGCTGGATCATTCGTTTTCCATACTTTGTCGCCAACTTTCACGCGGCGCAGGTCCACGTCACTACGGCCTGGTACAACGTCCACGATCCAGCCTTCCTCTGCTTCGCCTTCAAGCTTCACGCCTTTGCGACGTACATCGTAGACACGCCCGCCCTCTTCCTTCTTCGTCGGATCTCCGGCATCAAATACAATTCCGTCTCCACGTTTCACTGGTGCATCAAGCTTCAGGACGACACCATCACGCAATACTTGGTCTACACGACCCAGATAGACGCCACGGCTTTTCGGGAACGTACCGTCAACCAGCTGTTTATTATTCGTTCCGTCCAGGAAACCGTGTGTGAATCCACGAGAGAAGCTCTGTTGCAATTCACGAACTTCTTCCTTACTTGGAGGAGTATTATCTCCATCAAAGTAACGGTCAATCGCTTTGCGGTATTTACTAACCACGTTGGCCACGTATTCCGGCGTTTTGAGACGTCCTTCGATTTTGAAGGAAGTTACGCCTGCTTCGATCAGTTCCGGCATCAAGTCAATCGCAGCCAGATCCTTCGGAGACAGCAGATACGCCACATCGCCCATTGGTTTATGCTCGCCATCTACCATCAGGTCGTACGGCAGACGACAAGCCTGTGCACATTCCCCACGGTTGGCGGAGCGTCCGCCCCACATTTCAGAAGTCAGACATTGCCCGGAATAAGACACACACAATGCACCGTGAACAAATACTTCCATCGGCAACTTCGCCTGTTCTCCGATCTTCTGAATCTGCTTCAGGTTGTTCTCCCGTCCAAGCACGACACGTTCCATATCAAACGGCTTCGTAAACTCCACCGCTTCCGGTGACGTAATCGTCATTTGGGTTGAACCGTGGATCGGGAAATCCGGCGAGATCTCGCGAATCATTTTGACCAGACCCAAATCCTGTACAATCACGGCGTCCACACCTGCATCGACACAAGCGTCGATCAGTTCTTTGGCATCCGTCAATTCATTTTCAAAAATCAATATATTAAAGGTCAAAAAACCTTTTACGCCATAACTGTGCAAAAACGCCATAATCTCAGGCAGCTCGTCCATACGGAAATTGTTCGCCCGTGCCCGTGCATTAAATTTTTCGACTCCGAAGAAAATCGCATCCGCGCCGTTGGCTACCGCCGAACGCATACAGTCCCAGTCACCTGCGGGTGCCAGAAGCTCAACGTCTTCTCTTCGTATTGTTGCTGTTTTCATGTGTATCCTCCCCATAACCGGCATAGCCGGATTTCATCCCTAATACCCTGTACGCTAATCCTGTTCCTTGATTCCATACGCCTGCATTGTCACTGTATCGCTATATCTATACATTATGTCTGTATTGCCTGATTCCCAAGCCTACAGTCATTCTTATTTTTCAGAACAGCAGTCATAACTCCTGAACTAGTATAGTGTACCACTTCTGCAACGAGTCTTCTACGCTTTCCTGAAAAAACCGTTTATCATTTTCATTTCCATCTCACTCAACATGCATATACTAAAAACCGGAAGGTCTCTCGACCCTCCGGCAACATACATCTTATTTCAGTATTTCGTATTATTTGATAAAAGTAAATGAGTTCACGGCTTTTTCCAGCGCTGCTGCCTGGACTTCCGTCTTGTTGGCGTCATTCAGCCCGCTCGTAATGGTATACGTCGTTCCGTTCTGTTCAAACACGATCTGACGTCCGGTATACGGCACACCATTGTCCACTTCATGATAGATAAAGGAAAACGCAGGTACACCCGCAAACGTCAACTCCTCACTGCTAATCAATTTGAAGTTTTTACGAGTTTTGGTTGCTTCCGCATACGCCTCTCTAAGTTGACTGACAGTCATTTCAATGGATTTGTCCTCACTCGCGGCAATGGAGAATTGACCACCTGTGAAGGTATAAACCACAGGAGAATACTCAAACCGATCATTGTACGGCGTCCAGTAACGTGGAATATCTACACTGTAATGATAACGTTTGGACGTTCGTGTCACAGATTTTGTTTTATCCGTCAAATATGGGTCTTCATCCAGCTGTCCGAAATTATCAGATACGGTATCAAAATCAATCTCAACACTCTTCATGATACTCTTAAACCATTCCCGATCCTTCGTCTGCTCCTCAGGGAACGTATACTCTGCATAATAGCGATAGCCATTTTTTTGCAAAAGAACATCGAACTCCGTCTGCCATCCATCGCCAAAGTTATAACGGAACTCATTCACTTCGGCAGTCTCGCCTGATACATCCATCGTATACGAACCTATCGGCTCATAACTTTCCGGCGTGAATGTCTCACGCATCCACTTGTCCAGTTGGCCACTCCACTCTTTGACCGTCGCACCTTTCGGTGCAGATGTAACACGTAGTTGCAGATATGCACCATCCTTGGCTTCGTATATCATCTGGGTGTTGTCCATGGACCAGCCTGCTGGAATCTTCAGTTCAATGCCATAATCATCATTCCAGGTAGAGCGCATACCCTCATCCACGGTTGAAAGATCCTTAATTGTACGATCGGACTGAGCATAAGTAGGCTGGAATGAATTGAGTAGCGCTGCACGTTTGCCCAGATCCTTGTAATTCAGTGCTCCATAATCCGCGAGGTATACGTCATATTGGCGACCATCATGGATATATTGGCGCATTTCCCATAACACCCCGTCCGCATCCTTAACCACAATCCGGGCATAAGGTGTTTTCCCTTTGGCAATCGATTCCCGATCGAGCACCGTATCTCCGCTCTCTTTTGCTTCCTGAACAAGCTGCTGTAACAAATCATCCGAATCCAAATTCACATCCTGGTCACTCACATACACTTCAAGATAATAACTGCTGTCCTCCGCGCCAAATGTCATCATGCGCTCCTGCTCACCCGTTTGCAGAATCATGAGGTCGGATGGGTAATTAATGGACCAGCCGTAATAACTGTTACCAATTCTCGTTTTGCCTTCGTCCAGATTAATGCCGCCCTCGTCCTCATCCTCCGATTCGTCCGTTTGCAATAATCGAATGACCATTTCTCCTGAACTGCTTGGAGCAAGTGTAGCGCCAATCCCCGCAGCTACCGGGCGGAGTGGTACCATAAGCACGCCATTTACCATTTTTGGGGCTGCGCCCATCTCTTTTTTGACTCCATCCACCCAGGCAATCGAACTGCCAATGGTTAAGGTGACAGTATGCGGACCTTCCTTAACTTTGACCACATCATTCTTCTCCAGTCGGATCTCGCTGCCAAAAGCCTTCTTGAATACACCGACAGGAACCATCGTAACCCCTTTGAACATATATGGTTTGGCGATTGCCTGCTTGCTGCCGTTGATATAAACGCTCGTACTACCCGCTGTGATCCGCAGCTCACTTGTTATAAGATCGGATGCCCACGCAGGCAATGCCGCTCCAATGCTCAGCATCCCGGCTAACATACCTGTGCTTAGCACACGTAAAAATGATTTTTTCATTCCGTTCATTCGTCCTCTCTGGATCCGGATTGCTCGCCGGGCTTTATTGATCTTCATCTACAGTGAACTGCTCATCTTCATCGTCTTGGATATCCGCTCGATCAGCAAGGACCACCGTACGAGTGACAATATCGCCGTCCGTTTGCATTAACAGTTTGACTTTCTGTCCTGGCACATACGTTTTGAGCAACTCATTGATATCCACCACAGAGGACACACGTGTGCCTGCCACACTGTATAACACATCCCCCTCTTTAATTTTGGCTTTCTTCGCTTGAGCTGACAGCACACCCGTAATCGTCAAAGGATCATCTGTAGGCAGGCCCACAATCGCTGACCAGCTCTCTTCCAGTTGCAAGCCGAGGCTTGCACGCTTGATTTTCCCGTATTCAAAGAACTGATTGATAATATATTGAACGGTATCTACTGGAATTGAAAATCCCATGCTCTCGATACCTACTGCTGAAAATTTCATAGAGTTAATACCAACAACTTCACCTTTGAGGTTGACTAGCGGTCCGCCGCTGTTGCCAGGGTTAATGGCTGTATCTGTTTGAATCAACCGATAGGTGGCCTCCACTCCCCGATTAAGACCACTGATTACGCCCACTGTCGCCGAGTTACGCAAAGAGAAGGAAATCGGTGTGCCGATGGCAATGACGGTTTCTCCAACGGTTGTTTGGGAGGCTTTGGCGAAGGTCGCCGGTTTAAGAGATTTGGCATTAATTTTGATTAGAGCGATATCGCTTAACGGGTCACTGTATGTTTTGGTGATTTTATATGTATTGCCATCAGTCGTCACGACCAACGGATTGATTAATCCATCAACCACATGGGCATTCGTCACAATCCAGCCGTTGGAGCGGATGATCACGCCAGTGCCATGAGCTAGGTTATAGCGATCCGATGTGACGCCATCCTGTAATTCAGTAGATTTGCCGATAATGCCTACAACAGAAGGAGATACTTTTTCAATTACTTTCGGGACTGCTTCACTGCCCTTATACTGAAACGTTCCAGACTTGGCGTCATATTGCCCACTTCCTCCGAGCGCTTTGACCAAATCCTTTGAACTAACATATACTTGTCCATCTACCATTTTGGCTTGCATACTTGATGAAGACTCCGCTGCCCCAGCCGTTGCTGCAACACTGATCGAGAGTACAGCAGCCATCAGTATGGCTACGCCCTTTTTCCCCAACACTCTCATTCTCTCACCTAACCCTCTCTATATATCCTCCGTTATGCAACCGAACCATATGATCCATTACTGAATCTCTTTCTCTATTATCTGCAATACCGGTATCCTCAAATTTAACATACAAATTATTCCTGTACAATCTCTTTAAGACCTAATTTCGATAGAGAAGACCGTATTATCCGAACCACTCTGCAAAACACAAAAAAACACCCTCCTTAATTCTCTGGAAAGTGTTTGTCTGTTCTTCTACTTGCTGTTTTCAAATAAGTTCAGCGGTGTCTCTACGAACCAAACCAACCGGTAATCATGGCATAGTCCGTCAAAAGGAATACCAGCAGACTAACCACTGCAAATCCGATAGCAAACAAATTCTTCTTCGGTGCGCGAACCAGTCGGACAACTCCAATGAAAATCAGGATCGTAAATAAGATGACAAAAATATCAAACGCATTAAAATTCGAAGTACTCGCCGCGGCAGCTTCTGCAAACAGCATGGATAGACAGACCTCCTCACCATAGTTGAACAGCTAAACGCATACCCTAATATCTTCCTCTATGTTATCTGTACCCTGCTTGTAATGCAAGCCCTATCATCCAGAAAAATGAAAAAAATCCAGTTTGGCAGTAGATTGATGGAATGCTTGCTCTACCACATATGTAAACACTTTCACCGATGTCATATTAAGATTGGCACAACGGTAAAATATCAGAAAACCCTTCTCCTCGAAAGAAGAGGACATCAGATCATACACCTATGCCACCTACTTCATGAAAAGAAGGGTTAGATATTCACAAACAACCTGTAAACCGGAGCATTTACTCCGTCAATTGTAACGTCTTGCTTCGTTCCGTATCCCGATCCAATACTGGCTTCAAGTACTTACCGGTATAGGAAGCTTCCACTTTAATAATATCCTCAGGCGTACCTGTCGCAACAATGGTTCCGCCACCGCTTCCACCTTCCGGACCCAGATCAACGATATAATCGGCTGTTTTGATAACATCCAGGTTATGCTCGATAACGAGTACCGATTCACCGGAATCCACCAGACGGTGCAGGACGTTCAGCAGACGATCAATATCATCGACATGAAGACCGGTCGTTGGCTCATCCAGAATATAGATCGTTTTACCCGTACTACGACGATACAGCTCGGAAGCGAGCTTCACGCGTTGTGCTTCACCACCGGACAACGTTGTTGCAGGCTGGCCCAAATTAATGTAGCCCAAACCCACGTCGAGCAAGGTTTGCATTTTGCGATGAATTTTCGGAATGTTCTCGAAGAACTGCGTTGCATCCTCTACCGTCATTTCCAACACATCTGCAATATTTCTATTTTTGTATTTGACTTCAAGTGTTTCGCGATTATACCGTTTGCCTTTGCAGACCTCACAAGGCACGTAGACATCTGGCAGGAAGTGCATCTCAATTTTGATAATGCCGTCCCCGCGGCATGCTTCACAACGTCCACCTTTAATATTGAAACTGAACCGACCTTTTTTGTATCCGCGCACTTTGGCTTCATTGGTCTGTGCAAACAGATCACGGATGTCATCAAAGACGCCTGTATAAGTAGCCGGGTTGGAGCGTGGTGTCCGTCCGATTGGAGACTGGTCAATATCAATGACTTTATCGATATGTTCCAGACCGCGAATCTCTTTGTGCTGACCTGGGCGTACTCGTGCGCGGTTCAGGTCACGCGCCAGCGTTTTATACAAAATCTCATTAATTAGCGTTGATTTACCCGAGCCGGATACACCCGTTACTGCGGTAAATACACCCACTGGAATTTTTACATTGAGGTTTTTCAGGTTATTTTCCTTCGCTCCACGCACTTCCAACCAGCGGTCCCCGACACTACGGCGTTCCGTACGTACCGGAATAAACTTGCGCCCACTCAGATATTGACCCGTTAGCGAGTTCTCGTCATTCATGATTTCTTCCGGTGTACCCTGCGACATGATGGTACCACCGTGGATACCTGCCCCAGGACCAATATCGATAATATAATCGGCGGCCATCATCGTATCCTCATCATGTTCAACCACGATCAGTGTGTTACCGATATCCCGCATATGAGCGAGAGTTGAGATCAGACGATCGTTATCCCGTTGATGCAGACCGATACTCGGCTCATCCAGAATATACAGTACACCCATCAGGCTGGAACCAATCTGTGTCGCCAGTCTGATCCGCTGGGCTTCACCACCGGACAACGTTCCTGCAGCACGGCTCAGGGTCAGATAATCTAGTCCTACGTTTACTAGGAAGCCGAGACGGCTGTTGATTTCTTTTAAAATAAGTTTGGCGATTATTTCTTCTTTCTCACTCAATTGTAGCGAATCGAAGAAACGGCCAGCTTCTCCAATGGACAAACTTGTCACATATGCCATGTTGTGATCGTTAATCGTAACAGCAAGGCTTTCACGTTTCAGTCGCTGTCCTTTACATGTTCCACAAGGCTTGGCACTCATATAACCTTCAATGAATTCACGGATACCTTCGGATGCTGTCTCACGGTAACGACGCTCCAAATTATTCACAATACCTTCAAAGGTAACCAATGCTTCTTTCCGTTGTCCAAAATCATTCTCGTACCGGAAACGAATTTTCTCCGTACCTGTACCCTGCAACAGCTTGTTCATTTGTTCAGCAGGCAGATCTTCTACAGGTACGTTTTGCGGAATGTTAAAGTGTTCGCATACCGATTTGAGGAACTGCGGATAATAGGTGGATGTACCACCTGTCCAGGCATCAAACGCACCCTCTTCAATTGTTTTGCTGCGATCCGGTACCAACAGGTCCGGGTCAACAATCATTTTGACACCTAATCCATCACAATCCGGGCAGGCTCCAAATGGGCTGTTGAACGAAAACATGCGCGGCGCCAGCTCTTCAATACTGAACCCGCACACCGGGCAGGCAAAGTTGGAACTGAAGCGCAGTTCTTCCTCACCCATAATATCTACCAGCAGCTGTCCACCGGACAGATTAAGTGCAGTCTCAATAGAATCGGCCAAACGTGATTGCACATCTTCCTTAATTACGATCCGGTCAACGACGACTTCAATCGTATGCTTTTTGTTCTTCTCCAATTGAATATCTTCCGACAAATCACGTAATTCCCCGTTCACCCGTACACGAACGAAGCCCTGCTTGGACACATCGGCAAATATACTTTTGTGTTCACCCTTGCGTCCAGAGACAATCGGTGCCAGAATCTGCAACCGGGTCCGCTCAGGATATTGCATTATGCGGTCAACCATCTGTTCTACGGTCTGGGAACTAATTTCGACGCCATGATCCGGACAATGAGGATGTCCCACACGTGCAAATAACAGACGCAGGTAGTCATAGATTTCCGTAACGGTTCCGACGGTGGAACGCGGGTTACGGCTTGTCGTTTTCTGATCTATGGAAATAGCCGGTGACAATCCTTCAATGGAATCAACGTCCGGTTTCTCCATCTGCCCCAGAAACTGCCGTGCATAAGCCGATAATGATTCAACGTAACGTCGCTGTCCTTCGGCATATATCGTATCAAAAGCCAGCGAGGACTTGCCTGAGCCACTCAGACCGGTCAATACAACAAAACGGTCACGCGGGATGGTGATATCAATGTTTTTGAGGTTATGCGCTCGCGCGCCTTTGATGACAATGTTCTCGCTCGCCAATGGTATTCATCCTTTCAATGTTGAAATTCCAACCTTTTTTAAAGGCTTTTCAATCCCTCCCAAACCCTCCCTTCCAAGGGAGGGCCCCAGAGGGCGCAGCCCTCTGGACACCCGAAACAGGCGGTGCAATGGTGAGAGGTTGGGTCTTGCTATGTGAAGGTTGTCGTGTGCCCGCAGCTTCGTCCAAGATCCCGGCCGATCGCCGGTCTCTTGGAAGGCCGCTCTACCACGAGAGGGCGCTCACGGCTTCGCCTCGTTCGCGATAGGTCGCCATTGCCTTTGGCTCGGCTCCTGGGTACACGACTTCCAAATGTTTTCCTATAAACCTTTTAACCAATTTCAACTTTTCTATCAGTATAGACCTGATTTTACGTTTTCAACATGTCTAATTATCGGTAGATATCAATGATTTCCTGACTCAACAAGAGAACGGCCACCCGGCCGTTCTCTTGTTGCAGATCTATCCATGCTGCGACACATTCTACTGTGCCTCTATCTTAAACTTATGCTGTCTGCCTTAATAAGCTATTCTGCGCGCAGTTCCAGCAATGCATCACGAAGTTCAGCAGCACGCTCAAACTGCAAGTTTTTGGCTGCGTCTTTCATCTCTGCCTCTAGGCGCTGAATAAGCGACTGACGTTCCTTCTTCGACATCTTCTCGGCAGCGCCTGTAAGATAGTCTTTCTTGGATTCGGCAACTTTGGTTGCTTCAATCACATCACGCACTTTTTTGCGAATCGTCTGTGGTGTAATGCCATGCTCCTCGTTATACGCAATTTGGATCGCACGACGGCGTTCCGTTTCCTTCATCGCTTTTTCCATCGAATCTGTCACTTTGTCACCGTACAGGATAACTCGACCTTCACTGTTCCGCGCCGCCCGGCCAATCGTTTGAATCAGTGAGCGTTCCGAACGTAAGAAGCCTTCTTTATCGGCATCCAAAATGGCTACCAGAGAAACTTCAGGAAGATCCAGACCTTCCCGGAGCAAGTTGATTCCGATAAGGACATGGAAAACCCCCAGCCTTAGATCACGTAGAATCGCCATACGCTCCAATGTCTTGATCTCGGAGTGCAAATAACGTACCTTGATTCCGATCTCCTTCAGATAATCTGTTAAATCCTCGGACATCTTCTTCGTTAATGTTGTGATCAGGACCCGCTCGTCTTTCGCAATCCGGTCATTAATCTCACCGATCAGGTCATCGATCTGCCCCTTCGTTGGACGCAGTTCAATAATTGGATCAAGCAGACCGGTTGGACGAATGATCTGTTGCACCATCGTATCCGTATGCTCAATCTCGTAAGGACCTGGTGTCGCAGATACATAGATAATCTGATCCATCTTCCCTTCAAACTCATCGAACTTGAGAGGGCGGTTATCCAGCGCAGATGGCAGACGGAATCCGTGATCAACCAGTACAGTCTTCCGTGCTTGGTCACCGTTATACATCGCACGGATCTGTGGAAGAGTCACGTGGGACTCATCGACCACAATCAACATATCATCCGGAAAATAGTCCATCAGCGTGTAAGGTGTATCGCCTCGTTCGCGGAATGTCAGTGGGCCGGAATAGTTTTCAATCCCTGAACAAAAACCGACTTCTTTCATCATCTCGATATCGTACCGGGTACGTTGCTCCAGTCGCTGAGCCTCCAACAATTTCCCCTGTTCACGCAATACTTCAAGACGCTCTTCCAGTTCACGCTCAATATTCACTAGCGCAACCTTCATCGTCTCTTCCTGGGTTACGAAGTGAGATGCCGGGAATATCGCAATGTGCTCACGTTCCCCAACCAGTTCTCCGGTTAACACATCAATCTCCGTAATTTTCTCAATCTCATCACCGAACAACTCCACCCGAATCGCATGTTCACCCTTCGATGCCGGGAAAATCTCGATAACGTCACCGCGAACGCGGAACGTACCACGCACAAAGTTAATGTCATTTCGCTGATACTGAATCTCCACCAGACGGGACAAAATCTGATTGCGCGGTTTCTCCATGCCTACCCGCAGGGACAGAAGCATGCTGGAATAGGAGTGCGGCGAACCCAAACCATAGATGCAGGATACACTCGCTACAATAATGACATCTCTGCGTTCAAACAATGAACTCGTAGCCGCATGGCGCAACTTATCGATCTCTTCATTGATACTTGAATCCTTCTCGATGTACGTATCCGAGGAAGGAATATAGGCCTCTGGCTGAAAGTAATCGTAGTAACTGACAAAATACTCAACCATGTTATTTGGAAAAAAGTCTTTGAACTCACTTGCAAGCTGAGCTGCCAGCGTTTTATTGTGGGCAATAATCAGTGTGGGACGTTGCAGCTTGGCAATCGTCTGTGCAATGGTGAACGTCTTACCCGTACCGGTTGCACCCAGCAATGTCTGATATCTCTTCCCCTCCTGAACGCCCTTCACCAATTCTTCAATGGCTGCAGGCTGATCACCTTGGGGAGAAAACTCTGATTCGATCTCGAACGTTTTGTCGCTCATTATAATATCGCTCATTGCCGTATCTCACCCTATCGTCTAAAATAATAGTCACTATATATTGTCGAAGTTCCCCGAATTTACATATGGGAAAACTTATAGTAATAGGAATATTTGTTCCCGTATAATTATACCTCGTCTGTGCAAGTGATGCAATCGCGAACTAAAGATAGGAGTGGGTTAATTTATGGATATTGCGACACTTATCGGCATTATTGCCGGGATTGCCGCAGTCATTAGTGGTTTTTTATGGGAAGGTGGCCAATTATCCGGTCTGATGCAAAAGACGGCTGCTCTAATTGTATTTGGTGGAACGATTGCCGCAGTTGTTGCCAGTTTCCCTGCACATCGGCTGCGTACGATTCCTGCTGCCCTCCGCATGGCCTTTGGGCGTAACAACAATGACACAAGCCAGTGGGTTGAAGAACTTGTAGATATGTCTTCAATCGCTCGCCGCTCAGGCGTGCTTGCACTGGAACGAAAAGTAATGGACCATCCGCATCCATTTTTGCAAGATGGTATTCAGATGGTTGTCGATGGCACAGATCAGGATGTTGTTCGCCAGATCATGGAGATGGAGATTGATTCCGTCGAACAAAAATATGAAGGTTATGCCAAAATTTTTGAATCAGCAGGCGGTTATGCTCCAACGATGGGTATCATTGGTACCGTGATGGGACTTATTCAGGTACTCGGCAGCCTGACCGATCCTACTGGACTCGGCCCAGCGATTGCTGTTGCCTTTACCGCAACCCTCTACGGGGTCGCCAGTGCCAATCTTATCTTTTTACCCATTGCTTCCAAAATTAAATCCCGTGGAGCAGACGAAATTCAGACGATGGAAATGCTGCTCGAAGGCGTATTATCCATCCAGAACGGGGAAAACCCTCAGCTTGTGCGTAAACGGCTGGAGTCCTTCACACTTACTCACCGCCAGATTACACGTCCTGTAGTGAAGGAGGGATTGGATGAGTCGGCGCAGTAAACGGCGCGGAAAACGTGAACCTGGAGATCATCGAGATCGCTGGATGATTACCTATGCCGATCTCATTACTCTGCTGCTGATCTTTTTTGTGATCATGTATGCCATGAGCCATCTGGATTCTGGTAAATACGATGTGGTTACTCAATCGTTGCAAAATACTTTCAACCAATCCAACTCCCTGCTCGATCAAGGTGAAGGTATTGGTGGTACAGCTGGACAAGCTATTACCAAGAATCCGCCTTCCCAGATTCAGGGCGAAGACCCCGGAGAAGGCAAAGGACCCTCTTCCGGCTCCGAGACAAGTAAGCCAGATGATGACGATCAGCCACTTACGGAGCGTGAAGAGCAATTCAGATCACAGGAGCAGGAGCTGCAAAATTTGTTCAATGTGATTACCCAGTATATCGAGGACAATAAACTGGAAAATCAGATTTTTGTTGCGGACAAGCCGCAAGGCATCTCTATCACACTCAGTGACCGCTTCCTGTTTGATCAGGGAAAAGCTGCACTCAAAAGTGATGCTGCACCCACACTGAGCAAATTGGCAAGCCTGTTCCGTGATCTGAGCACCGTTGTTAGCATTGAAGGGCATACGGATAACGTTCCTGTCGGGGCGAACGCTACCTATAAAGACAATTGGGAGCTTTCCGGTGAACGCGCACTGTCTGTATTACGATTTTTTCTCGATAAAGAAAAGCTTGACCCTGACGGCTTTCAATATGCCGGATACGCGGATACGCGCCCAACTGGGGATAATACTACCGCCGCAGGGCGGCAAAAAAATAGACGGGTGGAAATCACCGTCTTGCGTCAACTCCAACCTTAAACTCAAACATTTCGTATGGAGCACCCTTGCTCTATTATAAAAAGCACGTTCTTACTGAATTCGATTCAGCAGAACGTGCTTTTTGTTTATACTTCTATCTCTTATTGCTAAACGACAGATCCCTTATTTTCTTCGTTGTACAGCAATGGCACACGATGTGATTACCTTCATCATACAAACGATTCACACATTACGCATCTACGCCTGGCTGGCTGGGACGAAGAATCGCAGAACCCACCGTCAGCAAAATGGCTGCCATGCCAAACAGTATCAGCAGCGGCATTGTGATATCCGACAACGTACCACCAGCAGAGACTGTTTCCACCGCTTGAATCGCCCATTTCTGCGGAACAAAATTAGCAAGTTTTTGCATGTAATCCGGCATGATCGACAGTGGCCAGAAACAGCCACCAATCATACACGTCGGTGTGATAATCAGTGAATTCAGCATGGTTGCATTTTTGGATTCACGAATCAAACCGGCAACCGTACTCGCAATCCCCATGGAGACCAGCATAAATGCGGCCAAAATAAGCAGATGGATGCCAAATGGAATCCCCGCATCATAATGAAGCACCCATCTGCTAATCCCCAGTACCAAAACAATTTGGATTAATCCGATCGCAAAACTTCCCAGAAAATTGCCCAGTGCGATTTCATAGGCGCGGACCGGCGCCGTGTAAACTCTTGCCATCGTCCGCTGCCTGCGGTCTTCCATAATAACAGCAACTGTACTGGTCAGCAGACCCATCATGAACATAATTGTAAATCCGGTTACGTTGTTCAAACCCGGTTTTGGATAAATCTTCAGCTCAGTTGCTTCACCCGAAATTTGATGTTTACCAAGTTCAATTAACAGCTCTTTAAATTTTGCTTGGGCCAGAGCTGGATCAGAAGTCTCACCCGATGCCGCATCTGTTGCTGCCAATACTGCCGAAGCAGATTGATTCAATCCCGCCGCCAAACCTTCAACAGCAGCTCTAAGCGTATAAGAGCTTTCACTGACACGAAGTTCTACCAGCTGGATTTCAGGCTGTTTGTCTTGCAGTAAATTGTCCGTGTAATGCGCCGGGATGACGAGTCCTGAACTCCCCCTTTGCTGCGCGATGGCTTCATTAACTTCCCCAACGGTTTTCATGGGTTTGAGCAAATATTCCTCTTTGCGGCCAAGCTCATCCAAGATCCATCTGCCTGCTGCACCCTGATCCTCGTTTACATAAGGAATGACTGCACGTGTTCCCTCCTCGCTCCCAAACAACGCAATTGTTCCTGTGACGACAAGGCAAGGAAGAAGAAAGAATGTGATGAAACCCCGTTTTCGCAATATCGTGCGCCGGATCATCAGCCAGGCAATATTCAGGCTATTCATAGCGATATCCCGCCTTTCTATAGATCAGTCCCGCTGCCGCCACCATTACCGCACATACCGAACCAAGCATCATGATGCTGTACATAATCTCACTTAAGGGAGCGTTCAGCATCATCCGCAGAAAACTTTGCAAAGCCCAGTGGTTTACCGTAAATTCGCTTATTCGCTGTACAAAACCAACGGCAATGGGTGTAAATCCACCGCTAATAAATGTCATGGCAATAATGATGCCTTGAAGAGCGGCGCTTGCGGATGCGGAATTCTTGAAAAGCAGGGCAACAATCACGCCGAGAGTCATGGAAGCCAGCGTAATCAGCACACAGATTAGAACAATTAGCCAGGGATGTGTGCCCCAGTTCACACCATATAACCAATGTGTCGCCAGTACGATGATGATGGCCTGCAAGAAAGCAATTAGGCTATTGCCTGCAATTTTCCCTGCAAAAATGACCCCATTGCCGATTGGAGCTGCTTGTAAGCGAGTTAGCGTTTTTTTATCTCTTTCACCAAACAGACTGTTGCTGGTTGTCATACCTGAGTAAAGCATGAACATGGCGAGCATGGAAGCTGCATAATATTGTGAAGCACTATAAGAGGTACCCACTTCTCCGGGACTGCTGACGGCTATATATGAAGAGCTCGTTCTATTGGTCTGTGAATGCTCAGACATTGCAGCTACTGCGTCAGGACCTAACACTTTCGCCGCAGCGACCTGTCTGTTCAGTTCATCCGTGAACCGCGTAAACAAAGTCTCACCTACAACATTGAGCGTGCCATCTTTCCCCAATATCCATTGCAACCTTGCCTCTTCCCCTTTCATGATCTGCTCCTCCAGATCTGATGGGACAATTACGGCAAAATCCAGATCACCACGTCGCAGTGCACTTACAGCCTCTTTTTCCGTAGGTATGTTCTGTACCTTCATCATTTCGCTTACTGCCAAAGATGTCACAAATGTATTTAAAGCTTCGCTGATCGCTCCAGAACCGGAATCCTCTTCTGTTTGAATGATCCCTACTCTCACCGGGTCAGGAATGGCTTCTTTTGCCGTCCCCATTGTACTGGAGAGTGCAGTACCCAATATAAAGATGAGCAGCAGCGGCAGAATAAACAGATTCAGCAGAACGGAACGAATTCTCAGAATCCGTCTCAATTCAAAAATGCAAATATGCCATATGTTCATCTGACATCCTCCTAGTCCCGAAGCGTACGTCCGGTCAGATTGAGGAAGAGCGTTTCCAAATCAGGCTCTTCAACCTTGAGCGATTGAATGGAGATTTCATGTTTGCTGCAAATGAAGAGCATATCCTGTAGGTCCTGCTGTGCAGAAGGCAGCGTAATGGTCAATGTATCGTCTGATACTTCTACCGCCCGCACACGGGGGTGAAGTTTTAACTCCTCCACAACGTCGTGACCAATGCCCGAAGTGGTGAGCACTATTTTTTCCTCAGATGCAACCCGTTCTCTCAGTTCTGCTTCGGTGCCGCAGGCAATGATATGCCCCTGATCCATAATCGCTACCCGGTGACTGATTGCAGCAACTTCCTCCATGTAATGACTTGTATAAATAATGGTTGACCCCATCTGATTAAGCGTACGGACGGACTCCAAAATATGATTCCGTGATTGCGGGTCAATGCCCACTGTTGGTTCATCCATAATGATTAAATCCGGTCGATGCATAATGGCACACGCAATGTTCAGCCTGCGTTTCATACCGCCAGAGAAAGTGGAAGGGGCATCCTTCGCTTTGTCCTGCAAACCTACAAATTCGAGGGATTCCTGCACTCTTTCTTTAAGCATTTTTCCACGGAGTCCATATAGTCGGGCAAAAAAAGTTACATTCTCCGCAGCAGTCATCGTTTCATATAGAGCCAGATCCTGTGGTACCAGTCCGATTTTGCGTTTCACTTCAAGCGGCCGTTCCTTGACCGATATGCCATCCAACCGAATTTCACCCTGATCCATATTTAAAAGACCGGCAATCATGCTAATGGTGGTACTTTTCCCTGCTCCATTGGGTCCAAGCAATCCAAAAATTTCACCTTTACCGACACTCAGATTTAAATGATCCACTGACAGCTTGCTACCGTATCGTTTCACGACGTGATCCACTTCAAGCATAGCCATAGATTATACACTCCTCTTCCGTCCAGCTTCCTGCGACTGGATTTTCATATCTGTATTGTAACGAATTGTGATCTTCTGCGAAGGTACGAAAGGTCATGAAACAAAGGTGACTTAAGTCATCTTCGGATGGGAAAACTGCCTATGATATAATCGACATACATAACCGGAAGGTATACCTTCACTTCTAAAATAAAGGATGTCTCTGACATATGCCGATGCGGTTGCTACAATACGGTTTACTCATAGTTCCTGCGGTTCTGTACATTCTGGTGCTACCCCTGGAAAAAGAAGATAGCTATACTCTGTATATTATCATTGCGCTAGGACTCGCGGTGTGGAAAGACTTCTCCCGTTCAGGTATGCAACGTCTGCTGCTTGCGGCCGAAATCCTCTTCAGCTGCTGGCTGATCGCTCTATATGGCCCATTTATGTTTTTCCTCTCCTTATCTGCGCTTTATGTGTACATGTACAGACTGGATAGGACCCAACGGTGGTTAATGCTCGCCATTCAGCTTATCGCCAGCAATACCGCGTTACATTGGTATTACGCCCCACCACAGGAGCTTCATGCATGGCTTACACTTCACAATAACACGGCCATTCCTTTTAGCTTCACCCAAGAGACAATGGCTCGGGTTGCAGGTAACTTGCTCCTGCTCATCACCGCAACACTCTCTTGGCAGGGTTCTAGAAGCGCGAGCAGCCGTGGGCAGCTTGAACAGGTGTACGATGAGCTGCGCAGTAAACATTACGAGCTTCAGGAGGCACGCGAACAATTGCTGCAATTCACAAAGCAACTTGAAGGAGCGGCACAGGTTGAGGAACGTACCCGGATATCCAGACAGCTTCATGATGATATTGGTCATCGCCTAATTCGCACCAAAATGATGTCTGAGGCAGCCCTCCTCACCCTCCCTATACACCCAGAACAGGGCACGGAAATGGTGAGACAGATTCGGGATCAATTGGCCGCCAGTATGGATGACATGCGAACCACGCTTCACAAATTGCGGCCTGACTCATATATATCCGATGCCTACGCACTAGATCGTCTGCTTGAAGACGTTGGAAGGGAAACGGGTGTTAAAACGCGTTACGAAGTGCGTGGTCATTCACATGTACTCTATCCCAGTATGCAAATCGTTTTGTACAAAAATGCAAAAGAGGCCCTGACCAATGCCCTCCGTCATGGAAATGCCACTACGATTACAGTGGAACTGGAATTTGGAGAAAGAGAAATCTGTATGTCTATCAGCAACGATGGGAAGATCCATACCCTTTCCACCAAGGAACAAACGAAAGCAAGACATGAAAGATCTCGTGCTAACCCGGGCGTAAAGTCAGAGTCTACAGGCCTCGGCATGGGGCTTGAAGGAATGCGCCTACGCACACAGTTGGTTGGTGGGAAACTGGAGATCAAGTCGGACTATCCCTATACGGTGATTACACGCCTGCCCATGGCAAACAAAGCTGAACTGATCTAAAAAAGGAAGTGATTTGCTCATGTCAGACCTGAATGAATTAAATAACTCGAGCCATTCTGTTCACCCTGAGTCCATTCGGCTGATGCTTGCGGATGATGATTCCTTTATCCGTGAAAGTCTCAAAGTCCTGCTTGGACTCGATCCCGGTATTAACGTTACAGGTACAGCTTCAAACGGACGAGAAGCTTTGGAACTGTTGGAGTCAGGAACACCTGCCGACGTTGTACTTATGGATATTCGCATGCCAGATTGTGACGGAGTTGAAGGTACCCGAATCATTAAAACACGTTTCCCTGACGTGCGTGTACTGATGCTTACCACGTTTGACGATGATGAGTATATTATCCAGGCTTTGCAAAACGGAGCCAGCGGTTATTTGCTCAAAAATGTGCCACCTGACCGGATCATTCAGGGCATCAAGACTGTACATAACGGGGATATGTTGATTCATCCTGATATTGCTCGTAAGCTCGCGAGTCTACTCCGTCCTGCTGCAGCGCCTCAGACACATGAACCCATTGACTCTTACGGGCTAACCCGTATGGAACTGGCTGTTGCAGAGGCTATATCAGAAGGGCTGTCCAATAAAGAAATTGCTGCGAAGCTATTCTTGAGTGAAGGCACGGTCAAAAACTATGTTACGGATATTCTCGGCAAGCTTAGTTTGCGAGACCGGACTCAAATCGCCATTTTCATGTTGAAAAAGTAGCAAAAAGGGTATTTCCCTCGCCTGATATGGCGGAGGAAATACCCTTTCTTCATTACATCTCTACAGATCTTTGCTCCCCCGCCGGGGCGGGTGGCAATGCTAGTGGAGCCTCAACATCAAGCTGATCTTTCCGACGTCGTGCGAACAACTTGAGACTTACGATATGAAATAGAGTTAGCGGACGCAAGCGGAGCGCCCAGGCTTCATGATTGTCCGGGGCCATGAGCACCCCAAGCTGATGATGCTCACCTTCATAGATCGCCCGTTGCATGAACTTGCTCTCACCCTGATGATTGCGTACCTCCAGCTTACAAAAGGCCGGATTCATACGCAAAGCGCGATGTAGTTGCTCAGGCGAATGCACCAATACGCCATTCACCTTGTACAAGGTCTCCCCAGCTTCAATTCCCAGTTCTTCTGCGGGACTATCAGGAATGACACCCAGCACCTTCAGGCCGTGCTCAGGGTGTACAAACAGCGGGCTGCGGTTTTGTTCTTCGAAGCCACTGTACCACACCAGGAACTCATGCCCAATGAAAGCAGCCAAGGCTGCAATAACCATGAGTGGAGACCACCATGCAGCCAGGAGACTGAGCACAAGTAGCCCTGTCCCATATAGCAGCAATCGTTTTGCGGAAATCTGGACTTTTCTCCCGGGGAGCATACTTTGCGTAACTTCTCCGAATCCCAGCATAATCGGCAGCGCAACCAACATGTAGCCATTCCCTCCGCTGATCAGGGCGGTCCATGGCAATTCGGCCCCGCCCGTAACTGGAACAAGAATCAGTAACGGAATCGGCCAGAAATGCTGCAACTGGTATCCTCCAACGAGCTTGCCCCGTTTACCCTCGAAGAGCAAAGGCGATGCCATGGATACCCCTTGCATGCGTACCATCAGTGCTTCACCGATATGTAATACTGCTGCGAGCACAAGAAGTGCAGGCATATCCAGCGCACGTAATGCTTCAGTGACACTTCCCATCCATCCTGCCGGCTGCCAGCCCGAAGCCAGATTTAAACCAAACTGCAACACGCCAAGCAAACCTGCAGCATAAGCAAAACATAAGTATCGGATACGGAATAATGCCAGAAATAACGTAGCTGCCCATATACAGATCAGGCTGCTCAGTGTAAGATGTGCCCCAAGAAACAACGACACGATTGAGACCATTGCACCAATCACAATACCTCCAAGTATTGCACGAATGGTCTGTGTTATCGAGCTTTGCAGACGAACGTGGAACAATTTACGTTCCTGTAAGAGTTGACGATGATAAACGAGAGCAATCAAGATTACCGCAATATAATAAAACGGCTGAATAAACAACTGCAACAATGCTTCTCCTAATGTGGTCAACCATGGCCAAGCCCATTCCATTGTGGACGGTCACCCCTCTCCTTCAGCCGGTTCAGAAAAAAAGAAGGCTGAAAATCAGCCTTCTTTATGGCTTCGACACTGCGGACGAAATATCCTTTGAGACATTTTCGATCGCGCGCTTCAGCTGTGCATCATATTGAGGATTGGCAATGCGTTCAATCAGAGCCGCTTCCAGTGATTCCGCGGTTTTCTCGTCAATCTGGCCAGTTGCCTGAATGCCTTTTTGTTTCTGGAATGCTTTGACCGCTTCTTCTGTCTTCTGGTCATAGTATCCATCTACACGATCCGGCTTAAAGTCAAGTCCTCTCAGCATCGTCTGCGCACTTTTCACATCCGTGCTATTGCTGTCGTATTTCAAAGGTAATTTTTCTTTGTTGATTGGTGCCACCGAGAAGTAATCCGGCTGGTTCACCGCAATATCCGGTTTGATCCCTTTTTCGTGAATCCAGTCTCCGTTCGGAGTCAGCCATTTCGCGATGGTGATTTTCAGCAGACTGCCATCACCCATCTGCTTGTCATAACTCGTTTGTACGGTTCCTTTACCAAAGGAGTTTTCTCCAACCAGCGTTGCGCCTGCCGACTGTTGCAATGCACCAGCCAAAATTTCCGACGCACTCGCGCTTCCTTTGTTCATCAATACCGTAATTGGGTACGATTTACCTGATCCGTTCGATTTGCTTTGTTCCTTTTTACCGTTCTTGTCTTCGACTTGAACAATAACTTTGCCTTTCGGAACAAATTGCTCTGCAATATCAATAACGACCTGCAAAACACCACCCGGGTCATTACGAACATCAATGATCAGGCCCTTCATGTTCTGCTTCTCCAGCTTCGCCAGTTCTTCTTTGAAGCGATCTCCTGTGTTCAGCGAGAATTGGGTGATCGTAATAACACCAACACCGTTATCCTCCATGTGGGCGTACACCGTCTCCAGATCAATGTCATCACGTACAATGACAAAGTCAATCAGTTCGGAAGATCCGGCACGTTTAACCTGTACCTTCGCTTCACTGCCTTTTGGACCTCTGATTTTGTTAACGGCTTTGTTCAGTTCCAAACCTTGCAGAGATTCACCATTCACGGACATGATCATGTCTTTCGCGCGAATACCCGCTTTCTCGGCAGGTGATCCTTTGATCGGTGATACCACTACGACATTCCCGTCCTGTGAGGATACCTCTGCGCCGATTCCGGTAAATGAACCTTCAATCGACTCCTCGAACTGGGCTGCTGTTTCCTGCCCCATATAGTTGGAGTACGGATCACCAAGGGATTCCATCATGCCGTTGATCGCACCATCAATCAGTTTGGTTTGATCCACGTCTTTATAGTAGTTGCTTGAGATCAAATCCATCGCGGTTTCAATCTTCTTCAAATCGTTCTTCTGCTGCGAACTGCCAGTAACGCTTGCGAGCAATCCTTCCCCAGGTGTCGTCTGTGCCAGGCCAGGAGAGCTCATCAGCACCAGCGTAAGCAGGCTGCCTCCGAGAAGGGCTACAATGACAAGCAGCAGGGCCGATCTTTTCTTCATCATCCGTTTGTCACCGCCTTTAGTATTGAAGCGTGTCAAATTCAATTGTTCCGTGAATCATTCCCTGAACATGCCAGCTTAGTATATGCCTAGCTTGTACGGAATATGTTTGTTCCATTCCAACTGTTGGCTAAAAACTACAAATAGTTAAATGGATTCACTGCTGTTCCATTATCACGTACTTCAAAATGCAAATGCGGTCCAGTGGAGTTGCCTGTACTGCCTGATTCAGCAATTATATCGCCACGGCTTACCGTGTCACCCTTGCTAACCTTAAATCCGCCTTCACGTAAATGACCGTATAGCGTCCATAATCCGCCTCCGTGGTCAACAATGACGGTGTAACCATATCCACTATACCATTCAGCCATGATGACGATCCCGCCTGAAGCGGCATGAACGGACGTTCCTTGAGCAACAGCAAAGTCTACACCTGCATGCATTTTACCTACTTCGCCCGTGATCGGGTGAATACGAGGCCCAAAACCGGAAGATACACGCGCACCTGATACTGGCATCCCAAAGATGCCGTTACCACTGGAGTATGTGCTGCTACTGCTGTTGGAGCTGACCTTGGTCGGCGCCTTCGCAGCAGCCGCGGCACGTGCAGCTGCTGCTGCTTTTGCTTTGGCGGCCGCCGCCGCTTGCTGCTCACGCAATTTATTTTTCTCTTGCAGAAGGGCCGAACGCTTGCTGGCAATCTGCATCAATACATCTTCCTGTTCTTGCGTCAGCTCTTCAGACTCTTCAATTTTAGCATCATAGGAAGCGAGAAGCACTTGCTTCTCCTGTTCCTTCTCATTCAATTGGGACTTACGCTGTTTCTTCTGCGCATACAGACTCTTGGCTTCTGCATATTGCACATCGAGTTCTGCTTTTTTGTCCACGACGAGCTGCTTGTCCTTTTTGTGTTCATCCAGCAGATGCTGATCCTGATCCACAATCGTTTTCAGTGAATCGGCACGAGTCAGGAAATCAGTGAAGCTTGTGGAAGTTAACAGCACATCGAGATAAGAAACGGCACCATCTGTATACATCAGCCGTACACGTGATTCAAGTAATTTCTCTCTTGCAACGATACGTTCTTCTGCAGCTTGCAGATCTTTTTTCGTTGTCCGGAGATCCTCTTCCGTATTTTCAATCTGCAAGGATACGTTTGCCAGCTCATCACTAACCACATTGATCTGCTCCATGACGACTTTCAAGTAAGCATTGGTCTTGTTCTTGTAATGCTGGGCTTCCTTTTTGTTGCTGGCAGCCTTTTGCTGCTCCTTTTTGGCCGAAGCCGCCTTGCTCTCCAGTTGCTGAATCTGCTGATCAATGTCGCTAATGCTACTCTTGGCATATCCGTCAGAAGGTTGAAGCGTCAAACTGGCCAATAACGTTAGAGCCAGTAGCGAAGCTGTTTTTTTCAAAATGTGATCCCCCATCCTATGAATTCACAAGAAAGCAACCTGCACAGGTGGTGAACAGCATGTTCTTTGCTTTCTTTACACTAAAGACTCCGTCTTTACTACATATCGTCAAACAGCGTTCATATATGAACCTGCTTTGCCATTCTTTTTCGATTAAACGTTAAGAGACTTACGGATGGACAATGTACTTCCCAAAATACCAACCAGCACACCCAGTCCGATCAACAATGTTCCAAACAGCAGCCAAATATCACCGAGTGGAATCAAATTAAGCATCTGCATGAATACATCCTGACCGATTGTGGCCATCAGGCGGCTGTAACCGAAGAACAGTACCGCTACCGTAATCGCCGAACCGATCAATCCAATCAATGCCCCTTCGACAAAGAAAGGCCAGCGAATGAACGTGTTGGTTGCTCCAACCAGTTTCATAATACCGATCTCCCGGCGCCGGGCCAGAATCGTTACGCGAATCGTATTCGAGATCAGGAACATGGACATTAATCCCAGTCCCCCAACAAAAATAAATCCGATATTCCGGACAAGCTTCGTAAATTTGAACAACACTTCCACTGTTTCCTTGCCGTAGTTCACTTTCATGATAGGCTTCTCCGGGTGTTTATCGTTCAATGCTTCAATTTTTTGCGCCACAAAAGTGACGGTTTCCGGTTCAATAACCTCTACTTCAATGGTCTCCGGCAATGGATTGTTATCCACATCGAAACCGCTTAGCACATTGTCTGCACTTTCTCCGAGACGTTCACGGAACTCTTTGAGTCCCTCTTCTTTGGAGACAAAACGAATTTCACTGACTTCAGGCATCGCACTGATTTCCTGCTCCAGCGTGTTACGCAGGTTCTCATCCACGTTCAGCTCAAGAAACGTACTGATCTCGACCTGACTGTCCACCTGGTTGGCCATGGAATTCACATTGAGCACCAGCAGCATGAACACGCCCAGAATGAGCAGAGACACGATAATGGACATGATGGAGGCCACGGACATCCAGCCGTTGCGGAATACGTTTTTGAATCCCTCCCGTAAATGGCGCAAGAGAGTACTAAAATTCATAACCGTATTCCCCTCTCATCTGATCCCGTACAATCTGTCCCCGTTCAATCGCAATAACCCGTTTACGCATCGTATTAACGATATCCTTGTTGTGGGTTGCCATGACAATGGTTGTCCCGCGAAAATTAATTTCATCCAGCAGCTGCATAATGCCCCATGACGTCTCCGGATCAAGGTTCCCCGTAGGCTCGTCCGCAATAATAACAGACGGATTGTTCACGATGGCACGTGCGATGGCAATACGCTGCTGTTCCCCACCCGACAACTGTGAAGGTTCACGATTCGCCTTGCTGCGCAATCCAACCAGATCAAGCACTTCCATCACTCGTTTCTTAATGTGACGCTTCGGTGCCTCAATAACTTCCATGGCAAATGCCACATTCTCAAATGCCGTCATGCGTGGCAGAAGTCGGAAATCCTGAAACACAACGCCGATATTCCGGCGTACATAAGGAATTTTGCGTGGCTTTAACTTTCCGATATTAAATCCGTTAATGGATATTTGTCCTTTGGTCGGAACTTCTTCCCTGTACATCAATTTCATAAATGTCGATTTGCCTGCGCCGGACGGACCGACGATATAGACAAATTCATTGCGGTCGATCTTCACCGACACCCCTTGTAATGCGTGGGTACCATTGGCGTAGGTCTTCCACACGTCCTGCATTTCTATCACATCATCACTTCCCGTTGCATAGTTAGCCATTATCATTTCGACACAATCTTGGCATTTCCTTTAAAAAGACCTGAATTTCATCAGGGAAAATCCACTTCGTCCCTTTTTCGATGGTGAAGCATGGATTCATATGAATTTTATTGTAACAAATTTGTTACCTATTGAGTACCCGAAAGTTTTCCATCATTGGATCATATATATGGAAAGTGTTACGAAATGCGGAACAACAGAAGTACAAAGGAGCGTACGCATATGAAAAAAATACATTTGATGGTCATTGCACTGTTCTCCATCCTATTAATCGGTTCCGCGTCCTATGGATTGCTGTATATGTACGTGAACCAACCCGCCCTACCGGAAGGGGTACGTGTTGCGGAGTGGTCGGTTGAGGGGGTGAATCGCAAGGAAGTTCTACCGGCACTGGATGAACGATTAAAACAAATGGAAGCATGGCCGATCACCCTGGAGGTTGACGATCCTACACCAAAAACAATGATGTTCACCACCGCCCAGACAGGCGCAAGCTACAGTGCTGATGACTTCCGGACAGCTGTGCAGCAATTGGATGAAGGCAATCTGTGGGAGCGCGCTTACGCCCGATATCATTTCATCAAGGAGTGGTCCCTGAAGCTGACGTATAATTCAAAATCGTTGAAAGAGCAGCTTACCCCTGCCTGGGAAAAGGAAACCTTCGGTACACCCGCGAACGCTGTTCGCCGCATTACCGCAAGTGACAAGGTCCAGTACATCCCGGAAAAAGGCGTCCGCCGGATCGCCTGGGATGAACTCGCGAGCCAGATGCAGGCTAAGCTGCACCGGGATTTCGCTCCACTGGACCATGATGCGAAGCCCAACCCGCTGTTGATTCAGCTGCCGTTGTATACACTGCAACCGGAAGTGACTCTCGATTCGCTGCGCCAAGAGGGAATTGACCGGAAGATCATCCAGTTCTCCACTGGCCTTGGAAACAGTAGTGCAGGCCGGATACATAACGTCAGCGCAGCAGCGCAAGCCGTTAACGGCATGATTTTGCCGCCAAATGGTACTTTTGATTATGAGAAGGTCATTAGGAAGGCCGAGGAAGACTATGGTTTCCGGGAAGCCCCGGTTATCGTGAATGGACAGCTGACCCCCGGCATTGGAGGCGGCATCTGCCAGGTATCGAGCACCGTTTACAACGCAGCCCTGTTGACCGGACTGGACATCGTAGAACGCCGCAATCACTCCCTGCCCGTCAAATATTTGCCGAAGGGGCTGGATGCTACGTTCGCCTCAGGTTCCATCAATTTTCGGTTCAAAAACAATACCGGCAAGTCTCTGCTCATTCATGCCAAAGTGGAAGGTGGAAGCTTAACGGTCAAATTTTTCGGGACCTTCCCGGAGAACGTCAGTTATGCCCTGGAATCCCGTACAATTGAGACATTAAGTGCTCCCGTCAAATATGTATCGAGCAATGTGCTGCCTGACGGCGCTCAACAGGTGCTCCAAAACGGTCAACCCGGATATATTGTGGAGACGCTGCGCACCAAAAAGGTAAATGGTAAAATTGTCGAATCCAAAACCATTACACGTGACACATACAAAGCCCAGAATCGCCTGATTGCCCGCTCTGGTCATACTAACCTGCCTGATCCCAAAGAGCCATCAGTTGTAGAGGATGGCATCAGCGACACGAAGCAGCCTTAATCTTTATTTCACATGCCTGCAAATAGATACGCTCAATTTAGCAAAAGTAATAACAAATAGAAAAAGACACATCTCCTGTTCCCCATTCGGGGTCCTTCGAGAGATGTGTCTTTAGTTTGTTTTACAGATACATATTGTGTATTGATTAGACTGAAACCTTTTAATGTCCGCCTGTGTACTCTTTCTGCTCCTCACCGATAACCATCTTCTCATTACCCATGAAGAAAGCAGCAATCAACGCGAGTGCAGCCGGGATCGCAGCCCAGGCAAAGAGCTGCACGATGGATGAAGACAACGCATGCGTAATGGTATCCAGCACCTGAGGCGGAATCGCTTTTCTCAGCTCTGGCGATAGCAGCGCATGTGGATCACTTAGATCCACTCCCTGAGGCACGCCGCCTGCAGGAGCACCAGCGCCCCCTGCTTCCGCCGCTGATCCGGCGAGGGCATCATTCATTTTGCGCGTAAATACCTGGCTCTGCACGATACCAAAGATCGTAATGCCCATCGTCATCCCAAGTGAACGCAGGAAGTTAAGTGTGGAGCTTGCCGCTCCGCGTCGTTGCGGTTCAAACGCGTTCATGGCTGCATTGCTGAGTACCGAGAACGACGCCCCTACACCGAGACCAATCATCACCATGAATATACGTATCGTCCATAGAGATGAAGTTTCATCCAGTGTCGTCAGCAATCCAAGACCAACCACAAGCAAGGCCAGTGTAGGAATCATAATGTTGCGATACTTGATTTTGGTCATCAGTACCCCACCCATGGAAGCCGTCACAACGGACCCCAACATCATGGGCAATAACACGAGACCAGAGTTGGTCGCTTTGCCACCGAGTACCCCCTGGATGAAGATGGGAATGTACACGGATGCGGTAATAAACGCCGCACCACTGAACATGCCAATAACGTTACTGGACCAGTACACCCGATTGCGGAACATGCCGAAGGAGATAATGGGCTCCTTGGCTCTCGTTTCTGCAAACAGGAAGAGCAGCGCTAGCACCACGAATCCGGCAAACAAACCAAGGATCTGCCATGAGCCCCAGGCATACGTTTTGCCACCCAGTTCAAGCCCGAAGATGAGACAGACTACCGCACCAATCAGTGTGATAGCACCCAGCCAGTCAATCTGTTGGGATTGATGCTGATGAGATTCCTTGTAGAAAAATGCAATAAACACAAACGCAATCAAACCAAGCGGCAGGTTGATATAAAATACCCATTCCCATGTCGCATACTGCGTGATGTAAGCACCCAGCAGCGGACCAAATACGCTGGATAAACCAAACACAGCTCCGAACAAACCACCCAATTTACCCCGTGATTCCGGTGCGACCACATCAAACATGATTGTAAAGGCAATCGGCACCAATGCACCTGCACCGATACCCTGAATAGCTCTGTACATCGTCAGCTCAACGATTGATGTTGCCGTTCCACATAACGCGGATCCGAGCATAAATACCAGTATTCCGAAAACAAAAAACTTCTTCCGTCCGTACATGTCGGATAACTTACCGAAGATTGGCATACCCGCCATCTCGGCCACCATGTAAGCGGAGGTCACCCATACGAACTTGTCGAGCCCACCCAGCTTCCCGACAATGTCGCCCATAGCTGTTGCCACGATGGTATTGTCCATCGAAGCCATCAGTATGCTTAGCAGTAACCCTGCCAGCACCAATCCAATATTATTTTTACGTGTAGCCATTCTACTCAATCTCTCCCATTCACATCCGATTCATATGACTGAATTAGTATATCCGAAAAGTTTCGGCGGATAATCAGTCCAAGGACCGATTGCTTTGCACCAAAACTTCCGATTGCGGATGAATTTGCAGAGAAGAGCGGTATTCCACAGTACCAATTCGGCACCCAGGGCCAATTTTTATTTTATCTCCTCGTACAACCTCGGCCTCCGTGTTCTCAAGTTCAATTTCGTCGCCTTCGATTAGATTGGCCTTGAGAATAGACTTGTTACCAGTGAACAAACCCTCCAGCAGTTTTCCCCGCGAATTCTTTACTGATATGATGGAACCGCCCATTTCCTTGACCTCAGATGGACCCATAATTTTAAGTGTCATACTTTCGGCACTGAGCATACCCGTTATCGTAAAACGGCCATTCAACTTCATATTCTCCACCTGACAATCGCCTGATACATGAAGCTCGCCTACCACTTTCATATGTTCAGCTTTTGCATACAGGTTAGAAGCATAATTGCCTTCCTGATCTTCGTCGCCGGCAGCAGCCCGCTCTTTCAGGGTAAGGGTTCCTGTAATTTTGATATCCGTTGATTCCAGAGATCCGTATATGACGGATGTGCCGGTGCATTTGAATTGATCACAGATCAGATTATCATTAAATGAGGAATCCCCCACTACCTTGACCTTGCCGTACACACCGCCAGAAGAACTGCCGTCGCCGATGATGCTAATGTCATGTTTTTTAGCCAATGAACCAGCAAAATGGTTATTCAAATCCATCACATCCCTTTCTTTTCATATCAAAATTTAAATCCGCTGACTGCTGCCCACCTTGGCATCTGGATCAACCTCTAGTTCACCCGAATATTCGACCAACCTGATGTTACAGCCACGACCGATATGAACCTTGCTACCACGAACAATATCAGCCTCGGTATCTTCCAGCACGATTTCATCCCCCTCAATCAAGGATGACTTGAAGGACGGAGTACCGCCAAGGCCAATACTTTTCCAAAAACCAGTCTGTTCCTTACGCCGAATATCAATGCGTTCCCCGCCAATCTCTCTCGCCGAAGAAGATGTATGCAGCCTGATCTCTACCGTTCCCGCATTCAGAAAGCCACTAATTTTAATATTGCCCTGTACATTCAAAGACTCACATTGTACGTCGCCTTCAATATCGATCACGCCACCAATATCAATCCGTTCCCCATCAACCCGTCCGCGAACAGTACACTTCCCGTTGACTTCGAGCTCAGGGCTTCGGAGGTCTCCGTTAATGGTTGTTAAGCCATCCACACGAACACGAGAACTGATCACGGGGCCGTTCAGCGTGCACATACCGTTGATCGTTGTGCTCTCTGAGCTCAAAGCACCGTGCATCTTCAATGTTCCATTCACATTCATGGAGGTACAGTCCAGGTTACCGTTTACTTTAGCCATGCCATCGATAGATACCCGGTGAAAATTCCCGCCTGCCGTTTGGCTCATGCCCGCTACGTTCAGATCATTGCGCAAATTACGTTCCTCCATATATGATCCTCTCCTTATCCCAATTTGAGTTTTAACTCTTCCATGAACGTCCCCATCGACTGCCTGAGAACGACCTTCACACCATTATCAAAATAAAGCTCTGTTCCTGCTGTTACCAGCATGAATGAAGGGACACCCATCTTGCGAATAAGCACCAGCTCGCTTGGTTTGCCTGTGAAACGATAATAATGCTCGGACATGACATCGATCAGCAGCGTACCCTCCTGCCGGGTAATATCTCCGCTCATTAGCAGCTTATCGAGTACATAAAGCATCATGATGTGCTCCAAAGCATATAGCGACCGCTCCCGACCCGCTTCTTTCAACAGCTCAAGCGAAATACTCGAAACAATGTTTCGCTCTAACAGCTGGTGAGCGGACATTTCCACTTCACCCAACGTTGGTGAAAACACGTCTGCCAGTTCATCCAGTGACAATCCGTCTTTCATATTAAGAATCTTGTCAATCCGCAGTAAAATCTGTTGTTTTGGAAAAAAAGTTTCTTGTCCCGTATAGGACGACTTCCGAATAAACCATTCCTCCGGAATGAGATTCTTCCGCTTCCAGCGGTACAACTGGCCGTAGGAGATACCCGTCAGGTCCAGCAATTCTTTTTTGGAGATCAAATCATCCGTCATATATGGTCCCCCTTTGTGTTGAAACGAGTGTAACATAACAATGTTACGCTGTAAAGAAGGTGAATAACTAGTGGTGAATTTCTTATGATTGCAATGAAAAGACTTTGCGTATAACCTGTTTATTATAGACACTATGGAACCATTATGGATTCAGATCCCATCCTATTTGAATTGGGTCAGAACACATCGTTAATGGAATTATGAAAGGGGTTTCTCATATATATGGCACTTATTAAATGTGACTTTTACTCTGACACGCTTGGTCTAAGCACCAGTATGCATGTTATTCTTCCACAACAGACCCACAATCAGATTGGCATGGAGAACATATCCGGCCAGGGGTTACATCCCACGCTGTATTTGCTGCACGGGCTATCAGATGATGACTCCATCTGGCTGCGCCGAACATCCATCGAACGATATGTTGCGGACCTTGGTATTGCTGTTGTAATGCCTCAGGTCCATCGCAGCTTCTATACGGATATGGCGGAAGGTGGACGCTACTGGACATTCATCAGTGAAGAACTGCCTGCACTTGCGCGTTCCTTCTTCCCGTTATCACACAAACGTGAGGATAACTTTGTTGCCGGATTATCCATGGGTGGCTACGGGGCATTCAAGCTGGCACTTCACAAACCGGAGCAGTACGCCGCTGCGGCAAGTTTATCCGGAGCGCTCGACATGGTAGCGCATATGGATAACCGAATTGTTAAGGCATTAAGTGATGCTGAGTTCAAGCGGATTTTCGGAGCAGAGATTAAAGGTTCGGAGAATGACTTGCTGCATCTGCTCGAAGAAAGCAAAGCAATTCAGGGTCCAAAACCTTTGCTCTACCAATGCTGTGGGACAGAAGATTTCCTGTATGAAGAGAATCAATCTTTCCGTCAAGCTTGTGCACAGACCGATTTCCAACTGACGTACGAGGAAGAACCCGGTGGACATGACTGGGGATATTGGGACGAGAAGATCCAGAATGTGCTGAAATGGTTACCTTTGCGTGAACGTGAATAGCGAACACCGGCACTCCAATGACAGAACAACCTTCCAATCGCTGTTATCGTGTAAATGTGGAGTTGAACATATCTAGATCGTTGTAACACACAAAAAAGCAGGCCCTTGAGAAGAGATTCTCGGCCTGCTTTTGCGTTGTATATTATTTCATTGTAGTAAAAGCGTCATTATCCTCGATTGGTGATCCATTGCTCTGTAATTTCCAGCACCTTTTCACTACGTCCAATCGCCTCAGCCACCTGGTTCGAAGCTGTTCCGCCGTATACGTTACGAGCATTTACAACCGCTTCTGGTTGCAGCACATCGTAAATACGCTCATCGAACAACGGGGAGAACTGGCGGAATTCATCGATGGTCAGATCCAGCAGATACTTGCCGTTCTGGATACAGTACAATACCGTCTTACCGATAACTTCATGCGCTTGGCGGAATGGCAAACCTTCGCCCACGAGGAAGTCCGCAATATCTGTAGCGTTGGAGAAATCCTGATTGACTGCTTGACGCATCCGACCCTTGTTGACCGTCATCGTAGCAATCATCGGAGCGAACAATTGAAGTGCACCTTCCAGCGTCGCTACCGTGTCAAACATGCCTTCCTTGTCTTCCTGCATGTCTTTGTTGTAAGCAAGCGGCAGAGATTTCAACACTGTCAGCAAACCGATCAGGTTGCCGTACACACGTCCTGTTTTACCACGAACGAGTTCCGGAACGTCTGGATTTTTCTTCTGTGGCATAATGCTGCTGCCCGTGCAGAATGCATCATCCAGTTCAACAAAACCAAACTCCGTGCTGCTCCAAAGTACCAACTCTTCGCTCAAACGGGACAAGTGAGTCATGATCAGCGAAGCGGCTGCCAGGAACTCTACGATAAAGTCACGGTCACTGACCGCGTCCAGACTGTTCTCATATACACCATCGAAGCCCAGTTGTTCCGCCACAAAATGACGGTCAATTGGGAACGTTGTGCCTGCAAGCGCACCTGCACCCAGCGGCAGCACGTTAATGCGTTTGTAGCTGTCCATAAGACGCTCTGCATCCCGTTGGAACATCGATACATACGCCATCAGGTGATGAGCGAACAGAATCGGTTGTGCACGTTGAAGATGCGTATACCCCGGTACGATTGTATCGAGATTATCTTTGGCTTGTCCGATCAGCGCTTCCTGCAACGAGTGCAGCATGCCAACAAATCCAACTACACGCTCACGCAAATACAAGTGCATATCCGTTGCCACTTGGTCATTCCGGCTGCGTCCCGTATGTAATTTGCCACCCACAGGGCCGATGGTATCAATCAGGTTTTTCTCAATGTTCATGTGGATGTCTTCATCCGATACGGAGAATTCCACTTCGCCTGCACGGATTTTATGCAGAACAGTGATCAAACCTTCCTTGATCGTCTCTACATCCTCTGCTGGCAGAATTCCACATTTGCCCAACATCGTGACATGAGCCAGACTTCCTTGAATATCTTCCTCGGCCAACGCTTTATCAAAGTTGATTGACGCTGTATATTCCTCAACCAGGTGATTGGTTTGTTTGGTAAAACGTCCTCCCCACAGCTTGCTCACAGTGAGTACTCCCCTTTCGCTCATGGACAAAGCCGCTCCTGCCAGATGTGCAAGAACGGCCCGCCTTGTCAGTTATTATCGTGATGCTTTATATGCATAATGAAAAATTAGTTTTTGTTTTGTTCCACACCGGAATTTACTTTCAAACGTAATGCATTCAGGCGGATAAAGCCCGTTGCATCTCCTTGATCGTAGGCTTGTGTTGGATCAGCTTCCATCGTGGCAATGTCAGGGTTGTACAGGCTGACAGGGCTTTTCACACCTGCGCCGATGATGTTGCCTTTATACAGTTTCACTCGAACGGTACCTGTTACATTTTTCTGGCTTTCGGTCACCAGCGCTTGCAGTGCCAGACGTTCCGGTGCGAACCAGAAGCCGTTGTAAACGAGTGTGCTGTAACGTGTGATTAGGCTATCACGCAGGTTCATGACTTCACGGTCCATCGTGATGGATTCCATTTTGCGGTGCGCCGTGAACAGAATTGTTCCACCTGGTGTCTCGTATACACCACGGCTCTTCATGCCGACGAAGCGGTTCTCTACCATGTCCACACGACCGATACCATGTTTGCCACCCAGCTCATTCAGTTGCTCCATCACTTGCAGTGGGCTCAGGCGCTCACCATTCAGTGCAACACAGTCACCTTGTTCGAATTCAAGTTCAACATATTCCGCTTGATCCGGCGCATCTTCAGGTGCACTGCTAAGCAGGAACATGTCTTTGTTCTCGTCCGCACTTGGATCGAACCAAGGATCTTCGAGCACGCCACTCTCATAGCTGATATGCAGCAGGTTACGGTCTGTGGAGTATGGTTTAGCCGCCGATGCGGTTACCGGAATGCCGTGTTTTTCTGCGTAAGCGATCATCTCGGCACGTCCAGGGAACTGATTGCGGAACTCTTCCAGACGCCAAGGCGCGATGACTTGGATGTCTGGTGTCAACGCAGCTGCGTTCAACTCAAAACGAACCTGATCATTCCCTTTACCCGTAGCGCCGTGAGCAATCGCAGTAGCGCCTTCTGCACGAGCGATATCCACCATACGTTTAGCGATCAGTGGACGTGCGATACTTGTGCCAAGCAGATACTGTCCTTCATAAAGGGCGCCTGCCTGGAACATTGGATAGATGAAATCTTTGGCGAACTCGTCGCGCAGATCGTCGATGTACACTTTGGAAGCGCCTGTAGCGAGAGCTTTTTCCTCAAGGCCGTCCAATTCATCCTTTTGTCCGATATCCGCCGTAAATGCGATAATCTCCGCATCATATGTTTCTTTCAACCATTTCAAAATTACAGATGTGTCCAACCCGCCTGAATACGCGAGTACAATTTTTTCTTTAGCCATGTTCAATGGTCCTCCCCAAGATCAGTTGCTATAAACTTTTATCTATCATCGCGAAATCTGCGCCTAAAATCAACCCATTCAGGCAAACAGCATCTATTCGCTCATTAACGCAGCCATCAATGCTTTCTGCGCATGCAGTCGGTTCTCCGCCTGATCAAAGATCAGGGAGTTAGGTCCGTCAATTACCCCAGCACTCACTTCTTCTCCGCGGTGAGCTGGCAGGCAGTGCAGGAACATATAATCCGGCTTCGCGCCTTTCATCAGTTCCTCATCGACCTGATACGCAGCGAATGCTTGTTCACGAATCTTCTGTTCCTCTTCAAAACCCATGCTCGCCCATACATCCGTATACACGATATCCGCATCTTTCACAGCTTCCTGAGCACTGTACGTTACAGTCACCTGTGAGCCGCTCTCCTGTGCAATGCTGCGCGCCTGCTCTACAACTGCGCTGTCAGGCTCATATCCTTCCGGAGTCGCTACCGCAACATGCATACCCATCTTCGCTGCACCAAGCATAAGGGAATGAGCCATGTTATTGCCGTCTCCGACATAAGCCATTTTCAGACCTTCCAGCTTGCCTTTGTGCTCCAGCACAGTTTGGAAGTCTGCGAGTACTTGGCACGGATGTGCTGCATCGCTCAGTCCATTAATAACCGGAATATCCGCATGTTGTGCCAGTTCAGTCACATTATGGTGTCCAAAGGTACGAATCATGATGCCGTCCAGGTAACGTGACAGGACTTTGGCTGTATCATGTGTCGTTTCCCCGCGACCGAGTTGGATATCATTTTTGCTCAGGAAGAGCGCGTGTCCGCCCAGTTGGAACATACCGACTTCAAAAGATACACGCGTACGTGTAGATGATTTTTCAAAAATGAGTCCGATCGTTTTGCCTTGGAGTGGCTGATACGGCACACCGTTTTTTTGTTTGCCTTTAATCTCAATCGCAAGGTCCAGCAAATAGCGGATTTCCTCCGCTGTATAATCTGTAAATTCAATGAAATCTCGGCCTCTAAGATCGACCTTCTGTACCTTTTCCGTCTGTTGCGCTTGTGTCATGTTAGTGTTGTCCTCCTTATTTCCGGTTCCCTGCACCCGCATGGGCAGAAAAGTGTAGAAGGTTGATATCTTGCCATCCGACTACTCACTTTCATCTTCCGCTAGTTTACCGCGCGGCTACAGGGATTCATGATTCATCATTTAGTTCCGCTTCGAGGCCCATGAAGGCCCCGAGTCAGAAAGGTTGTATAAAGCCTTATTAAGCGTTCTTCGCCGCAACATGCTCTTCAATCAACGTAGCAACCAAGGATACCGCCTCATCGATCTCTTCCTTGCTCACATACAAGTTTGGAAGCAGACGAATGACATTCGGTCCTGCGGAAACAAAGAGAATGCCTCGTTTCTGACCAGCAAGCACGATGTCGCCTACCGCTTCAGCACATTCGATTCCAACAAGCAGACCCAAACCCCGAACTTCTTTTACAAACGAATTATCAGCCAAACGCTCCCGCAGAGAGTTCATCAGGTATTCACCCATTTCAGCGGCACGTTCTGGCAGGTGATCTTCGAGCATGGTTTCAATCGTTGCAATGACAACGGAGGAAGCAAGCGGTGTACCGCCAAATGTTGTTGCATGACTGCCTGCAGTAAACGCATCCTTCAGATAACCTTTACCTAGCATCGCACCTACAGGGAATCCACTACCAATACCTTTGGCTACCGTGAAAATGTCCGGCTCAATGCCATAATGCTCATGCGCGAACAGTTTGCCTGTACGTCCCATTCCGGTCTGTACTTCGTCCACAATCAACAGCAGTCCGTGCTCTTCACACAGTTTGCGAACGTGGTGGACAAAATCTGGTTTGACCGGATGCACGCCACCCTCGGCTTGCACCATCTCCAGCATGATTGCTGCTGTATTGGGTCCGATTGCCGCTTCGAGAGCCGCTGTGTCATGCAATGGTACAGTTACGAATCCGGCTGGCAATGGCAAAAATCCTTCTTTCACCTTATCCTGCCCAGTTGCTGTCAAAGTTGCGAGTGTCCGTCCGTGGAAGGATTGGGCAAATGTAATGACTTCGTACCGACCTGTGCCTTTTACCTTCTGGTGATAGCGACGAGCCAGTTTGATTGCCGCTTCATTCGCTTCTGCACCACTGTTACAGAAGAATACGGCGTCTGCGCACGTATTTGCTGTCAACAAAGCCGCTGCTTTTTCCTGACCTGGAATCTGGAACAGGTTGGATACATGCCACAGCTCATCAATCTGAGCTTTCAGCTTGGCTCCGACTTTCTCCGGTGCATGGCCCAGACTCGTTACAGCCAACCCGCACATGAAATCAAGATAACGATTGCCCTGATCATCCCACAGCCAGCTACCTTTTCCTTTGACCAGACTGATTGGATAGCGCGCATACGTTTGGAAAAGAGAGCTTTCCGTCTGTGCTGTTGCACCTGTCGCTGCTACGCCCGCTACTGCTGTGCCAGAACCTGGCTGTTCATTGCCTTTTGCCATCACCTATCACTCCTTATTTGTTGGTATGAGTACACTAGGCAAACCATATAAGCTAAACCTGCTTTCCACAAGGCCACTCCGATTGCAGTCCACCTTCCGAACATATGCATACTCCCACTTCGATGACAGAACAACCTTCCGATCGCTGTTATCCCCAGATTTCTTTGATTAATTGTTTAAAGGTGGAAATCCAGTGATAAAGGCGCACGCTCCGCTTCTTCAGGTTATTTCTGTCCTCTCCGTTCTCGCGTTTTTGTTTCTTCAGATTGGTACTGCACTCTCCGTTCTCGTGTCATGTCCAGTTCATCTTATATAAAAAATGCCGTGTACATAATGTTGATTCCTCTGGTTATCACAACTTCACCTTACTGCATACGGATAATTCGGGTTCCGATCGTTTCTCCGCCGAGCACACGGCTCAGGATCTGTGGTTCGCTGCCATCTACGATGATGACCTCACGCACTTTGCCGTGAATACAAGCGATGGCTGCACGTACCTTTGGAATCATGCCGCCATAGATTTCTCCGGTTTGGATCATATCCTCAATTTCCTGTACAGAGACGGATGGCAGTACTTTTTTCTCGCCGCCTACATTCTTCATGATGCCAGGGACATCGGTTACTACGATCATCCGACTCACTCCGAGATGGGAAGCTACCGCACCTGCGGCTGTATCCGCATTGATGTTATAGCGCTGCCCGGATGCATCCACACCAACTGGCGCAATAACTGGCATATAGCCCATTCCCACAATACCTTGAATAATCTCCGCGTTAACGCCCGTCACGTCACCTACCCAACCGATCTCTGCGTGGTTGCTAACCGGTTTCGCTTGAATCAAACCACCGTCCACACCCGACAATCCCAGCGCACGTCCACCAACACGTTGGATTAAACGTACGATCTGTTTGTTAATACTCCCCGCAAGAACCATCTCCACGACGTCCAGCACGGGTTCCGTTGTTTTGCGCAATCCGTTCACAAACTCGGTCTCAATGCCCAGCTTCGCCAAGTTATCCGAGATCGCAGGGCCGCCGCCATGTACGATGACAGGCTGAGTTCCCTGGGACTGCAAGTCACGCAGATCTGCAAAAAAGGATTCAGGCAACGCCGCCAGCGTGCTGCCTCCGCATTTCATTACAAACGTCTGCTTCTCGGCACCTGCTTCAGTTCCGGTACTCTCATTTTGCAATGTTGAATTCATGAGGACACTCCTTTCAACTCAAATATTCTAAAATGCCTAACACTTAATAAATCTATATTAGACGGGTCTAGCCGTTACAAATTCGGATCGTTCTTTTGATCGCTGTTGTCTCCAGGTTTTTTGATTCCCTTTTTAACGGGAAAACCCGGAGACAAAGGCGCACGCTTCGCTTCTACAGAATCGATTCCGACTTTTTCACTATCCCCGTCAATGATCAAACTCAAAAAGTTTAATCCTTATAGTTGTTCGACATATTTTTGTAAAGCAGCTTTTCAATAATGAAGCTGCTAGATTAACTAAAACTAACCACAAAATATTACGTGCGGTATGCCGCGTTAATTCGTACATAGTCATACGTCAGGTCACAGCCCCAAGCGATGGATGTTCCCTCGCCGTGGTGCAGATCGACCACAATGCGTACGGTATCGGTCTGCAAGTAGGCCAGCGCCGCTTCTTCGTCGAATACGACTGGACGGGATTGTTCAAGTACAGAGATGTCTCCCAGACGGATATCCACCGTCTCCGGGTTCACTGGCTGTCCAGCGCGCCCTACGGCTGCAATAATCCGTCCCCAGTTGGCATCAGCGCCAAACATCGCGGATTTCACCAGGCTGGACCCAATGACGGTCTTTGCAATAGCTTGCGCGGATTCATCACTTACCGCACCCGTTACCTGTACTTCAACCAGCTTGGTTGCTCCTTCGCCATCGCGAGCAATAGCTTTGGCAAGCACTTCGCACACATAAGTGAATCCGGCAGCAAAAGCATCCCAATCCGGATGTTCCACGGTCAGTTCTTCGTTCCCTGCCAGACCGCTGGACATTGCTACAAGCATGTCGTTCGTACTTGTATCTCCATCCACTGTAATCATGTTAAATGTATGATTGGTCGCCTGGCGTAACAGCCGCTGCAACGCTTCTGCACCAATGACCGCATCAGAGGTCATAAAGGCCAGCATGGTCGCCATATTCGGATGAATCATCCCCGATCCCTTGGCAGCACCAGCAATCGTAATCGTTTTGCCGTTCACCTCAACAGAGACGCAGGCTTCTTTTTTCACCAAATCGGTTGTCAGAATAGCTTGGGAAAAATGCTCCGCTTCTTCTGCTTCTTTGCCCAAACGTGCCGGAAGTCCGCTAATCCCCGAGTGTACAGCGTCCATCTTCAGCAATTCACCAATGACACCTGTAGAAGCGACAGCAACATCCTCTTCTGCTACTCCCAATTCACGTGCAGCCGCCGTACGCATGGCGTAGGCATCCTCTTCACCTTGTTGTCCAGTACACGCATTGGCATTCCCGCTGTTCACGATGACTGCCTGAAGGCGTCCATTGCTCAAGCTCTCACGTGTGACTTTCAAAGGTGCAGCCTGGAACACGTTCGTTGTATACACCGCAGCTGCAGTTGCCGGCACGTCACAGCGGATCGCTCCGATATCGTTACGAGACGTTTTTTTCAATCCGCAGTGCAGTCCACCAGCAGTGAACCCGTGCGGGGTTACAATCGTTCCGTTCTCAACTATAGTAAAAGCCTTTTGCTCCACATTTGTTCCCATATGTTATCCCCCGTTATGCGTTCGGCTGCATGCCGATTGTCCGCTTGCTTTGCCTGATCCGTCTTCCCCACGTGGTTTCGGAATTGCGTCTAGACACTCTCCCAATGATTCAACCCTTATGGATATACCGGCGTCATGTTCAGCCCGAGGTTCTCCTCCCATCCCATCATCAGGTTCATATTTTGAATGGCTTGCCCGGATGCACCTTTTACCAGGTTGTCGATGACCGAAATAATCGTCAAACGACCTGTACGAGGGTCAGCTGCAAATCCGATATCACAATAGTTCGATCCGTACACTTCCTTCGTTGAAGGCCAGATCCCCGGCTCACGTACACGCACGAACGGCCGATTCTCATAATATTTGCGGTACAGATCAACGATTTCACGGTCACTGTGTTCACCAGTTAGATTGGCATACATCGTACTCATAATTCCACGCGTCATCGGTACCAGTTGAGTTGTGAATGTTACAGTGACTGGAGTTCCAGTGATATTCCCCAGCACTTGCTCAATTTCAGGAATATGCTGATGTTTGTTCAGTTTATATGCTTTGAAGTTCTCATTCATTTCTGCATAATGATTCGTCAAACTTGTTCCCCGTCCCGCACCCGACACTCCAGATTTGGCATCAATAATAATACTGGAAGGATCAATCCATCCTGCTTCAACAGCTGGAATCAATCCGAGTAACGTAGCCGTTGGGTAACAGCCTGGGTTGGAAATAAAGTTTTTGCCCTTCACTTCGTCGCCATACACCTCTGCCATGCCGTATACCGCCTGTTCCAGCAATGAAGCAGATGGTGCCGGATGTTTATACCACTCTTCATACACCGTTCCATCCTTGAGTCTGAAGTCTCCAGACAGATCAATGACCTTAAGACCCGCTTCAAGCAGACTCGGAACGAGCTTTGCGCTTACACCAGACGGGGTTGCTGTGAACACCAGATCTGCACGACTTGCGATCTCAGCCGGGTCTACGCCGTCGAGTGGCCTCTGAATCACGTCCGTCAAATGCGGGAATCCATCTGCGATGGACTCACCACTGCTGGATGAAGAGATTACCGAAGTAATTTCAACCTGCGGATGGTTCTGGAAAAAACGAATCAGCTCCACCCCGCCGTAGCCGGTGGAACCGACGATTGCCACTTTTAATTTGTTATTCACTCTCGCTCCCCCAATCTTGTCGTATGCGCTACTTATACTGTTCTCCTGCTCCCAATGAGCTTTCATACAGCAATTCCGTCGCTTCTATGCATATTTGTGTATTATTATACGACTCTAGTTATATAAATACAACACTCTATCATCAATTTTACATGGATTCTCATCGCTTCCGAACATATCTTTCCAACATCTGCGGACGAACCCGTATACTTCTGCTAAAATACGTATTATAGGAAACATTACAATCAGGATCTAATTCATAATCAATCTACACGATAAAGGGTTTATGAATGGATTCATGATGGTCATTATGAGACATGGGGGACTACAGTGCATATCGAATCCATTTTACTTGTTGTACTCCTGGGCCTGAATATTATTTTCGCTGCAGCGGTCGTTTTCTTCGAACGAAAGGATGCCAGTGCATCCTGGGCTTGGCTGCTCGTCTTGAACTTTATTCCGGTGTTCGGGTTTGTACTCTACTTATTAACAGGGCAAAACCTGACGCGCTACCGACTTTTCCAGTGGAAAGAGCGCAAGAAGCTTGGGCTTGAAGAACGTATTGCTGCCCAGCTTGCACAGCTGCAAGACAATAGAACACCTTTCCGTAATCAAGCGACAGAGAGTAGTCAGGACATGATATATATGAACCTGAAGCAAAACGATGCTCTGTTGACGGAAGACAACGCGGTCGAGATTATTACCGACGGAACAGACAAATTTCAGCGGTTGCTCGATGATATCGAGGCAGCAAAAGATCATGTTCACGTGCAATATTACATTTATAGAGGCGACCGACTCGGTAAAAGAATCCGGGATGCACTTATTCGTAAAGCGCGAGAAGGTGTCAAAGTTCGTCTGCTGTATGACGCGCTGGGATCGCGGCGGGTATCCAAACGTTTTTTCAAAGAATTACGCGAAGCAGGCGGTTTAGTTGAGGTCTTTTTCCCATCCAAATTCAGTTTGATCAACCTACGTATGAACTACCGAAATCACCGTAAAATCGTCATCATTGATGGCAACCTTGGATATACAGGCGGGTTTAATGTAGGGGATGAATATCTCGGGTTGAATTCCAAGTTCGGTTACTGGCGCGATACTCATTTGCGTATTCAGGGTAATGCTGTTCATGCTCTTCAGACTCGTTTTCTCCTGGATTGGAATGAAGCGTCCAAGCAGCACGATACACCATATGTTCCGGCGCATTTCCCTCATATTGAGGGCACAGGAACAACTGCTATGCAGATTGTATCCAGCGGACCGGATGCAGAGACAGAGCATATTAAGAACAGTTATCTGAAAATGATTAATGGAGCCAAACATTCGATTCTGATCCAAACACCTTATTTTATTCCAGATGCCAGTGTATTCGAAGCCATTCGTCTTGCGTGCCTGTCAGGAATCGATGTTCGCATTATGATTCCAAATAAACCGGATCACGCCTTTGTATATTGGGCTACGCTATCTTATATCGGTGAGTTGTTAAAAGTGGGAGCAACCGTGTTCATCTACGATAACGGCTTTATTCATGCCAAAACGCTCATTATCGACAGTATGGTCGCATCTGTGGGAACCGCTAATATTGATTACCGCAGCTTCCGATTGAACTTTGAGGTAAATGCATTTATGTATGACGAGGCGATTGCGACTACTCTTGTGCAGACGTTTGAGCATGATCTTCTTGTATCCCGTGAGATGACGCTTGATGAATACAATAAACGCAGTGTGAAGATCAAATTTAAAGAAGCGATTTCTCGTCTGCTGTCTCCGATTCTGTAAATACAGTAGTTATAGCAGATACAGTAAGTAGTACAGTGATTTCCGTTCCAAAAGACAAAACAAAAAGCAGGTACTTCCTTTCCAGCTATTTCTGGTGGAGGAGTACCTGCTTTTTTAGATTATATATTTACTTTCTTATAAGTTAAACGAATGTCCTCTAGAGTGCTCTCCGTTATCATGTGAATGTGTTAAGTTTGATTTATAGAGTGCCCTACTCGCTGTACCTTACAATTCCCCACGCTTAAAGCCTTCGCCCAGTACTTCATGCGCATTGCTAATAATGACAAAAGCCCCAGGGTCCACTGACCGAATTAAAGCTTTTAGTCTCGGCACCTCATTCTGTCCAACGACCACCATCAGTACGGTTCGCTGATCATCGGTGTAACCACCTTTTGCCTCCAGCTTCGTCAGTCCGCGATCCAGATCATCCAGAATCACCTTCGTAATCGGTTCGGTCTGGTTGGAAATAATATAAGCTACCTTGGAGTTACCAAGCCCCATCTCGACGGCATCAATGACTTTTCCGGTAACGTATAACCCGATCAGAGCAAAGAGTGACTGCTCCAATGACAATACAAAGGCTGCCATAATAATGACCGTAGCATCCATCATCACAACGCAAAGAGAGTAACTCAGTCCGCTGTATTTCTGAACGATTCTGGCCAGAATACTCATGCCGCCTGTTGAACCTCTACCTCGGTATACAATTCCAATCCCGAGACCAACCCCAATTCCTCCATAGAGAGAACCGAGCAGTGGATTCGTTGTTGGAATGGCCCAGTCTTTCGTAAGATATACAAACAGTGGCAGTACAACGCTGCCGAGTACAGAACGTATACCATACTGCTTGCCAATCAGGAGAAAACCCGCGATCAGAAGTGGAATATTAATAGCCCACTGGGTGTATGCCGGCTCAAGTCCCAGCCAATGTTTGCCTAATATCGATAACCCGGATACCCCACCTGAAGCAATCTGGTTCGGAAGTAAAAATAAATTAAAGGCCACGGCAATCAAAAACGAACCTAAAATAATGGATACGGTATCTACAACATTTCTCCATGGGCCGTTCAGGGGAATGAGCGTGGTTAGCCTCTTCTTGCGGTTATTGTGTAACTGCTGTTGCTGTTGCATGTCATCTTGCTCTCCTTTTTTGTATATATGCTCAAAAAAAGCCCCTGTATACACCCAGCATACGCCTACACGTATCGGGTCTATACAGGAACTTTTGATTAATCGGTATCTACTTTAATCTGGCTACGCAAATAACCATCGATGAATCCATCGAGGTCGCCATCCATTACTGCTCCTGTGTTTCCAGTCTCCACGCTCGTACGGTGATCCTTTACCATACTATAGGGATGGAACACATAGGACCGAATTTGGCTACCCCACGCAATATCCGACTGTTCTCCTCGGATTTCGTCCAGATGTTGTTTTTGTTCTTCAATTTTACGCTCATACAATTTGGAACGAAGCATCGTCATCGCCCGCTCACGGTTCTTGATCTGTGACCGTTCATTCTGGCACGTTACAACCACACCTGTTGGAAGGTGAGTAATCCGTACGGCTGAGTCGGTGGTATTGATATGCTGTCCACCCGCGCCACTCGCACGGTACGTATCGATCTTGAGATCTTCTGTCCGAATGTCCAATTCAATGGTGTCATCAATCTCAGGAACCACATCACAGGATACGAAGGAAGTATGTCTGCGTCCTGATGAGTCAAAAGGTGAGATCCGTACCAATCGGTGGACACCCTTTTCGGCTTTCAGATACCCATAAGCATTGTGCCCCTTGATGGATAGCGTGACACTCTTGATTCCTGCTTCATCTCCTGCCAGATAATCCAGCACCTCAACCTTGAAACCACGTTTCTCGGCCCAGCGTGTATACATTCGCATCAGCATCTGTCCCCAGTCCTGTGACTCGGTACCACCAGCACCCGGGTGAAGCTCCAGAATCGCATTCATCTTGTCATACGGCTGATTCAGGAGAAGTTGTAGCTCGAACGCTTCTACCTTGCTCACGATGGCTGTCACGCTGTTGCCGATCTCCACAGCCAGATCATCATCGCCTTCTTCGTCAGCCAGTTCTGCCATCATGACCGCATCATCATAATCCTGCTGCAGCTTGGTGTATTGATCCACAGATCCCTTCACCGCGTTCAGCTCGGCGATTAAGGATTGTGCCTTGTCATTATCATCCCAGAAATCCGGGGCGGACATCTTCACCTCGAAGTTCTCAATCATCTCTTGCTTAAGATCTAAGTCAAAGAGACCCCCTAAGATTTGTTAGTTTCTTGCCTATTTCACGCAGGTCCTGCTTCACGCTTGGATCGATCATGTGCAATTCCTCTTTTCATTAAGATAAGCTCCCCGCATCCAGGGCATTCCTCCAGATCAAGTATCCGATGCTTCACCTTGGAGTCTAGGTTACCTTTATATCGGCAATCCTCTTCTCCTTGATCATGGTCACATAGTTATAACTATGCACCAATTACAGGTTATGCATCCTTCACTTGATCATTTGGAATACCCGGCTGCAAGGAGCCGTTCATGTCATTCTATTTAAGTTGATCAAACATTCGTTACACCTTACCACTCCGATTGCAGTAGCATCTTCCGATCGCTCTTATCCCCAGATTTTCTCGATTTCCTCTCACAAGGGAAAAATCCGGTGATAAAGGCGAACGCGTAGCTTCTCCAGATTGCTTCCGCACTCTCCGTTATGGTGTAAAAAATTTAGATCCAAATTATACACAGGGTAATAAAAGAGAGTCTACTCTTGACCGTGGCAGTGTTTAAACTTTTTGCCGCTGCCACATGGACAAGCATCGTTACGTCCGATTTGGTCAGACACTTTTACCGGACGTTTCTCCGTAGGTTCGCCGCTTGTCGAGATCTGACTTTCGTCAACAACCGCTTGACGCTCCTGGTTGCTCTCGATTTGTGCTCTCATCACATAGGTTGCCACTTCTTCCTGAATCGAAGCAATCATCTGATGGAACATTTCGAAGCCTTCGAATTGGTACTCACGCAGTGGATCTGTACCGCCGTAGGCACGAAGGTGGATACCTTGACGCAATTGATCCATCGCATCAATATGATCCATCCATTTGCTATCTACTGCACGGAGCACAACCACTTTCTCGAATTCACGAACCATCTCTTCACCGATTCGCTCTTCACGTGCATTGTACTTGTTCTGAACTTTCTCAAACAGGTAGTCGATAATTTCTTCTGCTTCTTTGCCCCACAGATCATCTTTCGTTACTGAACCTTCATCCAGCAGTTTGCTGTTCATGTAGTCGGCAACTTCCTGCAGTTCCCAGTTTTCCGGAATATCATCACTGCAATGAGCTTCCACAATACGTTCAATGGAAGGTTTGATCATATCCATAACGATCTGTTTGATGTTCTCGGACTCAAGCACCTCACGGCGTTGTTTATATATAATCTCACGTTGTTGGTTCATAACATCATCATATTGGAGAACGACTTTACGTACGTCAAAGTTATTACCTTCAACCCGTTTTTGTGCCGACTCGACCGCACGGGTAATCATCCGGCTCTCAATCGGTTGGTCTTCTTCAAAACCAAGACGCTCCATCATGTTCAGTACATTGTCTGCACCGAAACGTCTCATCAGTTCATCACCCAGTGACAGGTAGAACTGTGTAGAACCTGGGTCACCTTGACGTCCTGCACGTCCACGCAGCTGGTTATCAATCCGGCGAGATTCGTGACGCTCTGTACCGATGATATGAAGGCCGCCCACTTCAGCTACACCTTCGCCCAGGATAATATCTGTACCCCGTCCAGCCATGTTGGTTGCAATCGTTACTGCACCGGCTTGTCCAGCTCCTGTGATGATCTCCGCTTCTTCCGCGTGATATTTGGCGTTCAATACTTGGTGACGGACACCACGGCGTTTCAGCATATCAGAAATACGCTCGGAGTTTTCGATGGAGACCGTACCAACCAAAACCGGTTGGTTCTTGCTGTGACGTGCCACGATTTCTTCCACAACCGCGTTGAACTTGCCATCGATGCTCTTGTACACCACATCAGCCATATCATCCCGTTTGTTTGGACGGTTGGTTGGAATCTGCAATACTTCGAGACCGTAGATTTTTTTGAACTCTTCTTCCTCGGTCTTCGCTGTACCCGTCATTCCCGCGAGCTTGCGGTACATCCGGAAATAGTTCTGGAAGGTAATCGTAGCAAGAGTCATGCTCTCGTTCTGTACTTCAATGCCTTCTTTGGCTTCGATCGCTTGGTGCAATCCATCGCTATAACGACGTCCTGCCATCAGACGGCCTGTGAACTCATCGACGATCAGTACTTCTTCATCACTCACCACATAGTCAACGTCACGACGCATGATTACGTTAGCTTTCAATCCCTGTACGATGTGATGGTTGAGCGTAACATTGGCATGATCATACAAGTTTTCGATACCAAATGCTTTCTCCGCCTTCGCCACACCAGCTTCAGTCAAAGCTACGGATTTCACCTTGATGTCCACCGTAAAGTCTTCTTCTGGAACCAGACGTTTCACGAAACGGTCAGCTGCATAGTACAGATCTGTCGATTTCTGAGCTTGTCCGGAAATGATCAGAGGTGTACGTGCCTCATCGACCAGAATGGAGTCCACTTCATCAATGATACAGAAGAACAAAGGACGTTGTACCATCTGCTCTTTGTACAACACCATGTTGTCACGCAGATAGTCAAAGCCAAATTCATTATTCGTTCCGTACGTAATATCACATGCATAAGCATGTTGTTTCAAAGCATGGTCCATACCGCTCAGGTTAACCCCTACCGTCATGCCCATGAATTCATAAATTTGTCCCATTTCCTGGCTATCCCGTTGAGCCAAATAATCATTGACTGTTACCACGTGTACACCTTTGGACGTCAATGCATTCAGGTATACCGGGAGTGTTCCTACCAGTGTCTTACCTTCACCCGTCTTCATCTCTGAAATCCGGCCTTCATGCAGGGCAATGCCTCCGAGCATCTGTACGTCATAGTGACGTTTGCCCAGTACACGGCGAGATGCCTCACGTACGGTTGCAAATGCTTCAGGAAGAAGTTCATCTGTTGTTTCTCCCTTTTCAATGCGGGCACGGAATTCATCCGTTTTGGATTTCAGTTGTTCATCAGACAGAGCCTGAAATTGTGGTTCCAGTTTATTGATTACATCGACTGTCTTCATCAGACGTTTAACATCACGTTCGTTCATGTCGCCGAAGATCTTTTTGACAAGTCCTAGCATGGTATACCCCTTTCGTGCAAAACAGAATAGACCCCCTGCTGCCGCCGCGCGACACCATCGGATGGATATGTATCCACTTGCCCGGGGGTGACAAACGATATAAAAAATAATATAAATGAATCAACTCCAGGCTTGCCAAGGTTCCCTCATGAAGCTGATTCGGTATTCAACCGGATCCGGTTATTAGAAATAAGCCGAATACCGAGCCTTATGAATCATGTTCATGGTGCTGTGCCTGTCATTGATTATGATTAGCGATCATTCGTTGACAATTCCCCATCAGGACAATGATTCTCTTGCATAAATTGTAACAGTTTGTAAGGGTCGCCGCAACACGCCACGGCACACTTCTTTGAACTTCTGAAGCCTCTCCGATGGAGTTTAAGTGCAAAAAATCATAGTCGTTAGCGGAAGCCCTGGATTCTATCGTTTCATTTTCCAGTTAGATAAGGCATGTTAACGAATTTTGATGGTAAATTTGGATGAAAATATCAATATAGAGAAAAAGAATATGTTTTAATGACTTCTCCGTGAGTACTTATAATTTTGCATTCACTTTGCATAGATTTGTCTCATTCCTACTATACTATTAGACGCAGTAGCATGGGAAATAGTTTCACAAACTTACTTTAGCGACTTTTTTCCAGCCCCAGTACGCACAAAAGAGCCCCATCCCATAAAGGATGGAGGCTCTTGTTAGTTTAATCCATTACAGGAATCCAAAGTATCCCTGTCTTCATTCGTTATTATTAAGGAATCATTTTTCATTTCAGTTCATTGGTTCAGTTACAGAACTAAGTTAGGTTTCACTCAATCCGTTAACCTTGTTCAATCAAACCGTATTTACCATCGTTCCGTTTGTACACAACGCTGACTTCTTCGTTCTCAATGTTGGAGAATACGAAGAAATTGTGGCCAACCATGTTCATTTGGAGGATAGCCTCTTCCACGTCCATCGGTTTCAACATAAACCGTTTCGTCCGTACCACTTCCAGGTCATCATCTTCGGTCTCCGCATCCAGTTCAGCGGTAGCCACTGTACCTGTCGGATCTTCGACGAAGAGCGTTTTCAGGCTGCCTTCCTGGCGGAACTTACGGTTAATTTTCGTTTTGTGTTTACGGATCTGACGTTCCAGCTTGTCCACCACGGAGTCAATGGATGCGTACATATCGTCGCTCTCATCCTCGGCGCGGAGCACAATGCCTTTCAAAGGGATCGTCACCTCTACTGTATGCAAGCCTCTCGTCGTGCTCAGGGTAACAGCACCGTCAGAGTTAAGGGGTGCATCGAAATACTTCTCGAGTCTACTCAACTTTTTGTCGACATAATCCTTCAAAGCATCGGTAACCTCGATTTGTTGACCTCGAATACTTAAATTCATAGGGCACTCCTCCTTTTCCTTTGCCACTTCATTATAACACGAATGTAAGCGCCATGTAAAAACTCCCTGTGACCGAATAATGACATCTGTTCAGGCCACATCAGCCAACATAGGCTTGCCGCCATATTTCGCGATATTTCACCATTTTGAGGCATAATCGTTAATTAACATGGATGGTCTTATTAGGCGCTTGATGATGTAATTAACCGTTTCCGAGCTCCTTCAATCTATTATGTAAAATGAATACAAACTGTGTCTTGAATCTATCAAATTCATATGAATAATGTTTTATGGCTGATTCTAAAATTTCGAATCTATTAAAACAAAAAAAGACCCCGGAAAAAACCGGAGTCTGATGCTAGCGATAATTCAATTGGTAACCATCTAACCATATATGTAGGTCGGATTGTCCGGATGATTATAATTTGATTACGTTAGCTGCTTGCGGTCCACGCGCGCCTTCGACGATGTCGAATTCTACGGATTGACCTTCTTCCAAAGTTTTGAATCCTTCGGATTGAATTGCGGAGAAATGTACGAATACGTCGCCGCCGTCTTCAGTTTCAATGAAACCGTAACCTTTTTCTGCGTTGAACCATTTTACTTTACCTTGCATGCACTAACATTCCCTTCGTCATCAAATGAAGTGAGGTTGTGTCAAAGACCCTTGCCCACAACTCAGATAATACCATCCAAAGTTATCCATTGTCAATTGGTAAAGTAAATGTTTTCTTGGAATTTTTTGTAGATTAATTGGGAATTGTGTTGAACGATGGGGGATTGTTAATATATCAAGTTATTGGACTAGTGATACGGCTATTTTTATGTATTAATTACAGATTAATTAGAATTCCTCTACTGTGCGGATAACAGCAAAAATGATACAATTTACTAAGTTTCAAATTACATATTTTTACTAGAATAGCCAGAGGAGAATCAACGATGATTTATTCAAAGTATTACAGAAAGTGGAGCTTACTAGCAATACTAATTTTCGCCAGTATCACATTATGCACATTACTAATGCTTCCGACAACTGCCGCTGCAAAAGAAAAACAAATCTCTGCCGAACAACTCAAAAGTAAGAGCCGTCTCTCCTTCACACTGCGGGATGCAAATCAAACGTCTTATACCGTTTATCTATTCGCGGACGATGAAAAGAAATCTACCCTTACAGAACCTAATGACTGGACAAACAATAAAACAGGCGACAAAAGTTATTCTGGAACGTATCGTGCAGCGCTTCTAAAAAAAGGAGCTAAGTATGGAACCGTTCAAACGACTAAGTTACAAATTGAAACCATTATTTTGCCTCAGACCTGGAATTATACAATCCAAGGAAAAGAATCAGGAACGCCTGACCTATTAATGCTTACAGATTGGGGGACTTCCAACTTCAATGAGGTGCACACTTATATAATCCGTTCTGGTGTGTTACAATCAATAAAATTCACCGACAATAAAGGCAAAAAGATTTCCGACACATACTGGGCTTCCAGAAATAATGGTATCCGCAGTTTGTCAGGCTCTAGAGTACAATTCAAATATTATAACAATATGCAGTTCAAATATGCAGTCGATACATTCAAGCTAAATGTTAACAAGCTGGAGCTGCGTCTCAGCGATACCCGTTATTTGGATCAATCATCTTGGCCAAACTCCGGAATGGGGGACCGTGCATATCTGGAAACTCTTAAGGCCGCTGCATCAAAGGGCATGTTACCAGGTCGATCTGATATTAAGATTGGAATGACGCTCAAGTCCGTGCAAAACAATCTAAATAAACCTAAGTCTCGTGGAAACGAGGAATGGGGAGCCTTTTATTATTACCCTCAATTTGGCTTAGGCTTTGATTCATATATGCATGAACTTAATGCCAAGTCACGCATTGCCATTCTGCAACTATACAACGAGAAACAAAATCTTGCTCCACAAAATGTGCGGCTCTGGCTGGGTAAACCTTCTAATGAATATTATAACGAAGCGGTCGGCGGTTATGAAATGACCTACAGACTGGGGAAACATACATTAGTGTTTAATTATGAGGAAGAGGACGATTTAATCGATTTTACGAATATTTATTAGAAAATATTAGAAATGAAAAAAGGATGAAGAAATGTCCCGGCGGGTCTTTTCTTCATCCTTTTTTCACATTTTAATACCTTTTAGTATCCACAATAATGCTGTCAACTGCGTAAGACATCTCATATGCGCTCTTTTGTACCTTAGCCTGTTTGCGTTGAACGAGCCAATCTTTGGCTTCAGACTTTAAGCTACTCATCTTCATCAGAATTGCATGATCGTTCTCCATAATGCTCTTAAGCCGAGCTTGTTGAGATAGAGATACCTCACCTGAGTATTGTTGTAACATAGAATCAATAATGACCTGACGCTTATCCACGAATTGCTCCAATGTTTCTGAATCCACTTCTTCAATGGTAAGCATAATATCATGTGTTAATTGTTCTAACTCTGTAATCAAATCATCCATGAACGGCTCCAAGTTCAGATGAAGATACCATTTTACTTGCCTGGACCCAGGTTTCCTTCAACTCTTTTAAATAACCCAAGGCTTCTTCAGCAGGTTCAGCATTCTTCTTCGTGTTGGCATCAATAAGAAGAAAATTAATATATTCGTACAGCGCATTAAGGTTCTCTGCAATATCAGCAGAGCGATCCAAAGTAACTGATAGTTCACTTACAATGGTTTGCGCTTTCCCAAGGTTTAGACTAACCTTCTGATAATCCTTGGCACCCAATCCATCAATCGCTGTCCGTACAAAACGAATAGCTCCATCATACAACATAATCAACAACTGACCCGGTGAAGAAGTCTGAACGGACGACTGACGATATTGATCATATGGAGACTTAATCATATTTACACCCTTTCACTCTCAAGTAAAAATTTAACTAGCAAAGAAGCTGGATAAACTAGACGACTGGCTCTGATATTTATTCATTGCAGTTTCCATTGCAGTAAATTGCTTATAATAACGATTTTCAAGATCACTCAGACGTTTTTCCAAGGCTGTGATTTGAGTATTGTAACCTTTGAGTGTTTTACCCATAACGCTTTCTTCCTTGTAAATGCTGTTAACATCACCGCTATATTTAGTCGTACCCGCACGTTCTGCAACTTTGGTCATTGCTGTATCCATCTCTTTGTATAACTTACCAAAAATGGAGCTATCAGTATTTGTCCCTGTACCTTGCAATATATCGGAGACCTGCTGTGGATTTCCAATTATAGCTTTTTTGAACTTCTCTTCATCTAGATAGATTTTCCCATTTTCATAATACTTACCACCCGTGATTCCAATGTTGCTTAGTTCCCCCATTTTCTCGCCCATAATAATTCTCATTGTTGAAGAGAGGTTTGAGAGAATATCATCGTTCTTGAGTAGACCACTCTTGGCCTTTTCCTCCCATAACTTAATATCACTTTCTGTCATGGCACTGCGTTGTTCTGAGGTAAGCGGTTGGAAGCTGCGATACTTTTCTTCACTAACCTTGGTGTTCAATAAGTCCAACATCGTATTATAATCCGCTATAAAAGCCTTCACCGTCTCTAGTGCTTTGTCCGGATCGCTCTGGATATTTATCGTAAAAGGCTTGTCGCTAGTTATAATTCCGTTAGAATCTCTTGTAACAGTCTCTGCCAAAAGATTCATTTGCACACCGTTGTAGGTAATTATATTACTAGTAGGTGGAGGATCTAACTTTTTTCCATTAATTAAAACAATAGCATCTTTCGCCGCGATGTCTGTGACCACTGCAGTCGATCCTTGTCCAAAAACATCCATTAGTGAATTATTCCCAGCATCCGGTGCCTTAACGTCAAGTTTACCTGTAGAACCTAGATCTTTAGATGCGATGGTAAACTTGCCTGTCAGATCATCGAAACTAGCTTTTACATTCAAGTCCGTTTTACTATTGATTTTCGCAATAATAGAAGAAACCGTATCTTGCCCGGTAAACGTCATTTCTACATCATTAATTTTAATTTTGTATTCTTTGGAATAATCACTAGTACCTAAACTTGTTGTTGGTTGTCCAAATTTTATACCGTTAGCAAGTTCGGCAAGTGACTGCCTTGAGCTATAGCCTTGACCCTTACCGTCAGTTTCTTGCGCTTTTGCAGTAGCTAATTGTTCAATTGACACTTCCATCTTAATACCATTAGCTGTTGCACCCGCTTCTGCTTTAACGGCATCCGTGTTACCAGTTACAACAGCTTTTTGAGTATTAAGTGCTGCAGACTGTCTGTATGTTTGCTGTAATTTGGTATTTCGGAATTCATACATCTTGCTGTTCAATTCTCGATAACTATCACGCTGCCATTCCAGCAATGTTTTTTTCTGGTTCAACTTATCCAGCGGAGCTCGTTTGGCTGTCATTAGTTCTTTGACCATGCTATCAATATCCATACCGGAGAACCCATTTATACGCATAAATTCAACTCCTCGCTCGTTAGAATATAATTTGTACTTTTATACTTTCTCGTCGATCAGGATGCCCGCTATTTCCATCATCTTGGCTACCAGATCCAGTGTCTTCTCAGGCGGAATCTCGCGAAGCACTTCACCTGTTTCTTTATTTAACACCTTCACCATAATATCATGTGTCTTTTCATGGATGCTGATGTCCAGCGTCGTTTCTGGACCTTGGAGGGCTTTTACCGCTCGATCAATGTTACGAATCAGCAGTTCTTCTCCCACAGATAGATTCATACCCTGTTTTTCTTTGTTATAGGCTTCTTTCGCTGTCCTGATGTTTGCTATGTCGGTTCCCGCTTGAGAAGCGCCTGCCGGGTTCTGTAATTCTATAGCAGGGTTTGCAGATGAGGCAGCAGATAAGGAAAATTGAATGTTCACCCTTGAACGACCTCCAACTATTTCGCATTTATAGTATATATCGGCTTATGGACTATTTAGCTTTAGCAAATATGTAAAATCTAATAAAAAAACCTTGGATCATAGATCCAAGGTTTAGGATGAAGCAAGGTAAAATTAACGAAGCAATTGCAGAACGCCTTGTGGCTGTTGGTTTGCTTGCGCCAACATTGCTTGAGCTGCTTGAGCCAAGATGTTGTTTTTCGTTTGGCTCATCATTTCTTTCGCCATATCAACGTCACGGATACGGGATTCAGCAGCTGTCAGGTTCTCAGAAGCTGTTCCCAAGTTGTTGATTGTGTGCTCCAGACGGTTTTGAACAGCACCCAGTTTAGAACGTTCGCTGGATACAGTCGCAGTTGCTTTATCCAGAACTGCGATTGCAGCAGCTGCGCCTTCTTTAGTGGAGATGTTCAGGGCAGCTTCACCTTTAACATCGTTCGTTCCATCAGTTACTGTGTTTTCTTTAGTGAAACCAGCATCGCCTGCTTTACCAGTGATCCCCAGAGCGGAAGAACGCATGTCGCCGATAGAAAGGCTCATCGATTGGCCAGTATTAGCACCAATTTGGAAAGAAGTTTCGAAGTTCTTTTGAACTCCGCCATCTTTCAAAGTGATTCCGTTACCAGCTTCACCTTTAGCGTTTGCTGTGATTACCAATTTGTTAGCGTTAGTAGCAGTTCCTACGGAAAGTGTTACACCTTCAATTTTGTTAGCAAGCGTATCTACGATCGCTTGTGCTACAGCACTTCCAGTAACTGTTGCGCCCGTTTTAGTAAGCTCACTGATATTTACGCCCAGTGCGCTTCCCTTGTATTCTCCTTTTGTTGCATCATAGAACTCAATTTGTTGACCGTTAACTGTAACGCCAGTACCCAAAAGTGCTTTTGCTTTATCTACAGAGTCAACTTTAGAGAAATCAAGTGTACCTTCTGCAGCTTTATAAGTTGTAGTACCAACAGAAGCTACAGCATCAGTTGCATCTGTTCCGTTAATTTGCAAAGCAGTCATATTACCCAAAGAACCATCCAAGCTTCCGCCATCTGTAACAGCAACAGCCGAAATTGTCACTTTATCGTTAGTACTAGTAACAGTAAAGTTACCTTTCAAAGCGGCATTTGCATCAATTGCTTTTTGAAGTCCCGCAGAAACGAGTTCAGCCGTTTTCTTAACACCATCGCCAGCAGCATCAGTCTCAGCTTTTGCGATAGCTGCTGCGTCATCTGCAGTCAGTTCATAGCTAATATCTTGCCCATTAATTGTAACTGTAGTTTTGTCTTTAGCAACGCCATCAGCTGCAATAGTTGCCGTTTGAGTAGCTTGTGTATGAGTAGTCGAACCACCACTTACAAATCCGTCTTTAGCAACGCCAGTACCTGTAAGGTTAGTTTTTCCATCACCTTGCAACAATTTTTGAGTATTGAACTCTGTAGTGTTACCGATACGGTTGATTTCGGAAGTCAGTTGGTTCATTTCGTCTTGCAGAGCTTGACGATCGGAATCTGTGTTTGTTCCGTTAGCGGATTGGTTAGCAATCTCACGTTGACGTTGCAGGATGGAGTGAGTTTCGTTCAAAGCACCCTCAGCTGTTTGGATCAAAGAGATACCATCTTGAGCATTACGGGAAGCTTGGTCCAAACCGCGGATTTGACCGCGCATTTTTTCGGAAATTGCCAGACCTGCAGCATCGTCACCAGCACGGTTGATGCGAAGACCGGAAGACAATTTTTCGATATTTTTGTTAGTGTTAGCAGTGTTTGCAGACAGTTGACGGTGTGTGTTCAATGCCGCGATATTATGGTTGATAATCATTAGAGTATTTCCTCCCTGAAAATAAATTAGTTCCACATCCATGTGGTAAACGCCGCGACATTAAGGTCGGCCGCCCTGCCGAAGCAGCGTCTAAATTATATATCGACGGAAGGTGAACAACTGTTTATAGCAAAATGGAATTTTTTTAATCTTTTTTATTTTCTGTTTTTCTTAAACGTTCCATAAACGCTTCAATATTGGCTGCGAGAGGTGTAGCAGATTCCCGATTCGCTTCCTGAATGGATGCGTAGATCTCCTGCCGAAAGATATCAATATGCTTAGGTGCAGAAATACCGATTCGCACGGTATCTCCTTCTACAGCAAGCACAGTGACTTCAATATGATCTTGAATCACAATCGATTCGCCTTTTTTTCGTGAGAGTACCAGCATGTTAGACTCCACCCTTCACTGAATTTGCTTCGTCTTCTGCCCAGATGAGATGTCGTGTCTCATAGCTGGAATGATGGAGTACCACTTGTTTTCCCAGACGTTGCTCTGGATTAAGTACAACGGGAGCCAACAAGTTCATGGTGGATTTATTTGTCTCAGAATGAATGGTCACCATAGAGAAAACCGAAACCTGCTCTTCAATCCCCAGCTCTTCTTTGTCCACCTCACCCAATTCAAAACTATAATTGGGTACAAACATAAATGGACTAACCAACAAGAACGATAGACCTGGTTCATGTACCGACTGTAAATAACTGAACGGAGTCTCCTCCCATGGAATTAACGCATATTTTGTCTCATCTTCAAATCCGGGTAAACCTTTTGGAAATAGATATATATCTTCTTCTTTGACCTCTAGTTCTCCCCACATACTTGTCTGAATCTGAATGGTAAACGCCTCCTTGGCGAAGAATTTATACGAAAAGAGCCATAGATGGCTGCATACGAGACCCGTCTATAGCTCTACATTATAACTTACAACCCAACATCTATGTCAGGTGGAGTATATTGAACTGATGCATATTGCTTCACATAAATATCAAGCTTACCCCGTTGATACTCGATCTCCGGTTTGTTAACAATGACGTTCATTTCAGAAACGGCAGGTTGAAAGTTAATATCCGGTGGCCTTGTATCAACACGTGTATCAACATTATCAAAAGAAGCCGGAGTGCGCGTCTCAGGGAAAGGTTGTGGTTGCCAATTCATACCTACTATATTTGCAATCGTATTACCTGGCTTATGAATCGCTGCCAGTTGATTACCCTGTTGAACGCGTTCAGCCATGTTTTGCAAGAACTGCTGCTGTATTCCCGAATATATTCGCGCGTTCATATCAATCATATTCCCGCCATTGTAAGCTGAGAAAGCCTTGCTCTGATCTACATGAAGAGTGATCGGATGACTCTCTACCGTTAGCTTGGCAGGTCTGGTGTTTAGCTGCACTTCTGCCTTAGGCTGGCGAATAGAGTATTGACCAGGATCAGCATCAATATTGAGGATAGATGGCGTTGTTCGAATCTGGACGACTGGAAGAGTCTTCACTAATTACTCCTCCTCTTTATCTCAGGAAGTCTACCAAAGATGGAGAAATGATTTTGGCACCTGCAGACAAGGAAGCGTTATAGATATTTTCCTGTATTTTGGATTTCATCGCCAGTTCAGCATAGTCTGCATCCTCAACTTTGGCTTGCAAATCTGTCAAATTGATATTGAGATCATCGAGACGCCCCATCATTAGATCAACACGATTCGTTTTGGCACCAAGTTCGGAACGGATCGCCAGCATTTTGTCCATACGGCTATCTATGTTATCCAATTGCTTCGATAATTCTTCAGTGTTCCCGTCAGTTAAAGCCTTCATAATGTTGTTAACCGTTACGAACAAATTATCCTCTTCCGTTTCAGTGCCAAATACCTCATTGCCATTGACGTTAATAGGCAGTTGTACACTCTCACCAACAATAAAATTGATTTTGCCTTTGTCCGTTAAAACGGATGCAGCATTTGAAGTATCGAAAGATCCATCTGGATTGGCAGGAAAATCATATGGCTTCACATCATAGGTTTCACCATTGAAGATATATTTACCGTTGAGCTTACTGTTAGAAATATCAATCAGCTGCTCCTTGAGCTGTTTCACTTCTTCATTAATACTATCGAGTGCTGACTGAGGGTTAGTTCCTGTTGAACCCTTCACCGTCAATTCACGTAGACGCTGAACGACTTCCCCAGCTTGGTTCATGACGGTGTCGTTAAATTCAAGCCAGGATATAGCAGTATCCACATTTTTCTGATATTGCTCATTGGATGACAACTCTGCGCGATAACGAAGGGAGTAAGTTATCCCTACTGGATCGTCAGAAGGCTTGTTAATTTTACGACCTGTCGCTAGTTGGGTCTGAGTGTTATTCATCTGTTGGGCATTCCGGTTCAGGTTCAAAAGCAACTGTGAACTGAGCATATTATTGGTTATTCTCATGGTCTGTTAAGTCACTCCGTTCTATTATCTACCTACTGTCCCAGTAGAATTAATCAACTTATCAAGTAATTCATCATATGTGGTCATAAATCGAGCAGATGCGTTATATGCATGCTGGAACTTGATCATATTTGACATCTCTTCATCCAACGATACACCACTTACAGATTGACGACGCGTATCTACTTGCTCCACAAGAAACTCAGAGTTAGACGTCTGACGTGCAGCTTCTTGAGACTGAACCCCCAGTTGACCTACGATTGCACTGAATTGTGCACCAATGGTTGCATTACGCAATCCATCCGAGGATTTCATAGGAGTATCCTTAAGATTAGCAAGCAAAAGTGCTAGGGTGTTATTCCCTTTAACCACAGTTTCTGCTCCAGAAGCATCCGTAACAGTACGAAGAGAGGTTGCGATCTTGTTAGGGTCAGCCAAAATTTCGGCATTCAATGAGATATTTCCAGCTGTAATCGTTGTTCCACCACCAGCAGCTGTAAAGAACGGTACTCCTGGTGAATTGGTTCCGTCCATGCTGTATCCAAGCTGATGAAGACCGTTCAAACCTTTAACCGTGACCTTCAGATCCGCAGTTAGTGTACGTGATGTACCTGTGTATGTAACACCATCCAGGACGGTGTTATCAGGCAAGACAGAGCCCGCTGGAATCGTGATTTCAATATCACCATTCGCAAGCGTGTTGGCAAGTTCATTCATCTGTTTCTGATAATCACTCACCAAGGTGTCTCTGGACTTAATCATACCGTGGACTTCACCATTAGTAAGATCACCCGCAGTGTAAGCCGTGTTCAGAAAAGCAGAGTCTACCGTTGCTTGCACAGCACCACCTGTAACCAGCGCTTGTCCGTTCATCTGAACGGAGTATCCTTGCGGAGAATCCGTTACAGTAATATTCATTATCTTGGACAATTTGTCCGCCATTAAATCCCGTTGGTCACGCAAATCGTTGGCATTATCGCCTAGCGATTCGACCTTAACAATAGCACTGTTAAGATTAGCGATATTACCAAGATAACCCTGAATTTCGTTTGCTTTCACTTCAATATTGTTATCCAGATCCTGACTAAGATTGTCCAGTTGGCGGCTAATCTGATTCATCGCATCTGTCAGAGCCAGTGTTGTCTCTTTAACGATTCGACGAGCAGTAACATCCTCCGGATTTTTGCTCAGATCGGACCAAGATTTATAGAAGTTATCCATCACAGTCCGAAATCCGGTGTCGGATGGTTCATTCACAATGGCTTCAAGTTTCTCAAGCGTGTCTCGTTGAATCGACCAACTCCCGAAGTTGGTGTTTTCATTGCGATACTGGTCGTCCAGAAATTTCTCACGCACACGGGTAATGGAGTCGAACTCCACCCCTGTTCCGAGTTGTCCTGGTGTTGTACTGTGTAAAAATGCAAACGGCTCCATAGGAATGGACGCCTGCATGTTTACCTTTTGCCGAGAGTACCCTTCCGTGTTGGCATTGGCCACATTATGTCCTGTTGTGCTAAGCGCTGTCGTCTGTGTAAACAAGCTTCGTTTAGCTGTTTCGATTGAATGAAAAGTAGATGTCACCTTGTTTCCCCCTAATTAATCAGGCACGTGTATCAAAGAGACCGATTCGCCCTGGATTACCGTTCTTATCAGCAGGATGCTGATATGTGGCATCCTGTTCCGGCCGAGAAGCAAATATGTCCATTGAGAGATCAATAAACATCAATGATTGCTCGATCAGTTTTTGATTCAATTGATTAATTTCTTTCAATTCCTGCAATGTTCCCGCTAGCTTCTTCTGGACTTCAAGCAATCGCTGTTTATCAGCCGGATCAAATATCAACTTGGAGATCTCTGTGATATTCAGGTTAAGCATCGATTTGATGCCCCGCTCCTGAAGCAGTTCATGAACTGCACTCAATCGTTCGCTCTCAAGTGGCTCCTGCTGTTTCATAAACTTGGATTCTTTATTCATTACAGCAATGAGTTGATCTACATCGTTTTTGACAATGACCTGCCTCTTGATCTCGCTGAGTGCCAACATCTCGCGGTGACTTTGTTCCATTTGCTGCAAAACTGCAATTAATCTGTCCAGTGCTGCCATTACGTGATCACCTATTCCTTATCAAAAGACTTAAAGTACGGCAGTAACTTGTCAGCAAGTTTGCTGCTGTCCACTTGGTAAGTTCCCGAACTAACCTGTTCTTTCAGTTCCTGTATCCGTTGTATACGTCCTGCATCCTGTGTACGACCTTGTTCCTCAAGCATCTTCATCGCCTCCGGAGAAATGGATACCTCGTCCTTACGGCGGCTCTTTTTGGCATCAGCCTGCTGATTGGATTCAACGTTCCTCTGATATGAATTGATTGCACCAATTCTACTCGGTTCATTGATTTTCATACGAATTGCACTTCCTTCCACCTTAGGATTTTTACATTATCTTTATGTTCTCGAACGATTAGGATAATAAAAAAAACCGATAATCTTTAATAAGTTTATCGGTACGTTCCAAAACATTTGTTATAGCAAAACTTGTATTTAAGCCCTCGTTCCTATAGATCCCGTAGTTTGTCGACAGCATTATAGGTTCGTCCGCCTATGCTGCCGTTATCCTTCTGACCTACTTCTCTAGCCGCTCCAGCCAAATCTTTCGTCAAACGATTCCGGCAAGAGTCGCACATATGGCCTTCACGAATCAGGGTTCCGCACACTTCACAAGGATACATCATATTTGGGGCGTTTTCGATGGAAATCCGCCCCTCACGAATGAACTTGGTAATATTTTTGATTGAAACGTCTGTTGCATCAGATAGTTCCTGTATGTTTGTACCCTTGTTTTCGCGCAGATATTCCACACAAGTCTGGTATTCCAGTTCAATTTCCTTGATACAGTTCGAGCATACATCCCGAAAATTCAACGCATATAATTTGCCACAACGCGGACAATTACCCAGATTCATCGCTAAAACGCCCCTCTCAAACTTCCTCTTCCGAATGGATAATAACTATACATTACCTTATTTTCTCACTTCAAGTCCATAGCCTCTTTGCGAATATAAAAGGGGTATAGGGTGCATGTATGCGCAACCTATACCCCTGATCTAGATCATTAGTTTAATGTTCTAATGCTTACTACTGAAGACCAAATGCTTGTATTTTGATCATTCACTGCAATAATCCGATATTTGTGCAGGCTCGATGGTAACAAATCTATATGAACCCAGGTTGATTCACTTACCGTCGCTACCGTTTTGCCATCATCCTCAATCACATAAGAGGTAGCTCCATTAATGGCATCCCATGTTAAGGTTACATTGTTTTTATCCGCTGCTCCCCTCAGAACAGGTGTAGCCAACTGCGTAGTAACTGTTAAATTCTCACTCCAAGCACCAGCTCCAGTAGCATTCTTGGCACGAATACGGAAGGTATGCTCTGTGTTGGCTGTAAGTCCATTCCGTGTATACACTGTTCCGGTTGCAGCAATGATCACCCCATCTACCTCTAGATCATAACCATTTGCACCAGTGGCTGCATTCCATTTAACGGAGACTGCAGTGGCGGTTTTTGTATTCATACTAAGTCCTGAAACAACAGCGGGTAACGTAATTGGAGAATATATAGCTGTCCAGGCACTTGTATTGGTATCCGTCAAAGCACGGATACGGTATTTATGAATGGTTCCACCCAGCAATCCATTATGAACATACATAAGATCACTAACAGTCGCTACTACAGTACCATCTGCTTCAATTTCATATTTGGTCGCACCAGCAACTTCAGTCCATGTCAATGTAATGGCGGTTTCTTCAGATGTTGTTTTCAACGTTGGTACGTTCAATTGGGTGGAAGCTATTACAACTTCAGTCCAGGCACCTGTACCTGAAGCATTTTTCGCACGAATACGGAAGGTATGCTCTGTGTTGGCGGCAAGTCCAGACTTCGTATAGGTTACTCCACTAACTGGTGTAATGGCATTATCAATCTCCAAATCGTACCCGGATGCACTTAACACCGCATTCCATTTAAGGGAGATTGCCGCAGGCGTTGCTGTGTTTAACATAAATCCAGTAACTGCATCAGGTAAAGTATTCTGTGTCAGCAATGCTGTCCAGGCACTCGTATTCGTATCCGTCAGAGCACGTACACGATATTTATGTGCTGTCCCAGGAAGCAGACCTTTATGAGTAAACATTGACTCGGTCACTGAAGCAATCACTGTACCATCGGCTTCAATTTCGTATTTTGTTGCATCTTTAATCTCAATCCATGTCAAATGAATTGCTGATTCCTCAGATGATGCCTTAAGCACAGGTGTATTTAACTGAGTGGCAACACCAGTCACATCTCCCCAAGCCCCCACACCTGCGGCATTTTTGGAACGTATGCGGAAAGTATGGTCTGTATTGGCTACAAGCCCGGTTTTAGTGTACGTCAATCCACTTACAGGTACCAGCGTACCGTCAATCTCTAAGTCATATCCCGTTGCACCAGTTACCGCGTTCCATTTCAAGGCAATGGTTGTATTGGTTACACTTGTTACAGATAACCCAGTGACTGCACCAGGTAATGTATTTTGCGTAACAATAGCTGTCCAGGCACTAACATTTGTATTGGTCAACGAACGTACGCGATATTTATGTGTTGTTCCTGCCAATAGATTACTGTGGATGTAAATAGGATCATTTACCGTTCCTACAATAATTCCATCCGCTTCAATTTCATATTTTGTTGCTTCTTTAATCTCAGGCCATGTCAAGGTAATCGTCGTTTCTTCAGATGACACTTTCAGAACAGGCGTATTTAATAGGGTTATACCGGTTATCGTCTCACTCCACGCTCCTACCCCTGCAGCATTCTTGGAACGAATTCGAAAAACATGTTCTGTGTTTGTTCCAAGTCCACTCTTCGTATAAACCAGTCCACTAACAGCTACTACGGTGCCATCAATCTCTAGATCATACGCTGTTGCTCCAGTGACAGCATTCCATTTCAATGCAATGGCTGCATTGGTTGCTGATGTTATGCTTAGTCCCGTTACAACCGCAGGCAAGGTATTTTGCGTCAAAAGTGCCGTCCAAGCACCCGTGTTTGTTTCCGTCAAAGCACGTATGCGATATTTATGCGCTGTTCCTGGAAGCAAATTCATATGCACATATTTCGATTCGTTAACTGTACCTACAATAATTCCATCGGCTTCCACTTCATACTTGGTAGCATCTGTTACATCTATCCATGTTACCGTGATGGAAGTCTCTTCAGAAGAAGCTTTCAATACAGGCGTGTTTAACTGGGTTAATCCCTCTATCGCTTCACTCCATGTTCCTACACCCGCAGCATTTTTAGAACGAATACGGAATGTATGATCAGTGTTTGCTAATAGTCCTGTTTTGGTATACGTCAATCCACTGACAGCTACAACGTTACCGTCGATTTCAAGATCATATCCCGTCGCTCCAGTGACCGCATTCCATTTCAAAGCAATCGCTGCATTCGTAACCGATGTTACACTCAATCCAGCTACAGAACCTGGCAATGTATTTTGAGAAAGAATTGCTGTCCAGGCACCCATATTTGTATCCGTCAAAGCTCGTACTCGATATTTATGCGCTGTTCCAGCCAACAGGCTGTTATGCACATACTTCGACTCATTAACAGTGCCAGTAATCACTCCATCGGCTTCGATTTCATACTTCGTTGCACCGGTGACCTCAGCCCAAGTTAGGGTGATAGACGTTTCTTCAGAAGATGCTTTTACCACTGGCGTATTTAACTGTGTGGTACCATCCACTATATCACTCCATGCTCCAACGCCTGCTGTATTTTTGGAGCGGATTCGGAAGGTGTGCTCCGTGTTTGTTACAAGGCCCGTCTTCGTATACGTCAATCCACTGACAGCTACCACGTTGCCGTCGATTTCAAGATCGTATCCCGTCGCCCCAGTGACCGCATTCCATTTCAAAGCAATGGCCACATTGGTCGCAGATGTAACACTTAATCCGGTAACAGAACCTGGTAAAGTGTTCTGAGTAAGGATCGCTGTCCAGGCACCTGCATTCGTATCGGTCAATGCACGTACACGATACTTATGCGATGTACCTGCGAGTAGACCTTCGTGCACGTATTTTAAATCCGTAACTGTGGCTACATTAATACCGTCTGCTTCTATTTCATATTTGGTTGCATCAGCTACGTTTGCCCATGTCAATACAACTGCTGTTTCTTCGGAATTGGCTTTTAATACAGGTGTGTTCAATTGGGTAGTGCCACTTATTACGTCGCTCCACGTACCAACACCTGCGGTATTTTTGGAACGAATACGGAACGTGTGCTCCGTATTTGCTGCGAGGCCGCTCTTTGTATATGTTAATCCGGTGACCGGAACTACTGTTCCATCTACCTCCAGATCATACCCACTGGCACCTGTTACAGTGGACCATTTCAAGACAATTGCTGTATTCGTTACGGATGATATACCTAGACCCATTACAGCCGATGGCAATGTGCTCTGTGTCACAATCGCTGTCCATGCGCTCGTATTCGTATCCGTAGCTACACGAACACGGTATTTATGTGATGTACCCGGAAGCAAATTACCATGCGTATATGTTGGTTCATTAACCGTTGCAACGACCGCACCGTCTGCTTCAACTTCATACGCTGTTGCGTCAGGTATGGAAGGCCAAGTTAAAGTGATAGCCGTTTCTTCGGAAGAAGCTTTAGGTACAGGTAGATTGAATTGTGTCCGCCCCGTCACCACTTCACTCCACGCTCCTGCACCGGCAGCATTCTTGGAGCGAATGCGGAAAGTATGTTCCGTGTTCCCAGCCAATGCACTCTTTGTATAACTTGTCGCTGTCAATGCGACTGGAGTTCCGTCAATTTCAAGGTCATATCCTGTAGCCCCTGTGACCGCATTCCATTTTAAAGTAATGGCTGCGTTTGTTACGGCACTCACAGTCAATCCGCTAACCAAGCTTGGCAATGTGTTTTGCGTAATAACCGTGGTCCATGCACTGTTATTTGCATCATTCAGTGCACGAACACGATACTTATGTGCTGTCCCCGAAGTTAGAGCAGTATGACTGAAGATTGGATTCTCTATATCTCCGAACACAACCCCATCAGCTTCAACTTCATATGAAGTCGCTCCTTCAATTGGTGCCCATACGAGGACCACTTCTTCTTCTGAGGAACTGGATTGAATCACAGGTGTGCTAAGCTGGGTGAATCCGATTACTTTATCACTCCAGCTTCCAACACCACCTGTATTTTTAGGTCTGATTCTGAACGTGTGCTCTGTATTCGCCGTAAGTCCAGTTTTACTATATGTTGTACCAGTTACTGCAACAATGGTACCATCTATCTCCAGATCGTATCCCGTTGCTCCTTTTACAGCTGTCCATGATATGGACAATTTATTGAATGTAGCATCCGTAATTTTTAAGCCATCTGCTCGGTCCGGCACTGTTAATTGACTGAGAGGTTTGCTCCACGTACTCTCATTGTCAGGTGAGAATGCTTTCAGCACATACGTATGAGTTGAATTGGCTGCCAACCCTTCATGTTCGTATGTGGTAACATTACCTAGTTCAATGGGTGTACCCCCATCAATCTGCAGTTGATATCGATCTGCATATTCAACAGATTTCCACTTCACTGTATTTTTACTTTCTTCTGCTGTTACCGTAAGAACGGGTTTCTCAAGTAATGTCCTAAGGGTGTATGGAGTGCTCCATTCACTGACGCCACGTGGATTTACCCCACGCACTTTGTAGGTATAGGTAGTATTCGGTTTAAATGGTGCACTCGTATAGTTCACTCCATAATAAGGACCTTTAACTACACCATTTTCTTCAATTTCGTATTGAACTGCTTGTTGGGCAGCAGACCAATTAAGATTAATGGCCACATCATTGGCAGCGGCAACTATATCAACTGGAATAGATGGAACTGTAGTAATAGGTACCTTCGTTCCCGTTTCCTTCACAAAACTGAATGATTCTGCTTTTCGTGTGTAATATGGATTGAGGTCTGAGACAAAATCAACCACAGTTCCTGTGTCAGCGTTAACCACAAGACTTAACTGCGAAGCCTCGTAGCTTTGGACGTATCTTGGTGTTTCATAGCCGAATTCATCCACATGAGATATATTCCAACCTCCGACATTGGTTCCGGATTGTCTGTATTCCATTACCGTGTAATAGTGCCATACCTCTGAGAAGTCGATCAGGATTGCATTATTGATTTTACCTGCATAGGTGGACGTGTATGAGCCAAAAGATACATTGGTCATCTTAGGAACCGTCCCACGAACCGACTGCATTCTGGAGAAAGAATATCCTGTTGCAGAAAAGCTGTAGGATCTTGCCCACCCCAGATCAATTGGTTTCTGATTGACGCTTAAATTTCCATCCTGCTCTGATAACACATAACGATAATCGTAGTTACTGGATACAACCCTGCTACTCGTTGCGGCATGTGCCCGGTTCCCCCCGTACACGCCAAACTGTCCGAATACCAGCATTAGCACCAGTAAACGGACGGTCCATAAGTAAAACCCATTTTTTCTTTTTCCTGCACCCACCGTTGTTCTCTCCTTCAAAAGATATGTTATGCCACTCCCTGTGCTGTCACCTACTGGTGAACGGCAGAACTATCTATTCTACACGGCAGAATCAATTCCTCTTTTTTACATGTAAAAATATTCTTGTCTAATCCCCTTTCATAATTTCGTTAAACAACTACTTTTCAAATCATATGCATATATATGATAATTCAAAAAAGTCACAACGCTGTACATATAAGAACGTACTTTCTCTTTTCTATATAAAATTTATTAGTTATTATCATCAAATAATTTGAGTATGATAGCCATTTATTAAGTACATATACATTTTCCAGTCAGGATCTGGCCAAAGTCAGCGTGTAAATCTCTATTGGAAGGTTAATAGAATATCCAGCGTTTAAGATCACCTGTCCGCAAGCATCCAAGGTGCTACCGGTTGTGTAGATATCATCGATCATTAGCAAGCGTAAGGGAATTAACGGCCTACCTTCTGTTGTTGGTGTGACATGTGAAGACCCTTCTTCTCCATTAGCGTATGAATTAGCTGCTCGTGAATACATGTTCTTTTGAACGGATTGAGAAGCGGCTTTGGCTGCTTTATAGAGTTCAAGCAACATATCTATTCCACCTGGCTGAATTGCAAATGCATCCTGCATCGTCTGGATACGCTCGCCGCGTGTTTTGAAGCTTTGTTTGGTAGTGTTGATCCGACGCTGCAGCAGATCAACTACAGGCAGGCGGACGGCTGCGGCAAGTCCTGCTGCGAGCCGCTCGGCCTGGTTGAAGCCGCGCTCGGCAAGGCGTTCTTCGCTGACGGGGACATAGGTCACCGCGTCTGGCCGCCATCGCGGCTTGTTGTTTTGGAGCAGCGACTGACGGTTGCGCGTCGCTGCTCCGGGATGAGCGTGCGTGTAGTACGCGTATGCACTGTGGTTTTGCGCGCGCGTGTACAGAGGCACACTCGCGTTAGGTGAATGAGGGCGAACGCAGGTTGAGTCGCGTAAGCCAGCTCCGTGAACGGGCGCGGGTACTGATACGCGCCCGTCAGGTTGGTGAACGAGTGCGTTTGTGGACGCACTCGAGCCGGGTGGATGTGAGTTGGCATCCACATGGTATTGAGCAGGCGTGGCGGGATGAGCTACGGGGGCCAGGGTTTCTTTTGCCATAACAGGGTTGAGTTCTTCACTCATTGCTTGGAATGCTTGAATAATAAGTGCCGTTAACAGTGGCGCGTAGCGCTCGTGGCCTCTGAATTTGTACATCCCAATCCATTCCTTCATTAGAGCGTTATACTGGACGGCGCTGCGGTTGCATATGAAAGAACGGTTTTGCATGTGTGGGCGGACGCAGTCCGGGCAGCCGATCCCTCGACCACAACGCAGACAGCGAACGGAACGAATCCATGGAATTTGCTGCACACAACGCGGACAGATGCCGGGGTAGATCGGAGACAATATCGCTCTTGTACCACAGGTTAGACAAGTCGCTCCGGGTGGGGCGAGTAATCCATGCAGGCGATGGGTGAGTTGGTGCACGTGGTCTGTTATGCTGCTTAGCCAGTTCGACATTAGGTTGTTGCCTCCCTCAGTATCTATTGGTGTGTTGGCGGGTGAAGGTAGCCTTTGCGTTTTGCGATGGTGTTCATTTTTTGGATCTGGGCCACCGCTTTCACCTGGGAACGCGTACGGCGGGATGATGCGAAGACGACTCTTCCTGCCGGATCATCCATAGATCGACCTGCTCTACCCGCCATCTGTACCAGAGATGCTTCGTCGAAGAGACCATTATCTGCATCCAAAATAAATACATCGCTGCGCGGAATGGTGACGCCCCGCTCCAAGATAGTGGTGGTCACGAGCAAACGTATGGTCCGTTCACGAAACGCAATTACTTTGCTCGCGCGATCCGGATCTTGGGATGATGTTCCTTCGATATGGATTTGTGGAAACATGCGACGCATGAGATTTACAAATGCCTCAATCTGAGCGATCCGTGTCACAAATACAAATACCTGAGCTTCGCGCAGCAAGGAGGTTTGAATACTCTTTTTTAGTGTGGCGGGCAGCTCTCGCTTCCGAATACACTCGGCGACGGTAGGCATTTTCAGTATTCGCGGTACGGGTAAAGGGTGGCGGTGGAAGCGGACTGGAACTTTGGCGTGAGTGAGTTTCCCTTGCGCTGCTTCCCGCTGCAGCCTAGCTGGTGGCGTAGCGGACAGATAAACAAAATGACCATCAGGCTTGCATGAGGACGCAGCCGCATGAGCGAGCATGGGATCATTATGGTAGGGAAATGCGTCGAGTTCATCGATAATAACCAGATCGAATGCCTGGTAAAAACGCATCAGTTGGTGCGTGGTCGCGAGTGTGAGCTGCGCGTCTTTCCAGCGCTCGGTGCTGCCTCCGTATAGCGTAGCGAGCGAGATGTCAGGGAATGCCTTCGCCAGACGAGGGGCAAGCTCCAGCACGACATCCCGGCGCGGCGTAGCAACAAGCGCTCGTCCACCGCGCTCCAATATGTATTGGAGCAAAGGGAATATCATCTCGGTTTTACCTGCCCCGGTCACGGCCCACAACAAAAACCGCCCCGGCCCATCCCCTGCGTATGGTTGGGCCAAAAACGCCAGCGCCGCGGCAGCAGCCGCGCTCTGCGCAGGGCTAAGTCCCCACCGGGCAAGTCCGCCCTCGGTGGGGATAACGGCCGTGCCACGCTGCGATGAATCGCGTGGCACGGCCCCTGGCGCTGCGCTGCGCAGCAGCAGCGCACAGGCACGGCTGCGCCCCAGCGCGAGGCAAGCCTCGCAGTAGGCGCACGCCGCCAGGCCGCAGGCAGCGCAGGGCACGCGCTGCCCGGCAAAGCTGCCGCATCGGCGGCAGCGGGGCGCGCTATGCGCGCGACCAAGCCACGCGAGGCGTTGCCGCCGCGTGGCAGGCCCTTCCAGGGCGGCTGTTATGCTCAGCCGCCCACGCAGGTGCGCGAGCTGTGCAGCCGCGCGCCAAACCGAGGCAAGCTGCAGCGATGTGTCCGCCAGCAGCGCCTCTGCCTCGGCCGCTAGCAATTGGCGGCCGCGAAGCCGCTCAGCCAGCAGGGCCTCGCCCTGCTCCAGCTGAGCCCATTCCCCGGCGGGATACGACTCTGGCATCCCGCCCACCTCCGCACCTCTTTCAGCGACAATCCCTACATTGCCTGCCATCTCTCCCCTAGCCGCAAGTTCCCCGGAGGCCCTCTCGTACTCTTCCAGTTCGCGCAGCATATACGTCTGCCAATGCTCCTCTCCCCACTGATCCATACCTCGCTCCACCTCAAAATTCTTTACCATCCACGAGGCTTGACTTAAAGGTAACTCCCTGCCTAACAACAACCATCGCAATACCCGCTGTTCACTCACCCCCTCAAGCCACCACGCCACATCCACTCGGATATCTAGTGACAGCACCATCTTCCACTCTTCCTTCACTCGGCACACATACAACCCAACCTTCATCTGCTCTCCTCCCTCATCCTCCATGTCCCAAAACGCAAAAAAAGCACATGCCAACCGACTCTTCGTCGGAGCATGTGCTTCATGTCCATATCTCATTTATTCAATATTCATTTGTATTATCACTATATCAATTGTGGAGTCGTCCCACAAGTCGTTTAGTTTCCAAAAGCAACCGTAACGATCATTTTACCAATTCAATTAGCATCGTTAATCTTTCTTTGATCATGCGAAACTTTTTCCAATCTGCTTCGTCTATACTTTTAACTTAAGAGTTCTGATTTCAAAAAGGTTCGTGCAGCGATCCCCACAAGGCTCCAACAGGGACAATAACCATAGATTGCATAAAAACCCATATTTAATTTAACAGCAAGCTTGGCTACAATGACAAAAAAAGACTACAGCATAAGCTGTAATCTTTAACCTCGAACATGATGAAATTCACGCTTATTTTGGCAAGCTTGCATGACCTCATTGAAAGTGCATTCTGACTGATGACACGCTTTAGCCAGTCTGTCTCAGCAGCTTGCACGATTAATGGACCCAACTGTTGCAAAAAAAGCATCTACTGCTTTGGCTCACGCAAATCGATAAGGCGAATAGAATGACTTCCGGATTGATTCCACTGTTCCATATCCGAAGGGACAGCAGACAGGTAGGATAACTCCATTCCTTGCCTAAGCATAAGCTTCTCAATAATACGAACCGTTTCGGCTTCCGTACGATCAGCGACAACCGTCAATGTGAAGCTCTTTCCACGGTAAAATAATTCCCGGCAAAGCGCTCTTACAATGCCTTCAATCCGCTGCTCCTGATTGGAAGGAATGAGCATAATCTGCTCGTAGCCTTCGGGGTCCGGACGGGAAAGATGGCGCTGGTGCATGGCATGAACGGCCATTGCCGCCAGGAAGTATATGAGCAGAATCATAGTCAGATGAGCAACCATGGCAACTGCACCTCCTCGGAAGGTCATGCTCACCCATGGCGAACATCCCTGTATACAGCAGTATATGCTGCATTCCCCGAAGGGTTACACTTGCAAATCCCAAACGTTCATATTCCATTCTGATCGACACAGGACGAAGAAGACAGGCCAGGTCGTTCACTCATTCATGCCGAAGCTTGAACATAAGTTCTCCTAACTTCACACTTTGCTCATTTGCAGTAATAAAGTCCATTAACCCGCTAACCAGTCCAACATTCTGGAATGGGCGCGAGTAAACAGAATCCTATAATTGCTATAATCAAACTGCATCTAAATACAATCGTATATTAAAGGGTAACCCAACCATATTTGATCGAGTTGATAACCGCTTGCGTACGATCATCCACTTCCATCTTCTGCAAAATACTGCTGACATGGTTTTTTACTGTTTTCTCACTGATGAACAGGAACTCACCAATCATTTTATTGCTCTTACCTTCAGCCATCAGACGCAATACTTCAGCCTCACGACGAGTAAGCGGATTATTGTCGCCAGCGACAAATTTAACGCCTGCTTCCTTCGAAGCTCCTTCGCTCATTGCCCCTGTCTCATTAAGGTACGTCATCCGACGCAACTGCATGATCAGTTTGCCAGTTACTTTAGGGTGGATGAATGCATGCCCTTCATGAACAGAACGAATCGCATTGATCAGGGACTCGGCCTCCATATCTTTGAGCAGGTAGCCATTAGCACCTTTACGCAGCGTCTCGAACACATAACTCTCATCATCATGAATAGACAAGATAATGACTTTGACATCCGGGAACAGCTCACGCAATTTCTCCGTCGCTTCAACCCCGTTTTCCACAGGCATGTTGATGTCCATCAATACGATGTCCGGTTTATCCTGATTACAGAATTCGAGCACCTGAATCCCATCGCCGCATTCGCCGATGACCTCAATGTCGTCCTCCATATTTAAAATGCGTTTCAGACCTTCACGGAACAGCTGATGATCATCAGCCAAAAGAACTTTAATTGATGTCTTTCCAGTATCACGGTTTTCCATCCTGCTACTCCTTTCCCTTATCCACGTTTGTCGGGATATGAATCACTATTTTGGTTCCTTGATTTTCCGCGGACTCGATCTCTATTCTTCCTTCTAACAGTTCAACCCGCTCTCTCATCCCAATCAGACCGAAGTGGGTATGATCCTTGCTCTTCTTCGCAAGAAGCTCCGGTTTGAACCCAAGCCCATTGTCCTGCACGACAATCTTAACGAGCTGAGCCTGGTATGTAATTTCCACTACAACATAAGTGGGATAAGCATGCTTTGCAGCATTGGACAGACCTTCCTGCACGAGGCGGTAGATCGCAGCCTCCATTGCCGAAGATAAACGGTGTTCCTTGCCTCTCGTTTCAAAAAGCGAGCGGATTTTTGTTTTTTCTTCAAAATCCTGCACGTACTTCCGAAGCGTTGGAATCAATCCCAGGTCATCCAGTGCCATAGGACGCAAATTGAAAATAACTTTTCTCATTTCTCCAAGACTCGAACGAACCTGGCCTTTCAAATCTACTATTTCGGCCTGGACCATCTTAAAATCCTGCTTTATGAGCATTCTTTCTACAATTTCCGTCCTAAGCACTAGATTCGCGAGCATCTGCGCAGGTCCGTCATGGATCTCACGGGCAATACGTTTCCGCTCTTCTTCCTGGGCCAAAATTATTTTCAAACCAATCATTTGTCGATTTTTGGCGGATTCAATGATGCGGGTCACTTGACCCAGCTCACCCGACAGATACTCCAGTACAACCCCCATCTGGGAACCGATCGTCTCGGCGCGCTCCACGGAAGCTTCCACATTTTTGGCACGCTTCTGCAGATCATCCCGACGGGCTTTCAGATACATTTCCTTCTCACGGTAAATCATCAGATCCAGCTGTAACTGCGTCGCTTTCTCATACGCCTGCTTGATATCATGCTCGGAATAACGGACGAAGTCGCGGCTAACCTCAGTTAGCCGGATCCGGGAGCGGCGGTAGTTGAGCTCCAATTGATCTACTTTCTCGATCGTTTCCGCCGTCTCCTTCAGAACCGACTTCAATTCCTCGTTCAGCGTTTTCAGCTCATTCCGAGTCGAGTCCATAATCTCAAACATTTGATATTTACTGTTTTCCATGACTTGTATGGCGTTTTTTATGACGCGGTCTATGGCATCGGCTTGTAAATCCACGTTTGTTCGACTCCATTTCTATCGTTTCCGGTATATATCATACCATATCACGATGAGATGGTAACGGTCTTCGTGTTCTGTTCCCATTTTACAGTCAGTCCAAGCTGCTCTGAAACGAGTCTGAGAGGGACTAAAGTCCTACCACCAGATACGTAAGGTGCTACTGTTGCACTTTGTCTTTTGCCATTGATGATGAATTCTTTCTGGCCTACAACCAGATCAATCAGCTTGCCACCGCGCACGACGGTAACTCGTTGATTTTTGCTATCCCAGCTCGCCTGTCCGCCAAAAGCATCCAATACATGCTTGATTGGAACATATGTTGTACCATTTTTCAGTACAGGCGCAGAATCGATTGCCTTTTTCGTTCCGTTTACTGTCATGGATTTCTGTCCAAGCACCAGCGAAGCAGTTCCTGTAGGCAAGCCCACTTCACTGGATTTGGATGGCATGGTGAAAGCAATGTTGTCAAAAGCAACCGTGCCTGTCTTCGCACGCTCATCCTGACCTTCTTCCACATTCACCACATAAACCCGTTTCAGCTTCGCCGGATAAGAAATATTCAGCCCATTCAGGTCCACGTTCAGTTTTTTCCAACCATCCCAATCAATTGCCTTAGCGAGATCGGCATATACCGTTTTGCCACTGGCATCTGTAAATTCGGCACGCAGCCAGTTCAGGCTCTTATCTCCCATAACATCCATTGACATGGATGTCGCTGTTGCAGATACCTCTTTGCCAGTGGAACCGTTCAATTGGGCATAAGCATACATTTTCCCTATTCCTGCGGTCATGTCATAGCTCAGCTGTAACACCTTGGAGCCAGCTTTTTCACCTGTTCCCGCTGTCACGGACGCCGATCCAGTTACACCTGATGCGTTGGTCGTGAAGTTGATCGGGTAGCTTACATTCTCGAAGTTCTCCCATATCGTTTCACTTGCCGCAGCGGAGAGCACAACCACCGTGCTGTAGCCGTCATAACGACCGATCGCATAGCCAACTTGAGCGCCAGCGTTCACGGAGGATACGGTTAATTGGTCTGCAGACACTTTACCTTTGAATCCAATAAACTCCCATGTCAGCGAATCCGCCGGAACTGTCAAACTTTGTCCGTCTTTGGTCTTCGCCGTTACTGGAATGGAAATCGTTGTACCCGCTTGGAGCGATCCCAAGCCAGATCCGGCTGTCAGCGAAGCCAGTTCACTTCCGCCCAACACGGTAACTTTAATGGAAGATGAAGCTCCATTGCTTGTTGCAGTCAGCGTCACTGTACCTGGTTTCACACCTTTGATCGTTCCATTACTTACACTCACGATGCCGTTGTTGCTCGATTTCCACGTCATCTTGATATCGCCTGTCGCAATCGGGTTATAGTAGGTGTCATAGCCTTTGGCTGTATACTTGCCCTCTTGCCCTACCAGCAACGTTTGGCTGCCACTCACGGCAAAGCCCTGCAGCTTACCTTCCGGAGCCGTAGAGAACACGCCCAGCGTGTTTACGACCTGACGCTGCTCTGTACCGTACTCCGTGTTGAACGTAAGCCCTGCTGTCTCCTCACCAAGCGGACGAGTTACCATCGTTGTGGAGCCGCCTCCGTCCAGATTCATGCCTTTCCATACACCAATGCTGGTCATGAAGGATTGCAGTTCAGTCAGCGACAAACCGCTGCTGTTACTGTTTTTCTCCGCTGCAATAATGTAGACATACCGACCATCTTGGGAGTAGCCGACTGCTGTTCTCGCACGAATGCCGCCGATGCCGGAAGCCGCAATATCACGGGAAAACGTAGCCGCCTTGCCATCATTCACCAGAATGGTATGACCACCGATCATCATCTGCAGGTTGCTTGGATCAACGGTCTCCCCCGTCGTTTTGGCTTTCAACTTGTAATCTGCATTCAGCGTCTGCCCTACCGCCAGGTGAGTCATAATCCATGTCGCTGCCGTTCCATGCGCACGCAAAATGTACCCATCTGCCGGCACCGTCATGTTCAACGCTTTTTTATCCGAAATTTGGGTGATTACTCCGTTCTGCACAAGTACCTCAGTTGGTGTTGTGGAAGGATCATTCGGCCGTTTTGTGGACGTCCAAGCCGGTGTATAAATATACATCGAATTGGCGTGACTGTATTTCACCGAGCTCGATTCGACCGTGTAGTCCTCTTTATTTATCCCACGCAAAGCAAACGTTGAACCATCATCTGCCTTCACGGTGCCATCGAATGAATATTCATCAATCATCGGCTTACCGTCTTTGGTTACGGTGAGGGCATACATCCCTGACAGCTCTGATGGAGTAGATACGAGGACCCCGTCAGAGACCTGTCCACCGATTGGAGCAAGTTCACCGGATACATTAAAATAATCGCCGTTCACGGCGGCTACTGCACCATTTTCCTTAGCCATGCCACCCGTGCTTTGTTTACTGTTCAGATTGCCACCCTTGCCTGTCATGACATCCAGCTTCACATAGGGATTTTGCAAATCCACTTGAATTACATCTGCCAGTACGTTCACCTTCGAGCCGGAACGTGTTGTTGTATAATTGTATTTCATTAACTTCGCACCCGAAGTCAGAATTTCTTCGCTCAATTTGTTTGTTGTTGTAGAGGCCGCTGCAGCCACAGACTGCCATGAACTTCCCGACCACACCTGTTGTCCCGCTCCCAGAACCGGTGCAATCCAGATCACGCCTGCCAGCGTTACAATTGCCCACTTCTTCGCCTTACTACCCTTAACGTCGTTCAGCCGTTTCCCTTGTTTCCCCAGCATGTTTGAAACGTCTCTCCCATCTTGTATATCAATCTTAGATATCACGATCTCTACCATGTGGCAGCAGACAGCGAGATTTCTAGTATACTCTTCTATTAATAGACTACTTTTTGTGGAAAAAGTTACGCCCCGAGCCTGAATTCAGGTATTTATTGGGTTATGCGATATCCTATTGTTCTGTTATACGTTTTTACAGTCAAAAAATAGACTTCAGTTATGCTTGAGTTAGCACAACCGAAGTCTATTTGGAGTAAATCTGGCTGTTGAAACAATTGATGTAACCAAATCAACGTTGTTTCTACATTTAGGAATGTTGAAGCTAATATTTACGATGACGGTTTTGAAATGAGAAATTCACCAATAATTGTTGTTCCATCATTCTCGTACACGGTTATGCCTCGATCCATCTTCTGCTGGCTCTGCCATTGCAACGCTTCTTCAGGTGTTCGTTGTTCTGGAGCAGGACCAGGACTATCTAGTTTTAAATATAAAAAAAGACCATTTCAAGAAATGAACTTCCTTGAAATGGTCCAGTATGTTACGTATCGTTATCATGACTATTCCTAATAACATTATTGAAATATCATTTCGTTTTACAAGTATCCTAACTTATCCAACACACGCTTCAACATTACCGCTGCTTGTGCACGAGTAGCATTACCTTGAGGGACAAACGTTTTTGACGTCATACCCTGGATAATTCCTTCTTGCACTGCTTTGGCGACAGAATCCTTGGATTGGATTTTGTTGCTGTCCTTGAACTTCGATAACGTGGAGGCAGCTGAAGATTGCAGTGAGACCGTTTTTCCACCAAAATTCATAGCCCGAACCATCATAATGGACATCTGTTCACGGGTAATTGGACGGTCTGGCTTAAAGGTACCATCCGTATTCCCTGTAATGATTCCTGCTTCAGCAGCTGCACCGATATAAGCACTCGTTGTGCCACCGCCCAAAACATCACGGAAACGACCTGCTGCTGTTTGGTTCCCCGGCAGCCCTAATCCTCTAGCTACTAATTCAGCAAATTCTGCGCGTGTAATATTCTGATTCGGTCCATAGAAAGAACCGTTCGGCGTACCGATAATCCATTTGGCAGAAAGCTCTTTAATGACTGCACTAGCCCAGTGGGATGATGTATCCTGGTAGTTTACAATATGAGTAACAGGAACAACCGTTTGATTGCCATTCAACTGTCCTTGGATAACCACACCATTGATCGTGGTTTTAAACGAACTAGGCACGTTAGATAGGATAAATGTACCTGGATCCATATAGGTTAGCCCTGAAGTTGTCGTCGGTGTTTTCAGTGGCAATTGTATAGCGAGCAGGCTTTTAATGTTCTGCTCCACACGTAGGTTGTTATTTCCGTTAAATGCAGATAAGTATATATTCGTATTATTGCCTAACTTCTGTGCGCCTGCAGCTAGTAACAAGCCATCCAATGTACCTGATCCGGATACCGGTACTGTCTCGATCTGCACGTAAAGATAGGAAGAACCTACACTTGTTGATCCCCCCACGTCTTGAATCATGGAAGACACATCCAAACCAGACAGGGGAAGTGTCCATAGGCGATCACCATATTTGATTCCAATTGAACCCGTGCGATTGCTCGATGCCAACTGAGCCAATGCGCTTAAGGGGAAGCCGACATATGCCGAAGATTCATCAGCATTCATCTCAAATACAACAGGCTGTGCCGTTTTTCCAACCGTCCTTGCATACTCAAAGGCCTGTAGCAATTTGGCAGCATCTACGTTAAATTGACGAGTTGAGAGATTGTTGCGAGTCATTGCTGACACATTGGTAGCCGTATCGTTACTCATGACAAGAACAGCCTGACCATAACTCGATGCATCTAATTCTGTCAGCCAGGAAGGACGGCCATTCGTCTGACTGCCTGTGGAACTGCCATTAACCTGTAAGTTAAGTGGCCCGAAAGCTACAATTGTGTTATTTAATGCATCTCTTAGTGGAACGGCTCCCGGAACGTAACTAACGGTTCCCTTCTGTCCCGAGGTAGCTGAACTTGAAAGCTTCAGAGTTACTACGGAACCTGAACTTGCAGCTGAAAGTACACTTACCGAAGAGCCACCGAGCTGTACATTGAATTGCGACGCGGTAAGAGCCGTCTGAGCTTGAAGTGGTTCCTTAAAGTTAATGGACGCGGTATCTCCTTGAAGGACAGCCGAAAGAATTTTTCCGTTTCCATAGGTGTAGGTCACTGGCGCCAAATTAATGTAACCAGCCGGGTTGCCATTTAAGTCAGTTAATCTCAATGTTCCAGGCACGTAGGATAAACTAACGTTTTGCGTACTTGAAACGGCACTTGCCAATGTTAAGGTAACCAAGTCATCCTCAATCTCTGTATCATTTACAAACACTGCCTTCCCATCTACCAATACGGAGTATTGACTCTTTAGGGGCTTGTTCGTCCTGCTCAGCGGTTCATTGTAACGAATCCATAATGTAGATCCGCTTACTTCTGCGTTTTTAAATTCGGGAGCTTTCGTATCAAGACTATTACGAACGTAGAATCCACTAAAGCCCGCAAGCGCTTGTCCACGAGTGTCTTTTACAGGCCATGAGCCTGGTTCATACGATACTCTAACCACTTCCCCATTTTGTATGGAACGACTGAGGCTGAGTGTCACCAGAGAACTATTGTTGGTAGAAATGCTGTTAATTCCCACTGATGTGCCGTCAGCAGTAACACTAAACTGTCTTACAGCATCACTTGAATTGATATAGACCGTCTCTGGGTAATACAAGCTAATCGTACTATTATAAGCTGTACCTTCACGTGGTTTGGACATGATGGAATCCAGATTATTCTCCACATCTCTGGCAGAGAATGCTGCTGCAGCGTTAAAAGACAAATCTTGAATTTTACGAGTTCCTGTTCCCGGGGCGTACGCAATTCTAACAACCTGTCCTACCGCTACACCCGTGTCCAGTACAACATAGACACTATCTCCTGAGACATAGGAAGTACTCACATTCCGGTTCTCTCCGTTAACCGTGACCGTGAAGCTGGAAGTAAACGGATCAAGACTTGAGAGCAACTCGTCATATGTCAAACGAATGATGCTATTGCTGTACATTTTTGCGGTCTTTAAAACTGGAGCGGTGGTATCCGAACCCAATGTCCTGAATGTCCATGAGTTTGTCCCATTCAATCCTGTAAACAGGTTTCCTGCGTTATCCCGCAGAAAGCCCCCCAAAATATCTACAGTGTATGTGGTATTGCTTGTTAGGCCACTTATTGGAATAATCCGTAATTGCCGATTATTAGTGCTGTTGAGCAATACTGTTGCCGGTACTGCAACTCCATTTGCATTTTTTAATGTAACCGCTCCAGTGATGTAAGCTGAACTCAATTCTTTGCTGAATGTCACTGTAAGTTCATTCGTTAAAGAAACATTGCTTGCTCCATTGGTCGGAGATAACGAGGATACGGTTAATGCTGATGGATCAGAAGAAAATGCAGTGAAATTCCATTCTCCTCGACTAATCCCTTTTACATCATTACCAACGCTGTCCCTTAATACCCCTTCAGGTATCACAACGGAGTATGTAGTGTTATTCGAAAAGTTGTTCGTTGGATCAATGGTGAGCGTTCTACCATTTATCACAATTCGCGGTGTACCTGCACCTATATCCAGTTCTTCAACAACCGTACTTCCTTGTAGAAGCTGAATTTTGCCTGCACCCGCTGAAATACTATCACTGTAAGTCAATTGTATGTTGGACGTAGTTGGAACAGAAGCTGCTCCTAGATTGGGGAAATAGGAGGTTACCTTAGCCGTTCCGATTCCCTTTGTGCTAAATTTCCATTGTTGCGATGTCAAACCTTTGACCGCAGCTCCATCAGCAGTTAGCAGGGAACCTGAATCGAATTGTACATAGTATGTTCCTCCACGTAACAGTGGATGAGTAATACTTACTTCTTTTCCTACCCCTTCAACACTCTCAGGTGCATCCGGATCTGCTAGAGTTCCCTTAATCTTTACATCCGGACTATCAATTCTAATAGTAGCCACTGGTGAATTATCCTGAAAACGTCTGATTACTACATTTCCTACAGCGTTTTCAGACTTCTTAACCGCTTCCTTGAACCGAATAATTAGCGGTGCTGCACCATCGATCTCCGTTGCTCCCACAGCAGGGATTGTAGTTTCAATCAATGTGTCGTTAAATTCATCGGCGGCATACACCGTATTTGTGTCCATAAACGGAATACCTTGCCAACCTTGAATAGACATTAGCACGATTAACAGTCCGATGATCCCCCTGCGAGCCGTTCTTTTTAAACTCACCGTTCCTTCCTCCTCATCCTGTTTCATTTCAACTGTCTGATGTACAGACCTCATTATGTATGTCGGCTACATTACCAATTTTCTTTAGTTAAAAGGTAATAAAAGGAATTCTTTTGTTTTTCTCCACAGTTCTTAATGTTTGCACACAAAAAGCCCTTGATTCCATATCGGAACCAAGGGCTTCATTTAAAGATCGTATCGTTAACTTACAGACCTGCTTGCTCTTTCAAAACGTCTGCTTTGTCCACTTGTTCCCAAGGTACATCAAGGTCTGTACGACCGAAATGACCGTAAGCAGCTGTTTGTCTGTAGATTGGGCGACGCAGATCGAGCATACGAATGATACCAGCTGGACGAAGATCGAAGTTGTTACGCACAAGCTCAACCAATTTCTCTTCGCTGACTTTGCCTGTTCCGTATGTATCCACGTTGATCGATACCGGGTTGGCTACACCAATCGCGTAAGCGAGCTGGATTTCCACTTTGTCGGCAAGACCTGCAGCAATGAGGTTTTTCGCAACATAACGAGCTGCATAAGCCGCGGAACGGTCTACTTTTGTTGGATCTTTACCGGAGAACGCGCCACCGCCGTGACGTGCATAACCGCCGTAGGTATCTACGATGATTTTACGTCCAGTCAGACCTGCATCTCCTTGAGGTCCGCCAATAACGAAACGTCCTGTTGGGTTGATGAAATATTTAGTCTGCTCATCCAGCAATTCAGCTGGAACGACAGGCAGAATTACATGTTCTTTGATGTCTTTTTGGATCTGCGCAAGTAGAGTCTCTTCAGCATGCTGAGTAGACACGACGATGGTATCAACACGTACCGGTTTGTCACCGTCATATTCAATCGTTACTTGAGTTTTACCATCCGGACGAAGATATTCCAATGTACCGTTTTTACGCACTTCAGCCAAACGGCGAGCGATACGGTGGGACAATGCGATTGGCAAAGGCATGAGTTCAGGTGTTTCGTTGGTTGCAAAACCAAACATCAGGCCTTGGTCACCGGCACCAATATTCTCTGTCTCGCGAGCCATTTGTTCCGGGTCACGGTTCTCCAGAGCTGCGTTAACGCCTTGTGCGATGTCAGCAGACTGCTCGTTCAGAGAAGTCAGGACTGCACAAGTATTATAGTCGAAACCGAACTTGGCACGAGTGTACCCGATTTCCTTAATCGTATTACGAACGATGGACGGAATATCCACATATTCAGACGCGGAGCTGATCTCACCGATGACAAGCACAAGTCCTGTTGCTACGGAAACTTCGCACGCTACACGAGCATTTGGATCATTCGTCAGGAACGCATCCAATACGGCGTCCGAGATCTGGTCGCAAATTTTATCCGGATGTCCTTCAGTTACAGACTCCGATGTGAATAGATGTCGGCCTTTAATAGACATTGAAGTTTCAACCTCCCATAACGAGTAGTATGGCGATTGCCCGAACAAAACATTTACGTTGATTCGTTCACTGTACCCTCGAAAGCTTTCCGGGCGGAATAAGGACGCAGGGTCCGCAGTTACGAAGATAAGGATTTTTCAGGTAATGGCCTCAACAAAAAATCAACCTTTCCCTAGCGGAAAAGGTTGCGTACCTCAACTGCCATCTTAACGTATTTGTCAAGACGTGTCAAACAGATTGGGATAAGGAAAACATCCTATAAGTGCTGCTGTGCCTGGCGAATCAGCCTTTTTGTAATCTCTCCACCAACCGATCCATTCTCACGGGAAGTCAGATGGCCCCAGCCTTTGTACTGGCCATAGGAGTGATCACTTACCTCACCCAGTTCAGAACCAAATTCGGTATCTGCACCAGCAAGACCTCTACCGCCATATCCCACATTCAGACCAAACTCAGCGGCAATTTCATACTTCATTTGATCCAACATCTGACGACTTTCAGGTACCACTTTGCGGTTGCTTCTAGCCATGATTCCTGCACCTCCGGTTATTAGTTGTGTACAGTTATAGAGTGAGCAGGAACAAGGCTGGCTAGCCGTATTAATGTTTGTTAGAACTGGGTAATCTGAACAAATGAAATGAATAAAAAGTCTGATAAGTGCTTATCCTATTTCAGAGAATATCCACCACGTACCATGACAGTCAGGCTGTACTTGTTACCATCCAATACCGTTATACCCCGTCCATCTCTTGGAAAAGAGAGCAAGTGATTGGTCGGTGCTGTCTGACCATTCGTCAAATCAACCCCGTCCGTCAGATCAGCTACACCATTCGTACCTTCACTGACGATCACAGCTTTACCGCTACGCACAATGAACTCCGCGCCAGATGCACCGATCAGCTGTTGACCTGGCTTCACGGTCACAATCTCAACAGCATCAGAGGCTCCAGAGACTAATGGAGGAAGTGTTGTGTCTCCACCCGTGCTGCCCGAGTTGCCAGTTCCCGTAGAGCCGCTGTTGCTTCCTGATGTACTTCCAGACCCTGTGTTCGTGCCTCCACCCAAAGCCTTTTGAATTTGCTGATCAACATAACTCTTCGTCACTACCGGATCATCTGCTGTTCCCGGTTGACTTGTGCCTGCACCTATTGCTGTATTGCTGTATACAGACCCTACCCACACGCCAACACCAATCGCTAGTGCAGCCAGGGATACTTTCATATAAGGTTTCATGTGATTTATTTTCCTCCTCTGGTAATCTATTAACTTTAACTATAGAGAAAAAGTAGAGATGCGACAAGCAAAACCTCGTTTCCGTTAGGGTGGAAACGAGGTTTTGTGGATAAATCATTAATTGTAGAAAGACTTCGTTTATCTTGAATCTACAGGTTCTTCCTTTGGAAGCTTGGTCAGATCGTATCCATAGCCTTGTTCCGCAAGACGAATACGTTGTCCCTGGAACTGGTCATATACCGCCAAACGATACGAGCCTCCACGCAGTTTCTCGAAGAAGCTGTCTTCTACACTCCAAGTGAGTGTTTGATTCGTTCCCGCTTTCAGATCGGTTCCCAAGACTAACTCTTTCTCATATGTTTTACCTGCTTGATCGGTAAGAGCCAGAATCAATTTATGTTCATTCTCGCCCATCTCGATCTCTTCATTGCGGGATAGGCTATAATTCATCTCTACCTGCACAGATGAGCTTCCCGCCAGATATGCACGTACACTACTAGCAGAGAGCGTATATGGATAGAGATCAATATTGTTCAGCGTCCCTTGAACACTGATAGAAGTTGGTGGCACTTCGAATGCTAGAGCATTCACATAGGCTGTGGCTTCCCCTTCGCCGATGACAAACTTGCTATCTGCTATGCCTTCACCCACAACCAACCGCATATCCGAGAATGTGACTGACTTCGGAACCTTAGCCCAGAATGTAATAATTGATTTCTGGCCTGGCCCAGGTGAACGCTCGGATTGTTTTGCAGTTGCTCTGTAATATTGACCGTCCGATGTTTTGAAGTAACCCACCAGTTTGCCAAGCCCACTTTGACGCAACGATTTGTTTGTCATTTCGAATTCGGTATATACGATATCAGATGAGGTTCCTGGGTAACGGATCGTTCTACGCACACCCATTTCAGTCTCTTTATCCGCAATGCCAGTTGTATAGGTCTTACCCGTTGCTACGTAGGATACAGGCTGGATCAAACCGGACGTATTTAATGTGATCCACTCATTTGTTTCTTCTTCACTAACCTTTTCAATTAAACTTACTTCCAGACGACCCATACGAAGCTCAGAAGGAATTTTGGTCAACAGATAAGCCTCCGTCGTCATACCAACCCCAAGCAGTTTTCCGCTTTGCGTATAGATTAACTTCTTATCTCCATCAATTTGAGCCGAGTCAATGGTGAACATGGCTTCGAGCTCTGGGAGCTGCACCGTTTTGTTGCCGGCATTACGAATCGTTACTTTTGCAGCCACAATGTCACTATCTGCCCAAGGTAAACGCTGTAACGATCCCAACGAAACACCAAACGTTCCTTTACTATTCTTAATGACCGTCTCTGTTGTCAAACCGTCTCCAGTAGATACAGATTGCGGAATCGCATATACGCCCACAGGATAGGAGAAAACAAAGCTACTTGTACTCGTTGGAGTCGTTGACTCCGTGTTTTCATTTTTATCCACAGGACTCATTGCGTACAGCTTAATTTTGCTTGTGTCTCCATCACCTTGTAAGGTCGCGTTGAGTTTAATCGTTTTAATATCTCCCGGATTAAGCTTTAATGCGTCCAATGCTTTGGTTTCAATCGGATAAACTGTTCCGTCAGCAGTTCGTACCTCAAATGTATATGTTGGGACTTTAACGGCTTTCTTACCTTCGTTCTTAAGTACAAATTGCATATTCAGATCATATTCACCGTCATCCATACGAACCTTTGCTGACTCAAGCAATGTAGATAATCGTTGTCCCTCAACAGATATGATATTCGGTTGATTTGCAGCCACCTCTACGTTCGTTGCTTTGCTTGCCTCAGGCAGCTGCAACGCAGCAACTGGTAAGACCGTCTTCTCTTCACCCTGCTCTTCCACGAGCAATAGTTCAGACTTTTGCAGCTTCACCGATGTGGGGATAGATGCCATCAGACTGAGTGCCTTATTAGCCTGAGCCTGAATGCTAACGCTTGTACTATCCTTGTCTGGCGTCAACGGATAATTCGTACCACTTGGTGTACGCAAAATCCATTTGATATTCGGGTTTTCAAGCAATTTGTAACTAATATTGTTTAAATTCACACCAATTTTGACATACTGATTCTTATCTTCACCTGGGAACACTTTAATGCCAGACACTTTCACCTTCATAGCAGAATCACCTAGACGAACCGTCTTCGGTTTGCCTACGGGTGTCGTAATACTATAGGATGCGGGTACATTAAACTTACCCAGCGTACGTTCATAGTTAGATTGACTGAAATCCCACTTCACAATGAGGAAGTTCAGATCACTTAGCTTCACTTCCCGACCAACCTTCATGACATAAGTCAAATCTACAGTTGATCCAGGTGCGATTGTTTTCTTCTCCTGATCCTTCGCAATCAGTTTAGGTGAGAACAGCGTACCGCCTTTGGTTTTTACCTTGCTCCAATAATCGAGCATCATCATTGGGGTATTGTCATTGTTCTTGTATGACAGGGTATACGTGACGACGTTACCATCATCCTGTGTCAAGATGTTCACATCCGTTAATCTCACGGAGCTACGTGCAGTTACTTTGACAGGAGACAAGTTACTCAGTGTATGTACGACCTTGTTCGTTGATGTTGTTTTCTTTGATGCACTGCTATTTGAACTGCTGGCAGACGTTTTATTTGTTGTGCTCGCTGCCATCGCATTGCCAGCGGTTGAACTGATCAACAACGCACTTGCGAGCAAGCTCACTAACATTTTCTTTTGATCCACTTCCAAACCTCCCATAAGTTGCTTGTTGCTATTATAGTATAAACGTTTGGAAAGGGGAGAAAGTTACGATGTTGTTGCGTTTTAAAAACAAGAAATCAAAAAGCCACACACCCTAAGGTGTATGGCTTAATTGAACTTCTAAAATGTTTTATTAGAAGCCGGATTTAATAGCTTGAACCACACCGCTCAATGAGAAAGCTTCAGCAGCGTTTTTCTCAGTGGAACTATCAGTGATTACTTTAGAAGCAGCGTTGCTGCTGTTCAATTCAACAGTTACAACAGAATCATCTGCAACAGTAGTATTAGTAGTAAATGTAACATTCAATACAGTTGGATCAGTTGTATCTTTAGCATAAGATACACCGGATACTGTTTTACCTGTTACGCTAAGTTTTACAACGTTAGTACCAGGAACAACATCAATCTCCTCATTGAACTTAACTTTAGCTACATACTCATTAGCAGCTCCACCTGCAACAAGTTGAATCTCATTATCACCGAACTTAACAGTTTCAGGTTTAATGTTGTCAATAAGATCTGCACCAACACTTACAACTGGTACATCTACTCGAACACCCAGATTGTCTTGAGTGTTAGGAGTAATAGCCACAGTCGGATTAGCAGCGCTAGGTTTCAAACCGAATTTTGCAACTGGTGCAGCATTCAATTTGGTATCTCCAGTAAGGGCAAATTTAACAACTGTATTACCATCGGAGTAAGTCGGTTGTCCATCAAGCACTACATTGTAGTTTGTAGTACCTACACGAACTGCAAAGTCGTTAGCATCTACAGTATTCAAAACACCATTGAATTTAACTGTAATTTTGTTAGTAGCAGTAGCTTTAACGGAATCATTTACCAATGATACTGCTCTACCTACTACACCGATTTCTCCACTTACATAACTGTTACCAGTGTAAGCAAAGTTTCCAGCTTGATCAGCAACTAAAGATACGCGAAGTTTAGCGTCAGCTGCATCCAGAACCTTGTCAGTATAAGGAACTGTAATTTTAACAGTTTCAGGAGTTACCAATTCTACGGTAGCATTGCTTGGCAGAGCTTCGAATGAAGTTGCTCCTGTAGTCCATTTCAATGCATACTTGGATTTCTCAAGTGCGTTACCAGTTCCTTCAGTAGCAACAGCTTTGCTGAAAGTAACGAAGAAGCTAACGTCACGTTTAGAACCATTAGTATTCTCAGTTGTACTCCAGAATCTATTCACTTCAAACGTCGACGTATTACCAATAGTAATTGCAGTAGAAGAAGGAACGATAGTGTTAGGTACATAAGCGTTATCTTGAACACCAGATACTTCTACAGTGTAATTACCTTGTGGAAGATAACCAGACAAAATAATTTGTGCTTCGTTAGTGTTAGAATCGTAAGTAATAGTTTTAACTGGGTGGCCATTACCATCCAGACCATATCCTACAACAACTTTACCATCTTTATCTTTAATTGTGTAATTAGCTTTAGTGACACCAGTAGCATTGGTAGAAGAATATACGGATTTGCCGTATTTAACTTTCAATACATGGTTACCATTATCAGTAGACACAGCAACATTGCTAACTGCTGGTTTAACAGTATCCAATGTTGGAGTAACTTTCACTTCACGAGTAGCAGTGTTTCCACTGTAATCAGTAGCACCTTCGATAACGATTGTGTTTTCACCCACGCTCAACGCATTAGCTCTTGTGAATGTAACAGTCAATTTGTTACCGGAACGTGTAACTTCACCAGTTTTAGCAGTTGTACCATTGTACACACGTGTGAAGGATCTGATTGGCTCGTTGAATTCAATTTCAACTTTTTGCAAGTCATAGGATTTGGCAGTAGTTACAGTTGGAGCTTCAGTATCAGCAGCAACAGCGAAGTCAGATTCTACTGGAACTACTTTCAGCCCTGAGAAATCTTGAACATTGCTAACTGTGAGTTTGTGATCTCCAGTTGTCAAACCAGTAGTGATGATAACACTGTCAGGGAATGCATATTCCACTGTACCAGAGATTACTTTACCATCTACTTTGTAATTAGAAGTAGTGATTGCAGAAGCACGATCAACTGGCTCAGAGAACACTACTTGGAATGCTCCTGTACCCAAACCTTTAACTTCTTTCACAGAAGGTGTAGTTACATCAACTGGTGTGAAAGTAACTTCTTGTGCAATTGTTTTGGAACCATCAGAGTTTTTGATGCCACTAACAGTCAATTTGATTGCTTTTTGGTTATCGAGTTTGTTACCACCTGTGTAGTACTCGTTATCCAAAGTCAAAACTACAGTTTTTTTGTCAGCAGACAGAACCGCAGATTTGATATCTTTGCTCAATTGATAGTTGTTAACATCTTCTGCTGTAGCAGCGTCAACATCACCATCAAAAGTTACAGTTACTTGTTTCAAGTTGTCAGCAGATACGCTTTGAACTTTAGTAGCTGCAGTTACTACATAAGTAACTTTCTCAGTGAACTCTTTATCTTTGTAAGTGAATTTCACTTCAGTTTCTTTGTTAGCTTCGAGAGCTTTATCCAAAGTTACTTTAACGGATTCACCGTCGCTGATTTTGAAAGTAACAACTTTACCAGCTTCGCTTACTTCATAAGAAGCAACTTTCAAGCTTTGAGCTTGATCAATTGCGTAAGCAGCGCCTACAAGCAATTGACGGGAAGCGTTGGATTGGAAGTTCAAGCTAGTGTCAAGCAGACCAGCGTTGATTGCTGCTTGAACATAACCTTTAGCCCAAGCTGTTGCTGTGTTGTTAGTTTCAGTAGGAACTTCGAGGTCCAAAGCGATTGTCAGAACTTTCGCCATTTCTTCGATCGTTACTTTACCGTTGAAGTCGAAGATTTTCTTCTCAACGTTTTTACCTTCCATGATGCCTGCAGCTGTTACTGCTTCGATGTAAGGAGCAGCCCAGTTTTTAGCATTGTAGTTTTTATCGTTGTAAGAATATACACCAGTGATTTCTTTCAGGCCAAGCAATTTAGTGATAACTTTTGCGAACTCAGCGCGAGTCATCTCTTTGTCCAAACCAGCTGTTCCATCTGGGTAACCAGTGAAAACACCTTTTGCTTTCAATGCATCAAACTGTTGTTGTGGCGAAACCGCTGTATCACCGAATGCTACAGATGCAAACATTGAGAATGCCATTGCTGTAGACAGAGCTACGGATAAAATTTTCTTCATAACCTTTTTTTCTCCTCCTTGGGCGTTCATAACATTTGAATTTTCTTTAATAGGGTCGCTCGTATTCCTCATATATTGTTGCACCCCCTTTCCAGAGTTGTGAGCAAGTTAATATAAATGATGTCTGTGAGCATATCACAGAAACTTGTAAACGAGAATAATGATAGATACATACGGAAATAGAGTAGTTTCCTAATCCTACCTTACGTATTATACAATGGGTCTTCCGTGCCGTAAAGCAATTTTTTCTAATAAATAGACAAGATTCTTCACGAGGTCATTCTTGGTAAGTTCCCCAATGTTTTTGACTCTACATCTTAAACGCAGCAGATTTCAAAAAGTTGCGGATTCAGCAAAAAAAGTTTTGAACTTAATTATGTATTGATGCAGTGCGGGTAAATGCGAGGTTCAAAACCTTTAGACCATCAATGATGGAACAGTCTGCATGAGATTATGTTGTGTCTGGGTTGATGGGGACGTTTATTTATACCCGATAATCTGCTGCATGAAGCGACAAATTCTTCTAAATACAAAATAAATAAAAGACATTCCATGTGGAATGCCTTTCGTAATGCTCTGGTTCTATAACTTAGCGAATTTTCATCGCAAGATCAATAATTTGAGCACGCATATTCGGATCACTATTCAATCTCAGATACATGTCGTCAATGGGTTGTCTATTTTCCCGGTATGTCTTTTCATGCTTCATCGTGGTGTGAGACCATTCAATTAAGTCATTCTCAGCCAGAACCAAATTGTTATACGCATCATGGAAGCCAGTCGCCTTGACAAGCCCTTCCATCACTTCTTGGGAAACTTCCTGCGTTTTACGTGTATCTTCTATTTTCTTCTCCAGAATGACTGCTTGTTTCTCGAACTGTGTCTTTGCCTTCATGTAGCCCAGCTGGGCTTTCGAATAAATCGGTTTCATTAGCTAACTTCACCCTCTAGATCATTGTGTATTTACCGCTATTGTATCTTAATCTCTAGCAAATTACAAAAATAGATATTGGTAAAAAACAGATTTCTTCTATTATAAAAGTGTTCTTTACCAGTTGATTTACAGTCATAAAAAGACCCGTCCCTTTAGTCCAAGGGACAGGTCTTTCAGAATTGAATAGTTTTCTATACGGATTAGCTCAAGTTTTTAGGGAACAGCTTCGTACTCTTCTTAAGTAATTCAACTGCAATTTTGGCAGCTTCTGCACGAGTCATATTACCCTTTGGATTGAACTGATATTGAGCTTTGGTTGCGCCAGGCACCGTGACCGGGCTACCTTCCATGATTTTCGCTTTGGTTATCGCGAGCACAGCAGGACGAGCATAGAATTCAATAGAGCCTGAGTCCAGGAATGACTTCCCAAGTGTATCAGCTAGTTTGCTGTCGTTCGTCGCCAATTTGGAGTTCATTGCACGAGCAATCATAACAGCCGCTTGTTCGCGTGTAATTGGCATTTCCGGTTGGAAATATCCATCACTCAACCCCGTAACGATACCTGCCCGAGCAGCTGTCTCAATAGCTTCGTAGGTCCAACGATCGGACTTGGTACTAATCGAGACGTCTTGGAACGTTTGCTGGTTAGCATAATTCAACGGAATATCCAGACCTCTAACGAGTAACGTTGCAAATTCTCCACGAGTTGTCTGGTCATCTGCTCCAAAAGAACTTGCTCTCAATGGGTTCATAATTCCTTTGGAATACAAAGCATTCAGCAAATTACGAGCCCATGGGTGGTTTGTAATATCAGGATAACTTCTGCTCAATTTCATTACTTTATAGTATCCGAATTCATCAAATGGTACCGTAATTGTGTGACCTTTTGTATCTACGACTCCCCCAATAGGAATCCACTTGCCTACATTGGTTTTATCTGAGTATCTGAAAACAGTAATGGTAGAACCTACATCGTCTACAATCGATGGATCATAAGCGATCGTCAGGCTACCTCTTTGGGATGGAGTTAGGACTCTCTCAGCAGCATATTGCGTGAAGTTCCCTTCCAGACTATAAGGAGCCAAACCATTGGTTCCTGCGCTATAACCACTTTCACCTTTATCTCCAAGTTCACCAACGCCACCGTGAATCCAGTAAATATCTGAGATTGGCGTAAAGTTGCTTGTATTAAGTGTTGAACTGAACAAACCCGTAAGTTCAGGCGATACAGTAATGAAGCTTTGTGCATTTTCACTACCTTCATCCGGAGATCCGATCCAGTTACCGTAGTCATTTTTCCTCTCTACAATCCCTTTATCCGGATCAGCTATTCCGAACAAAATCTTGTTATCTGGGTAGAACTTGGTCATATTCCTTACTGTTGTAGATTGCAGAACCGTACCTTTCGGAAGTGAAAGCTGCAGCTCTTTGTTAAATACAGTATATTTATTGGCCACTTTCGGAGCCATGTATTGTGTATCCGTTGTAATTGTAGAGGTATAGAATACATTGACTGTGTCATTAATTGTTCCACCCGGACGGGTAATTTGAATCTTGATTGCGTTATTTTTATCAGGTTTCAAACCTACGTAGTCCAGTACAAAACGATTGTTAGAATCCGTACGTTTAACAGCAGGCTGCTTATCAATCAGTACTTGAGTAGCCCCTTCTGCCTCAATATCGAATCTTACAAAGTTTTTATTAACAACAATCTTATCTCCTACGGTTGGCTGAGGAGCAAGAATGCGATAAGAAGATGGTTCACGTACAATCTCTAAGCGCTGAGTTGTTCTAGCACCTGTTCTATTAATAAGTTCGAGTGTATATACGTGCGTTCCAGGTGCATCAAATTTCAGGTTTTGAATTCTTACGAAGAACTGATTTTCATTACCTACAAAATCAAATGTAGGCATGCCATTTTCGCCTAATTTATTCGTTTGTAGTACACGATCAGTAGCTTGTGTATGGGTGAACACTAATTTGGAGCCAAAATAAACGTTAGCAATTTGTGCTCCACCGCCATTAATCACAAGATCATAATTTTCTTCACTTGTTACATATTTATCTTCTTTGAATGCAAATTCCGGCGTAACCGCGAAGATTTTCTTCAGTTCGTCCTGTGTATAACTGGTTAGAGCCTTATCAACAAAGGGTTGTCTCGAATCCTTAGGAACCAGCGTAGGCATAAAGGTGGTAACTGTTGATTGGTTCGTGTCAATAACATTGATTCTAAGCGTTGTTGTTATGGTTGTAGGCTTTTTGTTGGCATCCTCATCAATTGCACGAATCACAATCGTGTTCTCACCATATACTATTGGCCCTTCTTTCAACACTTTTAATTTAATGGAAAAATCTCCATCGCTGTTCGGGAAACCGGATGTAACCTGTGTATATTCAGTATCTTTAAGCACCTTACCATTCACTACAAGCTCGGGTTTAAAGTTACTCCCCAGCGTCTTAAAACCGATAAATTTACCTTTAACAGACATGGTCTCTTCCGTACTCTTCGAATCAAAACTATACGTCTGTCCATCTTGCAAATTCTCTACATAGATCGAACTAACGGATGAATAAGAAATCTTGACAACTTTGGGCAAGTCAGTCGGTTTACCGAAATAAAAACGAATTTGCTGTTCACCAGGAATGAATCCTGAGATTTGATATATCTGTTGCGTATCTTCTAGCTTCATGTCAAGCGTTGTTGGTACTGCAGCGATTTTCAGTTTAGTAGTTCCTGTAGGAAGGTATTCACCAAATAATTCTGCTGCATCAATTTTTTTGCTGGATTCTACCAAAATAAAGAATGTATCGCTTTTCACTCTTGATCCATCCAGTTTGGTCTTGGACTCTATCGGGCCACTTTTGTAATCCGGGAGGTAGTACATATTCAAGATATCCTGGGAACCTGGCGAATACACGTATCCTCCAGTAAATCCTGTGCTGAAGTTACCATAAGTAAGGCTGACTTTGACTTCCTGATTCTTCTTGACATCAGTCCCGCCTTCTTCTAACTCCATTTTGAAAGGTGTGTCCACTACAAAATCCACGAGTCGATATTCCAAACTAATTCCGTCTGCTCCTGCAATCGCAGTTGTTTTGGTTACGTGAAAAGTGAATGTTGTAGGTTGAGCTATATTGCTATTCGATAATGTAATCGTTCCGTTCGTTGGACTAAAATCTGAACTACTTGCTGAATAAGGCAATAATGCTTGTCCAGACAATTTGCCTTCTGTTTGTCCCACTATTGTAAAATTCGGATTTGCATCGTTTAATATGGATTGCGTCTCTGTCCCTACCGTTAAGTCGAGCTTGGTGAATGGTTGGTTTTTATCAAAATAATACACCGAACGCTCCGTTTCAATGGAGTTTGATGCACTTGATATTTTAAATTTCAACGTATTTATTCCTGCTTTAAGCTTAAGCTGCGGCAAGAAAAATGATCCATCTTGTAACATAGCCGAATCAAAAGAATCGCTACCATTTACTGTAACGGTAACCTGCGTAGCGTTTTGTACCTTACCTTGGATAGATACACGTTCCGTATTAACGACTGTCTCAGAACCTGCGTTAAGGTCGTAGGTTGCATTCCCTGTACCTCCAGAAACAACCGTGGAGATTTTGAAGTTCTCTATATATGGAGCTTGATCATACAAAACATAAAATGTATCCGAACGTTCAACAGAACCCTGTACTCCTAGGAAGGTAATCTTGTTGAATCCGGGAAACAATGTAAGGTTGTTTGCGTTAAACTTGTTGTTCCCACTGCTATCTGCAGTGACTGCAGTTGTAATGGATTTCGTTTCATCTGGAACCCACTTATTCACACTGCCTTCAGTCGTGGAATTCAGCTGTTCTACTTTTACTTTCATCGTATCCTTGGAAACAAATGCATATGAACCCGAGATACTAATGGTTGATGTTGATGTGGTATATGCGTTACTTCTGGAAAGGAATTCTTTGCCTGTCTGTCCTGAAACCAAAGACAAAATGGATGTTTCCCTTAATACCTTAATATCTGGCGTAAAGTAAGTTGAATATGCGTTAGATCCTGTACCGTCACCGTCCGCAGCCGAAGCAACGGCCCCACCGAACAGACCTTGTGGGAACAATGAGAACACCATAGCGACCAACATGATCCATGCCAACGGCCGTTTCTTTTGTTGCATTACGTATCATCTCTCCTCTTTTTAAGTCAGTTACCGTTATATATCGGCCGAAAGGTTCCAATTATTTAGTAAAAACAGCAAAATAAACAAAAAACCTTGTCCACGAGGGACAAGGTTTGGGTTGAAAGAATATTCAATAAGATCAGTAAACGAGCGTTTCTATTTAGGATTTCGAGCGGGTCTCCGGGTTCAACTTGACGCGCATACGCATCAGGAAGTTAATGACCGGCCTTCTGGTTTTGCTTACAAGTCCAATGACTTCTGCTCCAACCTGGAGGAAGAACATCATGATACAGATCACGACGAACGTTACCCAGTTGGCTTCGAACATCGCAGCGGAAGATTGGATAATCGCCAGTACACCGAAGAATGCGGCAATACCGTAGATGATCAGGACTGTTTGACGGTGACTGAATCCAAGCTCACGCAGGCAGTGATGCAAGTGACCTTTATCCGGTGAGAAAATCGGTTTCCGTTGTACCGCACGACGAATGATCGCGAAGAAGGTATCCGAGAGCGGCACACCGATAATGATCAACGGTGTAATGAAGGACACGACAGCAATTTGTTTGAATCCCAGCATGGACAGCATTGCCAGAGAGAAGCCAAGGAATAGAGATCCCGTATCCCCCATAAAGATCTTGGCTGGGTGGAAGTTGAAGAACAAGAATCCAACAATACTACCAAGCAGTACAAGACACATCAAGGCAATCATCATGTTACCCATCAGGAAGGACATCACGGCAATGGTACCAATGGCAATACCGGATACACCGGCAGCCAGACCATCTAGACCATCAATCAGGTTAATCGCGTTTGTTACACCAACGATCCAAAGAATCGTCAGTGGAATGGACACCCAAGCTTCCAGTGAGGAGTAAGCATCCTGAAAAGGAATATTTACGAAGTCTACACGGATATTGAATCCGAATACGACTACAGCAGCAGCAACAATTTGTCCGAGCAGTTTGACTTTGGCTGACAGTTCAAAACGGTCATCCAATGCACCAATCAGTACGATGATCGATCCACCAATCAGAAAAGCACTGACAAAGCTCATGTCTCTTGTCGTAAACCATGCCGATACAAAAGGAAGCAGTGCAGCAACGGTAATGACAAATGCCAGGAAAATCCCTAGACCACCAAGACGTGGCATAATCCGAGTGTGCACTTTACGAGCATTCGGCGTATCCATTGCTCCGATTCTGACTGCGAACTTTTTGACAAGTGGTGTCAGGGCAAGAGCCAGTCCCATTGACACGATAAATCCAATGATAAAGATCGCTACCATTTGAACATTCGACCCCCAATTATAATACCTGTAAGAAATTATAAATCCCCTGATCTCTTTTTATATATAAATTATTGTTCGTCACTTTTAATAAAAATACCATTTGCACCAGAACGGAGAGGACAGAAATAACCTGTAGAAGCGAAGCGTTCGCCTTTATCACGGGATTTCAACCTTACAAAGGTTGGATAAAAGAAATCCAGGGATAACAGCGATCAAAAGGTTATTCTGACATCGGAGTGGCCATGTGCAACTAAAAGTTTTTATTTGAGTGGCACACATGTAATCCGGAATGAATTATACGCTGATCACAGGCGAAATGCCAACCTCAATTTTTAGCAAAAACGTGCATTTTACGCGTAATAGCCTAATTTTAACGGACTTTAGTCACGTTTTCTTTGTCCCGCATCACTTTGACAGCGAATTTCGGAAGCGCAAGCATTCGGCCAGCCCGGCTAGGTTCCCGAAGTAGACGATAAAACCATTCCAGTCTTAACTTTTGGAACACTTTAGGTGCACGTTTGGATTTGCCCGAAATCACATCAAAACTGCCTCCAACCCCCATGGTAACGGGAACTTGAAGCGCATCTTTATACTTGTGAATCCACGGTTCCTGCGTGTCTGCCCCACGGGCAACAAACAGCAGATCAGGTGCAGCTTCACGAATTGAAGCGATAACCTGCTCGTCCTCAGCCGGACCAAAATAACCGTCGCGATAACCTACAATTCGAATCGCCGGATATTGCTCTTGTAACCGAACTGCCGTTTCTTGAATCACCTCAGGTGTGGAACCGAGCAGATACACGCCCCACCGATAGTTTTCTCCAACACGCAGCAATTCATGTAAAAGATCAAATCCAGGCACCCGCTCTGCCACAGGCTCCCCACAATAATTGGCAGCCCATACAACACCTGTTCCATCGGGAACAATCATTTCTGCAGATTGCATAACCTTCATCATCGCTGGATTCTCCAGCGCGGCCATGACCATGATGGGATTGGCTGTGATGACTTGGTGCGGCTGCTTCGTGAGCACAGCTTCGCGAAGAACGTCCACCGTTTCTTTCATCGTTAGTTTGGAAAAAGGAATACCATAGATTAAAACGGTAGGTATTGGTCCGGTCTGATTCATCTTATTTCACCCTTTGCGGCCTAAATATTTAATAATTTGCTGAGCAGGCACTTTGGCTTCCTGCTTCAATTCGGTAATGCCTTCTTCATGTTCCTTCAGCCACTGTGAACGCTGATCCAACAGGTTAGCCACTGTCTTCGCCAGTTTATCCCCATCCAGCGCATCCGTACTGCCCACGGTTTCACTATCCAGACGCAGCATGAACTGATCAATCTTCGGATCATACGAGATACCAACGGGTGGAACATACTGTGATGCTGCATAGATCAGACTGTGCAGACGCATGCCGATAACGACATCACAATTGCTGACTTCCTGAAGCATCAGCTGCGGATCAGTGAGATCCTTGGTAATACTTACTTCGCTACCTTTGTTACCGAGGTCACCGAGCATTTCCATGACAAAACGGGAAGCCTGCTCATCAATCGGTAAGTGAAATGGCATAAAGCGCAAGTGAACGGCTTTTTTGGAGCAAAGCTTCTTCAGTCCAGCAGCAATCGCTGTAAGCTCTTTACGATCCGACTCCCAAAAACGTACCGAAACGCCGATCACAGGGAGTTTGGTATGAACGCTTGCTCCTTGAGCATTAACCGCGACTGAACTTACTTCTTCCGCTTTGGCTTCAGGCAACGGCAGACCCATCACCGGGTCAGGAACCACATGAATCTGATTCCACTGCAATCCGAGCCCGCGCAAATATTCAGCAGATTGTTCATCACGCACAGATACATAATTACAGGCTTTGAAGACCGAACGAATCATCGGATTGAACATTTTGCGATTTACAGGTCCAATGCCCTGCGCATAGATAAATGTTGGTTTTTTCAACCATTGGGCCAGTTTGATGACACCCAGGTAGTAAGGGATGGATTTCAGTCCAGTTGCATCCTGCAGCAGACTTCCTCCTCCACTTATTAAACCATCACTTTCCTTGATCGCTTCGCGAACTTCCTTCAACTTCATCCGATGTACTGAACGTACACCATACATTGAAGTGGTCCACTCCGGATCACCGGAGAGCACAATCGGCTCAATCGTGACATTCGATCTGTGACTCTCCTCTTCCAGCGCAGTCAAAATTGACTTTAGTACCGCTTCGTCTCCACTGTTGTGGAATCCGTAATATCCTGAGATGACTAACTTTTGAGAAGTGGTGACCATTTTTTCCAACATCCTTCCGCTACTTGCCACACACCCACAGCAACGATACCGAAGATTAAGCCAAGTCCCAATCCCATCACTCCACGAATGAGTGACAATACAGCTGGCGTATGGATATGCGCGAACGTATCCACCATGGACAATTGTCCAATTGCTGCAATAATGAGCACAAAGATGACTTTACGATATTTTAAAGCGGCGAACACGCCAACGATAAACAGCGGGTGTCCCAGCATAAATTCTTTGAATCTTGGTCGCACGCCGAACGTGTCTTCCAACACCACACGCAGGAACATCTCGAATGGCGTAACCGAACCCGAGTTGCCTGTACGACTCAAATAGTAATACCCAACAACGGCAGCAACAAGTGCCAATACAACCATCACAACGGTGATCGGAGTACGAAGCAGGTTCTTAATTTGCTTAATGGAGAACGTACCCGAACCACGGTAAAACACAATATATATCGCTACCAGCGCCATAGGTGCAAAGTGCAACAGGCTAACGCCTCGGAACTGGTTGATAACCAGACTGTACGTAATGCTGTTCAGCAATGCGATGACAAAAGGCACCGCCAGGAACGACAGAATCGATGTTCTTACATATAAGAATAACGTTTGTGCCAGTCGACGACCCGCAGGCTCGTCTGGCTGACGCTGTTGCTGATAGTTCACTGTACGAACCGCCAGCACCATCGCAATGGTTGGCGCACTAATGGCTACCAGTAATGCAATTCCTTGCTCCAGCAACGTCGGTTTGAGCAAGAATAACCCGGCACTACCCACCAGAGCCAGTGCAAATATAAGCAATGTCAGCAGTGGTACAAAATAAGAAACCATAAGCGAAATCATTGCGATTGCACCAATCAGGGCAACCAGCTTGGCATAACGCTGAATGGAAGAATCTTTAACCGTGAACGCTTCAGCTTGTCCCAGTTCAAAGCCGTGTTTACCCATACGTTCAATCGCATGACCAGGCTCACCCAAACTGTTGATCAGATTGTCAATCGGATTGGTGATCATGGCTTTGGCTGTATTCCGACTTGGCGAAGCATTCATATAAATCATACGAATGTTGCGGTCTTTGGTAGCCAAAACAAAACGGTCAGCAATGGTGTCTACATCCAGATTGGCATCCCCGTCACTTAAGGAGTACAGACGAGTTACATTGTAGTCAATTTTATAGGAGAGAGTCTCAAAACCGGATTGTGGTTTCTTCAAATTCTCAATAGCCGCCAGTCCAATATGGTGCTTGTTCAGCAACTGGGCAAACATATCGATACTCTTCATCTCTGCATTATCATTGTACCCTTTCACAGCATCACCATCAAACAAGATGCGCTTTACCCCATTCTCTTCGAAGAAGGTAAGCAGGCGTTCCATGGATTCCTGATTATAAGGCACACTGTCTGAGATCCGTGGCAAAATGTAAAATCCTTTATCACGCAGCATCTTCACGGCAACCGGATCTGGTTGCAAAGGCTGCATGTTGGCATTCTCCGGTGGAGTCTGCAATATTAAGCCGCTACGACCTTCATATTCCCATGGAAGCACAGGAATCTCCCGATCGGCGAACGTTTGTTCAATGATAGGGGTATACGTTTGTGCATTTTCCTCGTTTGTGAACAGCACATACGTGTAATTATCGTTAGCAGGAATGACATTTTTGGTCATGTTCGCAAGATCCTGCCCGTTATATACCATCAGACGGCGGGACTTCTTCAACTCATCCAGTGTACTTTCGAACACCGCCATGGTTGTCACTCCGGCGTCTTTCAACCGAGTCAGTTGTTCATTCATAAAGTCTTGCGGATGGGCCTGATAAGCCGAGATATCCAATAGACCCCGGTAATTGAAGACAAGCTCCACCTTTTTGGCGGAAGATTCCGTCTGCACCCGATCACTGATGACAGGGATGGAAGCAATCAAACCGATAATGACAACAATCCACAGCCACTTCCGTGAAGCGGTATTCCAATAAAGCCATTTTTGACGCACTACATGTACCTCCTCAAGTGTTGGAACCAAATGCACGTTCAGCTCATGATTTTCATTGCAAAATAGTGAATAAATACCGGATACAAACAGCTTGTGTCAACAAACGTGCATCTATCCGCAATTCATCCAAAATAGACGTAGGAATTCACCCTTTTTACCTAAAAGAAAAGCCCCTCCGCCAACCAACCTTACGGTGCGGAGAGGCTTTCTCATGTTCTTGCTCAGTACTGCATACGTATTTATTGTGCGTCTACACGCGTCATCACCGTAGTAGCCAAACGCTCAATACGGCTTTCGGCGTCTTCCAGGTTCTCTCCGCGCACAGCGAAGTATACTTTGATCTTCGGTTCTGTTCCCGAAGGACGCAGGCAGAACCATGATCCGTCTGCCAAAATAAATTTCAGAACGTTCTCTTTCGGCAAGCCATCCAAGCCAAGGGAGTAATCCAGCACATCTTGTACAGCGATGCCGGCTACTTCTTGTGGCGGATTAGAACGCCAGTCGGTCATTTTCGCCTGAATTTGAGCTACGCCATCCTTGCCTTTCAGCGTACGGGACTCCAGCTTCTCCAGAAAATATCCAAATTGGCTGTACAGCTCTTGCAGGACATCATAGAGTGTTTTGCCTTGGTTTTTATAATAAGCAGCTGCTTCAGCAATCAGCATTGCAGCCAGGACTGCATCCTTGTCACGTGCGTAGCTGCCTGCCAGGTAGCCGTAGCTCTCCTCATAACCGAATAAGAACGTATGACTGCCGTTTGCTTCGAACTGGTTCATTTTTTCACCGATATATTTAAAGCCTGTCAGGGTGTTCATCACTTCTGCACCGTAATGCTCAGCAATGACCGCTCCCATCTCGCTTGTTACAATCGTTTTGACAACTGCACTATTCTTCGGCAGCTTACCTGTCTCTTGCAAACGACTCAACACATAATGCACCATGATCGCTCCGGATTGGTTACCCGACAGTACGAAATACTTACCATCCTTGTCTTTCACTACTGCACCCATGCGGTCTGCATCCGGATCTGTACCGATCAGAATGTCCGCACCCACAGATTCACCCAGCTTCATTGCAAGCGTAAATGCTTCGCGCTCTTCAGGGTTAGGGGATTTTACTGTGGAAAATTCAGCATCAGGCTGTTCTTGTTCTGCGACAATGTGAACCTGCTCAAAACCGATCTGTTCCAACACACGACGTACAGGCACATTACCTGTTCCGTGCAGTGGAGTGAAGACGATTTTGAAATCAAGGCCGACGCCGGATTGAATCAGGTCACGACTGAGACTTAGGCTGGCAACGGTATCAACAAATGCCTGATCCTCCTCTTCCCCAAGCCATACGAGCAACCCTTGAGCTTCGGCTTCTTCCTGCGTCAGCTTTTTCACATCCGCGAGGGAAGGAACTTCCTGAATGTATTGAATGACTTTCTCTGCTTCGTGTGGTACCAGTTGGCCACCCTCATGGTTGTACACTTTGTAGCCATTGTATTCAGGAGGATTATGACTCGCCGTCACCACAATACCGCCGGTTGCTTGCAGATGACGTACACTGAAGGAAAGCTGAGGCGTAGGACGCAGGGATGTAAACAACTTAGCCACAATGCCATTTCCAGCCAGAACCAGGGCAGCATCCAGTGTGAACTCAGGTGAGAAATGACGGGAATCATGTGCGATCACTACAGAAGGCTTACCTTTTTTGTCGCCATGCTGCTCCAGCAAATAACGGGCAAACCCTTGCGTTGCACGACCCACGGTATAACGGTTCATCCGGTTGCTTCCCGCTCCGATCACACCACGCAATCCACCTGTACCAAACTCCAGATTTCTGTAGAAACGATCCTCCAGCTCTTTCGGCTGATCCTGCAAATCACGAAGCTCCTGTTTCGTCACTTCATCAATCGAAGCATCCTCCAACCACTGCTGCAATGTTTGTGCTGCTGTTGTGCTTAACTGTTCCATTCCTGCAAACCCCTTCCTTCTATATAAAATTCAATTAAATGCTGAACTATACAATCCTTAGCTTGGGTCAGACAGTGCGAACATGATTTCGCCTTCAGCTACCACTTTGTCGCCTACTTTGGCTGTAGCCTTGCCTTTACCAATTGAACCTTTGAGACGCGTAATCTCCACTTCCAGCATCAACGTATCTCCAGGCACAACTTGTCCACGGAATCGGAAATTGTCCAGTCCCGCCAAAAAGCCGATTTTGCCTTTGTTGCCTTCCAAATTAAGAATGGCTACTGCACCGACCTGTGCCAGAGCTTCTGTAATCAACACACCCGGCATTACCGGATACTCTGGAAAATGACCAATGAAGAAAGGTTCATTAATGGTTACATTTTTCAAACCAACAGCACGTTTGCCATCCTCTAACTCTACAATCTTGTCCACCAGCAGAAACGGGGGACGGTGTGGAATAATCTCTTGGATCTGTTTGATATCGAGCACAGTATAATCTCCTCTCGGGATGTTTATATGAGAATCCTCCATCATAAAGTTCTCATGTGCGCACAGGTGGCCGTTACGGTTACGGATCGTTCTTTCGATCGCTGTTGTTTCCGAATGTTTCTGAACTATTTTCAGATGGATAACATTCGGAAACAAAGGCGAACGCTTCGCTTCTTTCAAACGATTCCGTTCCCTCCACTGACTTTAGTCCGGACATGGGAAATCTGATTATGATCAAGTCGGGCCTCATATAAAAGGTTTTTAATTTTAATGTTGTATGAAAAGCATATTTTCGGTTAACACTAGTTATATCCTTCATGACTGCAGTAGTGAAGGTTGAGATAAGGGGTCTCTCTTCGCGATGACGAATGTCTTTCGCAGGGGAGGCCTCTTTTGACGTCAAACGTCAAACGTCATCCATCATTATACTGTTTTCAACGCCAAAAAGAAAACTCCTGCCTGCGCAGGAGTTTTGCATATATCGTTCATCTACGGAGCGAACACCAAATCATATACATGTTCCCATGTACTCCACTGCAATACGGAACCGATATCCTGTTTGCCCAGTACCACGTAGCCAGCCACCAATCCGCCAGCGAGGGCAAGAACAAGCAGGACCGGAACCAAAAACCATCTTGCGATGCGCCATCCACTCTTCTTCTTCTTGACTTTCGTCTTATCCGGCTTACTGTTCTGCTGCTGTGTATCTGTCATCACATTCACCTTTTATGCTCTCATATTGTTGGCAAGACCCGCCATGGAATCACTGGATGTCAGCGCACGTGCCGCCAGTTGGTAAGTCCGCTGTCCTTGCATCAACAAAGCCATCTCTTGTGTCAAATCCACGTTGGATTGTTCAATGTAGCCTGCACGAATCATAGCTGTTGCTTCACGTGTAGCTGCATTAGCTCCAAATACATCATCCTCGGTCAGACCCGCATCCAGACCAAACAGATTATCCGCATACTGCACAAGCCCTTCCGGGCGCTCGATATCTACGAGTTGCAATTGGGCTCCAATCGTTGCATTGGCTTCATTGCCACGACGGATCAACAGATTGCCTTTTTCATCAAATGCAACCTTGCTGTTATTCGGTGCCGTAATGCGATTACCTTGACGATCCAATGCAAAGTGGCCTTCGCCATTGACCAATACCATCATGTCTGGCGCATTGGGATTCGTTTTGGGTCTTGTATCAGGGACAAAATGGAATGAACCCTGACGCGTCCACATTTTCTCACCATTTGCTTCAACGGCAAACATCGCATTGCCTTCAATCGCCAGATCGGTAGGACTACCTGTCTCATTGAGCGTACCCTGACTCATATCCTTTGTCACATCAGCCAAACGTACACCAAACCCGAGGTTGTATCCCATCGGGGTCGAGCGTCCATCCAGCTTGTACTTGTCCGGTTGCTGCTGCACACGTGTCAGTACATCTTCGAAGGCTGCTTGCTTACTCTTATAGCCTGCCGTATTCACGTTGGCAATATTATCGGAAATGACATCCAGACGCTGCTGTATTCCGGTCATGGAGACCATTGCACTAATCATGGAATTATTCATTCGGTGGTTACCCTCCCTGTTTCCCTGCGCAATCTATATTCAAACGCCAGCGTTATACACGCCCAACTTCATTGACGGCTTTATCCAGACTGCGGTCGTAGAATTGTACGACCTTCTGGTTCGCTTCATATGCACGGAATGCTGCGTTCATATCTACAGTTGCCTGTGATGCATCCACATTCGAACCTTCCAGGTAGCCTTGAAGGATCTGCACATTATCACCGGCAGCCATCATCCGAGCGGTTGCTCCATTCTGATCATTCAGGCTGAAATTACCATCGCCTTGACGTACCAGTTGGTTGGGTTGATCGATGACGCTGATTCCCAATGTGACTCCTGTGGGTGCACCCGTCTCTGCATTGACGAGACGACCTTGCTCATCCACTTTAAATTGGTCTACCGAGCCTGTCAATATAACAGGTTGTCCATTATTATCCAGAACTTGTGAACCTGTTGAGCTGAGCAGCTGTCCAGTTCCGGTAACCTCGAAGTGACCATCACGTGTATATCTTGTGTTGCCTTCTGCATCCTGTACTGTAAAATACGCCTGAGGTTGGTAAGTTACCGTGCCATCAGCTCGTACAAATTTGCCTGAACCGTCAAACGGGACAGGTTGTCCTGTCTGTGGATCATTCACGGCCAGATTGGACGAAATGGCAAAATCACTCTTTTGCCCACTTTCCATAATGGCTCCCTGCAAATTCATGGACAAACTTTCTTCCGCGAACACACCTGTGTTCAGCTTGCCCAGCCGCTTTGTCGGAAGATTGGCATCTCCGCCTACCAAAGTAATGAGCATTTCCGGGAAAGAACGGCTTACGCTGTTCACTTGTTTATATCCCGTTGTGTTCATATTTACGATGTTCTGCGTTGCGGTGTCATGGCGGCGTTGTTGCGTAATCATTCCCGCGGTAGCGGTGTACAGACCTCTTAACATGTATTAACCCCTCTCCTCAAGCGCTTGTCCTGCATTACAGGATGGCTGCTTGTCCGTTCTGCTTCCCGAGCTTGGGCGAACCTTTGCTTTTTATATCGGCAGATTAGAACTTTTTCTTAACCACTTGATCCAAATTATTCAGCATAATGCCAGTTCCCTTCACGACACAATGCATCGGATCCTCTGCAACCCATACCGGTACATGCAATTCATTGGACAACAGTTCGTCCAGTCCGTTCAGCAAAGCGCCTCCACCTGTCAACACGACACCTCGGTCAATAATGTCTGCCGCTAATTCTGGTGGCGTCCGCTCCAATACCGACTTGGCTGCCACGATGATGGATTGCACGGAATCCCATAGCGCCTCTTGCACTTCATTTCCCGACACCGTTACGGTAACAGGCAAACCGGATACCATATCACGACCGCGAATGTCCATCTCTGTTTGACGACCACCCGGATGCACGGAACCAATCGCAATCTTGAGATCTTCGGCTGTACGTTCACCGATCATGAGCTTGTATTTGGCTTTGATAAACTTGGTAATCGCTTCGTCGAACTTGTCCCCTGCGACTTTAATAGAAGAGGCGGTGACTACGTCGCCCATAGACAGGACTGCAACGTCAGTCGTTCCGCCGCCGATATCCACGACCATATTGCCGCTCGGCTGAAAAATATCCATCCCCGCACCGATCGCTGCCGCTTTCGGCTCTTCTTCCAGAAATACTTCTTTGGCACCGCTGCGCTCAGCAGCTTCACGGATAGCCTTCTGCTCCACGGAAGTAATGTTGGTTGGTGCACAGATCAGAATACGCGGGTGGCTGTACCAGCTTCTTGCCCCCACACGATTAATGAAATGTCTAAGCATAGCTTCCGTAATCTCGAAGTCCGCAATAACACCGTCACGCAGCGGTCTAATGGCAACAATGTTACCTGGAGTACGCCCCACCATACGACGCGCTTCTTCCCCAACAGCAAGGACCCGCTTCGTATCGCTTTCAATGGTCACGACGGAAGGTTCATCGAGGACAACCCCACTTCCTTTCACGTGAATAAGCACGTTTGCCGTGCCAAGATCAATACCGATATCCTTGCTAAACATAAAAGAGCCCCCAAAGTGATATTATTTGGTCAGCGTATCCTGTGAAAAAGAGTCCCTTATCACGTCACCGCTCGTTCGACAAAGTGCAACATATATATGTAAAAATCGGGCTGATAAGATGTCATAATTCGATCCTGTACCAGCTTTTAACATATCATACTTCAGGGGAGGGATTCAATGCATGTGTGAGCTTTTTGGCCTACGTCTTTCCGCAGGTCTCTACGATTTAGCGGAAGCCAGCACCTCGCGTTTTTTACCGCTTGTTTTTTTGTATTTAATTTTGGTCGCTTCACCGCCCCGCAAATGACGGATGGACTTGTGATACTCCAGAATGTGTTTCACCTGGTCAGCAAGATCAGGGTTAATTTCCGGCAGACGCTCCGTCAGATCCTTATGCACAGTACTCTTTGACACGCCGAATTCCTTGGCTATGGTACGGACCGTATTCCTCGTCTCAACAATGCAGCGACCAATTTTTATGGTCCGTTCCTTGATGTAATCGTGCACGCTCCCGCCTCCCTACTGTGTGGATAGTTTGGTACATTATATGAGGAGCATGCCTATATATTCGCGGTTTAAAGGTGTGACAAGCTTCGAAGGTCCCATTATTTTCTGAAAAGCACAAAAAGAGCAGAGGAGAATTCCCTCTGCCCGTCATGTTGCTGCGGTAAAAATCATTTATTTTTCCGGAAGATATCCTTGCGGGTTAACCGGTTGTCCGTCTTCGTAAACTTCAAAGTGAAGGTGGTTGCCCAGCGTTTTTTCCAGTTCATTAACGCCAGCCGATGCAATTGCATCTCCTTGCTTCACTTCATCATCCTGTTTCACTTTGACGTCAGCCAGGCTTTGGTATACGGTTTTGAGGTTATCACTGTGTGTGATTTCCACAACTTGACCTGTCAGCGGGTTTTGTTCAACCCGGGTAACTTTTCCACCGAGTGCTGCTTTGACTTCGAACGTTTTGTTATCCCCACGTGCCAGATCTACACCCGTGTTCGGAATAAATGTGTCATTGTACTGCACCATCGCTGCTTCATGTTCCTCAGTTGAAGCTTCGTTGTCATAGAAAGGTTTTACTACCGAAATTTCGGACGGAACCGCTACCGGCCATACAAAATTCTCCGACTTTGCAACAACTTCCACACTTTCCTGTTCTCCGTTAACCGCTGTTCCTTCTGTACCCGATGCGCCCGTTTCTACTACCCCACTTGTAGGGTCCGAGTTCAGCGTTTTGTCGCCTGTGCCCTGATAGACCCACACTAAGGTTAGTATAATGCCTGCTGCTGCGATGTAGGCTGCCGGGAAGACCCAACGTTTGGACATTGCTCTTTTCCATGAAGAGGGCTGGCTAGCCGGTACTCCTTGAGTTGTTTTAGGAGTTTCTTCTTGGCCTGTTTTTTTGTTTTGTTCATTCATCTTAATCACCTCAGTAACAAGTGTTACCGGGTGCAACTCTTTTATACACGCGCGACTCTAATTATTTTCACAGAACTTTCAAAGAGTGCTATATAAGTTAGGAGATGAGCTCAGTTTGTGCGCCGCTTCGGGGCCAGAAAACCTTTCGACCGGCTGTTACTCCCAGATTTCTTCTATCACCTTCTTTAAAGGTGAAATCCGGGAGTAAAGGCGGACACTTCGTTTCTACAGGCCTTTTCTGTCCCCTGCGCTCTCCATACGCTCGCACACTCCGCATATATAGCCAAGTCTTGAAAGCCCGGAAGGGGTGATAGACAGAAATGCATGGATTGAATTTAGCAGCCAATCCTTATAAATTGAGTTTGTGAGATTGAACATGGCGTTATAGTTTTAAGTTCATTAGTAGAGCAAACGGTGGGTTTTGATTCTAAGCTTAGCAACTTCATAGATTGCCTGCGATGCCTCGCTTTATATTATTCAGTGGCCCATTACTGCTAATAGACTAACGTTTGGTCAATTCAAATGGTCCGGACGATACCGACTTCCATGTTGGCTTACTTTGAGGCTAGCATCTTGGATGCCTGTCCGAAGGAGATGCCTGTGTAGTAGTGTTTGAGAATCTGGGTCGCGGTGTGACCCTCTTGTGCCATGCCGTTGGCTCCCCATTGGCTCATGCCGACTCCATGACCGTATCCATACGTTGTAATCTGAACCTCATCTCCATCGGTCTTCCAGCTGAACTGGCTGGATCGAAGCCCAAGCAACTTTCGAGCCTCCGGTCCGCTAAACGTTTTACCTGCAATCTGTATCTCCTTGATCCGATGGCCTTCCGTTGTAGACAATACTTCCATCCAACCACCGCTCTGCTGCGCGCTCACAGGGATGGCATTTGCCCCCAGATTCAACTTCTGGAGAATCTCACTGCGCTTCATCGTGATGGTTTCCTCAAAGCCCGGAGCCAGGTTTTTATCCCACGGACTCGCTACACTTTGCAAATAAGGTACAGGGTTCCCCCATACATCCTCTGCATTCTCAGTATAACCATTACTTGTGGAGAAAAAGGATGCGGTAATCGCCTTGCCTTGATATGTCATGACGGAATCCTTGCTTTCGCGGACAGCCTGCTGCAGCTTCTCCCATTCCTTCGCTTTCCCCAGACGCGTCCAGTCCGCTTTCACTTGTTCTGGTGGTATGAACACCTGATGACTCACGGTATCCGTTACATCAGCTTCTCCTGAAGGTACACCGCTTGTATCGTTGGCTGCCAGCCTTCTCACGATAAATGTCCTTGCAGCGATGGCCTGTGCCTTCAGAGCTTCCAATCTGAACTCAGCTGGCATCTCGGCAGCTACAACTCCGGTAACATAATCTTCAAGCGGAAGATTCATCGTCGTACCGGTTGCAGACAGGTACACCCTTACTTGGGGTTCAGGGTAGGTAACAGGTACAGCTGGAGAAGGTGCTCGAGTCGTTACACTGCCTGTACCTGGTGGGACAGGGATCGGTTTAACCGGATCATCCGTCCGCGGCCAGACCAGAATGGCGGGGATCAACAGCGCAAGTGCAAGCACTGCCGATACAGCGGCCGCTGGCTGCCACCGAGTATTGTTCTTGCCCCATCTGCGGCCTCGGCCGAACGTACGCATTCGGCGGCGCTTCACACGACGAAACTGGTCTAATTCAATGACAGGTATGTGTATACGTGCCGCAGTGTGTTGAGCTGACTCCTGTTGGGAGCTAGGCCGTCTAGGAGATGTTGTTACGGGCTCATCTGGAACAGTTCTGATGTTCGTTGAAGCAAGCTTGTCTTTTTCCACACCGAAACCAGCAATCTCTTCTGGCTCCTTCACTAGTGGACGAGGGACAAGAGGTACCTTAACCTGCACACGGGCTTCTTTCATTTCGATATAACCCTCCGTTGTCCATGGCCGGTCAAGCGCCGGTCCTTTTGTTCAAATCCATAGTTTAGGGTATGAGCTGGCTGGATCTGATAGAACCTGATTTAAGAGAAACGAAGGCATTCCATATGTGGCGATTTCTAACTTAATTCTGCTATGTATTATTAAAAAACATTGATCTGTCGCGGAATCCGTTTCCATAAGGTACCACCCGTTCCTCCAAAAGCATGCTCTTTCATTTGTTCAGAATTGGTACAGAATATGATGTTATGCTATATAAGTTAGGACCAGCTATTAATAGAATCAGGTACTGATTCAATGGATCGTTGAACACAAAAAAAAAGCCAAGCCAGATGGCTTAGCTTTTGATCTGAATTTAAATGACAGCACGCATGCTCTCGTATCCGCAATATACAATGATGTGTGATTCATATTAGAGAGCAACGCCTATTGTCCAATTCGATGTTATGCCCAGGTCGGTTGTACTTTGAACAGCGGTACTTCTTCCCCGACTTTTTCATTCGATGCTTTAACTGCATCCAGCTTAGGCTCTTCAACCGAAATACGATAAATATCGGCTCCAAGTCCGTTAAGCTTCTCAGCGAGATGTACGTAGCCACGGTCGATGTGATGAACACCACCCACTTCCGTTGTACCTTCAGCAACAAGACCCGCGATAATAAGTGCGGCACCCGCACGCAAATCGGTAGCAGTTACTTTGGCACCCTTCAGCTTGGCATTGCCCGTGATGATGGACGAACGTCCTTCAACTTTGATCTCCGCATTCATCAATTGGAATTCATCCACATGCATGAAGCGATTTTCAAAAACAGTCTCTGTTACAACAGAAGTACCTTCAGAGGCAAGCAAAAGCGCCATCATTTGGGATTGCATATCGGTAGGGAAACCTGGGTATGGTAATGTTTTCACATCCACAGCCTTGAGCGGACGATCTGCAATGACACGAACGCCATTCTCGTCAGGATGAATGGTTACACCCATCTCTTCCAGCTTCGCAATAACAGAACCTAAGTGGTCTGAAATCGCACCTTCGATATACACATCACCACCGGAGATTGCAGCAGCAGCCATATAGGTACCCGCTTCAACCCGGTCAGGAATGACGGTATGCTTCACACCAGACAGTTTCTCCACACCTTCGATGCGGATGACTCCTGTTCCAGCACCTCGTACTTTGGCACCCATTCCATTCAGGAAGTTGGCAAGATCCACGATCTCTGGTTCTTTTGCCGCGTTCTCAAGAACAGTTACCCCTTCAGCCAATGTTGCAGCCATCATAATATTTTGAGTGGCACCTACAGAAGCCACATCTAGATAAATTTTCGCGCCACGCAACCGTCCTTGGCTACGAGCTTCTATATAGCCTTGGCCCAAGCTAATCTCAGCGCCCATGGCTTCAAAACCTTTCAAATGCTGATCAATAGGCCGTGTACCGATGGCACATCCACCAGGAAGCGAAATTCTTGTATGACCCATACGCGTCAACAATGGCCCCATGACCAGAAATGACGCCCGCATTTTACTTACCCATTCATACGGTGCCTCACAGGAAGTAAGTTTCTCCGCATTTACGGTAATCACTTCGTCCCGGTATGTAACACCCGCTCCCAGCGATTCCAACACCTTGTTAATCGTCATCACATCGTCTAGAGGAGGAGCGTCAATAATAACGCTTTGTCCTTCTTCCCCTAAGAGAGAGGCAGCGATGATCGGAAGAACAGAATTTTTAGCGCCGCTAACTTTGACACTTCCGGTCAACCTTTTGCCACCGCGGACGATAAATTTGCTCATCATGGTTCCCTCCGCGCTTTTATTCCCTTTTCTTCATTCCGGAATACGTTAGCCCTTCTGTAATAGAAAAGACTGTTGCTGTGTGTGGAATTTCGACATAGCCTGGCAAATAATGCCCTTGATGTCTATTCAGAAAAGAATTGGTTTATGATCCATATCGATGATACCACGTGCGTTGCATGATGCCCTCCGACTTGTAAATGTAATGCCTTACAGGCCAGCAAACATCTGAACAGACAGATTGGGATTATTAGTAGCCGGATTCAACCGGATATCCCGTTTATAACCACAAAATAAGTGAACAATTGTGAATTCCCTAACTTCCATCATAACATTGTTGAATTGTACGATACAAGCATTTTTACATAAAACATCTCAAATTCATCCAATTGCACGTCACACTTTTTTCTTAATTTCTTTGCCGACAACTCATACTCTAATTGTTAACACAATTAATCGATGTTATTCGACATTACACTGCTTGAAGAACCTAACAGATGATTAACCAACCATCTCAACATTAAAACAAATGGCGCAACATTTGTGTCCATGACAAATAGTCAATGACAAAGCCTGAAACAGCATGCCCAAGTATAATAGCCAACAGTAAATGTAACAGTCTTCCCTGTGCTCCTCGTGGCTGCCTGATGATTAAATCCAGCTTGAGATTCTGCAAAGCCCACCACGACAACGCTATACATAAAAGAGAGACGATAATCGAAACTAAGCCATTCGTACTTAATGTCTGGTTCAACTGATTCGTCAGGTCAGTATCCATATATTCATTACCTCCACATTTGTTGCAGCGATCAGCATAATTATGCCTGGCATCCATAACTTGTTAGAACAATGGAATGACTTGAACACAACGTACTGAGCCTACTGTCAGACTTACTCCTGCTATGCAGGAAATCTGGATGCCCAATCACGGAGCAGCAACAATCTGGCTGTGAATGACTATGGAATTCATCAACGCAGCTTCCTGCATCTGCTGACTCTATGGAATATAGGCTCTTTCATCATACATTGTCAATTACATTGATTTCCACTTTGATAATATTTTAAATTCAAAATGCCGGGATTTTGTGACTAAAACGACATAAAAGAGCGTTATTTCGATATCGATCCTGTCATTTCCTCGGAAATAATTTGGATTTCCGTCGTTAAAAATGGTTCCAACAGTGATCATTATCGCCACGACTTTAGTCCTACATTCTATTCAACTGCCCATAAACGGTGAATACAATTAACTTTATTTGCCGTTAAATCAAGAGCTTCAACCGAAGAAAATGACCATAGATTTTACTGAAACTGGAAAAGGCAACGTTCCAAAAACTCAAAAAAGCCCGGCAGACTAAGCCGCCAGGCTCCAATGAACAGTTTATTTGCCGTATACGTTGATCCGGTTAACCGCTTTTTGCAGAGCAATCTCTGCCCGACGGTGATCAAAATGATCCTGATTGCTTTGGCTGCTGAGACGGCGTTCTGCCCGCTCTTTCGCCGCACGCGCACGGTCCACATCGATACTTTCCGGGAATTCGGCACTTTCTGCGAGGACAACAACCTTATCTTTACGGACTTCGATAAAACCGCCGCCAATAGCGACCTGTTTGTTCTGTTTTCCGTTTTTGATAATGATTGGTGCGATCTGCAATGGTGTAACCATAGGGATGTGACCTGGCATAATACCCAGTTCCCCTTCAACACCACGAACGATGATACTATCCACTTGCTCTGTAAATACCAAACGCTCAGGCGTTACAATTTCCAACAAAAAGGTGCTCAATTCCATCCCTCCTGAAACTATCCGATAGCTCGCTTCATAAGGACAATCCTGGATTCAGATTATACCAGTGTTTTGGCTTTCTCCACTGCCTCTTCAATTGTACCCACGAAGAGGAAAGCTGCTTCCGGAAGATCGTCATGCTTGCCTTCGAGAATTTCTTTAAAGCTGCGCACCGTTTCTTTAACCGGAACGTATTTACCCGGAATACCGTTAAATGCTTCAGCAACGTGGAATGGCTGGGACAAGAAACGTTGAATTTTACGAGCACGGTAAACGAGCGCTCTGTCTTCTTCACTCAGCTCGTCCATACCCAGAATCGCAATAATATCCTGCAATTCATTATAACGTGCCAAGATACGTTTAACGCCTTGAGCTACGTTGTAATGCTCTTCGCCTACAACTTCAGGGGACAAGATCCGGGAGCTGGATGCCAGCGGATCTACCGCAGGGTAGATACCCATCTCGGAAATTTTACGTTCCAGGTTCGTCGTTGCGTCCAAGTGGGCAAACGTCGTTGCTGGAGCCGGGTCAGTATAGTCATCCGCAGGCACGTAGATGGCCTGGATGGATGTTACGGAACCTTTTTTAGTCGAAGTGATACGTTCTTGCAGTTGACCCATTTCCGTTGCCAGCGTTGGTTGGTAACCTACCGCGGAAGGCATACGTCCGAGCAAGGCAGATACTTCTGAACCTGCTTGGGTGAAACGGAAGATGTTATCGATAAAGAGCAACACGTCACGGCCTTCTTCATCACGGAAGTATTCCGCCATAGTCAGACCAGTGAGGGCTACACGAAGACGTGCGCCTGGAGGCTCGTTCATTTGTCCGAAGACCATTGCTGTTTTGTTGATAACGCCGGAATCACTCATCTCGTGATACAAGTCATTACCTTCACGTGTACGCTCACCAACACCTGCGAATACGGAGATACCGCCGTGTTCTTGTGCGATGTTGTTGATCAATTCCTGAATCGTTACGGTTTTACCTACACCGGCACCACCGAAGAGACCGATTTTACCACCTTTGGCGTAAGGAGCCAACAAGTCGATAACTTTGATTCCTGTCTCCAGCATTTCAGCCTGGGTAGTCAGTTCATCAAATGCAGGAGCCGAGCGGTGAATCGGATTTTTATGTGCAGCAGCTACAGTGCCGCCAGTATCAATGGCTTCGCCGAGTACGTTAAATACACGACCCAGTGTCGCTTCCCCAACAGGTACAGAGATTGGAGCTCCTGTATCTACGGCTTCCATACCACGAACGAGTCCGTCCGTGGAGGACATCGCGATACAACGTACCCGGTTGTCACCCAGATGTTTCGAAGCTTCGAGTGTCAGATTAACACTTACGCCGGCTTCGCTTACTGTAGTGATCGTAATGGCATTGAGGATTTCCGGCAGACCGCCGCGATCAAACTCGACGTCAACAACCGGACCCATGATGCTCACAACGCGTCCTTTGTTCATCTTAACGTTCCCCTCCTACAAGCCTGCTACTTTTGCAAAAATAATGTACCGTTCGTTTATCTTTGCTCTGCAAGCCTTCATTAATAAAAAACGGTTAGCCTTGTGCTGCGTTGGCACCTGCCACAATTTCCGTAATCTCCTGCGTAATCGCCGCTTGACGGGCACGGTTATAAGTCAATGACAAGTCATTAATGAGTTTAGATGCATTTTTGGTTGCATTACCCATGGCCGTCATTTTCGCACCCAGCTCACTCGCTTTACCGTTCAGAAGTGCACCATAGATCAGCGTTTCCGCATAACGCGGAAGCAAAACCTCCAGTACTGCTTCAGGAGACGGCTCATACTCGTAGCTTGCAGTCGGTCCTTCTGCAGCAGTTACCTCAGGTGTTTCCATCGGAAGAAGACGTTCTACCGTAGGAATCTGGGTCAACGCATTTACAAAGCGGTTATAACAAATGTACAATTCATCAAATTTACCCATTTCAAACCCTTTAACAGCTTCGTGTGCGATGGATTTGATATCTGCAAATGATGGCGAATCGGAAAGATCCGTTGTAGTGGATGTCATCGCCATTTCACGCCGTTTGAAATAATCGCGTCCCTTACGTCCAATGACGAACAATTCGTAGTCATTCTGAGAGTTGTGCTTTTCTTTGAGTGTCAGGTTGACCTGACGCAAAATATTCGCATTGTAACCACCCGCAAGACCGCGGTCCGATGTAATAACCAGATAAGCTGTCTTTTTGACCGGACGACTTTCCAGCATCGGATGCTGAACCCCTTGCGTGCTTTTTGCAATACTTGCCACAACTTCTTTCAGCTTCTCCGAATAAGGACGAGCTGCTTCCGCTTTTTCCTGCGCTTTACGCAGTTTTGCGGCAGCTACCATTTCCATTGCTTTGGTGATCTGCTTGGTGCTTTGTACGCTTTTAATTTGCCGCTTTATTTCGCGCATGCCTTTTGCCATGATTTCACCACCTCAAAACTTTGGCGAGCCAAAGTTACTTCGTAAGCATTCACTAGTTTTGACATAGTCAAAACTACTTCGTAAGCATATTGAAACTTTGATAGATCAAAGTTTTACATGCAGACATGCGGAATCGGTTAAACAACTCCGCAACTGCATATCATCTATTTAGACAGAGACAGCAAAGCTCTTTCTGAACTTCTCAATAGCATCTTTCAGAGCGGATTCATTGTCTGCAGTCAATTCTTTTGTATCACGGATAGACCCGAGAATTTCCGGATGGCTGCTCTCCATGAACGCGAGGAACTCACCCTCGAACCGAGTAACATCACCTGTAGGAATCTCATCCAGGAACCCTTTAACCGCTGTGTACAAGCTGACTACCTGTTGTTCTACAGGCAGAGGCTGGTTTACACCTTGCTTCAGGATTTCCATCATACGAGCACCACGATTCAGGCGGGCCTGAGTCGCTTTATCCAGATCGGAACCGAACTGGGAGAACGCTTGAAGCTCACGATATTGAGCGAGGTCGAGACGCAGGGAACCTGCAACTTTTTTCATCGCTTTGATCTGAGCAGAACCACCAACACGGGATACGGAGATACCTACGTTGATCGCCGGGCGTTGTCCAGCATTGAACAAGTCAGCTTCCAAGAAGATTTGTCCGTCCGTAATGGAGATTACGTTCGTCGGAATGTAAGCAGATACGTCGGAAGCTTGTGTTTCAATGAACGGCAGTGCGGTTAAAGAACCACCACCAAGCTCATCATTCAGCTTCGCTGCACGCTCCAGCAAACGGGAGTGCAGGTAGAAGACGTCACCCGGATAAGCCTCACGGCCCGGTGGACGGCGAAGCAGCAAGGAAAGCTCACGGTATGCGGAAGCTTGTTTGGTCAAATCATCGTAGATGACCAAAACGTGCTCACCTTTGTACATAAAGTACTCACCCATCGAACAACCGGAATACGGTGCGATGTACAACAATGGTGATGGGTCAGATGCTGCTGCAGTTACAACAATTGTGTACTCCATTGCGCCTTTACGACGAAGAGTTTCTACGACTTGTGCAACTGTAGATTGTTTTTGACCGATAGCAACATAGATACATTTCATGCCGCTGCCTTTTTGGTTCAGGATGGCATCAATCGCGATTGATGTTTTACCTGTTTGACGGTCACCGATGATCAACTCACGTTGTCCGCGACCGATTGGAACCATTGCGTCAATGGCTTTAATCCCTGTTTGCATCGGCTCATGAACCGATTTACGATCCATTACGCCTGGTGCTTTACCTTCAACCGGACGGAATTCCGTTGTAGCGATTGGCCCTTTGCCATCCACTGGAATACCGAGCGGGTTAACAACGCGTCCAATCAATGCTTCGCCAACAGGCACTTGCATGATTTGACCGGTACGTTTTACTTGGTCGCCTTCACGAATATCATAGTAAGGTCCCAGGATAACGATACCGACGTTGCTCTCTTCCACGTTCATGGCGAGACCCATAACACCGCTTGGGAATTCAACCAACTCGTTGGACATGACATTCTCAAGTCCGTAGACACGAGCGATACCATCACCAACCTCAATAACCGTCCCGACTTCGACTACATCGATATCGTTCTTGTATTGTTCGATCTGGCTCTTAATTAATGTACTGATTTCTTCTGGTTTGATACTCAAGTGTCCTCACCCCAATCTACTGTACTCGTCTGTTAAAAGACTGCTCAAGACGTTCAAGCTTGCCAGCCAAGCTACCGTCATAGATCGTATCGCCAATGGCAACTTTCAATCCGCCCAGCAAAGTCGGATCGACAATGTTCTCGATACGGATCTTTTTATTCACACGGCCACCGAATTCACGGGCTACCGCTTCTTGTTCTTCATCATTCAAGGCATAAGTCGAGTACACGCGTGCATCGGCTATGCCGAGCGATTCGCCCTCGATCTTCACATAATCATTCAGCAGAGCTTCCAGCAGTTCAACGCGTCCACGCTCAATCAAAAGCAAGACGGTTTTCAGAACAGGTTCAGACACCTTGCCGTCAAGACTTGTGCGAAGTACATTCTGTTTTGCCTCTTCAGAGATGTTGGGTGACTCGATAAATTTACCGATTTCCGCATCACCAGTGATGGCAATTACAACAGTACGTAGCTCTTGTTCGACTTCAAGCACCTTCTGCTGTCCGAGAGCAACTTCAAACAATGCTTTCGCATAACGCTTAGCAACAATCGTATCGCGGCTCATTGTCGGCCTCCTACCTCATTGAGGTATTGGTTCACAAGCTCCTCTTGTGCAGGACCGTTCTCAACTTCTTTTTTGATCAGCTTGGAAGCGATTTGAACGGAAGCTGTACCCAGTTCGCTGCGAAGGGCTGCAACCGCTTTGTTCTTCTCGCTCTCAATCTCACGCACAGCATCGTCTTTCAGGCGATTCGCTTCTGCTTTTGCATCCGCCAGAATCGTTTCAGCCTGTTTGCCGCCTGTTTGTTTGGATTGTTCAATGATGTCATAAGCATCTTTACGCGCTTTTTCAAGAGCCTGCTTCTGTTCCTCAACATAGGCAATAGCCTGATCCCGCGTTTGGGCAGCCTCATTCATTTGCGCCAATACGAGCTCACGACGTTTTTCCATAATGGAGAAAAGTGGACCAAATGCATAACGGCTAAGCAGCCAATATAAAATACCAAATGCTATAATCGCCAGAACTGTATTTTCCCATACGAAATTCAATCTGTTCACTCCTTCCTGAAGGTATCCTCAGGCCGCAACTCCGGTTTACGGACGCTACCTAAAAAGAAGGCGCGGATGGCTGTGGCCTTCCCCGCCAAACCTGCACTGATTTTATTAAGCCGCTCCGTAGAACATGAACGCGAGTACTACACCGATGATCGGCAATACCTCGATCAAACCTACACCGATAAACATTGTTGTTTGAAGAGTGGATTTTGCTTCCGGTTGACGTGCAATACCTTCCACCGTTTTGCTAATTACCAAACCGTTACCGATACCTGCGCCAAGTGCGCCCAATCCTGCAACAATTCCTGCTGCCACTAATGCCATTGCTCCCATTTGTATATCCTCCTTAGAATGTTCGTTCAAATTTTATAGTTCAGCCCTACAGGTTTAACCGTATTGGACCTGAATCTTAATGTTCCTCGTGCGATTCGACGGTTTGTGATATGTATACCATCATCAAAACCGTAAATACGAATGCCTGTATGGCTCCGATGAAAATACTGAATCCCTGCCATGCCGTCAACAGCGGAATTGCTGCAATTGCGCCAATCCATTTGAATGCTGTAAGTTTCATAATCGTGGAGATCAGAACCTCACCTGCAAAGATGTTGGCGAACAAACGCATACCGTGTGTCAACAACTTGGATGCCGTTTCCACAATGTTGATTGGGAAGAACAGCCAGTGTGGTTGGAAATAATGCTTGAGATACGCTTTGGTGTTACGGAAAAGTCCCAATCCATGCGCGATAGCAAATGCGATCAACGCTAGACCCATGGTTACCGAAAGGTCAGCCGTAGGTGATTTCCACCAGGCAACTTCGATATGTGGATGAGCTTCAGGATTCTTCTCATGAGCTTCATGGAACGCTTCTTGGACCGAGACAATTGGCTTGCCAAAGATTTCAGCTTGGCTTGCATCCGTAGCCCCAGTTACAAAGCCCAAAGGGAGACCCAACATGTTTCCCACAAAGATAAACATAATCATTGTGGTTGCCAAGGTAAGGAAATGCTGCCCCTTCTTCATGTCCATCGTGCTCGAGATCAGGTTACGTACAAACTCAATCGCCCACTCCAGGAAGTTTTGCATTTTGCCCGGATTTTCCACTGACAAGTTCCGCGTAGCCAGTTTTGCAACAATAAATACAATGGCGGATGTTACGATCAGCATCAGCAGAACAGACAAATCCAGATGGAACCCACCCAGGTTAATTATCGGAGATTCATGCATATTTTTCTCACCCCTTTCTCATTCGAAAGCTTGCAGCACCTCTATGAGTCTGCTTTGCGGGACAACAATATCCCTATAAATAGTAAGGAAAATTGCGCTATGACCAAGCCAACTACAACCGCATATAAATTGAAGTATTGCGGATACTGCATCGCCACGAAAACAGCGAGTACTGCGAGAGCTGCTCTAGTCAAAAATCCCAGGTTCACACGCTTAAGGTTTCCTTCCGCTGCACCATCCAACATTCTCCTGACTTTGCGACCCAGATAAGACGCGTTGATCCAACTGATCACCGTTCCTAGGGCCAGTCCCAAAGCTATTGTTTCCACACGGGGCAGAAAGGCCGCTGCTAGAAAACAAATCATAAGAAAGTACATGATGAAAACAGTCATCCATCTGCGGTATCTGGTTAGTTCACTCATCACTTTCCCCCATGAATTTTTTCGCGATAAAGTAGATGCTTACGCCGCCTGCTGCCAAAAAAAAGAGAACGCTTACGGCGATCCATATTCCGCTACCCCCGATGGTCTTGTCCACCCAGGAGCCAACGTAATATCCGGCAACAGCGAGAATGGCAATCTCGATTCCAAAAGCTGTCACGAGCCCCATCGCTTTCCATACATTATCGTCATGGTTACGGGATGAATTTGGTTTGTTCGAATCGGCCATTTTCCACGCCACCCTTGCAATCCCAGTTAATTTTACTGAATGATGAGAGCCTTTGTCAATTGAATGATTTTAGCGTTTTAAAGGGGAAAACGACGGGAATACAGGCCCTCAGAGCCCATAAACCCGCGTAAACCGTACAGTTTAACTGTATGCTGTACCCTTTAATAATCCGTTAGAAAAAATGAATTATTTTTTGAATTTTCTGTGAAATGATTCCGGACGTTCACTATTCACACCAAAATGATGCAAAATCGCATTGACAATTCTTTCTGAAGCATGTCCATCACCATAAGGATTGGCAGCCTGACTCATGCTTGCATACAGTGTTTCGTCTGTAAGCAGAGCTTTGGTGCGCTCATATACACGTTCCTCTTCGGTACCCACCAGCTCCAGTGTTCCAGCCTCAATTCCTTCCGGACGCTCCGTTGTATCCCGAAGGACGAGAACAGGCACACCAAACGAAGGCGCTTCTTCCTGCAAACCTCCTGAATCTGTCAAAATCAAGTGAGTATGCGGGTAAAAGTTATGCAAATCCACCACGTCTAGTGGATCAATAAGTTGAATACGGGGGTGATTCCCCAAAATCGCGTGAGCCGGCTCCTTCACAGCAGGACTTAGATGTACCGGATACACGATGGCAATATCCTCAAACTCGTCGGCAATCCGTTTGACGGCCTGGAAAATGTTACGGTGAGGCTCGCCTTGGGATTCACGGCGGTGAGCTGTCATCAGCACAAGACGCTTGCCCTGTGCCCAATCTAGTACCGGATGTGTGTAATCCTGCCGTACTGTATATTGAAACACATCTGTTACCGTGTTGCCTGTGACATACGTACTAGACTCCGATTTATTTTCTTTGGCAAGGTTGGAAGAAGACCAGTCCGTAGGTGCAAAATGCAAGTCAGCAAGCACACCGGTTAACTGACGGTTCATTTCTTCCGGATATGGAGAGAGCTTGTTCCACGTGCGAAGACCTGCTTCCACATGCCCCACCTGAATCTGCTGCAGGAACGCAGCATAGCTGGCTACAAATGTTGTCAGCGTATCACCGTGAACCAACACGATATCCGGCTTTGCTTCACGCAAAACCGGCTCCAGGCCTCCCAGCACACGAATCGTAATTTCATTCAACGTCTGGCGATCTTTCATCACATCCAGATCGTAGTCTGGATGAATATCGAATACTTCAAGAACCTGATCCAGCATCTGACGATGCTGTGCAGTAACGCAAACGATCGATTCAATAGATTCGGGATGTTTCTGCAGTTCCAAAATAAGCGGAGCCATCTTGATGGCTTCCGGGCGCACCCCGAATATCGTCATGACTTTAATTTTCTTGGACATTGAAGCAAAGCCCCTTTTCTATAAGTTCATGTTCAAAAAGTCCGGTTTTCAGTACCAAGAATATGGAATGAAGGTAGAAATGGAGTAGCGGAGCGTAGGGAAAACTACGTGAGCAACGGACATTTCGGCTGAATTTCATATTCGATGTCGATGATGCCCTTGGGCGATCAAAATTGGACTTTTTGAACAACCTCTTACAAAGCATGCGATATGCTTATTTAGTGCCGTATAGACGGTCTCCTGCATCTCCCAGTCCGGGAACGATATAGCCGTGATCATCCAGACGATCGTCCAGTGCAGCAACGTAGATGTCTACATCCGGATGCGCATCCTGAACAGCTTTTACTCCTTCAGGAGCTGCAACAAGGTTCATCATTTTGATTTGCGTGCAGCCGCGTTTTTTGAGCACGTCAATAGCAGCAATGGCAGAACCGCCAGTTGCCAGCATCGGGTCGATGACAATCAACTGACGCTCTGTCACGTCCGTAGGCAGCTTGGTGTAGTATTCAACCGGTTGCAGGGTTTCCGGGTCACGGAACAGACCTACATGTCCAACTTTTGCCGCCGGCAGCAATTTGACAACACCATCCAGCATCCCAAGGCCCGCACGCAAAATCGGCACCAGCCCAAGCATACGTCCGGAAATGACTTTTCCTTGTGTTTCAGCTACTGGTGTCTGTACATCAATAGTTTCCAGCTCAACATCTCTTGTAATCTCATAAGCCATCAGTGTAGCCACTTCATCCACCAATTCACGAAAATCTTTCGTATTCGTACGCATGTCGCGTATAAACGTCAGTTTGTGTTGAATCAAAGGGTGATCACATATTACTAATTTTCCCATCTAATTTGTCCCTCCGGTATGTTCTTCATGTTCAGCATTACCAAATATGCCTAATCATCATTCATAGGCCCGATAAATCCTGTATATTATATCATCACCTACTCCGAATTACACCATCAAAGGGCACTTAATCATTACAGAAAACCGAATCCTATAAAAATAGGACCGGAAAAATGAGTCTTCCGGTCCTTTTTGCTCTCGCTGTTATGTCAGTTGAATGTTAAAAATGTGTAAACACTATGAAGCTCCGCAAACCGAATGACCTTCTGATCGCTGTTATCCCCAGAATTCTTTTGATCCATAAATAAATGGTGGAATTCCGGTGATAGCATATGCTTCCGAAGCAGCTTTCTTTCAGAAAGCTTTCAGGCGAGCGCTACGCTTCTTCAGGTTCTTTCGGTTTGCTCCGTCTGAGTGTTTACATAAGAACATCTCAAATACAAACACCATGAGCAAGTTTTTTAGTATTTAAGGTCAGTGTAGAGCGGGAATTGGTCCGTAAGTGCCGTTACTTCAGCACGGGCTTCATCCAATTTAGCTGTATCTTTAGGGTTTTTCAATGTTTTCGCAATGATCTTACCAATAGCTACCATCGCTTCTTCGTTCATACCACGGGAAGTAGCTGCAGGTGTACCGATACGGATACCGCTCGTTACAAACGGGCTAGTTGGGTCAAACGGAATTGCATTTTTGTTCACGGTAATGCCGATGGAATCAAGTACATGCTCAGCTTCCTTACCTGTGATATTCACGCTGCGTGTGTCAATCAGCATCAAGTGGTTGTCTGTACCGCCGGATACGATGTTCAATCCTTCAGCAATCAGCGTTTCAGCCAATACTTGTGCATTTTTTACCACGTTTTGTGCATACGTTTTGAACGAAGGTTGCAGTGCTTCACCGAATGCTACCGCTTTGGAAGCAATCACGTGCATCAGAGGTCCACCTTGGGAACCAGGGAATACCGCTTTATCAATCGCTGCTGCCCAAGCTTTGCGGCACAGAATCATACCACCACGAGGTCCACGCAACGTTTTGTGAGTTGTTGTCGTTACGAAATGCGCATGTGGAACCGGGCTTGGATGCAAGCCTGCAGCTACCAGTCCTGCAATGTGAGCCATATCCACCATGAACAAAGCACCTACATCATTAGCGATGGAAGCAAGCTTTTCAAAATCAATGATACGCGGATATGCACTTGCACCTGCAACGATCATACGAGGGCGATGTTTAAATGCGGCTTTGCGCACTTCATCATAATCAATCAGGAATGTATCTTCTTGTACACCATAAGCTACGAAATTGTACAGCAAACCGGAAGCATTAACCGGGCTACCATGTGTGAGGTGTCCGCCATGCGCAAGGTTCATTCCAAGCACAGTATCACCTGGTTTCAGAGCCGCAAGGTATACTGCCATGTTCGCTTGTGCACCGGAGTGAGGTTGAACATTCACATGTTCTGCTCCAAACAATTCTTTGGCACGATCACGCGCGATATCTTCTACGATATCCACATGCTCACAACCACCGTAGTAACGTTTGCCTGGATATCCTTCAGCGTACTTGTTAGTAAGTACAGATCCCATTGCCTCAATAACCGCTTCGCTTACGATATTCTCGGACGCGATCAGCTCAATGTTGTTTTGTTGACGTTTCAGTTCAAGATTCATCGCTTCCAGTACTGCCGGGTCATTCTTGCGCAATTGTTCCATGATTAAATTCCTCCCAGTTATAAGTGAAGTTATAAAGCGAAACTACAGTGGTTACACTCCTGACTTCGATTGCATCACCATCTTCCGATCGCTGTTATCCCCAGATTTTTCTGAACTCCCTTATAATAAGGGGGAAATCCGGGGATAAAGGCGAACGCTTTGCTTCTTCAGATTGGTGTTGCACTCTCCGTTTTCGTGTAAAGTCTAATTTGGCTTTAAATAGGTTGAAGATATCAGTCACAAAATGTCGAATCTGGTTGCTCTTCCATACGATACACTGCACGCTCGCCGCCAATCAACTTCGGACGGGTCAGTGCTGTAGTTACACGGGCATCACCGATGTAGCGGAGTGCTGTTCTGAAAGGTACTGCCACATGCCGCAAATGCATGCCAATCATCGTCTCCCCAATATCCAGTCCCGCATGGGCCTGCACATGTTCAGCCAGGCATGGATCGGTCAGCGAGCGATACGCTGCGGATGCCATGGAACCACCTGCTTTGGGCACAGGTACTGCACCCACTTCAGTCAATCCAAGACGTGTAAGCAGTGAACGCTCCATAACCAGCGCACGGTTCAGGTGCTCACAGCATTGGAATACAACATCAAAACCGAACTCCTGCTGCACCTCGCGTATACCCGCAAGAAGCTGCTGCGCTACTTCAACAGCACCGCTTGTTCCAATCCGTTTGCCTGCAACTTCACTTGTACTTGTACCGATCACAACGATCTGTCCAGGACCAAGCTGTCCGGCAAGCGCCAGTTCACGCAGAATGGATGCGGTCTGTTCATGCAATCCGGGTTGTTCCGAATCTAACTCAATAGTCATCCTATCGCCTCCCGATAAAATCATGCCCGGCTTCCTCTTGGCTGCCCTTGGTATTCTCTTGTATGGCATTTCAGGTACTATTATAGCGAATAATCAGATGAAAGACGAAAAAAAGAGCAGTCTGCGGGTAACGCAGAATTGCTCTTTTGCCCAGGCGACCGGCCGTTTGTTCCGGTGCTCCATCGTGGTTATGCCCACTTCGTCGCCAGTTACACCGGATCCCTGTTTTCCCATTCATCATAAAACAACCTGCGTTTAAAATCAACGGGTAATTTACATCCTGTGTACGTTTTTTATATGGAAATCTATCGATACCTGGGAATGATTAAACAAATCCAATTAATCCAACTTGTCCAAAAGTCTGTCGAGCGCGGTCCGAATCTCTGCCGCAGCGATGTTGTAATCGTCGCGACTGCCGCCAAACGGGTCTGAAATATCAAAGCTCGGAATGCGTTGTCTGATCTCGATTGCCCGCTCACGTTCAGATGCCAAAATCTCCTGACCTAGTGCACGTTTCATTTCGAATGTCGCAAACAGGCTGTCCAATTCCTGAAGATCATTCAAGACTTGCTCGTCATTTTCCGCATACTCTTTCAAGGTATACGTCTTCTGTACCGAGTCAGGAAAAACCTGCATGACATGCTGTTTATGACTGCGTGTCAACGTGAGAATCAGGTCAGCCCAGCCGACTAGGTTCGAGCTAAGAAGCGTCGAATGTGGGGGTCCCTCAACGTTGTGATCCCTTAATACAGCCTCCGCATGACGGGAAATCGGCATGCCCGTTGTTGCGGCTACACCTGCGGAACGAACGTCCACCTGAATGCCCCGCTCAGACGCCAGTTTACGTAAAAGTCCCTCCGCCATGGGGCTGCGACATGTATTCCCTGTACATACAAACAAAATATGTTTCATTGTGGTTAGCCTCCCCATTTTGCAAATGTTGTCGAATCATGTTTGAAACTCCATCTGAACCAATGAAACTCTTAATTATATATTGAAGACTGCACTAGGCTGTAATTATGGTTAACGTCGTTTTTTAAAATATAAACAAAAGTCCAAAAGCGAGCAAGATCGCTCCGCCGACCGCTTCTCCGTAATCGCCCATATTCTGGCTCACACGCCGTCCCAACATCAGACCCATGACGGACATTGCTCCACCACAGACACCAAAAGCCAGTACCGTTAACACCAAGTCACTGCTGAACATGCCGAGCGAGACTCCAACGGAAAACGAATCCACACTGACACTCAGTGAGAACAGTATCACACCGAGCAAAGATCGATGATCCACCAGTTTGGTATCTCCCTCCCGGAAAGCGTTCAAGATCATATGGGCGCCGAGCAGGACCAGCAGACCGCCAGCTGCATACGTCGTAATGTCACCAAGCAAGGAACTGACATATTTGCCCGTATACATGCCGATGAGCGGCATGATGATGTGAAACAGGGCCGTTACGGTACTGATTCGCAATACGTCTCTCATACGAATGCCCTTCATACCAATCCCGATGCCGAGTGAGAACGCGTCGAGTCCGAGAGCGACGGCCATAATCAAAATGGTTACCAACTGCCCTACATGGGCAGACACATCCCACATCCCCATACCCCCAAGTCACGTAAAGGTTCTTGTACACCTTATGCGGACAAGGACATAAACATAACCTGAGAAGACATTTTGCAATCCCAGCTCAAAAAAATGGATTTGCTAGTCGTAACTAGAGGACGGGTGCCAGAGGGAAATATTCTAGCGATATTATGGAAAAAGGGAGCTATCGGTTACCGACCTGAATGAGTCGGTGACCTGCCGCCTTGAGCAGCCGGTTCATGACGGCTGCTCCCAGTCCTTCGCGTGAGCAGGCTTCAGCCACAATATATGTGGCCCCCTGCTCATCGCAGCTGCGCAGCGCGGCGTACAGCCGGCGCGCTGCTTCCTCCAGCTCGCTGGCTTCGCCCAGCGAGAACACGGCATCGGCGCGGTACTGCTCCGCGTGCTCGGCGAACGCCAGCACCGCGGTGCGCTCCCCGCGCTGCGCCGCCTCTGCGAGGGCGGCGCTGATCCAGGCCGCCACCGCTGCGGGCGGCCCCTCCACCACGCACAGCGCACCTGTGGGCGCGTAGTGCGTGTACTTCATGCCCGGCGAGCGCGGCGCCGGGCTGTCATCGCCACCGGGCCCCTCGGCGAGCAGCGCCGGGTCCGTGGCGACACGGGCGGCAACGGCGGACAGCTGTTCCGCCGTAATGCCGCCAGGGCGCAGGATGGTGACGGTACCGTCGTCACCGACCTGCACCACCGTGGACTCGACGCCCACCCCGGTGGGGCCGCCGTCCACGATGCCGCCGATGCGGCCTGCCAGATCCTCGCGCACATGTGCTGCGAGGGTCGGGCTTGGCCGCCCGGAGCGGTTAGCGCTCGGCGCAGCGACCGGGCATTCCGCCGCCGCGATCAACTGCAAGGCCACCGGATGGTCCGGCATCCGCACGGCCACCGTGTCCAAGCCGGCGGTAACCCGCGGGGATACCGCCCCTGGCCTAACCGGCAGCACAAGCGTTAGCGGCCCCGGCCAGAAGGCCGTCATCAGCGCCTCCGCTGTGCCATTCACTTCCGTGACCAGTGAATCCAACTGGTCACGCTGTGCAATATGCACAATCAGCGGATTGTCCGAAGGCCTCCCCTTGGCTGCAAATACAGCTTCCACCGCAGCTGTACTGCGAGCGTCTGCACCCAGACCGTATACCGTCTCGGTTGGGAATGCCACGGTCTGTCCTTGACGAAGACAGGCTGCGGCATCCTGTAAGTCAGCAAGTGCCTGTTTATACGCACTCCCTTTTGCCACTTCATTCTTGTTCTCATTGGTTACCAGTACATTGACATCCCACATACTTGTAACCTTTTTCTCTGTACTTTCATCGTTCTCCATGCCTTTCATGGAAGACTGATGCAATTGCTCGTTCTCTCTCGTCATATATCCATCATTCCTAAACTTCAGTAGGGTAGTTAATGCAAGACATTCCGCTTCCGAGATGCCTTCTTCGCTTATGTTTTCTGATTCCTATAATTATAACATATCTGCTCTGCCCAAGGATGCGGTCTGAATCTTCCCAGCGATTAACATCATGCGATCTTTGACTCGAGCCTATGATAAAACAAAAGGGCACTTCCATGAATCGAAGTCCCCTGATAAAGCTTATATCCAGCAGCATGTTATACAGTTATGCAAACAATCCCGTCACCCAATCCCACAATTTGACCGCCATATCCCACAGGAAGAAACGCGCTTCTGGTGTAGCTGCCTGCACAGATGCTTGTGCGTCCCCAGGCTCTACGGCAGCTGCAGATGCTGTTGCAGGCTTCGCCAGCGCATCACCTGTTCCTGCATCTATGAAGCATAATGGTGGAAACAACACACACCACCAGTTTTGTCCCTCACCTTTTCCCAGTGTTATCCGCACTGCTTCGTAATCTCCAGCCGGATATACGGTACCCCCATATAATTTGGTTGGAAACGGAACAACCCCAAGTTCCACCTGATATGAATAGGTTAGGCCACGATTGGCAAGCTCTTCTCCTACACGATCCTCGATTTCAGATAAATGCTGACGGATGACCCCACGCGCTTCTTCCAGACTTTGCGGATTCTCCAGTTCGGTTACCCACCCATTCATTTGGGCAACGACGGCGTCCCGAATCTCGCGTTTGACCAACTGATCTCCCGCTGCATCCGAGTTTGCCAGAATGCGCAAACGAATGGATTGTTCGGGAATGGCTGTGGCCGCCACAGCTGCATCCGTTTTCTGACCTTCCCACATCATAATAATCATCATAAGACATACAATAATAAGTCCAATTTGTTTCACGATTCTTCTGCTCATTCCGTTCTCCCCCTCGGCTCCCGTGATCATGATCCCTGTAACTCTCTCATGTCTATCAGTATGCCCGGAAGAGACGGAAGTAAACCTGCTAGATTACAAATCTACTAAAATTTTAATAGGCGGGTAATACTTAAAACGAAAGGACTGTTAGCTCGCTTTATGTATGACGAAAATCAAAGAAGCGCCTGCCTATGGAACGCTTGTCGGCTGGCACTTCTTTGACAAATCTAAATCTCTAACCTACCCTTGGTGTTCCAATATGGCATGCTGCATGGATATCAGTGTATCGGTTACTTATTCACCCGAAAAGCTTCCCAAGCACCGCCAACCGAATTGCGGCTCGCTACAAGCTTACCGCCATTATTCAGATCACAGGTCACATACAGGTTATTGGCGAGTGCCTGCAACGCGATTGTTCCATCACCCAAATCCACACGATTGAACTTCTCCCATTGCTGAATGGTTGTGGCTTTGGCGATCAGGGCACCACCCACATTAACATCCGCTGTGACATATTTATTATTGATTTTGGACTTGAGGGACACCGTTCCATCGGAGTTCGTGATCCATTCAAAAAGCTCCCAGTCTCCTGCCGTCGTCCGATTGGCGACAAGCTGGTCATTGCCTTGATTCTCGGCAGAGATGATTTGCTGATTGGCTTGAGCAACCAGATAGTTGTATCCACTTGGATTCGGAGGCTGCACCGTGCCCCCACCCGTAACCTCCGAATATACGGCTTGAAGCAGCGCACCTGAGCGGTCATTGCTGTACTCCCAGAACATGATGCCACCCAGATTGCTGTTTTTCACATATTGCACCTTCAGGCTGAGCGATTGCGGGTCGTCATAGGAGATAAAGGTATTCCCATTAAACAGATAAGGAGCTTGGGCACTGCTGTCCCAGTACCGTGTATACCCGTTTTTATTCAAATATTGGCTGACAATAGTGTTGTAGTCGGGTTCAAAACCACCCGAAGCTGGCCTGTCCAGACCATTGTTCGAATTCTGGACACCAGTCCAAGCCCGGCCGTAAAAGGCTCCGCCAATAACCAGTTTATTCGCGGGAACACCGCTATTTCTGAACAGATTGACCGCAGACGTTACACTAATATCTCTTCCGGACAGATTCGTATGATGACCTGTGGTTGCGTCCCAGGTTCCATGAAAATCGTAAGTCATCAGATTGATCCAATCGAGCAGAGGCGTGATATTATTGATTTCCACACCATTCAGATAACTGCTGCTCGCTCCGGAGGCAATGGTCAGCAGATATTGTTTTCCATTCATTTGTCCTTGAGCATTCAGCTTCTGACGAACCTTCGAGAGCAGTTGTGTGAAGTTTTGTTTATCTTGCGGCCGTGCAGTTGTACCGGCAGCAGGGTTGGTCGGATATTCCCAATCCAGATCGACGCCGTCCAGATTGTTGGAGGTTACCAACTGCACAATGCTGTCGGCAAATGTTGTGCGTGAGGCGTCCGTTAGCGCAGCGTCTGAAAAACCGTTAGCTCCCCAGCCACCAACAGACAATATCACCTTCAGATCAGGGTTTCTGGATTTCAGTCCAACCATAAGTTGCAGTTTGGTACGATCCGAGTTTGTAATGGTTGCTTTGCCGTTAGAGATGAGTGCAAAGGAGTAATTGATATGAGAGAGCTGTTCTGCCTTGATATCATTCGCGGTCCAATTAGCCCAACCAGCCACGTAAGCAATAATTTTCTTTGGAAGAGGAGCTGCGTCAGCTTGTTTCGCTGGTCCGAAGGCAAATGTTGAAACGGTTAGTGCAAAAGATAAAAACAAGAGCATGAACACTTTTACAAATGAAGGGATCGTACCAACTCGATTTAGGTTCATCACTTAACTCTCCTTTGGGTTTTAATTTTAGGAATTCAGCGGTAGCCTCACGTTTTGGTTAGCAGGAGGATCACGCCCTGTACTCCCTGCTGCTTCTCTCGTTAATGCCGCTGAAAGGCTATGTTTGTTTATCCACATCGCTTTTCCACCCTTTCTGTTCCAATCAGACTCGAAATAAAGGAAGCGTTTACAATTAAATGTAATCGATTTCATTTAAAGAAAAAGGAACCTGAGCCGCTGAACATTCGTGGATGGAATACATAGATTCGCAGAAAAAATAGGCTAACTCAAAAAGGATCATAGTACGTTGAGCTGAAGGGCAATGGGATATCAAAGGAAATTTGTCGCTGAACAATTTTGATAATCTAGGGAAGAAGTACACCAACGAAATTACAATTACATTCATCATTGGCATGACTGGTTGCATGGATGAGGAGTAGGTTGATAACCGACTTTCAAAGTATTGATTACTGTCTGACGTGTAGAGTGTAAGTAGGCGGGTAAAATACGTATATAATCTAGTTAAAATCAGGATAATACAGAATTGAAATATTTGTCAATAAAATTTAAATTTGGCATTCATTCAAAGTTCCAAAGATCGCCTTGCCTTTTTAACAAAAAAAAAGATCTTCACCTGGCTGCGCAGGCAAAGATCAGAATAACAAACAAATCACTTACTGCTCCATAACATATTCCCCCTCTTAATGAGAAGCTGGATGTCCCTAGCAGAGATGAATCATACGAAACTTCAAGATTACGCTGTTGTCTTTTCCTTTTTGACCATACTCCATAAACGTTCCAGTAAGGTAGGTCGTTGTTCACCTATAAGAAGCTCGTCCTCTTCTTCCTGGCCATACAATTTAATGCTCATCACCAGCCCGATACATGCCATATTAATGAGCAACGAAGTGCCTCCATAGCTGATAAATGGCAGCGTAATGCCCGTAAGCGGCATCAGCCCAAGGAAAGCACCAATATTTTCAAACACCTGATATAACAACATGCCGATAATCCCCACAATCACGACAGGTCCCGCCCGGTCTCTACAGTGTAAAGCGATTAACACCATACGATGAATGAGGATAAAATACATTAAGAGCAGAACAGATCCACCTACAAAACCAAACTCCTCGGCAATGACCACAAAAATGGAATCCGAATACGTATACGGTACACGCCCCGATTGGACGGATGTTCCCTGCATATAGCCTTTGCCTGTTATGCCCCCCGAGCCTATGGCGAGACCCGCATTTTTCGTATGCCAGGAAGCTTTCGACGTTGCTTTATCCGGTACAAGCCAAGGATCAATACGCTCGGCCCAGTGCTCCCGGTTCGCCTTTTCCAGAAAGGTAAAAATCTCATCGTGATATGACGTATATGCTTTGACGAATCCAAAAAAGGTTATCCCCACAATGGCAAGAGCAATTAGTGCATGCGACCACTTGATATTCCCTATCCATAACACAGCGACCAGAATCACGATGTATCCAAGGGCGTTGCCCAGATCATTCTGAATCATTACGAGTGCAAAGGGAACGAACGTCCATAAACCAATAGGAACGATGTCTTTCCAGAAACGAAGCGTAGAATTTTTTCTTTTGACCAATACATGAGCCAGAAACAGAATCAAGATCATTTTAAACAACTCTGCAGGTTGAAAAGAAAGATAATCATTAATCTTTATCCAGCCATTCGCATTATTGATCGTGCCCCCTATGAAATTAACAAGAATCAACAGGACAATCCCAAACCCGTAAATATAAAACGCATATTGGATATACAGTTTATAATTGACCAATCCAATACCAATGAGGGCTACGAATCCAATTCCGTAAAACTGCAAGGTTTTGATATGATGATTGCCCAATTTCGGATCGGACTGAATCGCACTGTACACCGTAAATACACTCATGACCATAAGCAGCAGCAACACAAACAGAATAACCCCGTCCATCTTCTTCAGCATTCTCAGCATGTTCCCACGTATCCCCCTGAGGCTCAACACCCAATAATTATTTCCATTAGTATTTAATATTACCATTGTATAGAATTGGAAGGGAAAATGGAAATCCGTCAAACAAAACAACGAAAAACCCTGAAACTCACAGATCTGTCTTGCTCCGATCTGTTGATTTCAGGGTTAACTTATATCGTATTCATTTGCAAAGAGTCTGTCCTAGGATAAAGACTATTGCTCCTGCTATGTTGATTTGCGTCTAACTAGCTTCATGACCAGTTCTGTAATGCCTGGTTGTTCTGCGGAACCAAGGATATCCTCGTTCTCTTCCGTGTGAACCTTGATACTCATCACAATCCCCATACTGATCATGTTGATCATAATTGAGGTACCACCCGAACTAATAAACGGCAAGGTAATCCCAGTCAGCGGCATCAGACCAATGAACGGACCGATATTAACAAAAATCTGGTAGAGCAGCATCGCTATAATACCGACAATCAGATATGGCCCTGCCCTGTCCTTACATTCCAACGCAATCAGCACAAGCCTGTGAATAAGAATAAAGTACAGTAGCAGCAACACGGATGCACCTATAAAACCGAATTCCTCCCCAATCTGTACAAAGATCGAATCGGCATATGCCAGTGGCACCCGATTCGACTGAATCGTTGTTCCTTCCAAATACCCTTTTCCCGTAATGCCGCCAGAACCAATTGCAAGCTTCGCGTTATACGTCTGCCAGAGAACATCTCTTGAGGTCAAATCCGGCACAAGCCATGGATCGAAACGATCTGCCCAGTGCGAACGTCCAACATCCTTCAGAAATTTGACAATCTCATCGTGATAATGAATATAAGCCTGTATACCACCGATAAAAGCAGCCACAGCGATAATAAAACCAATAAGGGCATGAGTAAATTTAATATTACCAATCCATAATAGCCCCACAAGAATGACCACATAACTTAACGCATTCCCCAAGTCATTTTGAAGTAATACGAGTAGTAATGGCGGCAGTACACAGAGTGAGATCGGAATGACATCACGTCCAAAATAAAGCGGACGATTCTTTTTTCTGGCTAAAAAGGCCGATAAAAAAACAATCAGGCATAACTTGAACAATTCAGCAGGCTGCAAACTGACTCCGAATATGGATAGCCAACCTTTGGCGCCATAATATTCTTTACCAAAGAACATAACGAAAATGAGCAGCAGCATACCCACGCCATAGATATACAAATAATTTTTGATAATGAATTTGTAGTTGATCATCGACATCCCAAAAAAGACCACGAAGCCCAAAATATAATACATCACTGCACTTTTCGTGAGTCCCTCCAGCTTTGGTCTGCCGAAGGTGGTACTATAAATCGACAAAATACTAATAGCCATCAGTATGAGCAATATAAAAACAATCGAATAGTCTATTTTTTTGAATTTATGCAGCATGTAGTTATGTTCCTCCAAGCATTCAGCAATCTTCGGTATATCTCATTGTAGAGGATTTCACGGCAAAAAGAAAACCCGTGGAACCTTACATTTTCGTCACCTGTTCCGAAGTACGAACACCCAGTACATGCCGTTCTATGCCTGCAAGGTCTGGCACGACGATAATTTCCGGCCAATATCCGGCCGATTCAAGCAGAGCTGCGATGTCCCCAGCCTGACCCTGGCCCAGCTCAAAACCGATAATCTGCGGCGGTGCAGGCAGCAGCACCAGCTGCTCCAGCATGATGCGGTACGGCCCCAGCCCATCGGGGCCGCCGTCCAGTGCCGTGCGCGGCTCATGATCGCGCACCTCGGGCTGCAACCCGGCGATATCTGCCGCCGGGATGTAAGGCGGGTTGGACACCAGGATGTCCACCCGTACCCCGGCGAACGGGGCCAGCAGATCGCCTTCACGGAAGTCGATCTGTACCCCGTTCGCGACCGCGTTCCGCGCGGCCACTTGCAGGGCAGCCGCCGAGATATCTCCGGCGCCTACCTGCCAGTGCCGGCGCTGCGAAGCCATCGTCACCGCGATGGCACCGCTGCCCGTGCCAATGTCGACGGCGAGCGGAGCGCCGTCGGGAAACACACGGTCGGCTTCGCGCAGCACAGCCTCGACCAGCAGCTCGGTCTCCGGCCGCGGGATCAGCACAGCCGGAGTGACCTCGAACGGCAGCCCGTAGAATTCCTGGCTGCCGATAATGTACTGCGCCGGCTCACCCGCAGCCTTGCGCGTGACGGCGTCTTCCCAGCGGCTGCGAAGCTCGCTGGGAAAGGGCTCCGGCTGCATCAGATAGTACGCGGCCCCTTCGCGGCCGAGTACATGTTCCAGCAGTAGCCGGGCATTGTTGTGCGGCTCGTACACGCCGCACTTCTCCAAAAAAGAGGAAGCCTCCACGAAGGCTTCCCGACAACTCTGTTCCGGCGTCATGACAAACTGCGCGCGGGTCACAGCATTATTCTCCTCTATCCATCATATCCGTCTGCTCGGCAATCGTCAGTGCAGACACGATATCAGCAATCTCACCATTCATGATTTGATCCAGCTTGTGCATCGTCAATCCGATACGGTGATCCGTAACACGGCTTTGTGGGAAATTATAGGTACGAATCCGCTCACTGCGGTCACCTGTACCCACTTTGCTCTTCCGTTCACTCGAAATTTTCGCTTCTTCTTCCTGACGCATCATATCGAAGATACGTGTACGCAGAACCTGCAATGCTTTTTCCTTATTCGAGTTCTGGGATTTACCATCCTGACACGTAGCCACAATTCCCGTTGGAACGTGAGTTACCCGTACAGCCGATTTCGTGGTATTAACCGATTGTCCACCGGCACCACTGGAACAGAACGTATCTACACGGATATCTTTATCATGGATTTCAATATCGAAATCTTCGGCTTCAGGCATAACTGCTACAGTGGACGTAGAGGTATGAATACGGCCGCCCGATTCCGTTGTTGGAATACGTTGCACACGGTGTGCGCCACTTTCGTATTTCATTTTGCTGTAAGCGCCGCGTCCATTAATCAGGAATACAACCTCTTTGAAGCCGCCCAGATCATTTGTGTTAACGTCCATCAGTTCCACGCGCCAGCCTTGCGTATCGGCATAACGTGTGTACATCCGATAGAGATCCGCTGCAAACAGCGCCGCTTCATCCCCACCAGCTGCACCACGAATTTCTACGATGACGTTTTTATCATCATTCGGGTCTTTGGGCAGCATGAGAACACGAATCAGATCGTCCAGTTCTTTCTGGCGAGTACTCAGTTCATCAATTTCCATTTTGACCATTTCACGCATCTCGTCGTCCAGCTTCTCGCCCTGCATTTCTTTCGCAGCTTCGAGATCCTGGCTCACTTGTTTGTACTCATTGTATGCTTCATAGGTAGGCTGCAGATCCGATTGCTCTTTGGAATATTCCCGCAGCTTCTTGTTGTCACTTGCTACATCCGGGTCACACAGCAGCTCGCTGAGTTTCTCGTAACGGTCGGCTAACGCCTGTAATTTATCAAACATGTATAGTCACCTCACGCATTATTTTCGTTCCAGCATTTCAACGTTCATTCGATTCATTCGATTCCGATAGGCATTCAATTCATTCATGCGTTATCAGACCATTTATATTTCACAAGGCACGGAGTTCTCAGAAATCCCTGACCGTAACATTCATTTTATGATCGACGTATAACATCGCTACAACGTCATCAAATCCTTTACTTTTAAGTTATATAAAAGAAATCGCGTACCCGGTGTCAAACCCGCTTCAACTCATTAAGCCGAGCGAGAAATTTAACATAGGTATACGACTCTTAATTATAGCATATTCTTATGCTCCTGAATAGCAACTATTTGCAGCAGCTGCATCCAAATTTTGATTTACTTTATTTTAAGCAACCAGATTGATTTAAGAGCTCATCTCCCATGAGCCTTCTTGCTTTTATTATATCCAGAGCGAGTAAACAATCCAGTAAATGTACAGGATATCCAGACAAATTTATTGTCGATTGTCTTAAGCTCATTGAAAATTATTCTGCAATATGTAAAAAGCCCTGCCATCTTCATTAGAAGACGACAGAGCTGCTATACTCGTATATTCAAGTATGTTTTCTTATCTAGATTATCCAGATTAGACGTTGAAGCGGAAATGCATAACATCGCCGTCGCTTACAACATACTCTTTACCTTCGAGACGAAGTTGTCCACGTTCTTTCGCACCGTTCATGGAACCGGCAGCAACCAGATCGTCGTAGGAAACAACCTCTGCACGAATGAATCCTCGCTCGAAGTCGGTGTGAATGACACCCGCTGCGCCAGGTGCTTTCGTACCCTTACGGATTGTCCAAGCACGAACTTCCTGTACGCCTGCTGTGAAGTACGTGTACAGACCCAGCAATTTGTAAGCCGCTTTGATCAACAGGTTCAGACCGGAATCCTCGATACCGAGTTCTTCCAGGAACATTTGTTTATCTTCGCCTTCCAGCTCGGAGATCTCTTCTTCCACTTTCGCACTGATCGGCACCACTTCTGCATTTTCAGCAGCTGCGAATTCTCTTACTTTTTGCACATAAGCATTGTTCGCCACATCACCGATTTCGTCCTCAGCTACATTGGCTGCGTACAGAACAGGCTTCAGGGTAAGCAAATGCAGATCGCGCACGATCAGTCGCTCTTCGTCCGTAAGCTCCATGCTGCGTGCTGGCTTGTCTTCGTACAGAACAGCCTTCACTTTCTCCAGTACTTCCACTTCCTGAGCAGCTGACTTGTTGCCGCCCTTCATGTTTTTCTTGGAGCGATCGATTTTTTTCTCAACACTCTCGATATCGGCCAGGATCAGCTCCAGATTGATCGTTTGGATGTCGCTTACCGGATCAATTTTGCCATCAACATGTGTGATATTCTCGTCTACAAAGCAGCGTACCACGTGTACAATTGCGTCTACTTCACGAATGTGTGCAAGGAACTTGTTACCAAGACCTTCGCCTTTGCTCGCACCGCGAACAAGACCTGCGATATCTACAAATTCAAACGCCGTTGGTACCGTTTTTTTCGGTACAACGAGTTCTGTCAATTTGTCCAAACGCTCGTCCGGTACTTCAACGATCCCCACGTTAGGGTCAATCGTACAGAACGGATAGTTTGCCGATTCAGCACCAGCTTGTGTAATTGCGTTAAACAGTGTGGATTTACCAACGTTAGGCAGGCCCACGATTCCAGCTTTCAAAGCCATGTATATGACAACTCCTCATTGATTACTTGTTCGGTATGGATAATCCTATACATTATATATGACAAACCCCAAGGCATCAAGGAACTTCGCCAATTCGACCAGAGCACCCTCCGCTTCCCGAAATCTCCGGTTACTGCGGATGATTCGTTTTGCGTAGATCATACGTTTGGCTTAGATTATCCGTTTTCAGGCTTCCCCTTTTATTTCCTTGTACATCGTCAGATCCGTTACCTCATATCCCATCTTGCGATACAGGCTGCTCGCCCGCACATTATGTCCAAACACATGTAGACCAATGCGATCCACGCCAAGGCGCAAGGCTTCCTTTTCAAGTGCCTCCATCGTCTCTGTACCATAACCCTTGCCCCGATAGGCTTCTTCCACCACAATATCCAGCAAAAAAGCATCTTTGCCACGGCGGTTATCCGTAACGTTAAACCAGATATAACCCACATTCCCGTCCACGGCATGTACCAGATTATATAGGTAAGCACCCGGTGTATTCAGCCCTTCAGGTAAATATTTGTCGTAGGATGCCTCCGCAAGTCCCTGCGCCTCTTCTGCAGCCCAAGTACCCGCCTCCACTTTCTCTTCTGCAAAATCTTTAATCGAGCGAATTCGGAAATTATCATATTCTACTTGATTCATGGGGATCAGTTCCATTGGTTTCCCTCCTAGTTCGAGTGTTCTATGTATGATCTTTTTGCACTCTATAGTATTGTATCTTGTTATACCATGGTCTGCATGATGCAATTCAAGCCAAATCCTATACAACTTTTAGTTACCTCACTCTGTTTATTTCTATATGAAAGAAAGGAGCAGATTACTTATGAATACGCGTCGTCCCTTTTCAAAAAGGAAAATAATCATCCTATCTACAGTGATTCTCTTCATTGGATTAGGTATTTCTATGGTTTACCAGGCGCTGGACCCCTTCAGACATTTAAGGATCACGATTCATAATCAGTCCGACTATGATCTTTCAAATATTACAGCACGCGTGAGCAGCGGCGTTGACTCGTTCAATACAAACAATGAGGGTACTATATACAACTTAAATAAAGCAGTCCCCAGCGGGGAACAAGTGAAGTTCGCTCCACAGCTGCAACTTTCCGGTGAAGGATCCGTCTATCTGGAGTTTACGAACAGCCGTGGTGAAACCTATAACAAAACGGTATGCGGCTATACCGAATACTTATCTGGCAACTCCTATGTGACTGTAACCAACGAAACGATAACCGTGAGAGAAGATTGTATGTAGCCCTTCTCTCCCACGTTAAACAACAAAAAGAGGCTCCCCAATTCGTCATGATCTGACGGGGTTCCCCTTTTAATTTTCTAAGGTTCGTTAGCTCAGCTCACATAAAATCAAATCGAATTCAACGCCGTTCCACCAGACGCGACGTCTGCTTCAAATCCTCGATCCGCCCTGCACCAATGCCAAACATGACGGTACGCAGCTCGAATTCAACCTGCTCCAACCGCTCATTCAGCGCATCATCGGAAGCGACGGCAGACTCCAGCAGAGATCGGCCGAATCCGGCCAGATCTGCACCAAGCGCCAGCGCTTTGGCCGCATCAACGCCTGAGTACAGTCCACCGCTGCCAATCAGAACACCTTCCGGGCTTACCGCTCTCACTTCCTGAATACACTCCGCTGTCGGAATGCCCCAGTCGGCAAAAGCTTCTGCTGCCGCACGACGTACCGGATTCGAATTTCGGAACTTTTCGACCTGCACCCAGCTGGTGCCACCTGCTCCAGCCACATCGATAAAAGCCACACCTGCTTCGTACAATCGTTGTGCCGTTACTCCATCGATGCCAAAACCCACTTCTTTCACGCCAATAGGCACGTCCAATTGCTGACACAAATCCTCAATTCGATGAAGTAATCCGCTAAAATCCGTATTGCCTTCAGGCTGGAAGATTTCCTGCAAACTGTTCAAATGCAGCACCAGCATATCTGCGCCAGCAATCTGAACGGCCCGCTGGAAATCAGCAGTGTTGAAGCCATAATTCAGCTGCACCGCGCCAAGGTTCGCGATGACCGGAATATCCGGTGCCCAGCGCCGCACATCAAAGGTGGTTGCCAGTTCGGGCTGTTCCACGGCAGCCCGAATCGAACCTACGCCGAGTGCCCAGCCTCGGGCGTTTGCCACACGGGCAAGCCGCTCATTAATGGCACCCGTTGTTTTGCTGCCACCCGTCATCGAACTGATGAGCAAGGGTGTACGCACCCTTTTACCAATAAACGAAGTCTCCAGACTTACCTCTTCAAAATTCAATTCAGGTAACGGGTTATGACGAAAAGCATACCGCTCCATTCCGCTGGTTACCCCTTCTCCTGCCACATTCTCTTCAAGACAGAGGCGCACATGCTCCAGCTTCCGTTCCCCCGTAGCCACCTCGGGAAGCAGCCGTTTGCCGGCTCGCTCTTGTTCATTCATGATGAGACCTCCTTATGTGAGAATAGTGCTGATGGACAGGATCATTGCCAGCGTGGGCTAGGTTCCGTTCAGGATTTGCCCGATACAGCAGAGAGATTCTCAGAAATATTAATTCTTATTATGTAACGTACAAACGGTATGATTTGGATCTATATTATAAATGATATTCCCACTCAGCGCGTCAACTCTACCAGTATAACGTTCCGGCCCAGCAATGGAAAGGGTGCCCCGAAACCCAATAACAACTTGAGTTTCGAGGTTCTACATATATTTGATAACTAGATATTTGGAGGTTGGGTCAGTCATTCTGTTAGATGAATCTCTTCTATAAATTACTTTACGATTTCCGATGCAAGCTGCGCTCCAACAAGCTGCCCGGACAATGTCACAATCGGTGTTCCACCGCCCGGATGCGTTGTTCCGCCCACGTACCACAGCCCTTGTACATCCTTGCTTTTATTGCCGGGACGCATGAAGGTCTGCTTCACGGAGTTGGACGAGATGCCGTAGATCGACCCTTGATGGGCGAGTGTATCCCGTTCTATATGTTGAGGTGTGTACCGGATCAGCACATCCGACTGCTTCAATCCCATAATTCCCCGCTCGGCCAGCTTCTCCAACACCAATTCACCGTAACGGTCCATCTGTTCACCCCAATTCCATGAGTCCGACAAATACGGAGCGTTCACCAGAATGAACAAATTGCTCGCTCCTGTCGGAGCCATGCCCGCTTCCGAATAACCGGAATAACAGATGTAGATCGTCGGATCGGCAGGCATTTTTCGGTCACGGAAAATATGGTCAAACTCCGGTTCATACCGTTCTGGGAAAAAGACGGTATGGTGCAGCAGGGATTCATACTGTCTCTGCACACCGGCCAGTGTCACGAACCCCGAAATCGACGGCTCATACTTGCGAATTCGCTCATCGCTCATCTGTTTGCGATGCTCTGGCGCAAGCAGCAGCCGATTGACGCTCAGCACATCTCCATTGGCAACGACCTGATCGGCTTCCCGGAAGCCCTGATCCGTATCCACACCTGCCACTTTACCATGTCTGACAACAATTTGATGGACTTCGATGCCAGTAACGATCTGCACCCCTTTTTCCTGTGCAAGCCGTGTCATTGCTTCTATGAGTTGATAGGTTCCACCCTTGACCCCATAGATGCCCTCTTCTGCTTCCACATGACCCATCATGGCAAAGATCGAAGGCGCCTGATATGGCGATGACCCAACATAGGTTGCGTACCGACCGAACATCGCAAGGGTATGGGGATGTTGGAAATACGAACGCAGCAGCTTATCCAGCTTCACTGTAGGCCGTACACGTAGCAGACTGCGCAGCATTCGAAGATTATATTTATCCTTAGGCGACAACAGCAGCTTTCCAAGAAAATGACGATTGGCTTCCAAATACAGCGCTGCAGACTCGTCCATAAATGCATCGTAACGGGCTGCATCCTCTGGGCTGTAGGCAGCAATCTGCTCTTTCATCCTCTCTCGATTGCCAGACAAATCAACAACGGTTCCATCTGCAAATATATTACGTGTACGAGGTTCCAACTCATATAGCTGCACATAATCTTCCATCACCACACCAGCGTGATCGAAGACGGAACGGAAGCTTGCGGGCATCGTGATCGTACTTGGCCCTCGGTCAAAATGATATCCATCCTGCTCAATGTGTTGCAGCTTCCCACCAACCCGCTCCTGCCGCTCCAGAATGGTGACCCGTACGCCCTGCGAAGCTAGCCGAATGGCACACGATAGACCTCCAAATCCTGCTCCGATAATAATGACGTTACCCTTCAACTGTACCGCCTACCTTTCCATACATACCCCTTGCCGGAACGACCTGCCTGCCAGGAAGCGATGCCGATCGCAATGACACAGGCCATACTTATCGGTTGCAGGAAAGCAAGCCACCAGGGTTGTCCTCCAGCGTGATCCGATACCCTTTTGACTGCCATCCCGAGTACGGTTCCCACAAGACCATAGATGATGGATGTAGCATTACCCGACAACAAACCGATCATCAGACCGAGGGGAGGCACAATATACATCAGTGTATACATCAGCATCGTGCCTAACAGCAGCACATCTTTGCGCCCCATACCTTCGTACATGTTTTTCTTATAGCCGTTCCACACTTCAGCACCATTCTGGTACATTCGTGTATTCGTTACATCATGAACATCGGCCAGCATGACGGGATGTCCCGCACGCTTAACCGCCTTCGCCAGACTCATGTCATCGACCAGATCAGCCTGGATTGCAGCATGTCCACCGGAGGCCTTATAACTGGAACGATGAATGAGCAAAAACGCCCCAGTAGCGGCTACAAACATCGGATTCGATGATCTGCGTATCATGAAAATAGGAAGATGGCTGATGATGGTGAACACCATCATAGGCACAACGAGCTTTTCCATCCAGGTCTTCGTCACCTGATAGGGGAATCCCGTTACGAGGCCGCCGCCTTGCTCACACCCCGCAGCAATAGTCTGCCGGATGGCTTGCGGTTCCAAGCGTACATCGGCATCCACGAACATAAACCATTCACCCTTGGCCTCCTGTACCAGTCGGTGACAAGCATGAGATTTTCCCATCCAGCCTACGGGAAGTTCCACGCCATGCAGCAGGCGCACACGTGGATCACAATCGGCAATTGCTTGAACTATAGCTGCCGTCTCATCTTCCGAGCGATCATCCAGCACCAGTACTTCCATCCGAAATCCAGATGTATCGCTGGCAAGCACACTTTCCAGACATCCTTGAATGTGCAGTTTCTCGTTGCGGGCAGGAATCAGCACAGAGACCAGCATATCCCTGTCTTTCAATTCATCTGCGTTGAATGAACGCACTTTGGGCAGACAGGAGACGTTCCATATTGCAAACATCAACTGAACGCCCAATACACAAGTCAGTATAATCCAACCTATTTCAGATGCACTCATCGCTAACGGTTCACCCGCTTTCGTGCCGCATCGTATTTTTCACTCGTAGAACGTACATGACGAATCAGTGGAAAAGCGCCCGGTAAACTCCCCTGCCCGATGCGTACCAGCTCTGATTTATGGTCATTCAACTGCTGCTCCAGCACCCTGCTCAATCTGGTGGCAATCTCGTCATTCTTCCATGTCTTCCAATTTTCTATTACAGGCGCACCCACCTGCATCGATACTTCCGGTAAATCATGTTGAACCATGCCATGACATAAAGTCACAGGTACAGCTACGGCGCGTGGAGAGCGGCGTAACAGCAAACCAATGCCTGGACGAAACTCGATTGGCCTGGCATCCTGATGCAGAATTTCCCCTTGGGGAAAGATCCAGACCCTTTTGCCGGAGTGAAGCAGCTCGGTGGTATATTGCAAGGAGGTTCGAATGCTGGATGCATTCTCCTTATTGATTGAATACGCGCCAAGTTTGCGGAAAAAGGCATATTGTCGCAGCTGCTCTTCTTCCATCATGACATAATGATCGCCTCGGGAAGTCTGCTGAGATGCATGATAGAGCAGCAGACCATCCCACCACGAGCTGTGGTTCATGAAATAGATGACCGGTTGATCCGGGTCCATGGGTGAGTCATTGTTCGGGAGCAGCGGGTCCAGTGACCCTGATAACGTAAACGAGCGAAAACGTCTCCGCAGCAAATAATAATGATTGTATAAGGAAAAAATCCGGTTAAACGGTTTTGATTTTACGGCGCGAATCATATAGCCAGCTCCCCTCAGCAAGAAGCACACCTACAATAGCAATGATGAAGCTGCCTGTAATTCCTTCTTTGAGAGCTAACAACCCAAACAAAAGAATAAACAGCTGATATAACCATTTTGCACGCAGCAATGAGCTTCGATCTGAAGGCATTGCCGGAAGAAACAAAGAGAGGAACGCTCCCATTACAAACCAGCTTATGTAATTGGTCCAGGGCACACCGTAGAATCCACCTGGGGCTTGCCATTGCCAGAATCCTCTGGCATGCGCAACCGGGTCCAGCACCAGATCGAGCACGATGGCCCAAAATCCAGTCTTAACCGCCCGGATCAGCTTGCCTGTCCAGGTGGAACCGCCTCCACTGAGCAGAGCCGAGTTACCCACCACGGCAATCCAGGCGAAGCCTAATGTAACAGGTACACTGAACAGGTGGATTCCGAAGAAGTCTGAATACGAATACTCGCCAAAGGGCCAGTGTGTATGCACGCCAACCCATTCTACCCCCATGCCACCCAACCATATAATAAAAGATACCAACCAGAGTCTAGGTTTCATCCAAATGACTGACTGGTCGGACAACCCTGTCCGTTTCCGCCCTTGATATATCAGATCCAGCACATACAGTGCGTAGAAGATTAGAAACAAACCGTTGGAGAAGGACAGTACATCCGGAACACCGATCGTCAGCATCAGTACCGCTCCGATGCAGTACCACGCCCAGTACAGGCCCTGAACCATCAGGATACCGCCGTGCGGGAGGCTTGGTAAGCCAGCATTGGATAACGTTTCACAATGGCACCCAGCATCTCCAGTTTCAGTTCATCACTAACAAATGCACGCTTCGTATACACGTCATAGTCGTTGCGCTCAACCGCATGCAGAATGGTCGAATAAAAGGCTGCAGCCAGCTCAATGGCAAATGCACTTTCGGTTGGATACGTATCCAGACGGTCCATACCGATACGGAACCAGCCCAGCGCAGCTGCTTTTAATTCATGAATGATGGCTTTAAACCTTTCGTCAACAACACCGTTAGCCCAATCCTGTTCGGAATATCCATGCTTCTCCATCAACTCCAGCGGAACATAGCGGCGGGCTCTTGCCCGGTCTTCGCCCACATCACGGATAATATTGACGATCTGCATACCTTTGCCCAGCGCAATCCCGTTCATAGCCACGTCTGTACCGTTGTCATCTCGCAATACAGGCAGCAACATCTCGCCGACGGTTCCGGCAACCAGATAACAATACTGTTCCAGTTCCTCCATCGTTGTATAATGTGTGACTTTAAGATCGGTTAATTGTCCGTCCATTTGACGGAAGAAAGGCCCCTTGTCCAAATGAGGGAAACTCGTAAACAGCCATCGTAATGCCGGCCAGATAAAATGTCCTTCCGCTTCTTCCAGTTGATTGAACAGATTGCGGATTTCATGAATCGTATAGGGCGACTGCTCCGGCTCATCTACACTGTCATCGATCATGCGGCAAAAGGCATAGATCACGTACACGGCCTCGCGGCGTGGGCTGGGCAGACCTCTGAAGGCTTGATAAAAAGATGACGAGCCCTTTTGCATTAATTCCTCACACTTGTTCAAAATCGCTTCATTCATGTTTCCATCTCCTTCGTCAGTAAGTTCACTGCCATCCGTGCACTTTGCATCACAATAGGAACCCCCCCTCCTGGATGTACAGACGCTCCTGCCGCATATAGTCCCTTAATTGCCGGGAACGGCTTCGGTTGCGGACGGTATACACCGGATTGAAACAGTACGGGTGCGATGCCAAAGCTGCCGCCTCCATACAGCCCATCACGCTCAGCGTCAGCGGGAGTACGTATTTTTTTCCACTTGATCGCTTCACGGAGTCCCGGAAATCCGCGTTGTTCCGCTTCTTCCAACACTCGTTCTGCCAGCGCTTCGCTCTCCCGAGACCAGTCGACACCATCGGCATCCGGCACCGGAATGAGGAAGTACAACACACTCTGACCTGGCGGAGCTGCCGTCTCGTCCAATGCAGCCGGATTGAATACATAAAAAGAGGACTTCGCCGGAATGCGGCGCTGGTCGAACACTTCCCGCAGACTGCCGTCCAGACTTGGAGGCAGGAAAAACTGATGCGTCGTTGCATCATCCCAGGTCTTGTCTACGCCCGCATAGATCAACACACATCCCGATGAGGGGCGAAATGGCTTTCGTTTGCGTGAAAATTCAGTCGTCTGACCCAGCAGACCCGACAGGTGGGGGAAATCGCCATTGTAGATAACTGCATCCACATTTTCTGCGCCTGCGGCAGTTTCTATACCTTCGCATACACCATTTTTAATATTCAGTCCCGTCACTTCCGTGTTCAGCACCACCCGACCACCACGTGATATCAGTTCCTGTTCCAGTATGGCAGGTAATGCAGCATAGCCACCTTTCACCATCCAGATGCCATATTCATGCTCTGCATAAGGAAGCAGGGAATAAATACCCGGCGTGCCGAAGGGAGATCCTCCAATATAGAGACTTTGCAGCGAATATGCATCCAGCAGTTCCTCATGCTGAAAATAATCGCCTACAGCCTTCCGTACACTTTTGTGAGCACGTAATCGGCCCATCAGGGACATCAGAGAGGGAGTGAAGAAATCCCGTTTTCGCGGAAAAGCCCGTTCCAGAAACGCAGCCCGTCCCGCCGGAAACAGTGTGTCCATATCTTTCATAAATTTCGAGAATCCCTGGCTTTCTCCAGGGAAGAGACGTTCAATCTCTTCGGCCTGCTGTTCACGTGCCGTCATCTTGGTCATCACACGTCCGCTGCTGTAATGCACCCTGTACAATGGATCACAACGCAGCAGCTCAATCTTCGAACGATCCACACCCGCTTCCTCCAAAATGCCAAGCAGCATCTCAGGCAGAAGTACGATGGTCGGGCCTTGATCGATCCGATAGTCCCCTTCCTGCTCGTAGCCGATACGACCTCCAACTCTGGAACCCCGTTCGTATACCGTTACGTCCCAACCCTGTTTATTCAGCAGCAATGCTGAAGTAAGACCGCCAATGCCTGCACCTACGATGGCTGCCCGTTTCATGAATGGCCTCCCGCTTCCGCCGTTTTCACATACGAGGATGGTTTGGAGCGCTTGCGAGCGTCCTCTTCCTGGATCAGCTTCACGCTGATTCGAGCCGATTCAAAGATGGTCGGCAGCCCACTGCCCGGATGCGTTCCGCCGCCCACCAGCCATACCCTTTTCAACTCTTCAAACTGGTTATGCGGCCGCAGATACATCATCTGCCCAAGATTATGAGCCATGTTAAATGTTGCTCCACGGTACACGTCGAGTTCATTTTGCCAATCCAGCGGTGTAAACATCATGGATTCTTCAATACGACTGCGGATGTCTGACAACTCAGGAATCGATTCCATCCGCTTCATCATCGCCTCCCGCACATTCTCCCGTTCTACCTCCCAATCGATGTCTCCGGTAAGGTTCGGCGTAGGCATGAGAACATATAAAGCAGATTTTCCTTCCGGTGCGAGCGTCGAATCGAGTCTGGAAGGGTTATGAATATAGAGAGATGGATCCGCAGACAACACTTTGTGCTTCGTAATCTCGTCGACGTTCAGTCGATAGTCCTCGGGAAAATAGATCGAATGATGCGGTAAATCCACTTCACCGTCCACGCCCAGATACAACATGGCTGTGGAGCAAGAGTACTTTTTACGCTTCATTTTCTCCGGTGTATATTTCTTGAGTACGCCTGGTTCAAACAGATGGTTCACGGCATGTGCAAAGTCTGCATTAACAACGACATGATCCGCTTCAATGCGTTCTCCATTTTCAAGCAAAACGCCTTCTGCACGGCCATTGCGAACAATGACTTGTCTAACCGGACAGGATGTATGTATTCGTCCTCCATATTCTTCAACTACATCAGCCATGGCTTGAAATACGCGATTGACGCCGCCAATGGGGTGAAATAATCCATAATGGTGCTCAATGAATGACAGAATCGTAAACGTACCCGGGCAATCCCAAGCGGACATGCCGAGGTATTTGGATTGGAACGTGAATGCCCAGCGCAAGCGCTCATCTGTGAAATAGCGGGACAGAATGCCGTAAACTGTATTGTTAATATCGAGTTTCGGCAGAGCTGTCATGGCATCTTTTCGCAAATAATCTGCCAGCTTGCCGAAAGGCCTGCGCAGCAAAGGCATGACTTTGCCAAACTTCACTTCCTCTTCCTGCATGAACCGAAGGTAATTGTCCTCGTTGCCGGGGAAAAGCTCCTTGATCTGTGCGGCTGTATCTTCACGATTACGAGAAGGCGTAAACACCTTATCACCGAAATTTAGGGCATACAGCGGAGTCAGCTCTTTCATCTCCACATAGTCTGATAGCTTGCGTCCTACAACGTCGAACATCTCTTCAATCAACTGCGGCATCATCAAAAATGTGGCACCACGGTCGAACCGATATTCGCCCAGCTCCAGTCTGGCAGAACGTCCCCCAATGACTGGCTGTTTCTCATATACATCTACTTCGTACCCCTGGCCGGACAATAACATCGCTGCTGCAAGTCCACCCGGACCTGCACCAATGACAGCTGCACGTTTACGTTGCTGATTCGGTATCATGCCACTCACCTTTCCTATGTTAAGAACTATCTCTAGGACTATAGTCTTTAACCTATTATTAAACCGCCCATGAACAGTTCAAGCGGGTAAACGCAAAAACATTATACAAATATAGTACAAATATTATACAACTTATTAAATCAAAAAATGACCGACTGGTCAAATTCTCTAATAAGATATTTTGGAATACAAAAAAACACCCTCTGCGCTCTTGCGTCAAAGGATGTCCTGTATACCCAAACCTATACATTCTATTTTAAAATACATTTTTAAAAAGACACGAATCAGTTATCTCCGCCCAGGCGATGGTTCAACAAAATACTCACGTTCCATCCACGATTGCCAATCCGCAGAATCTTCAGGCATAATCCACTGCGGATATCGTGCGTTCTCTGTACGCTCATAACCCTTGCCTCCAAGTACAAAACGCATATGCGGGAACTCGTCCACAATTCGCCCTATGAGTTGATCACACCGCTCAAGAAGTTCGGAACTAGTAACCGATAGACAGACCAATCGGATGTTCTGCTCCCGGATAATTGGGAATAGCCCCTCTTCCGGTGTGTTGGCTCCGAGATAGAGCACTTCTGCACCATTTTTACGCATAAACAGGGAGAACAACAATAATCCCACCTGATGATGCTCCCCTTCCGGGCACAAGGCCAGAACTTTGGGCAGATGCGGATAGATCGGGAACAGATGGAAAAACTGATAAAAGCGCTGTGAGATCAGTTGTGTCATAAAATGCTCTTGAGCGACCGAAGCCCTGCCTTGCTCCCATGCATCCCCAACCCGAACCAGAATGGGCACCAGCACATGATAAAACATGGAATCATATCCGTACATGGTGAAGCCAAAATCAATCAGACCATTGGCTCGTTCACCCTGAAAGTTGTATAGCGAGTCATAGATCTGATCGGCTATACGTACATAAGCCTCTTCCATCGTGGGTACTGGAGGCGTTAACGACGTAGGCACTGCAGCTTGATGTGAACTGGTTTTGTTCACCTTGAGCATACGTACTGCTTCCGAAATATTCGTCTGGTGCTGCTCCACCTGCTCTTTTAACCAGCGCAGATCTGCAACATTCTCTTCCGTGTACAAGCGATAACCCGATTCCGTCCGCTCAGGGGTGACCGCACTGTACCGATTCTCCCAAGCCCGGAGCGTTACCGTCGGAATACCCAGCATGGCAGCGACTTGTTTGATGGAATACACCTTATTACCCACTTTCTTTCCTGAAATAGCCAGACTTTCGCAGGTTAAACGAATCCTTATCCCGTCTTTGTCAGGTATATGAAAATCCGAACATTCCACAAAAATAATACACTCATTATACACAACGGTCATATGCATGTCGATTGAATCAATCGAAATGGTTTTGCCTTTCCTGACGACTTAAATAATCTGTCAGGCTCTCTGCGTCAATGTTGTCATCCGGGTGGTAATAGAAGTCAGCACGTTCAGAAAGGGGAGTTATTGTTGTTTTCTTATCGCCGCCAGACATCAGACCGCAAGTCTTCACGCGGCAAATTTCCATACATACGAACAGGACTCGTCCTATTGGCACTATGGCTCATCGCCGTCATGCTCTATCAGACCTATAAACCGTTACCATCCGGCATTGCCTATGAAAGTCCTGAATACCGGGTGGATCAGGTACAGTTTTTGCATGATCTGACCTATCCATCCGCTGATGGACAGATGGAGCACGAACAGCAGATCTTCCAGCGCATGCTTCAGGTTATCGAGGACGCGGAACAGTTCGTCGTCGTTGATATGTTTTTATTCAATAATTACCAGCACAAAGGTCAGCAATTTCCACCCATCAGCACAGAGTTTACGGAAACACTGGTTGCCAAAAAACTTCAGAAACCGGATATGGATATGTGGTTCATTACGGATGAAGTGAACACCAACTATAACTCTGCACCGAACCCGTTACTGGAGCAGATGAAGCAGGCCGGAATTCACGTGGTCATCACAGATGTGGACCCTTTACGTGACTCCACTCCTGTCTACTCTGCGGTCTGGCGCACCTTCTTCCAGTGGTTTGGACAATCCGGCAATGGCTGGATTCCGAACCTGATGGCAACCGATGGACCGGATGTCACCGTGCGTTCCTACCTTAAGTTGCTCAATGTGAAGGCCAATCATCGCAAAGTGGTGGTCAGCGAGAAGACAGCTATTGTCTCCTCAGGCAATGTTCATGATGCCAGTGCCTATCATTCGAACATTGCTTTTGAAATAACCGGACCGATCATCGGAGATATTCTTCAGTCCGAGCAGGCCGTACTAAACATCTCGGGTGGAGGTAAAATTCCTTCCTATACAGCTCCTACCACAGACCCGAATAAAGGAGATTTGCGAATTCGCTATCTGACCGAGGGCAAAGTGAATGACGCAGTGCTCCATGAGATTAATCAATCGGCAAAAGGTGATATCTTGTGGATGGGCATGTTTTACATCGCTTCACCCAAAGTACTGGATGCACTGCTCGAAGCCTCGAAACGGGGAACCGAGATACGGCTTGTACTCGACCCGAACGAAAATGCCTTTGGTCAGGAGAAGACTGGCATTCCCAATCGTCCTGTAGCTGCTGAGTTACATGATAAATCGGATGGCAAAATCCAAATTCGCTGGTATAACACAACCAAGGAGCAATATCACACCAAGATGATGTACATTGCCAAAGCCACCGGGGATCATATCGTCCTTGGAGGATCGACCAACTTCACCCCCAGAAACATGAATGATTACAATCTGGAAAATGACCTCTGGGTTGCTGCACCACCAGACAACTCATTTACTCATGATGTGGCGAATTATTTTGACCGGATATGGAATAATGAAGATGCCGAGTTCACCCTGAACCTGGATGAATTTCAGGAAAAGACTACATTTTTGAAAGAAATCGTATATAAGCTGCAACTGATTTTGGGTTTAACGACCTTCTAATGGAAAATGAAATTCCAAGCATAAAGCCGCCTGTACACTATCGTGCAGGCGTTTTTTGTGCCTTGACAGGGAATGTAAAATGTGAAAATATAGGTTACCTAACGACCGTTAGGAAGGTGATATTAATGACTGCACATTCGATTCGGGATGCAGCCCTGTTCCATTTTGCAAGAGATGGATATGAAGGAGCCTCCTTAAGAGCAATCGCTGACGAAGTCGGGATTAAAAAACCGTCTATATATGCACATTTTAGCGGCAAGGATGACCTGTTTTTGCAAACCCTTGCGCATGCGTTTAAGGATGTTCAGCGTCGAACGCTCGAATACTTCCGTGTTCACGCCGATCTGCCATTGGAACAAAGGTTGAAGGGTTTGCTGATATGGTTTGAGCAAGAGTATAACTGCAATGCCTCTGCCCGCTTTATGCTGCGTATGTGTTACTTCCCGCCGCTTTCGCTATATAGCGAAGTGATGGATTTAGTTTATCCGTTTCTGGACGGTATGGAGCGGTCACTGACACGGCTGCTGCAAAGGGCGACGCGCAAGGGGGAACTACAGGCTGTTCCAGCAGAACAAGCTGCGATAACTTATATGACTTTTCTCGATGGCATCACGGTTGAGATTATTTATGGAAGTTCACGTCGATACAGAAGACGGATTGAAGCTTCCTGGCCAGTCTACTGGCATGGCATTCATCATCTGAAACAAGAGGCACTGCCCGTTGTTTTGAAAGGAGATTCATCATCATGAACCGCAACTGGTTATATGTTTTTATCGGAGGACTCATTGAGATTGTATGGGTAAGTGGGCTGAAACACGCCTCTAATGTTTGGGAGTGGGCTTTGACGGCCTTAGCCATCATCCTGAGCTTTGGATTAATCATCGCTGCTTCCAAAAGATTGCCTGTGGGTACGGTGTATGCCGTATTTACGGGGATTGGTACTGCAGGTACGGTACTGGCTGAAATGCTGCTATTTGGTGAAGCATTCTCACTTGCCAAGGTTTTGTTAATCGGCCTGTTGCTATGTGGTGTGATCGGACTGAAACTGGTCACGGATCAACAATCGGCAAAAGGAGGTGAAGCATAATGGCTTGGATGGCAATTGTGGGCGCAGGCATATGTGAAATTTTTGGCGTCATCGGCATTAATGGTGCTTCTACCCGAAAAGGCTGGCCTTATATCGTGCTCATGCTCGTATCGTTCGCATTCAGCTTCTCCCTGTTATCCTACGCGATGACTTCTATTCCCATGGGTACCGCGTATGCGGTGTGGACTGGAATCGGTACGGTGGGCAGTACGTTAACAGGTATGTTCCTGTTCGGTGAGCGGAAGGAAGCCAAGCGGCTGCTGTTTATTGCCATGATTTTGGTGGCGGCGATCGGATTGAAACTGATTACGTAACGTAAATACCTCCATTATATATCTTCCATAATATTTAATTATCCCAAAAAGACGACTTTCGATCAGAAAGTCGTCTTTTTGGGATATGATGTAAGTAAGAAACCTCACCACACTCTGTTACGTAAGAAAGGAAGTCGTGATGATGAAGAAATGGTTCGCGCGTATGGGTTCATTTACCGGATATATCTTTCTGGTCGCTGTGGGAACCTTTTATTTGATTGCTCTTGTAGCTATTATTCTTCTAGCCATTTACGTCTTTAAAGGCGGATCATGAAATAGATCATACATATTGCAATGAACATTCGTCGCTCATATATACAGCCTTTACTGCGTCTGCATTACGTAGGAAAAATGCTCCAGTCCCCATATAGTACACCCTCTTCTTTTTCCATTTTTCTCCCATTTGAATTCCATTGTCTTTATCGTTTATACTTGGTTTGACCCTAAAGTCAATTCAAGAACTCATAAGTTCCGCAGGTGAGGTGGATGTATCGTTAATGAACCCTATCCATGAAATGAATGAGAAGAAAAAGCTCATTATTACCACAGCACTCAAACTGTTCTCAGCCAAAGGCAGTGCTGCAACCTCCATGCAGGAGATTGCAGAAATATGTGGGATGTCGAAAGGTAGCCTCTACCTCATGTTCAAATCCAAAGAGGAATTAGAGGCCAGTACGATGGAGTACTGCATATTCACGCTCATGGACGAAATTTCCCAGATTGAACATGAAGCTGGGCTCACTTCGAGAGAACGTCTGCACAGGCAGATTGAAACACTGCTTGTCCATGTATCCGAGCTGAAAGAATTTCTACGCGTGCAAATGCGCAGCATGATGATGGATGAAGAGCAGCATCGCAAGGAAAAGTGCAAACCGAAAAACAAGGATCTGGAGATCCGTACCCTGCACTGGTTCAAGGACAAACTGGAGGATCTGTACGGACCGGAGATTGGACCCTATACCTTAGACCTTATTTTGCTCACGCATGGTCTGTTCCTCTCCTACATCAAAATCTGGTTTACGGAAATGCCCTCCCTTACCGTATCCAAGATGGCAAGCAACATGCTGCAAACGATCGATTATGCAGCTCGCGGATTGCTCGATCAACGCCCTGCCCCTTTGGTTCCTTTGGAACATTGGCCAGCATGGAGCAGCGATTCAGATACAGATTCCACAATGATGCGTCATCCCATTCATATCATCAAACAGATGAAGGATATCATCACTTCTGATATGCCTCCAGGGCAATTGCGCAATGACGCGTTGGAGACCATCGCCATCCTGAGACAGGAAATGATGGAATTCACACCGCGACGTGCCATTATCCTGGGCATGATGCGTAATTTGGATCACATTCCTGTCATCCAGCCATTGCACTCCGAGCTTCAGCACATTATGGATGCCATGTATAGCCGGTTCATCCAGGCTGACTCGTCACAACAATAAAGAAATACAGGGAGAAACAGAGAGGAGAAGAAACCATCGTATGAAAGGGATTATTAATTTTTCACTGAACAACAAGTTTGCGATCTGGATTCTGACCATCATCGTTTCCTTCGCCGGTTTGTACAGCGGACTGACGATGAAACAGGAGACCATTCCAAACATCAATGTGCCATTCTTGAGTGTAACGGCCATTGATCCAGGGGCAGCTCCAGAAGGTATTGTCGAGGATGTCACCAAACCACTCGAACAGACCTTAAGAAATGTAGAGGGAATTAAGACACTCACCTCTACTTCCATGGAGAATGCTTCTTCCATCACCCTCGAATTTGATTATGGTACCGATCTGGACAACGCTACCGCAGCGGTACGCGAAGCACTGAATGAGGTGCAGTTGCCGGATGGTGTGCAGAAACCAACCATCTCGAAGTTCAGCATCAACTCCTTCCCGGTTGTCTCGCTCAGCTTGTCTGACAAGGACGGCGGCGATCTGGAACAATTGACTCGACTGGTTGAAACGGATATCCAGCCTGCACTCGAAGATATTGACGGTGTAGCTCAAGTCCAAGTTTCCGGCCAATATGTTAAGGAAGTTCAACTGAAGTTTGATCAGAAAAAAATGAATGAACTCGGTTTGACTGAAGATACAGTCAACGGCATCGTTCAAGGCTCTTCTGTCCGTGTACCACTCGGACTGTTTGAACTGGACAAAGCACAGAAAGCTGTTGTTGTTGATGGCAACATCATCGATCTGGATGATTTGAAAAATCTCGCTATTCCGGTTGTACCAAGCGGTGCAGGAGCAGGCAGTGGTTCAGCCACAGCACCACAAGGCGCCGGCGCACAAGCTGGTGGAGCAGCTCAAGGCTCTGCACAAGGTTCTGACCAGGCTGCAGGACAAGCCGCAGGTGGAAATGCCAGTGTAGGCAGCACTTCAGGTGCCGCAAACGCACCTGGAATTCCAACGGTTAAATTAAGCGAGATCGCCAAAATTGAAGTCATTGGTCAGGCGGAGTCCATTTCCCGGACAGACGGTAAGGAATCCATCGGGATCTCCATCGTTAAGTCCAATGATGCCAATACAGTTGATGTCGTTAAGGCAGTTAAAGACAAAGCGGAAGAGTTGCAGACGCAGTTCAAAAACGCCGAGTTGACTGTTTTGCTTGACCAAGGTAAACCTATCCAGGACTCCGTAAACACGATGTTGTTCAAAGCGATGTTTGGTGCTTTGTTCGCCATTTTGATCATTCTGTTGTTCCTGCGTGATATTCGCTCCACCATTATTTCCATTGTCTCCATCCCGCTCTCCTTGCTCATTGCATTGACAGCACTGAATATGATGGACATTACGCTGAACATGATGACCCTGGGTGCCATGACGGTCGCGATTGGACGGGTTGTCGATGACTCCATCGTTGTTATCGAGAATATCTATCGCAGACTGACACTCAAGGGAGAGAAACTTAAAGGCCGTGATTTGATCCGGGAAGCTACCCGTGAAATGTTCATTCCGATCCTTTCTTCCACGATCGTAACCATTGCGGTATTCCTGCCGCTGGCACTGGTGAGTGGTATGGTCGGTGAGCTGTTCATGCCATTTGCCTTGACCATGGTCTTTGCTTTGCTGGCATCCCTGATTGTGGCTGTTACGATTGTACCGATGCTGGCACATACGCTGTTCCGCAAAGGTCTGAAGAACAAGCAGAATCATGAGGAAAAACCAGGCAAGATGGCGGAAGGTTACAAACGTCTCTTGAACTGGACATTGTCACACAAACTCATCACCGTCGGCGTTGCTGTATTGCTGCTCGTCGGCAGTTTGTTCCTGTATCCGTTCATCGGTGCAAGTTTCTTGCCGGAACAACAGGATAAATATGTGACCATTACGTATAGCCCGGAAACTGGCGCTTTGCGTGAAGATGTTGAAAAAGAAGCACTCGTAGCCGAGAAATGGTTGCTGACGCAGCCAGGTCTGGAGAAAATGCAGTATTCCATCGGCGGCAGCAATCCACTGAGCAGCATGGGTGGAGGCAGCTCCAACTCTGCTCTCTTCTATATTGAATATAACGAAGATACGAAAGACTTTACAAAAGTGAAAGAACAGCTTGTGGAAGGTCTGAAGAAAGAAGTTACTGTAGGAACTTGGAATGAGCTTGATATGTCCGGGGGACTGGGAGGCAGCAGCTTGAGCCTTTCCATCTATGGTGACAATGTAGATCAGATCAAACCTGTCTCGGATGAAATTCTGAAGCTGGTTGAAGCAGATACCGAATCTTTTGAAAAAGCCGACACTACGCTCTCTGATACCTACGGGCAATACACGCTCGTCGCGGATCAGGAAAAACTGAGCTCGCTCGGTCTGACTGCTGGCCAACTGGCTATGACCCTCAGCCCTGCACGTGAACGCCCTGTACTCACAGAAGTGGATATTGAAAACAAAACGTATAAGGTCTATGTAGAGACTGACAAAAAGACATTTACCAGCATTGCTGATATTGAAAACGAAAAAGTTACTTCACCACTCGGCATTGAAGTACCAATCAAAGATGTCGCGAAAGTGGAAGAAGGCACTTCACCGAACTCCATCATGCGTATTGATGGCAAAGTCGTTGTGCAGGTATCAGCCAACATCTTAGCTTCCGATGTACAAAAAGCATCATCAAACTTGCAGGCGAACATCGACAAACTGGATCTGCCAGATGGTGTTGAAGTGAAGTTTGGCGGTACAACTGAACAGATTAATGACACGTTTACCCAACTTGGTCTTGCCATGCTGGCAGCCATTGCGATTGTATACTTTGTGCTTGTTGTTACGTTCGGCGGTGGACTGGCGCCATTTGCCATCCTGTTCTCCCTGCCATTTACCGTCATTGGTATTATGGTCGGCCTGTTCGTAGCTGGTGGTACGCTTGACGTATCTGCCATGATGGGTGGACTGATGCTGATCGGGATCGTGGTCACCAACGCCATCGTCTTGATCGACCGTGTTATTCACAAGGAAAAAGAGGGAATGCCTACTCGTGAAGCCTTGCTGGAAGCCGGAGCAACACGTCTGCGTCCAATTCTGATGACAGCTCTGGCTACCATTGGTGCCTTGCTGCCACTGGTGACAGGACTTGAAGAAAGCGCAGGGATCATCTCGAAAGGTCTCGGAATTACCGTAATCGGTGGTCTGATCAGCTCTACGCTGCTGACTCTGGTTATCGTGCCAATCGTGTATGAGTTCCTGATGAAGTTCAAAAAGAAAAGAATTGAAGATTAATCGATACCTTCTGTTGAACGAATTAAATCATTATTCAGAATTAAGATAAGCTTCTAACTTAGAACACCCCTTAGTCCACATTAGAATGGTTTGTACATTCTGATCTCCGGCTAAGGGGTGTTTTACATTTAGATATGAGCTCTTATGAATGGTCATAGCAACATCTAAATGTTAGATAAATCTACATAGAATTAATCCCATTTGTTTTATTTCATAAAAGGAAGAGATCATTTTGTGAAATAAAACAAATGAACGTGAGATTTCAGCTCATCTGTTGTTAACAGACTTATAATCAAGACAAACGCTCTTCAGAAGCTCGACTTACAAAGCGGGTATGTAAACTGCATGTATTTGAGGGAAGGACGGTGGTTTTGTGGGGGAAACGACGCTGCATATTCAGATGAGAGACATGCTGAAACGTCCAGTGTTCCGCAAGGCTGAGGTACTCGCCAGTGAACGGGCATTGGAGCGATATGTGCGTTGGGTGCACATTATGGAGGTTACCGAAGTAGGCAACTTGCTGAATGGCGGGGAACTGGTGCTAACGACTGGCATTGGCTGGCAGGATGATGAAAAGCAGGGACTGTCTTTCATGCGCCAGTTAATTGCTCGTGGAGCTGCGGGACTCTGTATCGAACTGGGGGCTCACACCAAGTCCCAGCTCGGACCTATGAAGGAACTTGCAGCAGAAGAGGATTTTCCACTGATCTGGTTCCACGAACAAGTACGTTATATCGATATTACACAGGACCTGCATTTCGCCCTGATTCGCAGCCACCAGCGTATGCTCGCTGATCTCGACAGCCTCACTACCTCGTTCAACCAACTTCTTTTGAATGGAGACGGTGTACAACCACTGCTCCGACTGTTGTCTCGAACAACGGGTTATCCTGTAGCGCTATATCCACTGGATGGGGAAGCAAGTGCCGTTCCCTACTGCCCTCCAGCCCAATTGGAGATTCGTCGGCAGGAGTGGTTGTCACGTCGTGGTCATTCGGACGAGGGAGAGCATTTGGGAGAGCATTCTTTACAGAGGAATCATTCGGTGCATTCACCGGATGCACTCACTCTGCCTGTACAGGCGCTTGATTATGCATTTGCCGATCTGGTGCTGATGCTCGACAAGCTGTCGGATCACGATCAGGATCTGCATAATAGACCCTCTGATGAGTTCATCATCCAGGCACTGGAACGTTGCGCAGCCGCCATTGCTCAGGACTGGATGCGCACCAAATACATGGAGGAAAAGCGACGCTACAAGGAAGATATGTGGGTCATTGACTGGCTTAACGGACATCATTCTGCGAAAGAAATTCATGAATATGTATCTGCTGCCAATGCCCAGCTTGCTTCTGGAAAAGGTACCGTCATTTTGTTCGATAGCAATCCCAGCTACACAGACAGTCTCAAGCTACAGAAACTGCTAATTCAACGCAACATCATTGCCCGTTCCGTGTTCGCGCGGGAAGGATTCGCCCTGTACAGCACCGTGCTAAACCACCAGATCATTCTGATTATTGTTGACCCTCTGCCTGGATCTCAGCGAAAAAGCAGTCTATGGCGCTGCATTGAACAGTTGCAGCAGCATGAACAGGAACAGACCCATCGCCTCTTCTCGGGTCTGTTCGGCATCGGTCACAGCTGCGCTGATCTATCACGTCTGAAAGACAGCCTTGAGGCAGCCAAGGATACCCTGCGCATTCAGAAGGACATCGGTGTGATGCAGCAGCCCTTTTATAGCAATCTTCACTGCTACCGCATTATTGCCAGCATGAAGCAGAGCGGCAGTCTGGATGATTTCATTGAGGAATATCTTGGGCCAGTCATTCGTTATGATGCCGAAAAAGGCGGTCAGTTGTTGCGGACGCTTAAACAATATTTTATTCTATGCTGCTCCAAACAGGAGACGGCCACGGCTTTATTTATCGTCCGACAGACGTTATATCACAGATTACACAAAATTGAGACACTCCTGGGTGATGACTATACTCTCCCCGAGAAACGTGTCGCCATCGAACTAGCTATCTATGCATATGAATATGTTCACGGACCACTCGCGTGACCTTCTACGCTCCTTTTTGCTCTTGAAGCTGCCTGATCAGGATATGACTGAACCACTTCCGTCCAGACGCTGTACCCACATATTGCTCCTGTTTTTCTCCGGGAAGATCGGGGTGCCCCCACACGACATGAGCACCCTCCAGATGTTCCCGAACGGCATAGATCCGGTAACCCTGGGCCACCATTCGTTCAATCGCTATCTTTTCCTCTTCAAATACATCATGGTCAGACATCAGCTTCACCCTCCATTCACTGCCGTCACAGGCTGTCTCACAGGTAATGGTGCACCGGCATCATATTTGTCACGCTTCACATACTGACCCGCTCCTGCCACTCCGGCAAACTGTCGATCCCGAATCACATATTCCCCGCGGCATAGCACTGTCACCGGACATCCCTGAACCTGCATGCCCTCAAAGGCGCTATAATCCACATTCATATGGTGGGTAGCTGCCGAAATCACCCTTGAGATAGATGGGTCAAAAATAACGATATCCGCATCTGTCCCCACAGCAAGGGTTCCTTTCTGCGGAAATAAACCAAATAGCTTGCTTGCCCGTGTAGAGCATAAATCCACCCACTGATTAAGCGAAATTCGCCCCTTCACTACCCCTTCGGAATATAAAATGCTGAGCCGATCTTCAATGACAGGCCCTCCATTTGGAATTTTGCTGAAATCATCCCGTCCCAGATCCTTCTGTCCCTTGAAGTTAAACGAACAATGGTCCGAGCCAATCGTCTGCAATTGACCATTCTTGAGTGCATTCCACAACACTTCCTGATGATGGGCTTCACGCAGCGGTGGGGACCATACATACTTCGCGCCTTCAAAATCCGGTTGATCCATCTTCGATTGATCCAGAGTTAAGTACTGCGGACAGGTCTCGCCCCAGATTCGATAGCCCATGTCTCGCATACGGGCGATCTGCTCCACGGCTTCAGCACAGGTGACGTGCACCACATAGAGCTGTGAATCGGCAAGTGCTGCCAGTCGGGCCGCCCTCCCTGTAGCCTCTCCTTCCAACATGGAAGGTCGGGTAAGTGCATGGTGGATCGGCTCGGTTCTACCATCCGCCAGCGCCTGCTGGACCAGCAGATCGATAACATCGCCATTCTCGGCGTGCACCATGACGAGTGCACCGAACTCTTTGGCCTTTTGCAGCGTCTGAAAGAGAATACCGTCATCGGCCTGGAACTGATTTTTATAAGCCATGAACACCTTGAAGGAAGACACGCCCTCTTCTTCAATGATCTGTGGCAGTTCCTCCAGCACCTGATCATTCATCTCGCCAATCATCAAATGAAACCCGTAATCAATGGCGGCTTTGCCCTCGGCTTTGGCATGCCATTCCTGAAGGGATTCCAGCAAAGGTCGGCCTTTTTGCGTCAAACAGAAATCAATGACCGTTGTTGTCCCGCCGAAGGCAGCAGCTGCGGTACCCGTTGCAAAATCATCCGCCGTCACCGTTCCGCCGAACGGCATATCCAGATGAGTATGCGGATCAATCCCGCCAGGGATGACATAACAGCCGGACGCATCCACAACCTCCGTTCGTTCATCCGGCACAAGTCCCAAGCCTATCTGCACGATCTTTCCATTTTCAATGTAGATATCCGCTTCAAACGTATCCGACGCCGTGACCAACATTCCATTACGAATCAATTTGCGGGTACTCATGATATAGCCTCCTTGGTGGATTGATCTCTGGCCGATTGCAGCAGGGCAATCGCAGACTGACGGTCATTCCAGGTTAACGGTTCCTGTTCATGTGCGATCTCTACCATCTCAATTGCGCCGTCCACCGGACAAACAATCGAGCACAGATTACATCCGACGCAATCTTCCTCAACGACCTCCAGATACGAGCCAGAGGGGTCAGACAACATATCAATACATTGATGCGAGGTGTCTTCGCAGGCGATATGGCATTTGTTGCAATTGATGCAGACATCGCGGTTGATGCGGGCTACCACTTTGTAATTCAAATCGAGATTGCCCCAATCCGAATAACGCGGAACCGTCTGACCAATCAATTCAGATACACTTCGCAGACCTTTCTCATCCAAATAATCGTTCAATCCATCGATCATGTCCTCCACGATACGGAAGCCATGATGCATGGCTGCGGTACATACCTGGACCCCCGTCGCGCCCATAAGTAAAAATTCTGCGGTATCTCGCCAATCGGATATGCCTCCGATGCCGGAGATCGGCACCCCAACTGCCGGATTGCGCGCACACTCGGCAACCATGTTCAGCGCGATTGGCTTCACAGCCGGACCGCAGTAGCCGCCATGCGCCCCTTTGCCACCTACATGCGGCACGGTATTCCAGGAATCGAGATCCACACCCGCCAGGGAGTTGATCGTATTAATCAGGGAAATCGCATCCGCACCGCCGCGCACGGCCGCCCGGGCAGTCGCCGTAATATCGGTGATATTAGGCGTTAGCTTCACAATAACAGGTGTGGTCGCCACTTCCTTCACCCACATCGTCTGTAATTCAACCAGATCCGGTTGCTGACCAGACGCTGCTCCCATACCACGCTCGGCCATGCCGTGCGGACAACCAAAGTTCAGCTCCAGCCCGTCTACGCCGACAGCTTCGACTTTCTTCACAATTTCATGCCACTTCTCGCGTTTCGGTTCCACCATGAGTGAAGCAACCACTGCCCGATCTGGGAAACGCCTCTTGGTCTCAGCAATTTCACGCAGATTCACCTCCAACGGACGATCAGATATTAACTCAATATTGTTAAAACCCGCGACGCGCTGTCCACCAAAATGAACGGCTGCAAAACGCGAAGAGGTATTAATGATCGGCTCGCCCAACGTCTTCCAGACGGCACCACCCCAGCCTGCTTCAAAGGCGCGCTGAACCTGATATCCGGTATTCGTCGGCGGCGCAGAAGCCAGCCAGAATGGATTGGGCGATCGAATACCTGCCAGATTAATGGATAAGTCAGCCATAACGATCCCTCCTTGGTGTAGATAGAACCCACAACGGTGTTTGTTTCAACTTCACAAGTTACACAGGAACCTCACGTATTTATTACCTAGGACTTCTGCTTCATAAGGGTTAAGTTGAGTGGTTGGTGTTGCCAACCTGTTGGCATAATTTGTTGAAACATTCTAACGAACCGTACACCTCGTATTTCAAGCCGTCTCTTCCACCTGTCCAGGCAACGCCTTCATCACCGATGCAGCCGCCAGTTTGCCTTGTTGAGCTGCGGAGACCACCATCGCTTCGCCCTGCCCCTGTCCGAAGATAACATCGCCTGCCGCATAGATCTTTGGATGGGACGTACGGTACGTCTGTGGTTCCACTTCAACAACGCCCCAGTGATGACGCAGGCCAAATACCTCAATTAATGGCAGCAAACGGTTCTGTCCAATGGCTCGAACAACGGTGTCACATTCAAGCATGAACTCCGATCCCTCAATCGGCACAGGCAATGCCCGACCACCTCCAGGTAGAGTAACCAGCTTCATTTTCATACATTCTATAGCCTGGACTCGACCATTCTCGTCTCCAATAATGCGCTTCGGCATGGTGAACCAGCGAAATTCCACACCTTCCTGCTTCGCAAATGTATATTCGAAGGCATACGCTGTCATCTGGCTCTCACCGCGTCGATAAAGCATCTGCACACGCTCGGCACCTAGGCGTACCGAACAGGTCGCTGCATCCACTGCCGTATTGCCCGCACCAATAATGGCAACCTTCAGACCGTTCAGGGCCGGAGGCACACCCTGCTTCGTGGATTCCACCAGCTCAATGGCATCATAGACTCCCTCCAGCGTCTCTCCTTCAATGCCGAGCATCGGAACAGCGCCCATCCCGCAAGCCAGAATAACGGCTTCGTGCTGCTCCAATAACTCTTCAGCGGATACATCCACCCCAATGCGTACACCATACCGAACCTGCACCCCCAGTGCTTGCACTTGTTCGACTTCCCATAAGGCTACGGATTCCGGCAGGCGAAAGGACACGATACCATACGTGTTAAGTCCTCCGCCTTTCGCTTTGGCTTCATAGATCGTCACCTCATACCCTGCACGCCCTAACTCTCTGGCCGCAGACAATCCCGCAGGCCCTGCGCCTACAACTGCAACACTTCTTCCGTTGGCAGGCGCTGCCTTGAATAACGGTTCATTATTCGTCCGTGCCCAGTCTGTTGCATATCGCTGTAAATCACCGATCCGAATCGGCTTAGATGACTCGTTCAGTACACAAGCGCCTTCGCAAAGTTCCTCTGTCGGGCAGACCCGTGCACAGCTAGCACCTACCGGGTTGGCTTCCATAATAGTCCGAGCCGAGCCTTTGAGGTGATCTGTTGAGATTTTTTTGATAAACGAAGGAATATTAATGTCGGTTGGACATGCCTTGATACAGGGTGCATCATAACAGTACAGACAGCGGTTCGATTCCTCCATCGCTTCCTTGCCCGTCATTGCAGGCTTCATTTCGGTAAAACGACTCTCCCATCCGTAGTCGGACAGCGTTGCTCCTGCGCTGTTCATCAATATCATGCACCTCCATAAGGTTGATCTCTGTTTTTCCTTTCGCCGCCGGATAAAGTTAATGACTGACTCACACAGGGACTGCGATGCCAAAACTATCTTCGCTCAGCTACAAGTTAACAAGATGTTCGTAGGTCTCAGGCCGTCGATCGCGGTAAAATTGCCATACATTGCGCACTTCCCGAATCAACTCCGTATCCATCTCGCCAATGATGACCTCATCCTGATCCCTGCTGCCCATGGCCACCATCCTGCCTCGCGGGTCCACCAGATACGACTGACCATAAAATTCACCCATATTCCATGGCGATTCCACTCCCACTCGGTTGATGGCAGCCACATAATAGCCATTAGCTACCGCATGGGCAGGCTGCTCCAGCTTCCACAAATATTCCGATGTTCCGGCTACCGTTGCGGAAGGGTTGAATACAATCTCTGCACCCGCTAGCCCAAGCAGCCGTGCTCCTTCCGGAAAATGACGATCATAACAGATGTACACACCCACTCTGGCATAGGCTGTATCAAATACCGGGTACCCCAGGTTACCGGGCCTGAAATAGTATTTTTCCCAGAACCCATTCGTGCCTTCGCCCGCCTCCACATGCGGAATATGATGTTTACGGTATTTCCCCAGGTAGGAGCCGTCCGCATCTATAACAGCAGCCGTATTGTAATACGAAGCGATCCCTTCCACCTCGTATACAGGCAGAATGATCACCACGCCGAGCTCCTTCGCGAGTCCCTGAAAACGCCTGGTCGTCGGTCCTTCCGGTACCTGCTCGGCAGATGCATACCACTTGGGGCTCTGCTCCGTGCAGAAGTAAGGCCCGTAGAACACTTCCTGCAAGCCGATAATCTGCGCTCCCCGAGCAGCCGCTTCACGCACCAGCGCAATGTGTTTCTGAATGGCGGCCTCCTTATGCACTTCAATTGGGGCCGAGCCCTCCACCTCGTGTGAAGCTTGAATCATCCCGATGCTGATTTTACCCATAACGCCACTTCGCCTCCTCTAAGAAACTGTCCGCTGTCCGTTTATATGAAAATCACCATCATCTTATATGACTGTAAAACCCCACCGAATATGATTGGATTTGAAATATCAATCGGATGGTTACCAACGAAATGAACTTCCATCGTCCTCCCTCCTGGTATGTTCCCCTCGTTACTCACCGGTTTCCGGGCTGCACATCTGCCTGATCGTGCGGTACAGCACTTCTGTACCGAGAGCAATGTCCTCGGGCGAAGAATACTCACTTGGATGATGGCTGATGCCATCCTTGCTGCGAACAAAGATCATGCCATAGTCACACACGTAAGAAAGGGCAAGTGCATCATGGAACGGACCACTCATCAGCTCTGGTAAAGGCAGGCCGATTTCTTCGGCAGACGAGCGAATGGCATTCTTGATTCGTTCTGCACAATATCGCGGCTCGCTGTTGGTATCTTCGGTCAAAGAGTAGGTCAGGCCGTATTCCGAGCTAACGTCATCCAAGAGGCTCATTAACCTTCCTTCAAGCCGATTTCTGCGTTCCATCTCCATATCTCGCAAATCAACCGTAAAGCTGACCTGTTCAGCAATGATATTGCGTGAGTCTGGGAAGACACGGAGGCTCCCCACGGTCCCTACTGTTGGAGCTTCCGGATCTTCTCTGACCATATCGTCAAAAGCCGCAATGACCTTGGCGCTGCCCACCAGCGCATCATGCCGCATCCCCATCGGTACGGACCCGGCATGCCCTGCCATGCCTTTCATGGTCACCGTGAGCCAAAGCGGGCCCGAGATGCCAGTCACCAGGCCTACCGGAGCGTCCAGCGATTCGAGCACAGGTCCCTGCTCAATATGCAGCTCCAGATAACTGCAAATAGAGCCAGCCGGATAGATCGCTTCAGCAAATTGTTCTGGTGCACAGCCAAAGGCCTGCAATGCCTCTCGGCGGGTCACCCCATTTTTGTCCTGTCGCTCCAATTCTCCCTCTTCCAGCTGTCCGGTTATGCCACGTGAACCAAATAATCCTTTGTTAAAACGCGAGCCCTCTTCATCACAAAAGGCAATGACCTCAATGGGCATTGGAGGGCGAATGCCTTGTTCCATCAGACACTGTACAGCCTCTAACGCACCAAGAACACCGATGGCTCCATCATACCGACCCCCATACGGCTGGGAATCAATATGTGAACCGATCATAAGGATCGGCAGGGACGAATCTGTACCTTCAAGGCGACCAATCAGATTGCCAAACGGATCAAGGCGAGTCACAAGCCCGGCCTCTTCCATCCAGAGGCGAACCTGTATAATGCCCTCCATATCTTCCGGAGTCAACGCGAGTCGGCAGACACCCGTCTCTACAATTCGGCCAATACAGGACAACTGTTCAATTCGATCATCCAGACGCAGCTGATTGATGATTTTCCCGGTGGTGGTCTGCATCCTCCATCGCCTCCTTACATATTCACAAGCACGATATAATTAGAGATCCCACTAGATTAGTACCTCTCCTCCATCGCTACCCTGCATCCAGACTGCGTAGTGCAGCCAGCAAACTACCAGCGATCAGGTCCAATTCTTCCTCGGTGGTGACAAACGGCGGTGAGATGGTCAAAATATTCGCAAATCCCGGCACGGTGTCGCCATTCTTGCCAATCAGGACACCGTCCTGTTTGCAGCTTGCCAGCACGTTCATGACCTTATCCGCATGAGCAGGCGAACCATCGGCTTCAATCAGCTCCACCCCGCAGGCGAAGCCAAATGTGCGGATATCTCCAACCATCGATAACTCCAGCAGCGGCTCCAGCTTATCCCGAAGCAGGTATCCAAGTTCATCGGCACGGCTGACCAGATTCTCTCGTTCCAGAATTTCGAGATTCGCCAGTGCCACACGGCAGGATACAGGATTGCCGCCGAACGTATTCACATGACGAAAGTGTGAATCGGTTCCGGGTTCTCTGAACGTTTCATACAGATCCGCTCGAACGGCTGTCGCCGATAGTGGAGCGTACGCACTCGTCATGCCCTTTGCCATCGTGACAATATCGGGCTGCACGCCATAATTCTGATGACCGAATTTTTGCCCGGAGCGACCAAACCCGCAAATGACCTCATCCACAATCAACAGCACACCATAGCGCTGACAAATCTCCTGCACAGTGCGCATGTAATCCGGAGGCGGGACAATCATGCCGCCCCCTGTAATGACCGGTTCCATAATGACCGCAGCTACCGTCTCCGGCCCTTCCCAGCGAATAACCTCCTCATAGATGGTGGCGCATTCCAATCCGCATCCATCCTTGTTTCGTCCAAATGGACAGCGGTAGCAATAAGGAGGCGGTACATGAGAGAAGCCTACGCCCAGCGGCTCGTATTTGATTTTGCGGGCGGCTTGCCCGGTAGCGCCCAGTGCGCCCATGGAGTTGCCGTGATAGGCACGGTGACGGGAGATGAATTTGTGACGAGTGGGCTCACCATTCTGATGATGAAACTGACGGGCTATTTTGAACGCCACCTCATTGGCATCCGAACCTGAATTGGAGAAGAAAATGCGATATTCCCCCTCCAGCCAGTCATTCAGCTTCTCTGCCAGCAGAATCGCCGGCTCATGGCTCTGGGTCATGGGTACGTACGCGAGAGCTTTCATCTGCTCATAGGCACTTTGGGCAATTTCCTCGCGTCCATGCCCGACGTTCACACACCACAGTCCCGACATCGCATCCAGATACCGTGTGCCATCCTGATCCGTGATCCAGCTGCCCTCCCCGCTTACGGCAATCATCGGATGATCGTTATGAGGCGAGATGTGATGCCACACATATTTGCGATCCTTCTCCAGCCACTCTTCCTTCGTACCACCAAACGGCTGGGGTTGCTGATCCACTGAGCTCATTCGTCATCCTCCTCTCCAAGCTGAACCTAAGACTTTACAATTGACCACTTCGATTGCAGTACCCTCTTCCGAACGCTCCACACTTATTTAGTTCGTGATATCCTTCACCGCTTCTTCATAGATGCTTTTCTCCAGTGCTTCGTCCAGATTAGCGGCTTTCTTGATCAGGCCGTACTTCAGGGCAATATCCGCAGTCCGGGTAAAAGACTCATCCACGAAACTGCCCACCTGTTTCTCCGTAAATCCTTCCGGGCGAATCAGCTTCGCAATCTCTTCGAGCATGGTCACCTGATGTTCACGGGTCGTGCTGCCGTCGGTTACGTTCTTCATGACGATATCCACCGTTTCATTCTGATTGTCGATGGCGTAGTTCCAGCCTTTCAGAACGGCACGGGTCACTTTCACCGCCAGCTCTTTATTACTGTCCACCCAATCCTTCTTCGCGATCAGCGTATCCTCCAGCATGCCTACCCCGGCATCCTCAATGTTGAATACATCCAGATCGGACTCCTTCGTCCCACTTTCCAGTACCACGTGATATTCGTTATAGATCGTCGCCGTGGCAACATCCACCTGATCGTTGAAGAACTGATCCATCGTGAAGCCCTGCTTCACCAGTTCAATATCCTTCTTGGGATCAAGGCCGTTCTTCTCCATAAAAGCGAGAACCTGAAACTGCTGGCTGCCGAACCATGTGCTCACTTTCTTGCCCTTCATCTGGGCGGGATCGGTAATACTTGCGGACTTCTTGGCAATCAATCGATAACTGCTCTTCTGCGAAATCTGGGCGAGGGAGACGAGCGGAAGGCCGTTATCCCGGCTGACCAGCAAACTATCTACGCCGGTGATCCCGACATCGGCTGCGCCGTTGACCACCTGCTGTTCGATCACAATATCCGGGCCGCCCGGAATGATCTCGGCATCAATACCTTCATCTGCAAAAAAACCTTTCTCCTTGGCGGCGTATATCCCCGCGAACTGAGCCTGCGGTACCCATTTGAGCTGGATCTTCACTTTGGTTAAGGGCTGATCTGACCCTCCCGCTCCCTCAGAGCTGGCAGCAGCAGGAGTGACGGACGGCTCTGATTTTGCGGAGCACGCTCCCAGCATCGCAACGACCAACAGTACCAACACCAGAAAACCCGGTTTTAACGTTTTGTACATATACAGAACAACCCCCTGTTTATATAAGGATTTTCAATCAGGTACTGTGTAGCCCTGCTTCACGAGTCAATCGATCTGTGGAAGGTTGGCATCTGAATGAGCTTTTATGGATCTGTACGTGCACGATTCCACGGGATCAGCCGTTTCTCGGCCAGAACGACGACTTCATACAGCACAATACCGAGCACAGCCGCGATAACAATACAGGACCAGGCAAGTGGCATGTTCGCCAGTCGGATCTGATCCGAGAGCAAGTATCCAAGCCCCTGGGAGGCGATGAAAAATTCACCCACAATGGCGCCAATAATGCTGGTCGACATATTAATTTTCAGACCTGCGAAGAGGGAAGGCAGTGCATGAGGCCAGCGCAGCTTCACGAAAACCTGCATCCTACTGGCGGCAAGACCACCCAACAGATCACTGTATTGCGGCTGAATCGAGGTCAAGCCCTTAAATAAACTCACAGCCATGGCAGCCATCGTAATTACAGCCACGACGGCAATTCGGGACCAGATACCATCCCCAAACCAGTTGTTCATAATCGGGGCCAGCGCAACAATCGGAACGGCGTTCAGGGCTGACATTAAAGCAACTGCCGCCCTGCCACTCGTCGGGAAGAAGGATGCACCCGCAGCCGCCAAGGCTCCCAGCAAGGAGCCGAGCAGAAAGCCACCCAGCATCTCAGTTCCGCTGTACATCGCGTATCGGAAGAGCATTTCTGCATTTTCGCTGATGGACGTTGCAATTGCTGATGGCACAGGCAGTTGGTAACTTTCAAGCGAGAATAACTGATGGAACAATCGAAGTTGCCATAAGGTAAGAAATAAGGCTCCGGCAAGCCACGGCAGTAGGCGCAATCCAATTGATCTTTTGCGAACACTACTACCCCGCAGTCTCTGTCCGGCTTGTCCCTGTTGCCCATGGATATCCGAGCCTGAATCAGTTGGCACCTTAATCGAATCCACAATAGATTCCCCAATGGAGCCCGTGCCAGAGACAGCGACCGTCGCACCCTCCTCACCTTTGCGGCTTACCACCACACTTTCATTCATCATGCAGCACGCCCTCCCTTGGCCCTGAATTCGGGCTGCCATGGGGTTAGCCAGCGCTCAGCAAGGCTGATGGCAAGATACGAGATGAGTCCAATGCCAATGCTGAGCATGATGGTTGCCCAGAACATGCCGATTTGGGCACTACCATAATACAAGGAACTGACCATTAGTACACCAAGTCCATCCGGGGCTCCCATCAGCTCCACCACAATGGAAGAAGTGACTGCAAGTGGAGCAGCTATTTTCATACCGGAAAACAGACCCGGTAGCGCAGAAGGCAGCAAACATTTGATATAACGAGCAGGCAGGGAAGCTCCACAGGAACGCATAAGCTCCAGATGCTCCGGCGCTGCACTTTTTAATCCTTTGAGTGTGTGGATGATAATCGGGAAGAACGTAACGTAAGCCGCCATTATAATTCGGGCCCACTCGGCATTATGGATAATGCCATAGACAATGGGCGCAAGACCGATTACGGGCACCATCTGGGAAGAGATGACATACGGAGATAAGGTACGCTCCACCCAAACCGCCACACTCATGAGCAGGGCCAGCAGCAGGCCTAACGCAGTTCCACCGGCAAAACCAATTGCTGCATTCCCAAACGTTACGGCCCCCTGTTCAGCCAATGTGCCTGAGTAACGAAACAGGGCTGCTAGAACCTCGTGCAGATAAGGAAGACGGGATGCTGCCTGCTGGGGTGACATGAACAAATGGAGAATCCAGGCGATACCTTCCCACAGCAGCAATACGGACAAAATCCAGATCACTACCCAGGGGCGAAAACCCAGCTTATTGGTGTGCAGGAACATGGATTGGATCACGCTCCTCATAGAAACAATTGCGGATGGTGGTCATCATGCGGTAAAAGGCTTCGGTTTCCCTCAGCTCTCGATCCCGCTCGGCTGGCAGGTTAACGGAATGAATGGAGTGCACCTGACCAGGGTGTGCGGAGAGGACGATGATGCGGTCAGATAGAAATACGGCCTCGGGGATACTGTGTGTAACGAACAGGAATGTCTTGCCTGTAGATCGCTTAATATCGAGCAGCTCCAATTGCAGCTTCTCCTTCGTGAATTCATCCAGTGCGGAGAAAGGTTCATCCATAAGCAGCAATGGCGGATTAAGCGCGAGTGCACGTGCAATGGAAACACGCTGCTGCATGCCCCCACTGAGCTGCCATGGATAATGGTCAGCAAAGCGAGTCAGCCCAACCATTTCAAGCAGTTCACCACTCATGCGACGGCACTCCTTCCGGCTTGTGCCGAGCAGCTCCAGGGGAAGCTCCACATTGTGGCGTACCGTGCGCCAATCGAACAGAGCTGGAGTCTGGAAGACAATACCGAACTGGCGCTGCAACCGCGCCCGCTCTGGTTCTTCCCCGGCAACCCGGATGCTGCCTGTCGTTGGCTGGAGCAAATCGGCTACGAGTCGCAGCAGTGTGGACTTGCCACACCCCGAGGGGCCAAGCAGAGAGACAAATTCATTGGAATGGATTTGAAACGAAACGTGGGACAGGGCGGTAACTTGTTGTGCTCCACTGCCAAATACAACGGATACGTGATCCAGCTCAATATGGCAGGTATCGGGGACAATGATTGAGGACATGGGCATTCTCCTTTTCGCGGGAAGCTCGCAATCTTTTCACACCAAGGCTGAATGGAAGGTTTATATACACGAACGTAACAGGTTTTGCTTGTTAGGTAATACTATATATCTTTGGGCGGGGATTACATTATACAGACTGTTTTGAGTATGGGCCTGTTCATGTTACACAGTGTAAAATGATACCGATTCTCAGTCCTAAACATGTCAATGTCCGTGTATGTTATCTAACATCTGCTTCACTTATACAGAACTCTTGTAATATCCAAGTAAAGGCGCATAATCATTTGTATTTATTGAATAAATATTCGGAAAATATGACATATACCCTCGTATTCTTGTTGATTTTCTTGTATAAACATTGATAACAGCATTTTGCAAAATGCTCATATAGAAGGACGTGAACTCTCGCCCCGATACGGTGTCTGGTTCTGGGATCATGAAGGCGGTGTCATTGATTCCCGTCCACCACCCATATTGGCTGGATAATCGCGTTTCCGAACAGTCTCGCAAAAGATTTTCAAAATCAGAAATCGGGGTGGTCCGTATGTTTGATTGGCTGGGATGGAGAAAAGGGTGGCCGCTGTGGCGGTCGTATCGGTTGAATGCAAATATGAAGCAAGACGTGGAGGAAATCTTTGAGGGTATCGCCGAGACCCGGCGGCAGCTTTTGATGGATTGGGCTGAGGAGCAGTGGAATCATCTGGATCGATTGCTTCAGCAGGTACGAGCCGTTCATCCGCAGGGTATGTTACAAGGCACAGAAGATGTACACGGATTGGAGGTATGGTTCGCAGCAAGTTATGTACGCGCTACGGATAGTACTGAGCTTTTTATGCTGAACGAGCAAAACCAGGTTGTATTTTCTACATATAAGAATCATATTGGACAAGTCTACGAAGATGGAAATGCTTTGATCGGGCCAGGACTTAGGTATACCCAAGCGGATATCAACGGACAAAAGTGCCTGTTTGGACCTTATTCTGATCCGCTCACACTAGAAATTGGACCACGTTCTTCCACGTTTCACGATGATGTAACCTTGACGTTTATCGTACCGATCATGGAAAACGGCCGTTACATCGGTTCCCTGTGCAGTCGTGTACCTAATGATGTATTGGGCGATCTGATCCAGCGTGAATCAGGCCACATCTACCCTGATTCGGGGGATAATTATCTTTTTATGGCTGAATCAAAACTGCGGCCCACGCTTCAACCCGGGACTGCCCTGTCCCGCAGCCGCTTCGAGGATCATACATTCACCCATGGGGAGAATCTGAAAGACGGCGTAACCACCGAATGGGGCGTTGTATCTGTTAAAGAACATACCGAATTGGAACTGATGTTTACCGATCCTTCTACCAACGAACTTCATCCCGGTGTAGCGAATACCATTCGCAATGGCTCCAATCTGTTTGTGGCTTTTCCGGGTTATTCAGACTATCGTCATATATCAGTTATTGGAAAAGGCATCACGTTCCAGCTTCCCCACTGTCCGGATCTGTGGGGCATGATGTGTGAAGGCGATTTGGAGGAAGTGTATCGGATACGCAGCATTGGCTGGCGCCAATTCAAGCAGCATAGCTTGTACATCCTGTTGTCAGGCATTGCGGGAGCTGCACTTGTATATGCGCTGACTGGAAGTGCATGGAGCGCAGCAGCCATCGCTGCCTTTAATTTCATCTATGGATTCCTGACTGCAAGCCAGCTGCAACGAAAACATGTTCAACGGGGCCATGAGGATTTGCGCCGCATTAGCCGCTTTATTCGGATTAACGCCGAAGGCAAAGGGGATCTGACTCAGCGTCTGGACACGTCGGCTTTTGCCCAGGATGAATCAGGTGAACTGGCGAAATGGATCAACAATATGATCGACTCTCTGGAAGGAATTATGCTCAAGGTACAGCTTGCCACCGTGGATGTGATGAACAACCAGCACCAGATGCGGGCGTCAACGGAAACTACACAGGGAACAACCGAACGTGTAAATCTCAAACTTGGCTCTATGATTCAGGGGATACGCAAGCAGCTTGAGGACCTGGATCAGGCCAAAGTAGCCGCCGACGAAATGCGCCTCACCCTACAACAGCTTGAAGTGTCGTCCACAGAGCAGATTGACGTTGCCCGCCAGGAAGTGGAGCGTATTGGAGACAAAATGACTCAGATCTCGGGAGCCGTGTCCGACACCAACCATACGATTCTATCCTTTATGGCGACCATGCAGGATATCTACCGCGCACTTGCTGTCATTGATGAAATTTCGGCACAGACCAATCTGCTCGCACTAAATGCTTCCATTGAAGCAGCTCATGTTGGCGAACACGGACGTGGATTTGCCGTCGTTGCTGGTGAGATCCGCAAACTTGCAGAATTATCCCGTTCCTCCACGGAAGATATTCATCAGATTCTGGATAATATCTCAGTAGCGGCAGGAGCAGCCTCGCAATCCATCAAGGAAGGCGATCAGGTGCTGGCTGAAGGCACCACGCTTGTTCAGGCTGCTTCGCAGTTACTCCAAAGTGCAACGGCTGAAGAACCCCAAAGAACACAGGTTGTAGATCAGGTCGTGGTATTGATGGAGAATATCGCTGCCATCAGCCACAAAAATCGTTCCACGTCTTCGGAGGTGGAAGCCGAGATGGTCGAGCTTATTAACGACATGCTGCACGTTCAGCATTCATCGCACAATGTCGAAGCCATCACGGTCTTCTTGCAACAGCTTGTGGGACAATTCCAACTGACCCATCCCGATAAAAACGTAATTACCTGACGTCATCATTGACGCGGATTGGAGAAATAGCTAAAATTTGATGCAACTGTTCGTTTAGACATTGTCGGTTCATTTCATATAGAAGCTTTCCAATCTGAATCAATGAAAGGGTGGTCTGCATGGAAATGCTCCAGGATTCTTTTGGCAGAATACATGACTACATCCGTATTTCTGTTACGGACCGCTGTAATTTGCGTTGTGTGTACTGTATGCCTGAAGAAGGCATGGAATTTGCCCCGCATGACCAAATTATGAGCTACGAGGAAATTGCCCAGGTGCTCAAAGTGTTGGCTCCAATGGGAATGCGCAAAGTCCGTCTGACCGGAGGCGAGCCTCTGGTACGGAAAGATCTGCATCAACTCGTAAGTATGATCTCGGCCATTGACGGGATTGAAGATATTGCGTTAACTACCAATGCATTGCTGCTGGACAAACAGGCTCAGGCCCTGAAAGACGCTGGACTGAACCGGATTAACATCAGTCTGGATTCCCTGCAGGCGAGCCGTTTCTCCATGATTACTCGCGGTGGGGATGTAAATAAGGTGCTGAAAGGCATTGAAGCCGCCACGGCAGTTGGACTTGCTCCGATCAAGCTGAATGTCGTGTTAATGAAGGGCATCAATGATGATGAGATTAAGGATTTCATTGCCATGACCATAGATCAGCCACTGCATGTACGCTTCATTGAATATATGCCGATTGGGCAGGCTTCAGATTCATGGCGCAAATCGTATTTGCCGCTGGAAGCAGTCACGGATGTATGCGCCGAGGCTGGCTGGGCGGTGGAAAATACGGCAGGTCCGGCAGGTAATGGTCCATCACGAAACATGAAGATTGCCGGTTCACAAGGGACATTCGGATTGATCCATCCGGTCAGTGATCACTTCTGTGACAACTGCAACCGTCTTCGCCTGACAGCAGACGGGCATATCAAAGCTTGTCTGTACTGGTCGGATGAATACAACGTTCGCCGCTTCGTAGATGCTCCCGATGCTATGGCAGCTCTCTTCCTCAAAGCGCTTGGCACCAAACCGAAGAATCATGAAATGGCGCTTGCCCTGGAGCAGAAAATGCAAAGTCATACACCGACGGTACGACGCATGTCCCAGATCGGCGGTTAGGCAAGCGTGATCTTGCGGGTACCTGCTCATCGTTTAAATGCATCAGAGCAGGAAGAAATAATAAACGTAAGCACACGATATACTTCTCAAAATACAGCCATTATCGATGTACTAAAAGCTGCTGAGGTCAGATGATCCTCAGCAGCTTTTTTGTCATGTATTTTTCTTTTTTCTAACCTTGTTGATCAATTTTCCTGATTTCAAGATTAAAATAAAATTAATCTGCCATATGTCCTCTTTAGGCCTTCAAGAATCCCGCAATTCTGACGATGAATATACAATACATCAAGATAATACGCACACATATATAGGAGTTGATCCAATTGAATATTGTTGAAGCACTTGTTGCAGCAAGCCCGTATTTTAAAATCATGCTCAAGGAAAATGATTTGATGATTGCTGTTACCGATATGGAGCAGTTCCGGTATTACGTACGGAGCGAAGATCTTGATTTGGGTATCAAGGCCGGAGATCCGATCTCACTCGAAGATCCTACACTACGCCGGGCACTTATCCATGGTGAGACTTCAGCCAATCGTATTGAAGCGCATCATTACGGGACTCCCATTAACTCTGCGGCTACCCCGCTTCGCGATGAAGCAGGCCAGATCGTAGGTGCATTGGCCATTGGATTTTCGCTCAAAAACGAGGAAAAACTGGGGCACTTCACCGAATTGATCGGGGAAATTAGCGGTAAGTTAACCGATATGGTTCAGACCGTAGCTGCTCAGTCCCAGCAACTGACCGCTTCATCTTCACAGATTTTAGACAACACACGGATAGCGGTGCAAAATTCCAGTGAAGTCACCAAGGTCGCTTCATTCATTCGTGAAATTTCGGAGCAGACGAACCTGCTGGGTCTGAATGCTGCCATTGAGGCAGCACGAGCAGGAGAAGCTGGAGCCGGCTTTGGCGTTGTTGCTACCGAAGTACGCAAATTATCTACCGGAACCAAAGAAGCTACAGTGAACATCGAACGCTCCTTGAAGGAAGTACAGCATTCCATTCGTCAGATGGAACAGGAGATTACCTCCATCGCCCAATCCAGTAATCAGCAAGCCGAACTCGTCACCGAGTTCAGCGAGGTGATTGATCAACTGAACAACGCATCCAAGGATCTCAAAGCTTTTATTGAATCCATGCTATTGAAGGCAGAATAAGATAGAATACTCATTTGGCGCATTAAGTATATAAGGCCAGCATATAAACAATCCCCGCACGTTTAACGTGAGGGGATTCTTTTCTATTTTTACGAGAGGATCAGCTTCCACAGCATCATGCCCGCCATTCCGATCATGACTACAGCGGACAACCGATTGAAGAAAACACTGATCCGGCCTGTACGATCCGTTCTACCTACTAGCCTGCCTGCACCTGCCAGTCCCAGAAACCATACCCATGATACCACTGCCGCCGTAATCGCAAAATAAAAGCGTGTGACCCCTTCGTATTGAAGCGAACTGGTTCCGATTACGGCTACCGTGTCCAGCAGAGCATGCGGGTTAAGCAAGGAAACGGAAGCAGCAAAAGCGATCTGCCTTCCCGCAGACAGCACTGCTGCTGAACTATTCGCAGGCCCGGATGACCTCCATATGCTCCATGCCATATAGAGCAAAAATACACTCCCTCCTGCATACAATACATTCGCCAGCAGCGGCCATTGCAGCAAAATGAGAGACACCCCTCCGACCGCTGCCCCAATCAACAACGTATCACTGAGTCCTGCGGTTACTATAGCTGGCAGCGCCCGCGCATAACTTCGTTGACTCATGCCCTGATTAAAAATAAATACATTTTGTACACCGAGTGGCAAGATCAGACCAAACGCCAGCACCACCGCGTGAATAATTACCCCCATCGTTCATCCCCCTTAGACATGTCTCCATAATAGTAGAGATAACGTCAGGCGTAACCAACCACTTGGATGGCATTGGACCCAACCAAATGATATAGTGTTCAAAATAAAAGAAAACGTAAATCCCATCACTCATTCTATAAAGGAGGCAAACCTGCCCATGAATCGTTCCGATTCTAGACAGCGGGGCAGCTGGAAGCCGGACCCGTCCCATTCCCTACCTCTGTACCGACAGATTGAAGTCTATATCAGCGAGAAAATTACTGCCGGCGAATGGACAGCAGGATATCGGCTTCCTTCACAACGAACACTGGCTCAATCCATGGGTGTGAATCGCAGCACGCTGGTTACTGCATTGGAAAATCTGGCCGCCGCAGGCATGATTGAAGGCAGACATGGTGGCGGAACCTATGTCTGCGGCTCTGGCTGGCATGCGCTGGCTCACGGAGCCATGCCCAACTGGGAGGAAGCCATCGAAGAAGGCTGGTATTACCCCAATCTGCCAGAGGTACAGCAGATTAACCGGGCTGAGTTCCAGCCAGACATCATCAGACTTGGTACAGGTGAGCTTGCCCCTGATCTGATGCCCCAGGAGGCTTTTAACGACATCCTCCTTGCTCTATCCAGTCGTTCTCGTACACTAAACTACCTCGAACCTCAGGGTAGTTTGGAGCTCCGACAGGCTTTGTCCGTTTACTTGCAAGCAAGCGGCATCCAAGCCTCCGCTGACTCCATTCTGATCGTATCCGGCTCTCTCCAGGCACTGCACCTTATTTCAGTTGGGCTTCTGCCCCGCGGATCGGCAGTTCTGCTGGAGAAACCATCTTATCTGTACTCCATTCATGCCTTCCAATCCGCCGGATTGAAAATGAGTGGCATTCCGATGGATGCCGAAGGCTTACACACTCCGCGTCTGGAAGATGCCGTACAGAACAATGCAAACAGGGATAGCATCTCACTGCTCTATACGATTCCGAGCTTCCACAATCCTACTGGCTCCGTCATGAGTGACAGCCGCCGGGAAGAAATTCTCGCCACAGCGCGAAACACTGACATCTCCATATTGGAGGATGCCGCTTACAGCGACCTGTGGCTGGACGAGCTCCCGCCGCCAGCGCTGAAGGCGCGTGATAAAGAAGGACGGGTGCTGCACATGGGCACCTTGTCCAAGGCGGTGAGCCCCGGTCTGCGCCTCGGCTGGCTGGTTGGGCCGGAGCCGGTCATCCGTCGCCTCGCAGACATCAAGATGCAGACGGATTATGGCACCAGCTCCCTCGCTCAGGAGGCTGCTGCACTCTGGTTTGCCGATGGATACCACGAGCAGCATATGGATCGCCTGCGGCCAGAACTGCGCAGACGCAGAGACTTCATGATCCAGCTTCTGCAACGCGATTTCGCTAAACTCGCCGAGTGGAGCATACCTGCCGGAGGCTTTTATATCTGGCTCCGATTTACCGTCAGTCCTCTTTCCATTCGCGAACTGTTCCATGCCTGTTTGGAGAATCATGTGCTGATTCATCCGGGTTATCTTTATGACCGCCTAGATGCGGAGCACATTCGTCTGTCCTATGCCTATGCTTCACCGGATGAGATGGAGCGTGGCCTTCACCTTCTGGCACAGACAGTCAAAAAGCTGATGACATCATGAAATGAAAGAACCGCCTTGATCGTAAGGAGTGACATCCCTCCGATCATGGCGGTTCTTTTGAGTTTTTGTATTCATGAGACAGATACATCTCGTCTAGATCACAGGCAGGTTTTCCTTACCCTTTTACCGCACCTTCTGCAATACCCTCCATGATGAACTTTTGGAAGAACGCATAGATGAGAACTACTGGAATCGCGGTAAGTACCAGGGAAGACAGAATCAACGGCCATTCCTTGTTGTACTCGCCAAACAGCATGTTCGTGGACAGAATCAGTGTATAACGATTCACATCCGTCAGCATGAGCAGTGGCAACAGGAAGTCATTCCAGATCCACAGGAAGTCCAAGATGGCGATGGTGACCGTAATTGGCAGCAACAGTGGGAAGATGATCTGGAAGAACGTCTGGAACTCATTACATCCATCCATCTGTGCCGATTCTTCCAATTCACGCGGGATGGACTTAACAAACCCGTGATACAGGAAGATCGCCATGTTCACACCAAGTCCGATATAGATCAGGGCCAAGCCGTATGTGCTTCCTTGGACGTGAAGTCCTTTGGCAACCCGTGTCAGCGGAATCATGATCGAGTGAAAAGGAACGAGCATGGATGCCACGAACAGGAAGAAGATCAGGTTGCTCAATCTGCCTGAAGTACGCGACAGCTTGTATCCGGCCAATGAAGCACAGAATACAATACCGCCAATCCCCAGGAAGGATACAATCGCCGAGTTCAATGAGCTGCCTAGCAGATTGATTTTGTTAAATGCATCCGAGTAGTTTTCCCAATGAAATGTCGTTGGGAGAGCTATAAAAGACTGGAACATTTCGCCTTGTGTTTTGAATGAGTTCACAATCGCCATGTAGATTGGCAGCATTGCGACGAGGGAGCCCAGCACCAGCAGCAGTCGAATCAGGTAGCTGTTAATTCGTTGCATCCTCATGCTTCCACCTCTTTCTTCTTCATCACCGTAATCTGGATGAGCGTGAAGATGAGCACGATGACGAATAACACAACCGACTTGGCACTGGCATATCCGTATCTAAAATTGTTGGAGAATGCCTCTTCATAGATATTCATCGTAATGACCTGAGTGGCTCTGCCTGGACCACCACCTGTAAGACCGTACACAACTTCAAATACTTTGAATGCTCCGTTCAGTGTCAGGAAGAAACAGATTGTCACGGCATGAGTAATCATTGGCAATACGACATTACGCAGGACCTGGAACGCGTTGGCTCCATCAATAACAGCCGCTTCCTTCAGACTCTTCGGCACACCCTGGAGTGCAGCCAGATAGATAATCATCATATACCCCACACCATTCCAGAGCGATACGATCAGGATGGAGTAGAATGAAAATTTCGGATCACCCAGCCACTGTTGGTCCAAAAAGGAGACCGCCAACTTCTCGGCCAGTTGCGGCAGCACCTGGGAGAAAATGAATGTCCACATAAAGGCGCTGATGATTGTACTGATCATGTTCGGCATGAAAAACAGGGTCCGGAATAACCCCTTGCTGCGCGTCCGTGTCTCAATGAACACGGCGAGCAGCAAGGCAATTCCATTTTGCAGAATCAGCATAAACACCACATATTTCAACGTGAACCACAGGGAATTCAGAAAGTCGGGATCTTCCTTGAACAGTTCCACGAAGTTCCCCAGACCGATAAAACTGTAATCCCGGTTCAGACCATTCCAGTCCGTCAAGCTGTAGAATAAGCCGCTAAATGTGGGATACAGCAGGAAAATGGCATAGATGACAAAGGCAGGCGCAGTGAACGCTAGCAGCGACAGATACTTCTTGAATACATTCGTAGCCATTGGTTCTCCCCCTTTTCACTATAAGCAGACTCGCGGAAACGGGGGAACGAAGACCGTTCTGCCAGCCGTTTCATCTGCTTACTTGTTGACTTTGTTGTAGGATTTCCACGCCTTGTCGAGCGCATCAATCACCTGCTGCTGATCCAGTTGTCCGGAGTAGTAACCTTGCAGCGCTTTGCCTGATTCATCCTTAACCGCTTGAGGAATGGATGGATCCTGATACGCTTTGCCTTCATTAACATATTTCAGGGCATCGTCTACCCAAGGGAAACTTTTGAAGTCATGAATTTTGGCAACCGGATTGAATTTCAGTGCTTCGTAGAATGCACTTGAATCCTTGTCATCAAGAACATAGTTTACGAAGTCGAGTGCCACTTCCTTGTTTTTGCTGGAGGAAGATACGGCCAGTGAAGTCGATGTGCTCAGGTTGATTTTGGTATCATCCGGGTTGTCATTGATCGGCAGTGGAGCTACGCCGAAGTTGATATCCGGATTGGACTTCAGGATGGTTTCCGCGAACCAAGGTCCTTGAATCCACATTGCTGCTTTGCCTGTTGCAAAGGCTGCTGAACCATCATCGCCGCCCACTTCGAGTGCTTTCTCCGTTCCATTGGCATTGACGAGATCGAAGATGTCGAACAAGGATTTCATATCCGAGAAGGAACCTTGATCCTGATTCATCTTATCCAAGAAGTCTTTATGTTCTGACTGAGTCAGTGCACCTACAGTAAGTGGCAGGAACAGTTGTGGAATCCAGGCTTCTTTGTATGAAAGTTCAAACGGGGTGATGTTGGCTGCTTTCAGCTTTTCCACGACCGCTTTCATTTCCGTCAAAGTTGTAGGTACCTCTATCCCCTGCTCTTTGAAAATATCCTTATTGTACAGGTATCCCCAAGATAACGTTTCCAAAGGAACGGCCACGACTTTACCCGATGCATCCGTTACGGAAGGCTTAACGGAATCCAGTAATTTATCGACAAAAGGTTGACCCGACAGGTCTTCCAGATAACCTGCTTTGCTGAACGGTGGAATTTCATTGACCGCATGAAGTGCGAACACGTCCGGTGCATCATTGGAGGCAAGTCGTGTTTTCAGAATCTGAGGCGCATTATCTGCTGGCGGCATCTCCAGTTGTACGTTGACCTCAATATTCTTTTCGGCTTTCTCCTTGGCTTTGAACTGTTCTATATATTTATCGTAATGTTCTTTCAGCCGCGGCTGTGCAATGAATACTTTGAGGGACACCGTACTGCCCGATGCAGTTCCCTCCGCCTTACCATCCGTACCCGCATTGGAACCGCAGCCTGCGAGCAGAACACTCACAAGTACCGCACTTGCTACGCTTTTCCATACTTTCATCTCTTATGACCTCCCGGTGTAACTGGTTTGTCTTTCATAGGATCATTATATATCACGAAATGAAAGCGCTTCATTGGACATTATTAGACTCATTTATTGGATTATTTTAAACCTTAATCCAACAGTAAGCTCTCTGTGAACGAATTATTTAGGGCTGTTACCTGATATTCGAGGTTGTCCCTTTCGCATCTCTCCAGGCGAAACTCCGAAGTGTTTCTTGAACACCCGGTAAAAGTACGATACATCCTCATAACCCGTCATCTCAGCAATATGTTTGAATGGAATCTGATCATCGAGCACCCACTCCTTGGCTCTTGCCATCCGTAACTGGACAATATAGTCGGTCACATTCACGCTGTGTTCTTTTTTGAACACCTTGCTGAGATATTCTTTGCTGACAAAAAAGATCTGGGCAAGCTGCTCCAGCGTAATCATCTCCATGCAATGCTGATCGATGTATTGCTTCACCTCATCCAGGTTCAGCTTGTTCTTGAATTTGCGCTGCGCAATCAGCTGCTCCAACGAAGTATAGTAAGGCGCTGATATCCAGTCCACCGCCGATGCGATGGACGCCAGAGCCGTCGGCGGCGGGAGCACAGCTGCTACAGGTTGCTCACATAAGCCGTTGGAAACACACAGCTCGCCCAGCAGCGTCTGCAATTCATATGCAATCCGCCCCAGCTGTTGCGGTCTTTGGATATCACTGGTATCAAGTCGGTGCTCCAGCTGCCCGAACAGCTCATGCAATCCCTGAACGTTCAAGTCGTTAAAACGCAAGCGTGCCTGCTGCTGGAACAACGAGAACTCGCCAGAAAAAGCCGAAGGATAAGGTTCCCAGGATTCCGGCCCAGACTCGGTCTTTTCCAATTCACGTCTACACTTGGCCAGAACGTTATTCAATTCATCGGGATTTACCGGTTTGAGCAGATAATCAGCGGCACGGTGACGAATGGCATGTTTCGCATAATTGAAATCATCATAACCGCTGACCACAATCACTTTGATATGCGGATATTGTGCGCTCAGCGTCTGGAGCAGTTCCACGCCGTCTTTACCCGGCATACGCATGTCTGTAATGATAATATGGGGCTGATGCTGCTCGACCAACCGGATCGCCTCTCCGCCATCCTCTGCCTCACCTGCTACCACCATGCCAAGCTCATCCCACGTGCCCAAATTTCGCAAAATGTCTCTATTCCATGGCTCGTCGTCCACTAACAGCACTCTATAATGATCCTTGTTCACGAGATCTCGCCTCCTGTATGGCAAGGAATTCGAACAGTGACACGGGTTCCCTGTCCTTCCCCACTCTCCATGTTCATACCGTATGCAGGCCCAAAGTGCATCAAAATGCGTGATGCGGCATTGACCAGACCAATGCTAGTGCCCGAGCTCCATACTCTGTCTCCTTGCTGGGACAGCTTGGACAGTCTCGATTGCATCTCGGCCAGCCTCTCTTGATCCATGCCCATCCCATTATCGGAAATGCGGATGGTTACCTCATGATCTAGTCGGACAACTTGAATGTTCAATTTCCACTCTCCCTGCTTTTTCTCCAGACCATGAACAAATGCATTCTCCACAATCGGTTGCAGGGACAACTTGGGAATGTAACAGTCATTCAGCCCGCCTTCAATCTCCAGTTTATATTCAAGTCTGCTGCCAAAACGCTGCTTCTGGATGAGCATATAATGCTCCAGTTGGTCCAATTCGGACTGTAATGGCACGAGACCATCCGGCGCTCTGACAATATAACGGAACATCTCACTTAGTGCACGAATAACTTTATAACTGTCTGCCGGCTTCTGTGAGTACACCATACCTCCGATCATCTGCAACGTATTTTGCAGAAAATGCGGGTGAATCTGGGACTGAAGCGCCTTGAGCTCGGCCGTCTGTTTCTCCAGATTCATGAGATAGTTATCCCGGATATGCTCCCGAATGCGGCTTGCCATACCATGCAGATTTTTCTCCAGCAGGCCAATCTCATCCACCCGACCACTGCGGACCACTTCCTTGTCCTTGATCAACTGGATTCCCTTCATGGAATTCGCCAGTCTGACAATCGGTTTGGATGTTCGCCAAGCCACTAATGCTGCCAACAACACCGAAACCACGGTAGCCAGCCCACCCACAACAAGACCATATTTCATCGTTTCCATTGCACTCTCATTGATGACATGGGAAGGTACAATTTTGATCAGACGCATCCCTGACGGGTCAATGGCATGATAGAATACATATTCCTTGGCTGTTCGAATGAAACCTGAACTGTCCTTCGTAGCTGCAAGCTTTTCCAGTGCCTCTGCTGAAGGCTGTATCTCCTTATTGGGCTGATAGACCGGACTTCCCGTACTATCCGCGATGTACACCGCATAATCTCCCCGGCTGTCCAGCAATTCCAGCGTCTGATTGAATTCGGCCCACTTGACTTCCAGACTGATCGCGCCGATCTGCGCCTGATCCTCGAATCGGTTCATGCTGCGGGTCATATGAAACTTCTCTGGATCGTTCGGATCATTAATAATCGTAAAGTCCTTATGCTGTTTAAAAAGTTCATCGTATGCCGAAGGAATGTCCGGGACTGATCTGATCCGGCTTTCCATCGAGTTGAAGGTGAACAATGTGTCCAGTTCCTTCAGGTATAATTCCACACCAAATACATAGTTGCCAGCCGAATAATATACACTGTTCAGCATGTTGAACACAGCCTTCTGTTCATCGAAGCGGCTGGCAGCTGGAGCATCCTGGTTCAATGCCAAATACTGATGCAGCTCATCACTGATCTGAATGGAATAGATGAGATTGTTCATCCGCGCGAATTGTTCACCCAAATAGATGGAGGCCCAATTCATATTCGCACGGTTGGTCTCCATGATCTCTTCTTCCATGGAAGAACGGGTATTTTCGGCTGCTACAACCGTCATGGCAATGACGGGCAGAATGGCCAGAAACGTCATGGTGAGGATTAATTTGTTGCGAATGCTGCGTTTGAACGGATCAGTAAGCTTCCGATATAATTCGGTAAACACGAGGCATCCACTCCTGAGCTATGAGCTAAAATAAGATAAACGCCCCAGCATGAAGCCGAGGGCGCTTTGGTCTTGGTATTCTTTTTATAATCATTGAAAACAGACTTGTCAATTCATTTATGATTTCCCATTATTGCTCAATAATGCAGAACCCCCATGGTTCCAGCTTCATATTCTGCCCTCCGGACACCGCTGTTCCTGCCAGAAGTTCCGTTCCGTCCCCGTAGGCATACACGAACGAAGTCGCCTGATCAGAGTAGTTAAAGTAGTACCGAATCGTATTCCCCTGATCATTCACTCCGCTCTTCACGATGATTGGAAAAGCCAATTCCTGATCGGTTCCCCACAGTCCAGCGTCCTTCATGACACGCTCCAACACGTTGCGGATCACCGCGGAGCTGGTATAACATCCAACGTACGTTGCTTTGCCCTTGCCATAGGTATTCTGGGTAATTGCTGCATATTCTCCCCAGTGAGGATGATCATACCAGGCCAGCACTTCTGCAGTTGTTGGTGTGATGAGTTCCATCCAGGTGTGAATCTGATTCTGTTCCTCTCCAACATCGAACGGATCATCTCGAAGCGAAACATTTTTCGGCTCTACAAAAAGGTTGTAACTGATGCCACAAGCCTCACTGATCAGTCCAGGCTGGCGGGTAGAGCGGACCTTAATATGCTCATTAGCGAATCCGCTCTTGAAGGAGTAAACGATATGCCCACCATCCTGTACGAATTGGTTCAGCCTCTCAAGCAAGACATCGGAAGCTGCGTACAAAGCAGGCACAACGATCACATCATAGCCTTCATAACTCTCCACAGACGGATCAATCAGATCACAGCCAATATTCATTTTGTATAATTCGTCATACATCCAGCGGATAACGTCGTTGTATTTTTTGTCACTCGTAAAATTAAATCCGAACCACTTGATCGACGTCAACGCCTCATTGCTGAACAGCACGGCTACCCGATTCGTTTTCTTCAAATTCACCAGTTGCGGGCTAAGTCTGGCAAAATCCCTACCGATCGTTTTGGCCTCGTTGTACACCGGATTGGGTTCAAAATCATGGCTCAGCAATCCTTTCCAATACGTCTCGAACGAATTATGCAAGGAATGCCAGTGCCAATAGGCGACCATGTTTGCTCCCGATGCCAGGTGGCTAAACGCCTGAAGGCGAAGCTGCCCCGGATAGGGAACCCAATGCCAGAAAGCCTGCGCTTCCGTCTCCAGTACGAGATAGTTCGATTGTTTGGTGGAACGTGCCACGTCACCGCCGAATGAAATCTCAATGCCAGTCAGATCATCCTGCGACGGATGGTAGATGTCCACACTGGTGATATCAAAAGGTTTGGATGCATCAAAATGGTCCACATCCCCCTGAATGCCGTACGAGTATCCACGCCAGTCGAAGTCAAAGTTCTGTGTGACAAATTGACCCTCCTGTTTGTACTCATTTACAATTCCGACCTGCCACGCTAGAAAGCTGGTTACAAGTTGGCGCTGGAATTTGGCAAATTCGGCTCCCAGACTGCCGTTGATTGTACCAACAACAGACGGGAAGTCCTCCCAGCTATTAATGCGGTTACTCCAGTAATCCAGCCCAAATTCCTTGTTCAGATCATCCAATGAGCTGAACTTGTTACGCATATATTTGACGAATTGCAATTGTACATTATCTCCGGCAGTGTTATAATGCTTCGTTTCGTTATCCGTCTGATAACCAATCACGGCAGGGTGTTTGCTAACACGGGAGATTAGCTTGCGAATGATGCGTTCCGCATAGAACAGATACGTTGGATGTGTGATATCCATGATCTGCCGCGCTCCATATTTCCCCGGTCCCTGTACCGTTGTTGCCAGAACATCCGGGTGCTCCTTGACCATCCACGTCGGAACAGCATACGTAGGCGTACCCACAATAACCTGAATACCCGCCGCATGCATGGCATCCAGAACACGATCTACTGAGGAGAAGTCGAATACACCATTCTGTGGTTCATGCGTACTCCAAGTTGATTCCGCAATCCGCACCACGTTGATGCCTGCATCTTTCATCATCTGAATATCCTTGTCCAATCGCTCATAAGGCATATATTCATCATAGTAGGCTACCCCGTATAATAACTTGTCCATGTTAAAATCTCCTTTTCATCGCGAAGTATGTTACTCTTGGCATTTATACAAAATGAAATGATTCAATTGAAAAATGATAACGTTTACATTATTATCTATTGAAGTACATTAGACAATTAGCAATCTGGCCGAACGCGCTCCGTTCTGCAATTTTTCAATGTTGGCGTTAAACTGATTATAATGAAGTATACTATGGGTGCCGATTGTACTAGGCGAGTTGTTTTTACCCTTTTCCGAGGTGAATGTCATGGATATCCGATCGCAGCTGCGAGAAATGCCACATCATACACTGGCTCACTGGCTGCCTATTATCGACTGTAACATTAAATTCTATGGAGCGCACAGCCAACAAGTTCCATACGGTTGGGCGATGCCGGAGGAATCCCATCCGGGCTTTGAAATTATGCTGATTATAAAGGGGACTCAGGAGAGTGTAATTCACGGGTATACCTATACGGTTGAGGAAGGTTCGATTCTGCTGATTCCACCCGGATTCAAACATACGAACCAATGTGTATCATCAGAGGGCATGACGTATTTCAGTGCTCATTTCAATGTGGATGATCCCGTATTTACCCTGAAGCTGATGTCACTTCACAGCCGAATCTATGAGGCAGGCACCACAGATAACATGCAAATGCGCCCTGTCCTGGAGAACTGGATGAACATGATCAGAACATCAGAGGCATACACTTCCACAGACAAATTTATCATGCAGGCACGCATGTTTGAATTGTTTGCCCTGCTGTCCCAAGCAGCTGACCGTGAACCACTGTCCACCAGATCTGAAGCTTCGCCTAATGCTCCAGCTCCCGCAGCCATGCATTATGCAGGGGCCATCGCAGAAGCCATCAAACAGGCGTTCCATACGCAGCTCCGAATCCAAGAGGGCAACGTATCCACCGTCAAAGTAGAGCAGATTATATCCTCGTTTGGCATCAGTCCGGGATATGGGCTGCAGATCTTCCGTAAGGTGTACGGACAATCTCCACGGGCCTATCTGTCCAGCCTGAAGCTGCAGGAAGCCAAAGTGCTGATCGAACAGCCGAAGCTCTCTTTGGGGGAAATTGCATGGAAGCTGGGCTACACCCATCTGTCACACTTCAGTCGCCAATTCAAACGATGGACTGGCCAGAGTCCGCTTCAATATCGTAACACCGTTCAGGATATATCCAACGAATCGGGTCTAGTGGGTCAGAGTTGAGGAACCGAATCGGACTAAGAAAGGAATCAGATGATGATGATGAATGAGTAGATGGGTTAAGGGCCGTATGATCTGTTGCGAATATGCTCATACTCTTCCGCGGTATTCATATTACTAAGCTGAATGGCCACATCATGGACGCCAGCGCTTTCCAACTCATCGACGTCGACATATCGGCTGCCGATCTCTTCAAGCCATTGGGTTACTTTCAGTCTATTATCTATTAAGCGCTGTTCAAGTTCGGGGAGAACACATCTATGATATGCACCTGCAAGCGGATGAACACGCCCTACCAGTCGTGGAACGATTGCGTGATGCTCTTGACCTGATTCGGTAAGCCCCTTCAAGCCTTTGAAAAAGGATGGCTCTAGCAGCGGCATATCACAGGCGCAGACAAGGTTCCAGTCTGTCTGCGAGGCTTTCAGCGCGGCATGCAACCCTGCCAGCGGTCCCTTCCCCGGGTAATAATCCTGAACGCAGTCATAGGGCAATGCCTTGTATGCAGCCGTGTTGGCTCCTGCGGAAACGATAATACTATTCACAGCTGGTGCCATCGCTTGGATGACCTGCTCCAGCACGCTGGAACCATTCCATTCCAACAATGCCTTATTGGAACCCATACGGCGGGATAAACCTCCTGCCAATACAATACCTGTCCATTCCATCGTGCTCACGGTAATCCTCCTCGTTCAATAAACTTATTCTATACATTGAATACCCTTTCAACAAATGATACATTGAAGAATATGATTCTGAAAGGAATGGCTCTATTGGACAGATATGCACCCGGAAGAGGCAATCCCTCTTTGGTTTCGCTGAAACTATATAACTTTTTCATTTATGGAGCCATTTCAATCTTCGCCGGTTTTCTTCAGTTGTATTTGCAGGAAATCGGGATGACCAAATTGGAGATTGGCAGTCTGATGGCAATTGGTCCGTTTGTATCCTTGTTCGCTAATCCGTTCTGGGGCTTCTGGAGCGATAAATCACGCAATATTCGCATTATTCTGATGATGATGATGGGTGGCACCTTTGTGCTTGCTCAGGCCGTATTCTATGCGCCTACGTATGCCTGGATTTATGCAGCCATGATCTTTTTTTATTTTTTTCAAAGTCCACTGTTTGCCCAAACCAACAGCCTGATTCTCGGTTATATCGATGGCACAACTCAGAAATTCGGTACGTTTCGGCTTTGGGGATCGCTGGGTTGGGCTCTAACCGCTGTGGCTGCCGGACCGCTGATTGACCGCCTGGGAGCGGGCAGTGTATCGATTGTCTTTGCCTTCATGATTGTTATTGCCTTTGTCTTTGCCTTGTTTCTACCCAGACAGCCGATCGCTTCAGATACACCTGTAGTGAGCTTTCGACGTTTCGGCAGGGTAATGTTCAATCCGTACTTTATGATCTTCATCGGGCTTGGGGTGCTCGTTTCCGTACCCAATGCGATGAACAGTACATTTATGTCATTGTACATCGTGGAAATGGGTGGCGATAAACAGATGGTTGGCTGGGCCATCTTCACATCATCCATCCTTGAAGTGGGTGTATTCTTGCTCCTGGATCGTTTTCTCAAACGCAAAATGAGCATGCTTCTATCATCGCTCATACTGATCAGTCTGTTGTTCGCCATCCGCTGGCAGCTCATGGCCTTAGCGAACAATCCGTTAGAGATTGTGTTCATTCAGCTCATGCACTCCATTACGTTCGGCGGGTATTTCTATGTAGGAACCCAGCTGACGATGCTGTTCATTCCAAGGCCGTACCGTTCCTCTGGTCAGGCCGTGTATACAATGGCCTGGGGCGGCCTCTCTGGTGTCATTGCCGGCCTGTTTGGCGGCTGGCTGTTCCAGAGCTTCGGTGCAGAAGTAATGTATAACATCGGGGTATTCTTCTCCCTGATTGGTGCTGTTGGTTTTGCAATCATGTGGCTCTCGAACCGCCGCAACGGCTATCAGCCAACTGTGTTGACGGAAATGGGTGAAAGGTAATCTTTTGTTGTAGGCTATTCGCACGTTCAAAGTCACACTGGAGCACTCCGATGACAGAACAACCTTCCGATCGCTGTTATCCCCAGATTTTTTTGAATCCCTTATTTAAAGGGGAAAATCCGGGGATAAAGGCGAACGCTCCGCTTCTTCAGGTTATTTCTGTCCTCTCCGTTATCGTGTAACATCATCGTTTAAAAAACCGAAACAAAAGATTAAGAATAGTAGTAGTAAAAAAGAAAGGCATCTCCATTGGCATGTTGCCCTGGAGACGCCTTTTAGGTTTATAGATTTAGGTTTACAGCTTAGGCGTATAACCCTAACTTGTTTTCTCACCCTAAACCTCTAACTTCACCTATTGTTCTACCTTTGTACTTAACCTTATGCTTTTGGCAGTTGGAACGAGCTTTTCAGGGATACTACCCGGTTAAATACCGGACGCCCTGGCTCGGAATGTTTCGGATCAACGCTGAAGTAACCATGACGGAAGAACTGGAATTTATCCTGTGCTTTCGCTTCCTTCATCTCTTGCTCCACAAACCCTTGAACGACTTCAAGAGAGTTTGGATTCAATTGATCCAGGAACGTTTTCTCCGGTTGCTCTTCCAGCTCTGTTTCCTCTTCAGCATCCGGTGCTTCTGCGGCGATCAGAGGTTCATACAAACGGAATTCAGCAGGTACCGCTTGGCTTGCTTCTACCCAGTGGATTGTACCTTTAACTTTACGGCCTGTGAATCCACTGCCGCTCTTCGTTTCCACATCATAGGTACAATGGATTTCAGTCACATTGCCTTCTGCGTCCTTAATGACATCGTTACATTTGATGAAATACGCATGTTTCAGACGAACTTCGTTGCCAGGGAACAAACGGAAATATTTGTTCGGCGGATTCTCCATGAAATCGTCTTGTTCAATATAAATCTCACGAGAGAACGGAATTTGGCGATTACCCATCTCAGGGTTCTCCACATTGTTCTCTGCTTCGAGCCATTCCACTTGCCCTTCAGGGTAGTTGGTAATGACCACTTTGAGCGGGTGCAGGACAGCCATTGTGCGCGGAGCTTTCAATTTCAGATCTTCACGTACAAAGTGCTCCAGCGTTTGCAGGTCGATGACGCCTTGGCTTTTGGAAATGCCTGTTTCGAATACGAAATTACGAATCGCTTCCGGTGTATATCCCCGGCGGCGCAGACCTGAAATCGTTGGCATGCGCGGATCATCCCATCCATCCACATGGCCTTCATCCACGAGCAGTTTCAGCTTCCGTTTACTTGTCACCATTTGCGACAGGTTCAGGCGGCCAAACTCATATTGATGTGGTTGGTTCTCCATCTCACATTCGGCAATAACCCAATCATAGAATGGACGTTGATCCTCAAACTCCAGGGAGCAGAGGGAGTGGGTTACTCCTTCAATGGCATCTTCAAGTGGATGTGCGAATGCGTACATCGGATAGATGCACCATTTGTCACCCGTATTATGATGATGTGCATGAGCAATACGATAAATGACCGGATCACGCAGGTTGATGTTCGGTGAAGCCATATCAATCTTGGCGCGCAGCACTTTCTCACCGTTCTGGAATTCGCCTGCACGCATCCGTGTAAACAGGTCCAGATTCTCCTCTACAGTGCGGTCACGGTACGGGCTGTTCTTGCCCGGCTCAGTGAGCGTTCCACGCATAGCACGGATTTCGTCAGCGCTTTGGTCGTCGATATAAGCTTTGCCTTTTTGGATCAGCAAGACCGCGCGGCTGTACATTTCATCAAAATAATCGGAAGCAAAACGTTTCTCGCTCCACTCATATCCGAGCCATTTCACGTCTTCCTGAATCGATTGAACATACTCTACATCTTCCTTGACCGGATTTGTGTCATCGAAGCGCAGATTTGTTTTGCCGCCAAATTCGCCACCCAGTGCAAAGTTAATCCAGATCGCTTTGGCATGGCCGATATGCAGATAACCGTTCGGTTCCGGAGGAAAACGGGTAATGACTTCCTGGACTTTCCCTGACCGGAGATCTTCGGTAATAATATTTTTGATAAAGTTAGGTGGGGTTGTACGATTGTCCACAGGTATCAAACCTTTCATGAATTGATTGGAGCTTTCAGGAATTTGCAGCAATTCCGGCTAAAATTCCTTTATAACGAAGTCATTTCCTGAAAAAATCTATTTTCTTGGAAAGTTTCGTACGCGTTTCATTTAAATATACCTTTAACGAGGGAGGAGTTCAATAAATAACGCCCCAAAATCAGGATCAGTTACACACAAGATAGGCCCAAAACCATTTTGACGGGTTCGCACGAATCATGTAGCATGATAGAAAAACAGAATTTAAGGGAGGGTTTCCCATTGAACGCGCTAAAACTGACCAAAGAACAACAGGATGAAGCCATACGTACCATCCAGTCGTATTTCGAAGAGGAACGCGGCGAAGAACTGGGCGATCTGGCAGCTTGGGGTGTGCTGGATCTTTTCATGACCCAGTTGGCTCCCTTCATATATAATCAGGCACTGGGTGACGCCCGTACTACGGTGAATCAACGCATGGCCTCGATGGAAGAAGACCTGTTTGCATTGGAGCGCAAGCTACCGAAGAATTCCCGATAATTCATTATTTTAAAGAAAGAAGGTTGCACTCATGTTTACCTATTCATTGGATGAATATACCGAACTCCGCCCACTTGCCATGGAGCACACCAAACCGTTGTTCGAACTCACGGACCGCTCGCGGGACCAGTTGAGGCATTGGTTACCGTGGGTGGACAACGTGACCGAGATTGAGCACACTTCAAATTTTATCAGCAATGCATTGAAACAGGGCGCTGACAACGGCGGGTTCACCGCAGGTGTCTGGCTGAAAGGCGATCTTGCCGGCATCATCGGCTTCCACGAAATCAACTGGACCAACCGCACGGTAAGCATCGGTTACTGGCTTGGCAAAGGTTTTGAAGGTCAAGGCTTGATGACCAGCGCATGCCGCGTTCTGGTGGACTACGCTCTCGTCACCCTGGATCTGAACCGTGTCGAGATTCGTTCAGCAACCAACAACAAGCGGAGCCGGGCCATCCCTGAACGGCTTGGATTCGTCCTTGAAGGCGTTATTCGCCAGGCTGAGAAACTGCCTAAGGGCTATGTTAACCATGCGGTGTATGGCATGCTGCAGCATGAATGGGAACTTTTACGCTAATTAGACTTACATAATTTGAATGGTTGGAGGACCAGCTTCCATTACGAATGACGGCCCTCACAATGCATACATCAACCCTTAAAGCCCCTCCTACTCCACAACACGTGGAGAATAAGGAGGGGCTTATCTTATTTGCGCATTTATGCATCCATATAACTTCGAATCTCTCGATCCGACTTCTTCTTAGAGCGCACGTACCATGCCACCGTCCACTACAAGAGATGTACCTGTAATGTACGTATTCGCTCCTGATAAGAGGAACACAACTGCTTTGGCAAACTCGTCGGGTTGACCATAACGTCCCAGTGGAATTTCCTTACGGAATTGTTCGGCAACTTCTTCCTCACTTATTCCGTTCTGCTCTGCACGTGCAGCATCCAGTTCACGTATCCGATCCGTACCAATTCTACCCGGTGCAACCGTATTAATCAGAATGCCATATGGCGCGAGTTCCTGTGACAAGGTCTTGGCTAATCCGAATACCCCCGTACGGAACGTATTGGACAGAATCAGACCGGGGATCGGCTGCTTCACAGAGGTGGAGGCAATGTTCACGATATGTCCGCCATTCTCCTTCATGTAAGGGAGCGCACCGCGAATCAGTCTGACATAGCTAAGTACATTTAATTCAAATGCACGTTCCCAATCTTCATCCGTCAATGACTCGAATGTTCCTGAAGGCGGGCCGCCTGAATTATTCACCAAAATATCAATCTGTCCAAACCGCTCGCCTGTCTTGCGAATCAGGGCATCAATATCTTCCTTGCTTGTCACATCGGTTGCACAATATTCGATACGTCCACCGCCACCCAGCGCCAGCAGCTCCTGCTTCACCGCTGCAAGCTTCTCTTCGTTCCGGCTGGCGAGCATGACATCAGCGCCTTCTGCCGCCAATTGAGCGGCTACCGCTTTGCCCAGTCCTCGACTGGATGCAAGCACCAGCGCCTTTTTACCCCGAAGTCCCATGTCCATTGTTGTTCCTCCTTCTACTCTGTTCTATCCGTTGGCCTGGATGAAATAACTCATAAGAATATCGTCCACATAATTGCCTGCAATATAAAATTCCGACACCAGTCTGCCTTCCGTCACAAATCCGCACTGTGTATAAAAAGCAATCGCCCCTGGATTGCTGGATAACACCCGCAACCTAAGCTTGGTGATCCCTTGTTCAGAGGCATGCTGCTTCATGGCATCCATCAGAGCTGTGGCAATACCACAGCGACGATCATGGGGATGAACGGCGATATTAATCTCGTATACGTGTCGGTTAACAGGCATTCCTGTCGGCAGATAAAAGCCCACATAACCACATACCCTCTCTCCCTGAACGGCAATCAGCTGACTGCCTGGCGGGCAATGCTGCAAATATTGTTGTCTGGATCGCCACTGAAACGGGGCCGGAGAGGTATGCTTATCCCATACCAGTGCATCCAGTTCCATTAGTTGGGCAGCATCCTTGATCTCGGATGGCCGAATGGTATACGTATGGCTGATAAGCATAAAAATTCAACCTTTCGTGCAATAGTCGATAACACTGCGCAAAGCAGCGTTAGAAAAATGTCTTGTTCCTTACTCGTTTCGACATTTTGCAATTAAATACGATGCAAAATGCTCCTTTGCTTTACATTGTAGCATAGCCTCAGACTTGACTAAAATTTCACTCAGTGGAAACAAATGAATACTTAACCTTGCCGTAACGTCATCGTTTATACTGAATTGATAAGGAGGTGTACGTGATGAACATCAAGGAAGCCGCGGACAGACTCGGCATATCGGCGAGAGCCATTCGCTTCTATGAGGAAAAAGGACTGATCTCCCCCGTCAAACAGACAAGCAACGGATATCGTACATACACCGAGAATGACATCTGGCGGCTGCAGACCATTGCAGCTCTGCGTGAGATCGGAATGTCACTTCAGGATATCACCCAAGCGCTCGGAGAGATTGACCAGGGCAATCAGCAGCGGCTGGAGGAATATCTGGAGCTGCAGCAGGCGGTCATGTATGCCCAGTGGGTGGAGCTAAAGCGCATGCTGGATACAACCCAGCGCATGATTGATCTTAACCGCCAGGACGGACCACTGGATGTGAGCCATCTGCATGATCTTGCAGACAGTGCACGCCGCCTCAGGGAAGCCCGGCAGAACTGGCACGACCGCTGGAATTACGATATGCAGGCAGCCATCCATGATCAGCGGGTACATGCGGCGAATGGTAGTCTGCCCGGACAAACTGCCTCGAAGGTCAGCATTGATTCGGGACCCGGAGCCATGCGAGCAACGGTTGAGTCGAATCGAGAAAGCGAGCCAGATCATAACGGTGATGAAATCCACAGCCAAAACAATACCCAGACAGCACACAGTCCAAACAGCGATACAACGCATACGGAAGATGCAGGATCAGGATCGGGAGAATTAGGAGTAAGAGTAGGCGCAGGGCCGTTCAATATATATGAAAACTATGACGAGGCGCTGGAGCAGACAGCAAGCTGGATATCTCCTGTGCCCGGCGAAAAAGGACTCGATATCGGTACAGGCACGGGGAATCTGGCAGGCAAACTGTTAGAACGCGGCGCAGCGATGACTGCCATCGATCAATCCCGGGAGATGCTGCGTACATGCCGCACCAAATATCCCGAGATGCATGTGAAGCTTGGCAACTTTCTGGCGTTGCCTTTCGCCGACCATTCCTTCGATTTTGTCGTATCCAGCTTCGCCTTCCATCATCTGAGCCCAGACCAGCAACAGTTGGCGTTACATGAAATGCAGCGAGTGTTAACTGCACGTGGACGGATCTGCCTGACAGATCTGATGTTCGCTGATGCAGCTCACCGTCAGACATATATTCAACAGGCTGAGGCAGCAGGTCATGAGGACCAATTGCAAACGATAAGGGAACGTCATTTCCCGCTGCTGGACGGCCTGTGCGGCTCGCTGGAGGACGCAGGCTATGTGACGAAGCATATACGCCATAATGCGCTTCTGCACACGTTGCTGGCCGTTCCTTTGCGTTAGAATGATCATCTCACGGTAACAAGTTCCCCTGACCTACCAATAAATCTTTTCAAATAAAAAAAGGTCACCCTGCCTGTTAAGGAGGATGACCTTCCACTCTAGTGAAACATCGAGCTTGTATTAAATTTACATATAAATTTCAACAATCGTGCGCTCCGAAGCATTACGCGCTTGTTTGAACTCATCCAGCGAGATACGAGCCCCACCTTGACGGTAACGGTTCGCCGTTTGCTCGGTGCGGATGTCCTTGCCATTTACCGTTACACGGTTAAAAGAACCTTCGTTCAGATGGTAGATAAATGTTACTGGCTCTCCTGCATATTCGAATTCGAATTGCATGCCATTCAGCTCAGCCGGCAATACCGGGTCAATAACCAGATCTCCGCCTTCCTGACGAATGCCAAGTGCATTGGAGATCAGTTGGTTCATGTAGATTCCAGGGCCGCTGGAGTAGATTCTCCATCCACCTTTCACCTGTACTGTTCCTTTGCGTAGTTGGTCAAAATGCTCCTGCGCCTCGTAGCGCGTGTTGAACTTGCCGTCGGAACTGCTGAAGTACGCGTTCGCCTGACGAATCTCCGCATTAGGTACAACTTCGCCGATGCCAACCGGGTTAATCATGGCAAGACCATTCCACACCTGATCCGTCTTACCAAGCTTCGCCATCGCTTCAACGTAACGGATATGAGCGTGTACATACTGCAAACCGATCTCGCGACCGAAGTTGGACGCTTGCTCTGCCCGTTTGAAGTGAGTGCTCACACCGCCTGCATATTGAGCTGGACGATTCATCAGACGTACCCCATCCGGGCACAGGAACTGTTCACGAATCAGCGCATAATGCGATTCTGCCTGTTCTGCATTCAGCAATTCACCGATCATGCTGCGCGTCATCGGCAGAAGGCGATATTGAATGCCTGTCTCCGTATCTGTTGGGTGAAGCATCAGCTTCGCTTGATCTGCTTCTTCCATGTATACGAAACCTGGGATCACATCTGTACCCAGCATGTAACGATTAAAGTCTTCACGGATGCCTTGAGCCAGAACGTCCAGCTCCTGTGCAAATCCAGCGTCTTTATGTTGCAGCGCTTGTGCGAGCACATTTACAGACTGATAAGTCAAAGCAACGGTCCAGCTGCTCACCATATATTGTTTGAGCTGTGCATTGGCTGGCTGGAGCGTATCATCCCAGTCCCCATCACCGTAAGAAGACAGGAATGTGTCGTGCAGGAAGTGTGAGCGGATATATTCGATCTCTTTTTTCGCGTGATCCAATACAGTCGCTGTTTCTTCCGTGAATCCGAAGCTGTGCTTAACGGTATAAGGCACTTTCTCATCCAGAATCGCATAGTCGCGAGTCGCTGTCAGGTAGTCCGCCAGCACTTTCAGCGGCCATACGATGATGTCACCGTGGCTCTCTTCCTGCTGAATTGCAAAATACTTGTCGAACATAAACCATTGCGGCCAGTTGCCATCATCTTCATATTGGTGGGTGTATACCATTTTGATGATATCGCGAACCTGCTCGTATTTTTGCGTTGCCATGAAGTATTCAACCGGACCTTGGCATACATCCCGAGTACCCCATGCGGCACCGCCGTACTGCTCCAAACCGTGAGGCACGGAGTAGTGAACCAGCATGTTGTGTGTGTACCACCAAGCCAGTGCGTTCACTTTGAACAGATCCTCTGCACTTTGGCCTTCACCACGAGACAAACGGAAACCGTTCATTACACCTGCGAAGAATTCACGGTACGCCTGCACTTCCTCTTCAAAAGTAAGGCTGGATCCTGCTACGACAGAACCGTCTGCTTCGTTTGCTTGACCTTCCAATACGCCTTGTACCTTGAGCGTCCATTCCGCACTCTCTTCCAGACTAAGTGTAACCAGCGATGCAGATCCACTGCGAATACCACTCGCCAGCAACGTTTCGTCTCCAACATTTACGGCTGCGCCATCCACCGACATGCGGTATTGCAGATCAGGATACGTTCCGGCACTAATCGCTTGCGGATCAGCCTTGAAGATCAGCGTGTTGCCATCTTGCGTCATATGCAACGGATACTCGTATTCATTGACATTCATCGTAACTTGGTTGGTTACCAGGTAGCGATATGCTTTGCCACTAGTCGAGCGCACGTTCATGCTCACTTCAGTGGTGTGTGCTCCAGTGTAGTTGGTCACGATAATGGTATCCGATTCGGTTTTGTAGATCCAACGTACATAGTTGAAGCCAATCTCGAACAGGGAAGGCATCGTCAGCAGACGATATTGTCCATCCATTTCCACATAAATGCGTTGTCCAGCCGTCTTCGGCACGTTCAATGCGTTACGGGCATTACTGATCATTTTATTAAAATTGGTGTTACCAATAACGAGTTGTGAGTTGAAAATACCGTACATATACGATGTCGTCGTAATAACCTGCGCACCCAGCTGTACATTGCCACCACTCATCAGGATATGGCCGTGCGGACGCTCTACGAGCAATTCTTTCGCTTTCAGGACGATATGTTCATAACTGCCCGTGAAGAAGGATAACAGTGAATCACCGCTACGCTCTTCCTGATGACGGTCAGGGAACAGCTCATTAATCTCATCTTGTGTCAAATCAAGCGCAGCAAGCGGTTCACCCAAGAAGGATGACAGTTTCACCTGTTCCAACGTCTCGCCTTGCTCCACAGTCAATGTTTGTACTTCGTTCCATGCTGCAGTCACTTCATCCCCGAATTCCAGTGCGGAGATTCCGGCAGGATGATCTGCTTTGGCCAGTCCGTAGAAGACCACTTGGGCTTCCCCGTCCAAGCTTACGCGCTCCGATTGCAATGCTGTGTAGGCAAATTCATACTGGTATGTCTCATTTGCCAGTGTATTATGGCTCAGGCTCTCAGGCTGGTTCGTTTCCTTGTAGGACAGACCGAAGAATTGGAATCCGTCTGTAGAATAACCAACTGCCTTAGTCAGAGAACCTTGTTGCATGTAAGGGAAAGCACCGCCCTGAGGCTGGTTTTGACGGGAACACACCACATATCCCTTCGCTTCATCTTCGAATACCGTATGGTCAATATACTGTGACAGATAGGCTTCATTGCTGCGTACTGCACCTGGATCAGCAAGACCTACATCTTGTCCATATACCACGTCAATGTTATGTTGTTGTCCTGTGAGTTTCACATCCCAGAACCAGACACCTTGCGTTGTGGCGGTAAACACAACCTGATAGCCAATGCCTTGTTCTTTGCCTTCAAGTTGTACTGTACCTTCCCAGATCAGTTGATTGCCGGAATTCGCTTTGCTTGTGATCACTTTGCTGTTCGAACGCACACCCAGCAGTGGGAACGAGCTGATTTTCTCTCCCTCGTGTACACGCAGATACAGGTTATTTAAAGATCCATCGATCTGGTTGCTAAGCAATTGATTCAACATGGTCGTACCAGATTTAGCTTGGTACAGGTCCCCACTGTTCAAAAAGGTAAAGGATAAATCCCCGGCAGTCAGCCGGATTGGTTCATTAATCATCGTTGTCATACTATTCACTCCTTCAATTAGTATAAAATCGAAACGTTTCGATAAATCTGAAAAAGAATAGGGGTCCTCTGCGAAATGACCTTTGTCTGGCCATTCGGACGGTGATCCCCATCATTCAACTCTTAATTCAAGAGGGCCAATCCCTTTTACAACCACGCGAGTTAGAAAAGAACAACTCCTCAAATCTAGACAGACCGGATATGGTATGACTTCTGTAAGCAGTATCCAAGCCATATCCCATCCGACGAGTTACTTCCTAGGCCGGCTGGTTTCCTGACTCTACCTGTACCGATCGTACAGACTCGCGCTCCACCAGATCAATGGTTAACGTATACGATGTATTCACAGCTTCGCCGTTCAGCATCTGGAAGAGCAAATGACCTGCCAATGAACCTGCTTCATGCTTGGGCTGCCGCACCGTCGTAAGCGGAGGATGAACATATTCGGACAGTTGAATATCATCAAACCCGATTATCGAAATGTCATTCGGTACCGAAATGCCGCTCTCTTCAAATGCTTTCAGTCCACCAATCGCCATTTCGTCATTCCCGTAAAATACAGCAGATGGAAGCTCGCCCTGCATAACCATCATCTTGGTTGCACTATATCCGCCCTCACGTACAAAATTACCGCTTAGACGCCATTTGGACTTCTCTTCAAGGCCCGCCTCCTGCATTGCTCGCAAATATCCTTGATAACGCAGAGCATTATCATAAGAATTGGATGGCCCGCTGATATAGGCGATGGTCTTATGCCCCTTCTGAATGAGGTGACGTGTAGCCAGGTAACCACCTTGCTCCCCGTCCACCAGCACGTTGACCAGATGGCTGCTCGACAGCTGCCGATCCATCACAATGATAGGGAAACGTTCGCCTGCAGATTCCACCAGGATATCATCATGGATGTTATGAGCCAGGATAATAGCGCCATCCACTCTTTTTTCTCGCAAGAAACGAACCGCTGTGGAGTCGCGTCCTCCCATAGAGCTGCAAGCAATCAGATCATATCCGTTAGCCAGCGCTACGTCCTGTACGCTGCGAATCAATTCGGAGTAATACGGACCCGACAGATCTGTAAGAATCAACGCAATCGTGTTCGTCCGGCTCCGTTTCAGGTCCATGGCAAAGCCGTTTTTGCGATAATTCAGTTCCCGTGCTGCCGCCAGCACTTTTGCCTTGGTCTTGGCACTTACCTTGCTGTCCCCATTCAGTGCATAGGAAGCGGTCGAGAGCGCCACGCCTGCCAGCTTTGCCACATCCTTAATCGTTGCCATTCCACGTTCGCTCCTTCTAACTTTCTTGTTACCTATCATTTTATACTGTAAATGGTTGCAACAACCACTCATTCCTATGCATTATCCATTAGAAATGGCATCAATTCTCATTTATCGAAACGTTTCGAAGTTTTTTCAAAAAAAATTTCTCTTCACGTCTTTTAAGCATCACTGCTGAATCATATACCCTTTAATTGTACATATAGCTTGGTCGATTGACAACATTTCAATATTGGACAAGAGGAAGAATTCATTATAAATCACAATGAACACGCCTGTAAACCATAGATTGAAACGTTTCGACATTTTCATTATAGTCGGTGTTGATAGCGATTTCAACCTCTTTATCCATTTTTCACAGAAATATGTGAAGGGAATGATTCGCGGGGTCCCCATTACACCTTTGTGGTATTATACTGCTTATTAGTCCAATCCTCTATAAGGAGTCCATTAAGTTATGAGCAATCTGGATCTAAGCTTTCATAAATCATCCCTGAACACCCCCGGCCGCTTGCAGCAAATCACAAACGTGCCTCCGGCAATGTTCAAGCTGTGTCATCTGGTGCAGCTCCATGATCGGGAAGCCTTCTCCCGTATCGATGAGCTGTGGAGCAGCAAGCACGTTCTTTATGTCATCACCTCTGGTCAGGCAAGACTGATCAGTTCGAATGGTCAATTGATGGTAAATACCGGCTCTGCTATCGTACGCCAAGCTGGAACCCTGCTTCAGCATGAAAGCAAGCGTGGTTCCCTTTCACCCGTTCAGGGTATTGCAATGGCCTTTGATTTTGCAGATAACGAACAAAGGCTCTGGCCATTCGGACATCCTGTTCCCGTTACAAGCCGCCTTATTGCCGAGCTGATCTCCGAATTGGTTCAGTCCAGCTCCAAACGCGATGAGTCGGGACCATTCAAACCTCATATGCTGTTTTATCAGCTGCTGGATACGTTGCGAGATCACGCTGTGCGTTTGGCTCATGAAGATCATTCCTGGCTGGACATCGTCATCGCGCACATCCATGAAAGAATTACTCATTCTTTTACACGGGAGCAATTAGCGAAAGAGGTTAATGTGAGTCCAGAGCATTTTTCAAGAGAATTCAAGAAGTACACCGGACTTACATTCGTGGAGTATGTTACCCGGTTAAGAATTCGAATTGCCCAGGAGCACCTGCTGTTTGCCAATCCCACATTGCAAGAGCTTGCGCAGTTGACGGGATACAGGGATACCTTTTATTTAAGTCGAAAATTTAAACAAACGGTAGGTTGTGCACCGACTCTCTATCGGAAAACGCCAAAAAAAATTGCAAGTCTTACATACAACTATACCGCTTCCTTGCTCGCACTGGGCCACATCCCGCATCTGGGTGCCGTTGCAGAATGGATGAAAAGTAGACTTATTGAAAATGGACAAGATCAATTTGATCAGTGTTATGAGCATGATCTTATTAATCATCCGGATCTAATCGCAGACGCTCATCCCGATGTCATCCTTGGTTATGCACCTCATTCCGGCATGGATGAATTACGGCAGATTGCACCAACGATTTTGATGCCTTTTGAAGAACTTGACTGGCAAGAGCAACTCATTCATTTGGGACGTATCACGGGTCTGGAAGCCAAAGCACGTGCGCTGTTAGACCATTATGATACGCTTCAGCAAGAGGCCAATCGTACACTCGATCAGATCATGGGTGAACGGGGTTCAGCAGTATGCATTTTCATGATTGGTGAAAGTGGGGCGTACATCTATGGTCACGGATGGGGTAGAGCTTCTCATATTTTGTATCAATCGCTGGGCTTCACCCCTCCTGCACGGATGAAGAAGGATGGACAACTACTCACAGGTTACATCCATGTTCCGCTAAATGAAATTCATTTGTATGCGGCAGATCATATTTTTATTGATTATGCTAGGGAATCATCAGAGCAGGATGCTGTAGACAAGCTATTTGCTCAGGAGTCCTGGAACACCTTGAGTGCGGTCCGGGAAGGGCGCCTGTACGAGATTGATGCGGATATGTTTTATGGATTCGACCCCATCTCGGTTATGGAGCAATTGCAGCACATCATGCACAAACTGACATCACATCTGTCCATGCATTAGTCATCATAGATGTCCATGTACAAATGTTACGTCATCCTCTATGTTAGTAATGAGAATAATAATCATTATTGATTATATACACAGGGGGAACAATTATATGTTTGCTGCAAAAAAACGCTTTTCCGGCTTGCTGCTCATGCTCGCCATCATCATGATTCTGGCTGCCTGTAACAGCGGTACGGGTTCCGGCACAACGGAACCAACAGCGGCGGGTTCAGAATCGACTACAAGTTCGACCGAAACTAATACCGATTCTTCGGGTGCTACGCGGATCTACAAGTCATTAAGTGGAGATGTGGAAATTCCGGCTGAACCGAAACGGATTGTTACGGATATGTACGTAAGTGATCTGCTCGCACTTGGTGTAAAGCCCGTTGGCTCTATTAAATATTATCTGGAAAATCCATTCTACGCCGATCAAGTGGAGGGCATAGAGAATATTGGCGACCGGGGTGCCGTATCCTTGGAGAAGGTCGTCGCGTTGGACCCGGATCTGATCATTACCTACTCTGATAAAGCCGAAGAAATTGAGAGTTATCAAAAAATCGCACCTACCGTGGTCATTCCCTACGGCACGTTTACCAATGTAGAGGATGAAATTCGGGGCTTCGGAGAACTCATGAACAAATCCGAAGAAGCCGAAGCCTGGCTGAAAACGTACGACGAACGTATTGAAGCCGCTCGCGCCAAAGTAAAAGCAGTCATTAAACCGGAGGAAACCTTCTCCATCCTCGAAGTATCAGACAAGAGCTATTATGGCTATGGAGACAACTTTGGTCGCGGTGGACAAGCCGTTTATCGCGCTTTGGAACTTACACCACTCGAAATCACCAAGAAAGAACTGATGGGTGATACCCAGTGGAAAGAGATATCGCGTGAAGTCGTTGGTGATTATGCAGGAGACCATATCTTCCTGACCGTAGGGGAAAACAATAAAAATTACCAAGGTGATTCCATCTGGCAATCGCTCCCGGCTGTGAAGAACAATCAGGTGTACGAATTACAGGAAGATCGCTACTGGTACTTCGATCCGATTGCAATTCAGAGTCAGGCTGAAGAATTCGCTGATATGATCGTAGAACGTGCACAGCAAAATCGTAAATAACATATGAGAGATGCAAGTGTCTGGTCAGGCTATGGATCCTGTCCGGGCATTTGCGTTATATGGAGGAGGACTTACATATGCTTCGCCGTTTCATGGCTTATTATCGTCCTTATCGGGGACTCTTTATATTGGACTTCTCCTGTGCGATTCTGGCTGCACTGCTGGAACTTGCGTTTCCCTTGGCTGTAAACAAAGTTGTCGATCAGCTGCTTCCTGCAGGCAACTGGTCCATGATTTTATCGGCCTGTGCCGGATTACTGGGCATCTATCTGCTCAGTTCCTTTTTCCATTATGCAGTCACCTACTGGGGACATAAGCTGGGTATTAACATCGAATCCGATATGCGGCGGGAACTGTTCCAACGTGTGCAGAAACAATCCTTCCGCTTTTTCGATAACAACAAGACGGGGCACCTCGTCTCTCGCATGACCAACGATCTGATGGATATTGGTGAGATTGCCCATCATGGACCCGAGGATCTATTCATTGCCCTGATGACGTTGGCCGGAGCCTTCGGCATAATGCTAGGTATCAACTGGCAACTGGCTGTCATGACCTTCATCATCGTACCACTGATGATCTTCCTGTCCCTCTATTTCAGCCGCAAAATGTCCAAAGCGTTCAAGCGTATGTTTGCGGATATTGCAGACTATAACGCACGCGTAGAGAACAATGTGAGCGGAATTCGTGTAGTACAGGCTTTTGCCAATGAAAAGCATGAAGTGAAACGTTTTGTCGAAAATAATGAACGCTTCCGTCTTACCAAACTAATCACCTACCGGATTATGGCGTGGAATTCCTCGCTCAGCTTCATTCTGATGAAATTTGTCTCGCTGTTTGTACTGGTATGCGGTACGTGGTTTGTCATTCAGGGCAGCATGACCTACGGAGAATTTATTGCCTTTGTTATGTTATCCAATGTGTTTCTTGGACCAATTCAACAGATCAATTCCGTCATCGAAACGTATCCCAAAGGCATCGCTGGATTCAGACGTTACCTGGAGCTGCTGGAGGCCGAGCCCGATGTGGATGATACTCCACAAGCCAAACCATTCCCGTATGTGAAAGGCGATATCGCCTTTCATAACGTTTCTTTTGCTTATGGCGAACACAAACCAACCTTGGATCAGGTGAATCTGGAGATTCAGGCAGGACAAACGGTGGCGCTGGTTGGACCTTCGGGTGCAGGCAAATCTACACTATGCAGTCTCATTCCACGCTTTTACGATGTGGATGCGGGGCACATCTCTATTGATGGGATTCCGGTAAGAGATATGACACTGGAGTCGCTGCGCTCCCATATCGGAATTGTGCAGCAGGATATTTTCCTGTTTGATGGGTCAATCCGTGAGAATATTGCCTACGGCAAACTGGATGCACCTGATGAAGAAATCTGGCAAGCCATCCGCAGGGCCCAACTGGAAGAGCTGGTACAATCTCAACCGGAAGGACTCGATACTCTAATTGGTGAGCGGGGCGTCAAATTGTCTGGCGGACAGAAGCAACGTCTATCCATTGCTCGCATGATTTTGAAAAATCCGCCGATCCTCATTCTGGATGAAGCGACCTCCGCACTTGATACCGAGACGGAAGCCGCCATTCAGTTGGCTCTATCTGAGCTGGCACAAGGACGTACTACACTGATCATCGCCCATCGACTGGCAACGATTAGACACGCGGATCGTATTGTGGTAGTGGAAAATGGCGGCGTAGCCGAGCAAGGCAGCCATGATGAACTTCTGGCGCGTCAGGGCTCGTATAGCCGATTGCATCATGCCCAGTTTGGATAGGTGCGGAAGTAACGTCTCTTGGTTTCATTAAACCACAGACCTGTGGAAATTGGCGCCAATAACACGCGCTCAGTTCGTTAAACAGTACTAACGCTAAAAAGGGATGTCCCCGTCATGTTCAATGACTTATGGGACATCCCTTTCTTATTCAGATCCTAATCTGTGATAATCACAGCAGGAATAGGATTTTATTTTTTGAACGCATGGATGAAATGGTTTGTTTCGAAGGCAGATAAGTCATCTGTACGATTGCTGAAATATCGATCCTGTATGTCTTCTGGCGATAGATGCTCATATATAAGAAGTCCCACATCCGCCAATAACCGCTCCATCTCCTCGTAAGTGAAGTAGGATTGCATCGGCTCGCCCCCCACTGCAGCCATCTTAACCATATTTTCAACCCGGTTAAACCTTCCTTTTTCCTCAAAGAGATGCTCATCTGCATAATCCAACACAATGGAGCTCCCTGTTGGAAGATCCGAAAATATATGCCGCAGCAAGTTAGACAGATCTTCTTTGGTCAAATAATACGAAACGCCTAACAGAGTAACCAATGTCTTTTGCTTCTTCAAGCCTTCATCAGTCAAACGTTCATACGAAGGTTCATGAGTAAAATCCATTGGCACCAAATGAAGATTGTCCGGCAGGATCAGATTGGCCTGATGCAGCCGCTCCCGCTTGAATTGCTGTGTTGCCGGATAGTCCACTTCAAATAGTTCCAAAGTGTCCTTTAATTCCCGATGCCTCAAAGCAAATGTATCCATCCCCGCGCCAAGAATGACAACCTGCTTCAATCCCAACACAACTTCATGCAACACTACATGCTCACAATAGGCAGCCCGAGCCAATGTTATTGGAGATAACTGTACCTGAGTGATCCATTTTAAAATCGTATCCGGGTCGTCCTTGATTAGATGAGCCATGTCCGGGTTGAAAAAATGGATACCTTGAATCATATTCTCGCGGATATCCGCAAACTCTTGCGGAGTAATAAGCTCTTTAGCTATATAATCATCGAAAATAAGAGGTGTATCGTACTGGCAGTGGTAGGCTCGGCCAAATGCCGAAATCAAGGATGTGATGCTGGACTCATTTTGCTTCATATTTCATCCTCCCGTACAAACAAAAATAAGATTCCCCCTGGCCAGGAGAACCTTAGTATATACGGAATGTTTTTATATGTAAATTATAGCATAAAAAGATTTTTTTGTCAATCTACATCTACGGGATGATCCGACAGATTAAAGCGGCTTTCTTTGCCCCTCCACTCCAATCTGTCCTCTTCCTCCCTCATAGCACTCAATCAGAAAAAGCTAAGCGTCCAATCCGTACTCCTTCACTTCACGATTGCGGTTCAGTACCGCATGCAGTACAAAGCCAAGCACCGCAATAACCGCCGTGCCAGTCGCAAGCCACGCTACAGGAATCAATCCCTGTTTGTCGTACATGACCCCCATTGCATACGGCCCGATAACCCGTCCAACCGCACCGATACCACCGGAGATCCCGATGTAGAAAGGTGCCGCTCTTCCGGCATGCTCTGAGATGAATGCCGGAGTAGCAGGTGAGATCAGCATTTCCCCAAAGGTAGCCAGTACCATTGCAAGCACCATACCCGGATAGCTATACATGGTGATCATGACGATGTAGGCCATGCCATAGAACACCGCACTTGCAGTCATCTGAGCAGTCGATGTACGGGCCATCGTACGCTTGACCCAATTGGTGAAGGGTTGTCCCACAAAGATCAGCACCCCATTTAGGGTCCAGAGCAGACCGTACATTCTTTTCTCCATACCCTCGGAAATAATATACGGAGACACACCCGTATTCCAGATGGAATTACCGAACAGCAGGAACAGCACGCCCAGGCTCATGAACAGATATAATCTGGTGTTGCCCAGCAGCGCCCAGACGCCCGGCCCATCGGGAGCCGTTTTGCGCTTGGTCAGATGTACTTCGCCCTGATCTGGTTCTGCCCGCGACAGATAATACCAGAAGAAAATCGCAAACCCGGCGGAGGTCACCCCGTTCAGTACAAAGCTGAGGTGATAGGAAAAGTCAGCCAGAAAACCACTGAGAGCTGTACCAATTGCCACACCGATATTGTTGGCGACATAGATCACATTGAACAATTCCCCACGTCGCTCCGCAAACCGGAAGCCAATAAAGGCTTGAATCGCTGGCAGCGACAATGAACTGAACAGACCGATCCAGCCCATGGCACATATAAACACAACCCAATACGCACTAATCCACGGCAGAGCAAACAGCCCTACCGCATTTAACGCCAGCGATCCGATGATCAGCTTCTTGACGCCCACCCGGTGGTACAATGCACCGCCGAGCAGTTGCCCGAAGATGCCGCCCAGCGACTGGATCAGAATAACAAACCCCGCGTTCGCCATCGTGCGTCCAAGCTCGTCAAATACATACATCGTGGTCAGCGGCCACATCAAGGCACTGCCTGTCGCATTGACCAAACTTGCCAGCAAAAATATTTTGACTTCTTTTGGATACGTATCCAGCCATCTCATCATCTTGTTTATTCTCCTTAGTACCTTCAAAAAGCATATTGCCATAAAAAATAGACCCTTGCCCTGACGGCATAATTAGCCAGAGCGAAGGCCACTTGAATTTAGAATTTAGAAATTTGAATTCCGAATCTTGCTCTTTATCATTCTGCTTACGAACTATCCATTGTTCATCTTACCTGAAAAGATCCGATCTGCAAGCACATTCATTGACGCTTCACTTCGACAGTGGCCGAGAAGAATGTTGCCCCATTCCCCATGTCGGACAGACGATTGGACGTGAGCGAGTTCGCCCGCTGTTTTTTGCCATTGCCATCCCACCATAAGCCTTGACTGATCACCGTTCCTGGCAGCATGGATTCACTCACCTTGGCGGTTAACTCGATCCGGCCACGGTCGTTCCATACGACCACCGCATCCCCATCTTCCACCTGTCTGCGGGCGGCGTCCTCCGGGTGCATTTGCAATAATGGCATCTTCTCCAAACGTTGATGTTTGGCCGAGTTGGCAAAGGTGGAATTCAGGAAATTATGATTTGGCGGCGACAGAAACATCAGCGGATAAACATCCGCAGGTCCAGCCGGGTTTTCCCCGTCATACCCCTCCACGAGTGCACTATACGTAGGCAACGGAGGCAGTCCCTTCTGTGCCATCGTTTCCGAATACAGCTCGATTTTCCCCGAAGGCGTGGGCAACTGATCCAAATAGGAGTCATGTGCAGACATATCCAGCTTGACGAAATGATGCTGCTTCAGCCCTTCCAAGGTTACTCCGTTCATGTAGGGATTGCCCGTACCCTGAAGTGCTTCCTCGATCATCTGTTCCGGTGTCTCACCGAAAATCTCCGGGTCATACCCCATCGCCTGTCCAAGCAAAGAGAACAATTCAACATTACTCTTGCTCTCTCCCAAAGGAGCAATGACTGGCTCTTGCAAATGAACATACTGATGCCAGTAGGACGTATACAGATCCGTCGTTTCAAATGAAGATGTCGCAGGCAGCACAATATCCGCGTATTTTGCCGTATCCGTCATGAACAGGTCATGGACTACCGTGAACAGATCCTCCCGTGAAAAACCTCGCTCCACCCGCTCGGTATCTGGTGCCACCACCAGTGGATTGCTGCAGTAGACCATCAACGCCCGGATCGGCTGCTCCGCTTCCAGCAGTGCTTCGCCAATCCGGTTCATGTTCACCACGCGCGGCTCCGGGTTCTGTCGCAGCTCCGGACGCTCCAGCGCATCGCTATTCGTGCTCGCGTAGCTGTTGGTACGAATGGCACCACCACCGCGCTTCAGCCACTGGCCTGTAATGGCAGGCAGACAGGCTACGCTGCGTACGTTCATGCCACCGTTGTCGTGATGCTGGAGGCCATTGCCGATATGAATGTGGGCTGCCTGTGCGTTACCATACAGCTCAGCCAGCTTCACGATGTCCGCTTCCGGCACGCCTGTAATACGTGCAACGCGCTCAGGGGTGTAGCTGCGGACATGATCACGCAGTGCCTCATGGCCGACGGTATATTTTTGCATAAAAGCCTCATCCGTCAGTCCCTGGTCGAACAGTACATGCATTAATCCGAGTGCCAATGCACTGTCTGTACCGGGGTAGAGTGGAATGAACCAGTCTCCCCATTGGGCGGTCCGATTGCGATGGACGTCAATAACAACGATTTGGGCGCCCCTTTTGCGAGCTTTCTCGGCCAGAACAACCTGATGCATATTGGTGCTGACGATGTTGCCTCCCCACACCAGAATGACATCCGCATGCTCTGTATCCTCGGGCAATGTTCCACGGTTCGCACCCATCGTATATTTCCAGCCGGTATTTCCCGCTGCATTACAGATGGTCTGTTCCAGCTTGCTCGCACCTAGCGCATTGAAAAATCGACGATCCATGCCATCCACACCAAGAATGCCCATGTTTCCATAGAAGCTGTAGGGCAGGATGCTCTCCGGTCCGTAGGTAGCTGCCAGCGAACTGAATCTCGCCGTAATCTCGCCGATGGCTTCGTCCCAACTGATTCGCTCGAACTGGCCTTCGCCCTTGGCTCCGATGCGTCGCATCGGATATTGCAGCCGCTCGGGGTGATACACCCGCTCCGTCATATTTCGGACTTTGTTACAGATGGCGCCTTTTGTAATCGGATGGTCCGGATTGCCCGCTACCTTCACGATCTTACCGTTCTCCTTATGAAGCAGCAGGCCGCAAGTATCCGGACAATCGAGCGGGCAAACTGCCGGGAATACGCCATTCTCCTGATCGATCATATACAAGTCCCTCCCCCTTCAAAGCTATCCTCATATCATATCTTCTTCATGGTAATCGCGTAAAGAGAACAGTCTTTTTTCACCGCCACAACCGCTCCAAATTTTTTTCAAAAAAATCTTTTTTCCCCTTGATTCAATCTCGAAATTCAGGGGTAAATTAAAAATAAGGCATTAGGCTAGTGTTTCCCCACTTCCTCCTCGTGCCATATCATGGACCACTCCCGAAATTCGCCATGAACAGGTTTCGTTCCCCCGAACCTTGTCATGGCGAATTTATTTTGCGTGGATATTTTTACATTAAAAAAAGCGATTCCTCTCCCGTCCATCACAGCAGACAGCCATGACTTGAACGAGATCAGAATCGCCTCTCCTGTTTACTTTGCACTCGTCTTTTCATTCGTTTTCGCACTTGTACCACGTTTACACCGCTACTCAATTACTCGGCAAAATGCCGCTACGCCTGCTTGCTCCACATCGGTCTGGCTTCCGTTTCCACAGGCTGGGCCGCCGCCATGGCCACCTCAGGCTTCACTTCCGGCTCATGCTTGCGCAGGTACACCATCCAGTAGGCAGCCGCGACAAACAGCGCCCCTCCCGTCAGGTTGCCAAGCCATACCGGAATGAAATTCATGATGTATTGCCCCCACGAATAATGTCCTTCAAAGATCGCCGCAGGAATCAGGAACATGTTGGCGACAACGTGCTGGAATCCAATAGCCACAAAGGCCATCGTTGGGAACCAAATGCCCAATACTTTTCCGCTCATCGTATCCGATGCATAAGACAGCCAAACCGCGAGTGCTACCAGCCAGTTACACCCGATCCCGGATATAAAAGCCTGAAGGAAGCTGTCGTCCAGCTTGTGTCCAGCCATATCCACTACTTTGGTCAAATAAGCCCCCTCTGCCGTCAGACCAAGCACATGCCCAAACGCATAGGCAACAAAGAGCGCTCCAAGGAAATTACCTATCGTTACTAAGGTGAGATTCTTCAACATGTTGCCTGCGGACAGTTTACGTGCAATCGTCGCGAGTGGGACGGCCATCATATTACCTGTCAGCAGTTCCCCACCGCCAATCAGCACCAATATCAAACCTACCGGGAAAACTGCTGCGCCAATCAGATTAACCAAGCTGCCCCACTCGGCCGGAGCAGAGGCAATGACCCGAATATCCAGCAGAAATCCGAGCGCAATAAAAGCGCCTGCCAGAAAACTGAGTATCAATACGGAGGACACCGGATTTTGGGCTTTCTTCATCCCCGTATGCGCCGTATATTGTGCAACCTCAAGAGGTGTTTTTGCTGGCATAACGATCCTCTCCTTCACAGTTCATGAACATCATAATTCAACCTGTTTTGTTGATATGTTTATTGTATCGCGAAGGTTTCAAGAGGTTTGTTACTTTTATCACAAAGTCTGAAAACTACATTTTAATATTTCTGTTGTGTATTGCTTGATATGTAGAAAAAACAAAAAAGAACTACCGCAGAATGACTGCGGCAGTTCTCAGCTATTTCGGTTATACCATCGCTGGTGTTTTTACTTCTACTGGTGGCAACGCCTGAAGACCAGCCGAGTTCAGGAAGTTCCATGGTTTGTTGTAATGTGGTTGGAAGAAGAAGTCGATGAAGGCCAGCTCATCTACCGTCATGTTGTTCTGGATGCAGACAGAGATCGTATTGATCGACTGTGTCAGATCAGCTTGTGACATGACCTGCGCACCAACAATGCGGCGCGTAGCCTGTTCATAGATTACTTTGAGCAGCAGCTTCTCTGCCGTTGGCATGAACTCTGGACGGTAAGCATCTTCAAGCGTTACAGCTTCAACCACCAGACCCTCATCCGCAGCAGATGCTTCCGTCAAGCCTGTGCCTGCAATATTTTGTTCATAAATTTTAATACCTGATGTGCCTTGTGTACCCATGTACCGTGTCGTAGGACGAACCAGGTTCCGTGCTACGAGTGTACCCATCCGCACCGCATTAGTTGCCAGTGGAATGTAAGCTGCCTTGCCGGTTGGGTTGTAATGAATTGCACAGCTGTCTCCAGCAGCGAAGACGTCTTTTTGACTGGTTTGCATATATTTATCCACGATGATTGCGCCGTTAGGCAGCATATCCACTTGGCCTTTGAGCAGCTCGGTATTTGGACGGAAACCAATGCACAGAATAACGAGGTCTGTTTCGAACTCTCCTTTGGATGTAATGACCTTGTTCACTTTGCCATTCTCTCCGGTAAATTTCTGTACAGTTTGGCCCAGTGCCAGCTTGATGCCGTGTCCAGTCAACGTTTCTTCAATGGCATCCGTGAACTCGGGATCGAGATATTTGTTCAAAATCCGGTCCACACTATCGATCAGTGTAACTTCCTTGCCGTTCATTTGGAAAGCCTCCACCAGCTCGATGCCGATATATCCTGCTCCTACCACGGTAATACGTTTGGCATGCTTGGCTTTCTCAATAATCGTGTTGGAATGGTTGTAGTTTTTGCAAAGTAAAATGTTGTCCATCTCGATGCCTTCCAGCTTCGGTACGACAGGCCAGGAACCCGTGGTCACGATCAGCTTGTCAAAGGTATCTTCGAATTCTTCCCCTGTTTTCAAGTTTTTAGCCTGAAGTTTGTGACCCGCAGCATCTACTGACGTCACTTCATGAAGCATTTTGGTAACGACACCGAGCTCGGCCAGTTGGTTTGGCGAAGAATAGAACAGTCCATCTGGATCTTTCACCACGCCACCAACATAAAGCGCAATGCCACATGATAAGAAGGAGATGTTGTCATTGCGCTCATACACTGTAATGGTAGCATCCGGGTACAATTTGGCGGTGTTAACGATAGCTGCGGTTCCTGCATGTGTACATCCGATAACTGCGATTTTCATGATAAGGTTCCCCCTTGGAGTATATAAATAAAAAATTGAATTTAACGTCATTGTGGTTGTGAAATATTTCACTTCTAAATGAATACTGCTTATGTGATTTATTTCACTTTGTACACTTATTATAATGTGATATTTTTCACATTGCAAGGGGTTAATCAAAATAAATTTTTCGGATGTGGTTTATTTACGATCAAGCCAGTCATCGACTCAATCTCCATTGACTTCAGTTTTCCCTGCTTATGGCTGGTTTATGCTCAAAATAAGCGTAGTAACTACTGAGGAGACACTTATATGAAGAGGATATTTACACTAAAAAATTGTATCAAAAAAAGCCTATCCTCCAATCTGGAGGCAGGCTTCTTCGTTTATTTTATACGCCAAGCAGCTTTTCAATCTCTGCAGTCATGGCTTCAGGGGATTCTTTTGGTTCAACACGCCCTACAACTTCACCCTCACGATTCACGAGGAATTTGGTGAAATTCCATTGGATGTTATTGTCTTCGCCAACACCAGGTTGCTGCTCACGCAGATACTTGAACAATGGATGCGCATCTTCACCATTTACATCGACCTTGGCAAACACCGGGAAATTAACGCCATAGTTGATTTGGCAGAATGATTCTGCTTCCTCACTGGTACCCGGCTCCTGGCCTCCGAACTGGTTACAAGGGAATCCCAATACAACCAAGCCTTGATCACGATAGCGATCATAGAGCTTCTGCAATTCACCGTATTGTGGAGTCAGCCCACACTTGCTGGCTGTATTGGCAATCACCAACACTTTGCCTTGATACAAATCGAGTGAAACTTCCTGATTTGCGGTCGTTACCGCCTGATACGAATATACGGACATGACTGATTCCTCCCATGAGTAAGATGTAGGTTGGGCTGCTGTATGTACTGTACCGAATAAGCATGCGGCACACAGCCTGTCTCTATATTATAGACCTGAGGCGGTCAATTACCAAATCTGCGATTAAACCCTGCCCAAGTTCATACGTAGAATCAAATTTTGTCCATCGACATGGACATATACCTTTTTAGCCTGACTTCGCAACCAAAATAGCATCATACCGCTCTTGCCGCTCTGCCTTCGTCACCCCAATCATCAGGCCACGAACCGAATGCATGAAATAAACAGCCGCTGAGCGAAGAGAATCGGCCCGAAGATGCTCATTATAAGCTTCCAGCATAAGCTTGGCCTGCTTCGGATGTTTCAATGCCGTCAAAGGCATGCCAAAGACCGATTCATCGATCGTCCCGGTTGTTATTCGTCCATATTGCTGTAACCAGGTGTAGTTGATTGCTCCCATTCCTGTAGACCTCCTAGAATGCGAATGAGCCGCGTGCATAACGCACAGCGGCTTCATTCTATAGTTTAGGACCACATATGGCCCGTTTCATTAACTTCCTGTCGCGTGACGAACGCGTTGCTCTGTCCGTCCTCCAGCATGAACCATTGCACTGTTCATGAGCACTTGTTCTGGAGGTGCTGATTGCTGACGTTCACCCGCAAGGGCGTAAGGCAAGCAGAGCGGTACACCGGAACGAGGATCAATCACGATATCAGCTTCAATGTTAAATACTTCGCGAAGCACATCGGAGTTCATAACCTCTACAGGTGAACCTGTAGCGATGGCTTTACCTTTTTTAATACCAATCATGTGATGCGCATAACGGGAAGCATGGTTCAAGTCATGCACAACCATAACGATTGTACGGTTTGCTGTGGCATTCAGTTGCTCCAGCAATTGCAGTACTTCAAGTTGGTGAGCCATATCCAGGAACGTTGTTGGCTCGTCCAGGAACAGAATATCTGTCTCTTGTGCAAGAGCCATGGCAATCCAGGCACGTTGACGCTGTCCACCGGACAGTTGATCGATTGGACGATCATGGAACTCCGTCATGCCTGTCACTTCGATAGCCCATTCAATCATGCGTTTGTCTTCAGCACGCATCGAACCAAAACCTTTTTGATATGGGAACCGTCCGTAGGACACAAGTTCGGTTACGGTAAGTCCTTCAGGAGCTGTTGGATTTTGTGGCAAAATCGCAAGCTGCTTGGCTACTTCACGCGTGGACTGCTTATGGATGGACTTCCCGTCGAGCAATACACTACCTGCTTTTGGATTCATGATCCGTGCCATTGTTTTCAGGATGGTAGACTTTCCTGAACCATTGGCTCCAACAAGTGCTGTAATTTTTCCTTGGGGAATTTGAATATTCAGATCTTCAACAATCAGTCTTTCCTCATAAGCGATATCCAACTTGGACGTCTCCAGACGAAACATGCGATCATCCCTCTCTCATTTATCCCGGTTATGTATTCCGGCTATGACAACGAAAACGAAATTGTAGTTCAGCGTATTTCCGGCGCAACAAGATCTTATACTCTAAAGATACTGATAATCATTATCATTTGTCAACAGTAAATACCAAACTCCTTGATAGTTGAAAGCTATTTTTGAAGTGTTTTACTAGAAATCGTTCAAATTTTTCGCACTTTATGTGAGAGCTTTTCTCATCGTGTACGTGCATTTCATCGCTTTGCGTATGTTCATCCTTGCCCAACATCTTAATAATGTGTCCGAATTGTGAAAATTAGACCTATATTGATTCATTTTGTATATGTCATTCCCCATCAATTGAGCAAAAACAAAAATACAGCCCCTACGAAATTCTTCGAGGTGGCTGTATTCCATTAATAATATATTCAATTAATGCCGCTTAGAGCTTCGGTTCCGGGACTAGGTTGATCACGAGCGTTCCACTCTGGATACTCACGATGTCCTTTAGATCAAAATCGGTCGGAAGCTCCACTTGGTGCCCATAGGGATACAGACGATCTGCTTCAGCAACAGTCAGATTTTCCACTGAAGATGAATCTGCTCCCGTAGACTGAGATGGATCTGAAGCCGTGCCGTCTGCATCTCTCTGTCCTGTGCCTTCATCCGTAGTGTCAGAGGCTGTGCCAGTACCTGCATCCGTCGTGCTCCCTGCTGCTGGGTCTGAAGTGTTGTCCTCCGTTGAGGCTGAATCTGCCCCCTGCTCGGCTTCTCCGCTCTGCTGAGTATCGTCCACATTATCGTTAGAAGAACCTGCTGAGCTTCCTTCAGACGTACCCTCTGAGCTGTCACCAGCTGTACCTTCGCCATCCGGCTCCTCATTTCGGTTGAAACTCTCCCATTCACCCTCAGCATTGAGCTTCTGTGTAGTACCATCTTTCAAGTTCCATTGGAGAGTGTCCGTTTGCAAAGCATTGCTGTCCGTTTCGTCTCTGTAACGGATCACCAACTGGGCAGGCGTCTTTGAACCGTCGTCCGCTTCGGATGCAGGAACGAGGTAGGCGATCTGTTCAGCGAGCTCCACCTCCGGTTCAGCAGGAACAACGGGCTCCTGTGTCGGGGGAGGTGATGCCTCAGGTGTCTCCGCCTTATCGCTCATCAAAGCGTACGTACCTCCAGCAATACCAATAATCAGGATGACAATAACCGATCCTAGAAAAAGGTTCTTCCTTTTACCTGTCAGCATGCGTACCAGCGGGGAAGACAACTCTGTTTTGGCGCGGTCGTAAGCCGGCTTCATCGTCTTGCTTGCTCTGGCATAATAGGGTTTGAAAGCTGACTTTGACTTAAAAGCTTCACGATCATGGGCCTTGAAATAGGCCACGATTGCATCCGAGTATCCCTTATGTGCGTTGGAGCCGCGAATAAACAAGCGTTGATTCCCTGACCACTCCATAAATTGATACAACACTTCTGTACGTCCTGAACTACTATAGATAAATTCAATCAGGCCTGGATAATCGAGTCTGTTGCTACCGCTGCCACCGCGATAGAAAGCCAGCGGCAGTGCTTCAAATGCAGCCGTATCTGGGCGATCACGAAGCTCTCCGGCAAGCCAGCGACGCGTCCAGCGCTGGAGCTCATTACGTTCGGCCAAAGAGAGGGATTCCAACTCCTCTTCGTCACGCCCCTCACCGCTAAGCCATGCTCTCGCTGCCAGCATCATGTTTGTACGCGCAGATACATCTGAGCCCTGGCGAGCAGCCCAGTCCCGAACCTCGTTTCCATGCAACAAAATATCAATGCTTAACAGCTGTTCACGGTTAACCCGCTCCAGATCGAGATCCTGGATCATAAACAAGTTAATAACGTAAGCCAGCTTATCTGCAAGCCGGGTTAAATCCTCCTGATACGCTGGTGGTTGGACAGCGGACCCAGGTCCACCTTTCCGATTAGCACGAACTGAAGCTCCAGACTGTCCAATCCGGGCGGTAATACCTGTGTCTAAGCCGCCTGCGACTGGTACACGATCCAATATACTAACCCGCTTAAGTGCCTCATTGGCAGACTGAACAGGGTTGGGCGCAGAACACAAACGTTCACGCAGCTCCGTTCCTGTCCGTTCCAGCAAGAAACTGTTGTGGATGGCAGACGGGTGAGATGTAATCCATCTCTGGATCACTTCCACAACATCGGCGGCTGATTCCGTGCGTTTCAGCTGATTATCCAGATAGGGCTCGAACAGCAGCTTGGTCAGTGATTCGTTCGCCAGCACTTTGTCGAAGAAAGCACGGCTTAACAGGCTGTCCCGATCCAGCAAGCCATACAGCTCCTGCACGGCACGCATACGTTTCTGCGAACGGGCGTTATTAACACCATAGATGAAATAATCCACGATTCGGGACTGTACGACTACCGCAGCGACCCGGAAATACTCCCCGATGCGTGCTGCAACCGATTCTTCAGGTACATTCTCCCGTTTGACGCTGTCCAGCTCACGACTGAGCAACGTCAGGAACAACTCGTTCAAACGAGAGCGTTGCTGTGCTCCGCCTTCCGGTTTCAAGTAGGTGAGCAACCCACTGAGGACATCGCTTTTGTTATCCAGATACAACTCTTCCATCCCCTGCTCCAGACGATAGAACATAGAAAGTTCCCCGTATGCTTCAATGGAGAGCTCCCGTCCAGGTTCCATTCCGGACAGCATCTCATCCGCAAAAGCATAAAATGAATCGGCAGCCGCAGGTTCGTGCAGTAGGGTCCAGGCGAATTCCGCATAAGGAAGCTTCGCCACAGATGCATCTGCATGGGTAACTCTGCCCGATACCAGATCAAAGGTAAAATCCTTCTCCGTATTCCGATCTTTTGGACGTAGCGTACCCCGCTCCACAAACTGAAGGTGGATGCCTTTCTTTGCCTGCGGCTCCTTTGCAAACGTCATAAAGCCGAGCTGCCGCCGGAACGCGTAAGGCAGCGCCGTATATAACAAACGCAGCAGTCCCTTGGCTCCGGCTGTAACTTCCTCAGCGGGCACATCTAGCGCAATGTATACCTTCCGACGTGTAGCTACAGCTTGCATGACGGCGTAGAGCAGGCGTTTGAATACCACCTCGTCCATTTTCAGAGCGGCAAAGATCTGACTTGGAGAGCTTTGTCCAACACCAGCTGCTCGTGGCAATTCAGTAAGCGCAGGCAGCACTGTACCTTGTTCGATGTCATAGGACGTGGCGAACACAGCATCCAGCCAGCCACCTTGCTTCATCTGCTCTTCCGAGCGTTCAGGAGACAAGACATAGTTATGGGCGAAAAAAGCGCTGCGCAGCCCGGTGAAATCAACGGACTGGTACACATTTTGCCCAAGTATCGTCTCCCCGCTCTCCAGATGCAGCAGATGAATGGACGGGGGAAACTTCGTCTCATCCTTCTCACTCCGGCCCGTCAGCTCCGCTGGAGCGTCATAGACGCAGTAGGGATGAAGCACTTTTTTGATAAAAGAAGGGTCCAGTCCCGGCGATGCGGCAACCGTATCGAACCCCTCCGTTGTGCGAAACACCCCGCGCCGCTCTCGAGTGTACAGCTGTTGTTCAATTGGCGGGGTCATGGAAGAACGCATCATCCCACTCTCCCCTCAATGTACTTCAGCTTGTACAGCAGCCAGAGGAATGGCTCATCGACACGGATTGGACTGACCACGCCTTGCAGCTTCATATTCACCGGATTGCTTCCCAGCGCAGACACCGCAAAGTAAGCCGTATCCTTAAAGTACACATCCATCGTGCCTTTGAACGGACGGTCCACCTTCTCGATAAAACGCCGGATCTCCCCGTCGATATTCTCGAATTCGGTCAGGTCAAACCAGTCGCGGTGCACCATGTTGCGGAATACATTACTGTTGGATTTGATGTAATCGCCCTCTTCATCCTTGAGGGAATGCAGCATGTCGCTTTTGGTGAGTACAACGGCTGTCGGAATATTCGTCTTGGCTTTGTCCTGGTACGCGATAAAGTCACCGAACATCGTTAACACCACATCACGCGGTTCATCGTATCTTGGCGTCCACTCGCCTGGCTCGTTGCCGAGGTTGATGCGGATTTTGTCCCGGATGGAACGAATCTGAAGCGGGTCCACCATGAACAGAATGCCTGCCGAGTTCTTGATATGCTGCCCGTGAAGTCCCAGATAGTCCTGCTCCACCATACCTTCACCAGCGACGTCAAAGAACACCAGTGTCAGCGGAGCTTTATCTTCATCCTTGAATACAAATTGGAAAATAAACGGCTCCTGCAGCTTCTCCTTCTGCGTTGAATCCAACAGATCGCCCCGCTCGAATAGCGGTTCTTCATAATCTGCACGGAACCGGCGGCTAATCTCCGCGTTCAGCGGCATGCAGGCCGCATCAAAATGATCGGCTGTGTAATGCTGCAATGTATGAATCAATGAAGTCATGTAGACGGATTTACCCACCTGGGATGCCCCAATAATGGAAATGATATTGCTTGGTGCTTTGCCTGCCGTGACAGGCAGCTCGTTATGGCACTGTGGACACAGCCGGCGCCGTGTAACCACACCGTAACGATCGTTCAGTCCCATCACAATGTTATCCGAATAGATGCGATGTTCCTCAGGTACATCATGCGGAGCCAGCACGGCCTCCATATCAAACACCGTATCCAGTCCAAACCGTTCGCGATATCGATTCAGCTTCGCATCTTCCCCAAGTGCGTAGTCCTCATCGTCGTCGCGATGATGTGCAGCACGGAACACAACCTCCTCCGGTGAAAACTTGCTGAAACAATACGGACATACGATATCGTAAAACAACGGCCGTTCTTCCGGCTGCTGTCTTTTCAAAAACCGACTAAAAAAGCTCATAGCCACTCCCCTCCCCTGATCAGTTAGACAAAAAGGCCTAACTATCTAGTCTGATATAAGCCTATAGGCGGCTCCATACTTTGGTCCGTCCGTGAAGAATAGCCTCACGTAATCGTCCTTGGCTACCTCAACCGGTGGCATCTCATTTCTCCCGGGAGCAAAATCACTCACAAAAGGGTACACCGTGCCATCTTCCTTATTCAACGGAACCCCGCCTTGCTTGCGGACATAACAGAGCGCCTCCTTCGGAACAGGTGCTTCCGTTGTAACGGTCATCAGTACACTTTTTCGTTTCTGAAAAAAACCGCTCTTGTATCGGATCGAAAAGCGAATATCTGCCTTGCCTGCACTGGCAACGACCGTGTTGTCTCCATCACGCTGACGCACCAGAACTGGCCCGTCCTCCTCCATCTGACACACATACACTGTATAACGGATGGCACCAAAACCCGTGATTCGATCCATATATCCATTGCTCGCCTTATATTCTTCTTTTGTGTATAACTTCAGCTTGCCCTGTGCAGCCTGTTCCTCGGTACGATCATCACCCATCATATCGAGCTCCAGCCGTTCAACATATACAGCTTCCACGCTCTCTGGCCAGAGCCAGCGAAGTGTACACTGGCTCTCGTCCACTGCAAGTGTCAGTCTGCGAATCAGGGGCGCTGAAGGGTCTGCATCCGTAAAACGCATCTATCGCCTACCTCCAGACGTCAAAATCCTTTGCTGCGCGAATCTCTTGCCCGCTGACCGAATCCTTCCACCGAATTGGTTCCTCCACCAGCATCGCGACGCCCACGCGTCTTCCGCGGTGTATTCTCCTTGATCGGAATAATCCAGCTGAACAGGGTTAACACACCAGATAAGATGAGCATCGCTCCGAATCTTACAAATGTATCACCCACCGTTGATCCGTCCAGTCCCCATTCGAGCAGAAGTCCGGCCAATAAACCAGACACGGCACCACCAATTCCGAAACTGAGTGCGAGATGACGGTTATCAAATACAAGTCCTAGCGACACGCCCAGTGCGACACCAATCAACAGTAAGGCAGCCACTCGGAAAATAGCCAGATACGTACTGTGCTCCATCATGCCTGTACGTTCGGTCACCAGCGTTCGTTCATCAATCGTATCGTAAATTTGCTGGAATGCCAGATTAAGTCCACCGGAATCTGGTACATCATAGTACATACCGCCCGTCTGCTGTGCGATATGACGCAGCAAGTCGGTTCCGGAAGGGTCCACCAGACTCAGCCCCACCGTATTGACGGCGATCTGTTCATTTGCATACTCAGACAAAATGCCGGATGTGTCTGCATCACTGAATCCATCGGATAGCAGAATCGCTACCGTTCCGCGTTTCGGGTCCTGTTTGCCCTTAATCTGCTCCATCGCTTCCCGCAGCACTGCATCGAAATTAGTTCCGCCCGAGGTCGTCACGATGCCATCAATTTTGCTGTACACCTCATTTTTGGCAGCTTCGCTGTCCAACGGGGTGAACGGCTGAAGCAGCTCGGGTTGATCATCAAAGGTAATCACCGCCACCTGTTTATCGCTTTCCATTTGGCTAATCAGTGTTTTGGCCGCTTCAAAGCGACCGTTATCTGGGTCTGTCTTACTCATACTGCCCGAGTTATCGATCATCAGCACGATATCCTTGACTTGCTTCACACCGCCTGGGTTAATCTGATACAGCAATTGCAGGGCAAGTCCGACGACAAACAATAGCGCCAGCGTTGCCGGAACAAGCAGTTTCCAGGATAGTCCCAGATATCGCAGCTTCCAGGAAGCTCCGTTCAGCTTTGGCGAGATCATCTCTGCGAGTAAACAGAATAATCCCACGCTAAGCGCCAACACGCCAAAGTATAATCCCATCAGCAATAGACGGGGCATTTCCCCGAGCCACTGACGCAGCATGATTTCTCCAGCCGCAAAGCCCACAGCTCCGCCAATCAGGCTGAACAGGACCAGGAGAAGATTGATTTTTCGCTGCATGTTTGCATGCATCCTTTCCAAAACAGCCGATGAACGGCTGAATTAATACAAGATGGGTTGATGAAAAATGAACGTATAATGTACTGGACGGAAACAGATGGATCGATCTGTACCTCCCTTCCGTCCATATAAGATACAGCCTTATGTTTTAACGCATGGGTGACAGCTTCTCGGCCAGATCGGAGGGATGGAGCTCATAACCATTCTCTGTATACGAATCGTAATACACCCGACCATTGCGATACACCATCAGGTCTTCCAGATGGAAGCCCCCCATCAGATTCAGCTTCTCCACACCACTGCTTCGTTCTTCATATACCACACCCAGCTTATAGATCCGTGACGTTTCTTCGGCATACGCCGCGTAGTCCATGAAGGCACTATGGTGATCACCAAAGAAATATTTTTCTTCATAACGATGTTCCTGCGTATAGTCGAATACTCTTACCCGAACGACCGCCTGCTCCTCCAGTGTGCGATACAATCGGCGGAACAGATCATCACGGGTCAGTACATTTTTGTCCCCATAGGTAATTGTAACATTCGCCCGCAACAGCAATTCTTCTTCGAAAGGTACCCGGAGCGGTTCTGCTGTAAGCAGCATCACATGACATACCTCCATCAGACGTTGCAAGAGTCGCTCGTTTCCTTCTGTGGCAAGCCGGTTCATATCCCCCATATGGCGGTCCTCAAACCAGACATCCCGTCCACGCTTTGCCTCCAAATCTGCGATCAGCACTTCCGTCACTTTGCCGTAATACTCCATTACGTTCTGACCGATATATTCATCTGCAGCCGCTATGCTCTCTACCGCTGTCTCACGCAAAACACGTTCCAGCGTTGCCAGTGTCTCCGTTACACTCCGGCTGAACGTATGCAGTTGTTCCATCTCTGTGTCGTAGACACGAAGCAGCTGCAATTCATTCTCCAGACGCAGCAATTCAACTTTGGGCACATACACACGCTCCAGCAAACAATCGATCAGGTTGCGCACGTTCTGTTTGTCACGGAACAAGGCCCGTTTGAACGACTGATCCTCTACTCGCTCCTGCTGACGCTGCTCCAGCAAGGCACGTGCGGATTCAAGCTGCACCGATTTATCACGAATCAATCCAAGCAATGCCTCACGCACACTGCCGAACCCATTGTCACTCCAGGCAGCCCACTGAAAATAGCCAACCTCAGGATGCTCCGTGCGCGATTGCTCAGCCTTACGACGAAGGGAGTCTTCTGTGCTGCGCTGACGTACTCGTTCCTCGGCAAGACGGACCACATTATCACGGAAATACGCCTCTGCCCCATGCCCGAACAATGCTCTCTCCGCTTCACGCAGCGAGAGCGGCTTCAGATCGTTGAAGCTGACGTTATGCGTCATAATGCCGCTCATGCCGCTCACCAGATCCTCATCGGGAAGAATCCCTTCCACTTTGCGCTCTACCGAAGCCCCATCCAGTCCGAAAAAGGCGAGCTTGCCCTTGATGCTCCACTCGGGTTCCTGCCGCATCCGTTCAAGCAAATAACGATACAGGTGATACAACACCGCGAGTGCAATGGGTTTGTTCGGCCGTCTAATCTCGGCAAAACCTGCACTGGCATAACCATGCTGATCCGAGGTCGTACGAATGTTATTTTTGAACGACGTATTGTTATACGTGTTGGCCCCCGTGCTTGATACGGAACCTGAGCTATCTGCATCCTGCTTCCGATTCTTGAGCAGACAGATTCGGCAGATGATCTCGGCATTTTCGATCCACCCGCCGGGTACGCCAGTTCCCCGCTCGTTTTTGTCTGACAAAATATATACGAGATCGAATAACGGAGAAGCGGGATGTACAACCGGAATGGAGATACCGTCCTCCGTAACCAGCAGATTGCCACTGAACGTATAGTCCAGCCCCTGCATGTAATCCAGTTCCCGCAGAAAAGCGAGTCCCGCTGCGCTTGCATATCCAAAGGAATCGACCTGCTCCATCTCGCTGACTAGCACATGCAAATCGGTCTGTACCGACTTGAAGGATTGAGCCAGTATCGTCTCGGTCAGCTTGGTAAGCTCCGGCAACAATACATTCAATGGATCATCTGCCCTGGTCACAACGGTCACGTAGATTCGATCGAACGATGAATATAGGCGTCCGTATTCGGCAATACGATTACTCACCCGCCGCAAGGTACGATTCAGACCAAAGAGTGCCTGATCTGAATCGTGGAAACTGCGATGCACATCCTTGCGAAGCGTTTTGGAAGGTCGATCCGTCTGTATGGTGGACAAGGGAAGCACGTGACGGGTCACCTGACCATCATCAGAAGTGCTGCCATTCCTTACATCACTCCCGCCGTTAACACGCGCATATCCTGAATGAGCACCATCGCTGTAATGGTCATGCTTCGTTTGTGCGGGGTCATGGTCACGATGTTGGGCATGCTCCTGATTTTCCGTTCCAATCTGTACATAGACTACACCTTCTCCGTTATCCCACTTCAGCCGGTTGATTTCCTGGACAGCAGACACTGCCGGAGCGACCTGGTCACCCACAAACAGGAACAACGCGGGGTAATGGATGCTGCTGCGACCATCACCCAGGCTACCTTGACGCTCCTGCTCAGTTGCATACTGTGCTGCATACTTCTCCAGATTGCGTTTTAGAGCATTGTTCGAGCTGAACTCCATCCCGGCCGCCATCTTACTTCAGCCTTCTGCGAATGTCATTCAGTTTCGATGACATCGTTCTGTAGAACTGGTAGATGTCTTCCCCGTTCGCCAGTTCTACTCGCTCGTATTCCAGACGATCACGGGACTCCATGAACAATGCAGCCAGATCATCCAATTTCGTAAGCAGTGGCGTGATATCTTCGGTAGCGGTGAGGTCGTTATCGCGGCGGGACGCTTTGCGCAGCAATGTGCTGCGATCCTTCTCTGCCAATCCACGGAAGTTGCCAAACACTTCATATTCGGCAAAGTTACGGCTCTTCATCAGGTTCGCAAACGGCTCCCATGCGTCTTCTTCCGGATCACGGTCATAGACGTACAGCGCGCCTTTCTTCACAATGGTATCGGTGTAGAGTGCTTCGATGAAGCGGTCATACCACTGCTCCTCGTCCTGATGCTGAGCGAGAATGCCTTCCAGCTCGGCGACTTTGACCGAGATGGCGTTCATCTTCGCCAGTTCTTCACGTACCCGCGCGATCAGCTGCGGGGAACGCACCAGGTTTTCTTTGGCCATATCTTCATTAATACTTCCGAAAATGTCCTTCACCGACACCCGTGGCAATCCTTCGGATTGCAGGCGTTTCAATTCAATAACTGCCCGCTTCACTTCACCCAGGTTCGGCGTGGTGGACGTGAGGCGCATGTCGTAGGCACCCAGCTTAGCAGACAAGTCAAACGGTTCCGTTGTCACAATTGCATAGCGGTTGCTTGTATTCTCATCAATGGATTTGGCTGTCACAATGTTGTATCCGAGCGCCTGCTCGAATTCGGTACGTACACGGGCATTGTACTGCTTGACCCGGGCGTTCTCGTACACATCTCCCCATGATTTTTCTGGAATTGGCGACGGCAGATAGGTCCAGTTATTCTTTTCGGTTTGCACCAGATGGCGTCCGATACCTTCTTTGTCCAAAATGGTACGTTCATAACTTTCCTCATATACTTTGAGCGGTGTATACACAAACAGTGGTACCCCGTTGCGAGTGTTCAGCCAGAAGATCCGGTTGCGCACTTCACTTTCCTTAACGGTAAAATGGGATTTGCCCACCGCATTGTTCTGATAATTGCGAATCCCTCTCAGAATGCCCGGCGCCTGTGCTGGTACCGATACGAATCCCCAGGATGGGAAATGCAGACTGCCTGTGCTATTGCTCAGATTGAACACCGGAACCGCCTCATCATCCAGTTTGCCTGCAATGAAGCGTTCCACGAATTTCTCGACCGACTCGTCCTGTCCATATTTGATAACCAGGAAGTCCTCCATGGAGCGGGTAATCAGATCTCCGAACTTCTCGGTCAGGAAATCAGAGATGGAGCTGACGATATCGATCTCGTTTTCTTTCACCCACTGGCTGGAGTTCTCCAGCAATTCACGCGAGAAGTCACGGATCAGATCATCCGTATCACGCTTGTCCAGCAGTCCATCCACCACACTGACGATATCCGGCACACTTACAACGTTCCAGTAATACGTTTTGTTGCCTTTGTGATCAGACTGTTCTTCGCCGCGTGTCAGGATATCCCCGTTTTTGGAGAAGATCGAGCTGAGTGCGTTCAGCGTTTCAGTAAATACGTTATAAATGCGGCTGTTCTCCTGGTTCAGCAATTCGTACAGGTCTTCGTAGAACTCAATCATCTGATCATTGCGTTCCACATCGGCATGCAGCCAGTACTCATGAATTTTTGCTTCAATATAAGCATTCTTCTTCTTCTCTTTGGAGACGAACGCACTCTTCGCATCGCCCAGCTTCTCTTCCGACTGCTCCTGAGCAGCCTCAATATCACGCGGAATGCGGAAGGCATTCTCACGCAGGGTTTCAATGTACGACTGAATCATCTTCAGTACACAGAAGCCTTTTTCCGTGTAGATCAGACGGGAGACATAGAACGGACCCTGTTCGGGATGCAAAAACATACGCCGGATCTGTTCGGTGAACTGACCCGCAATTTCTCCCGGAAGTTGCTTCTTCGCCTTGATATATTCTTCACGGGCACGAGCCAGGAAGTTCTGTTCCAGTTCGGTGTCCATGTTCACGACCTGTGATTTCACCACATTGCCATAGGACAGACGCTCACTGTTCTGGTAACCTGGCAGCGGCTCCGGCACACGGGCTTCGAAGGACTTGACCACACTTTCGAGATCAATGCCCAGCTTGCGGGCAAACTTCTCGGTATCCTCCTGGTTCGGTGCTTTGGAGAACATGGTGTTCATTTTGTCGAACATGCGGTAAGCCAGATAAGTCGTCATTTCTTCAATCGGCAGTACCGCTGAGGATGCACCGATAATATTGTAATCATAGTTGGCCGGGTAGGCTTTGTTCATTTGTGCGATGTTTGTACGAATGTTGCTAATATAATCGTGGATGGCAAACTCCTCGCCGGATTGCTTTTCCTCACTCGCCATAAAGTTGGTGATGTTCTCGGCGGTGACGTTCATGCAGTAATCATAAGCATTCTCCAGCAGTTTGCCTTCCGTATTGGTAGCAGAAATCAGATGACACAGGTTGAACGGCGGCAGCGGTGAATTCACCGTCAGAATGTTGCCGTATTTCTGGGAGAAACGCTCACCCCGGCTGTCCACGTTCATCCAATAATCCAATTCCTTGAGCGCAGCGTATCCATTCTTGCGGATGTACTCACGAGTGTGTTCACTCAAGCTTTTGTTGGACAGGTTCACGTCTGGGGTGAACAGATATCCCAGCGTGTTCACGCGGTCAATCCCGGCAGAGCCGTGATCGCGTTCGATAATCCCACGCACGATATAGGAAATATCGAGGAAGCATCCACTTCCCGTACCGCCGGAAAGACCGGTCAGCAGGAACACCATCAGTTTCTTGTTCGTGCCTACAGATAATGTTTTGATCTTTTTGTCAATCGCCTGCACGACCTGGTTAATCTTCGTGAACAGCAGCAGGCGTCCAGCCTGACGCACCCCTGCGGCGCCGTTCATGCCATCGGTGATGCTCAGCTCCGGAGACAGCCAGTCCGTAATATACGGCTCCAATACGCTGCGGTTCTGAAGCAATCCACCAATCTCGGCATTGGACAACAGTACAAATTCATTAATTGGATCGAGTCCGATGCCTTTATACTTTTTGGCGCGATCCTGTTCGTTCGTTTCAAAAGCAAGGAACTCCACGTTGGACGGTTTGTCCATTTTTTTCTTGGATACCGGGTCCTGCGGCAGCTTGAAACGTCGATTAATCTGGTATTTAAGACGCAACAGCGCATCAATACCTGTTCCTCCAAGACCGATAATCAGAATCGGGTTATCAATCGTATCGACTCTGATTTTCTCACTGACAATACCTCCGCCAAGCGATACATCCAGTTGCTGAATATGTTCTCTAACAATCGGTTTCATTCGTTGTCCTCCCTTATTTAAACCAGTTGGGCTAAAACTCATTACACTTGCCACTCCGATGACAGAGTAACCTTCCGATCGCTGTTATCCCCAGATTTTTTCAATTCACTTTTACAAAGTGAAAATCCGGGGATAAAGGCGAACGCTTCGCTTCTTCAGGTTTTCTCTGTCCTCTCCGTTCTCGTGTAAACAATTATATCCAAATTAAAATGCATTCCTTTTAAACCAAATAATCAAATTACACCAGATACTCAATTAAAATCGTTTTGTCCGCCTGTTGCAGCGGGATGCTCAGTCGGTCACCGTTCTTCAGTTCAACGCCTGAGCTTGCATCAACGGCACGGCCGGATTTCTCCAGCGTTCCGCCAGCGGTGTTACGGATTATAATTCGATCCCCATTGCTGGGTGTAAATACATATTTCTCGGTTTCCTTCAATTCAGGGTCCAGCTGTAACAGCTGGTGCAGATGGAATCTGCCCCGGAAGGATGCCAGCTTTTTATATTGCGGGTACGACTTGTCCCCGGTATTCTCATCACGAATTTCGACAACCATCTGTCCGACAAATCCACGGTTTTTGCGTTTCAACCAGCCTAACAGGAACCAGATACCCACGGCTACCACGATCAAGGCGATCACGCCCAAAATAACAGACATCCATGGAAACGGCTTGTCCTGATCGCCCGCAGGAGTCGTTGGCTGAGTTCCGCTACCGGCTGCTCCGCCCGCATTGATCGTAATTGGAGCACTTTCCCGGTAGAAGCTGTCTTCTTCTGCACGGATAACAAGCTCGTAGTTATGTTTGTCCGGCACTTCGAACGTTCCGGCGAACCCGGAGCCCGTGTTTTCGAGCGGCTGTTCTGTGCTTTTGCCTGTATCCTGATCGTTTACGACCAATGTTGCCTTCATATCAGCGTACAGGTCATTATCCTGCAGCGGCTGTCCTCCGTTCTCCAGCTTGGCGGTCAGATTCACTTTGTCGCCCTTCGTATAGGACTTGGTCTTAATTGGGTCCACAACGAGCTGGAGATCATAGTTGAACAACAGGTTGATATCGATGCTGTCTTTCGGAGCCCCTTTTACCCGAAGTTTCCAGTCGCCTTCCTGAGGCTTGAGCAGCTTCACCAAGGAATAACTCTTCGAAGTCGAGAGCTTGGCTGCGTCAGAGTTGAGATCTACGGCCTTGCCCGAAGGATCGGTCAATTCAATCTGGACTTGTTTTGAAGACATGATCGAGATGTTGGCTTCAAGTACACTGTCGTTCGGTACGTTCACGGTAACTTCCTGATAACTGCCGTTTCCTGTAATGGAGGGCAGCTTCACGACATTCAGTTTGGCATGATCGGCGAAAATCTCACTCAGAATCTGTGGCAGATCATCCGGTGTATCTGTGATAAAAGACTTGCCTCCGGTCTGCTGAGCCAGATCTGCAAGTGCGTCCTTGTTCAGTTTGCCGTCTGCGTTCAGTCCAATCGTATAGACGGGAATCCCCTGATCCTGTGCTTCTTTGACGGCCTTTGCCAAATCCGCATCGGATTGAGACTGGGTGCGACCTTTGGTTTTGTTAAAATCGTTGTTGCCATCAGCCAGCAGCACGATCATTGGTGAGTGAGATGTGTCTGCCCCATGGTTCAGCACATTCACTGCTTCAGCCACTCCGACAGAGATATCGGTATATGGCCCTCGGCCGAGCTGATCAATAAAATCTTTCAGGCTGCTCTTGTCCGCATCGGACTGAATCTCCAGCAATGCCTTTTCCCGCTCCACCTGATCGGTGTAAGCGACAATCCCTACCTTGTCCCCCTGGACCGGCAGCATATCAATAAACATTTTCATGGCTTCATTGCTGATCTTGTCACGGTCACTTGTATTCATTGAATTACTTACATCGGCTACAAGTACCGCATCGATTCCGCTTGTCTGTGCCTGAGCCGCTGCAGCATGTGGCAGCAACGCCTGAGGTAGCAGCAGCGTTAGAAATGCCAGCAGAACCAGAGTTCCGCTGAGCCAGCGTATTTTGCTTGTCCGCAGCATTGGGTGTACTCCTTCACGTTTGAGATTAAAATGGGAATAGTTTATTATAGGCGTCAAGCCTTAAGGAAATCTTAACAGTCTACTAATAAATTCTGAAAAGCACCCCTATCTTCAGTTACAGTTTTGTAATGACTGACAAAAATCGACGAATTCATGTCAGTAGCTGGCACAAAAGTTCCAACTATGGAAATATGATATAGTTATTGCCAGCAAACTGCAATATAACGACGCTTGATCAGTAAACATTATAACTACGCATATTTTAATTATGCCTAGAAAGGAACGGATTATGGTTACATACGGATGCCTCGCCATATTGTTTCTTTTTGTCATTATAAAGGTGATTGCGTTCCTGCTTCATCGGCGCAAACCCGTTTCAAGGGAAGATGCCGATCGAACCCTCTACACTATTCTGAATGGCGAGCGTGATTGAGCATGAGCAATAAACAAGTTGTATCCATCAAACCTTTTATAAGAACAACGCATGCATTTCAAAAGTTGCGTGTCTGCAAGCGGTGTGGCCAGTATACCTGCCTGTGGGAAGATCACTGTACTGCCTGTGGACGCGGCACCCTTGCCACAGTGGAAGAACGCGCCTCTTCCCGCGTCAAACGTCGGATTGCACGCGACTTGTTTATCACGGTAATCCTTGGTGCAGCAGCCACCTATTTTGGTGAAACCATAGACCAAACGATGGCGGCGGCCAGTGTCTCCCTGCTGCTTCTGGCTGGATTGATCTTCATGCAAAAGCGATCCTTCCAAGTGGAACAGCAGCGTGAACTTAAACGCATGCTGCGTCAGGATGAGGAAGCGATTCGCCAAGGCATTAACCGGAATTGGGCTCTTGTCGCAGAAGCACGCAAGCAGGATGAAGCGCTAGCCTATGAAATGCTCAGGGAGATCGGTTCACTCGTCTATAACGACCGGATTCGTCTGCAGCAGGTTGCGCTGCTGCAATCCTTCGTGCTGCGAAGTGATATGGACCTGCAGCTCAAACCGCTGCTGCTGCACAGCTTCGAGCGGCTGCTTGCTGAATATATCGGTGAAATCGCACGGCTGAAGCCCGAATTGGTCCGTGAAGATGCGATCCGGTATATCGCCACGTACGAAGTGAATATTTTGCAACTGCACAACGGGATTCAGATTCTGACGGCTGTAGCCGCCGCTGCTGTACGCAAGAGTAAATATATTGAGTTGTTCCCAAGTCTTATTACCCGCTACGCGCGCTTTATGCCCAAAGATCGGTTTATGCGGCTCTATCGAACTCTGGAGCTGTATCCTGGTAAGGCACGCGGTGGTCTGGCGGAGTCGGTTGGTCGGGTGTATAACGAGAAATATCGGGATTCGTACGCAGATATTCGTGTATAGAGCTGATGTATATGGACTCGAAATGTAAATTAGTGCAAACTCAATCCCTGTATATAGACGAACCAAAATTCGTTTACCCCTGCATGCATACTGGATTCACACGTGACATTGTATAGTTTTTATCATATAAGCTTCTACAAAAAAACACCCCATCCTTAGGTCTAGGATGAGGTGTTTTGATATTTGGAAAATGTATGGCGTTCTTCCAGACTACTTGCCATAGGTTTTATCGTTATTACCGCCCGCGACGAGAATCGCGGCGGTCGCTCTTGGCCGGCCCGCGTCCTGCGGAGTCCGGTCGGCGTGAACCTTCACTGCTGCGCCCGGAGCTGCGCTTGTCGGCGCTACGGCCGCCCCAGCCGCTGCTGCGCTCATCGCCGCTGCGACCTGCACCACGCCCGCCTTGACCCGCTGCACCGCGACTGCTGTCGCTGCTGCTGCGCGCGGAACCACGGCCTGCGCTGCGCTCGTCGCCACTGCGGCCGCCACTACGACCACCGCTGCGTCCACCTTCGCCGCCACGGGAACCACCACGACCGCCACGTCCGCCTTCGCTGCGGCCGGTACGACCTGCGCCGCGACGGGCACTGCCTGTCCCAGCGGAGCGTCCGCCAGAACGTTCTTCATCACCCTGACTGTTGATAGAACGTCTATTTGCTCCAGTTGATGCTACCGGACCTTCACTTGTCCACTGGATACGGGACAGCTTCTGATTGGTGCCTTCCTCAATACGAGCAAGCTCCGGTCTGTCGTGCTGTGTTGCAAATGTCACGGCAAGACCCGTGCCGCCAGCACGACCCGTACGGCCGATCCGGTGGATATAGCTTTCCGCATCATGCGGCATATCGTAGTTGAATACATGCGTTACGCCTTCAACATCCAGTCCGCGTGCCGCAACATCCGTAGCAACGAGGATTTGCAATTTCGCGTCGCGGAATGCTTTCATTACGTTCTCACGCTTGGATTGAGACAAATCACCATGAAGTTCATCGCTCGCATAACCTGCTTCACGCAGATCTTCATTCAGCTTGGATGCACGGCGCTTGGTCCGGCAGAAAACAATTGCCAGGTACGGGCGATACGTATCAATCATGCCGCGAAGTGCCTCAAGTTTGCCACGATCCGTGCACTCCAGCACCTGCTGGCGAATCTGATTGATCGGAATCACGGACTTGGAGGATACCTTCACATCCTCCGGGTCTTTCATGTAGTTCTTCGCCAGGTTGCGAATGCCTTTCGGCATCGTTGCCGAGAACAGCATTGTCTGACGTTTGTGTGGCAGTTCACTAAGGATGGTCTCAACATCATCCAGGAAGCCCATGTGCAGCATTTGGTCGGCTTCATCCAGCACAAGTTTCTTAACATTATCCAGCTTCAACGTGCCACGACGCAGATGGTCCAGGAGACGTCCCGGCGTACCAATCACGATCTGTGTGCCGTTTTGCAGCTTGCGCAGCTGTTTGTCCACATCTTGTCCGCCGTATACCGCGAGAACATGCAGCTTATCGTCGTTTGCAGTCAGCTTCTTCGCTTCTTCCGTAATTTGCAGCGCCAGCTCCCGCGTAGGGGCAATAATCAGTGCTTGCGGCGAGCGGTCGGATACATTAATTTTCTGAATAATCGGCAGCAAAAAAGCCAGTGTTTTCCCTGTACCCGTCTGTGCCTCAGCAATAATATCACGCCCACCCAGCAATACCGGAATCGAACGCTCCTGTACCGGAGTCGGCACGGCGATGCCCTGATGTTTCAGGATCTCGCACCATTCCGGGCGAATGCCCAGTTGTTCAAAGTTTGCCAATCGTTACACCTCTGTATATTCATTTAGATAAGTCCATTTCATAATTGCTTTCACTTGGCTTCAATCAAGACTAGTTTTCCGTATATCAATCATGATTATGAAATGAATTTTTTAAAAAGCAATCGGTCCGTTGCTCTTCTTCTCCATACCCTGTAGTTTACACGTTAGTCAAGCAAAACAAAAGGGGATCAGGCGTTACTTTCCTGCATTTGTCCACAAATGTCCCGGATCGTTGTGTTTAAAGCCTTAACGAATCATACAGACCTTATACCGCAGTCATGGAAACCTGTGAAATTGTGACGAACTTCAGCCACGCTATAGACCTCAACTAACTAAGCATTTTGCTGATATAAACAAAAAAGGGCCGTCCCTGTCATGATCCATCATGACTTGCAGGACAGCACCTATCATCTATCAATGATACTCATTTGGATTCAACTATAGCTATGAATTAGGAACTGTGCCCTTGCACCGTAGCAAATCCGCTCTTCTCAAGCAAACGAGAGCTTTCCTCGTTCAGTCCGCGCAGATGCACCGTTTTGCCCAGCTTCGCATATTTGAACTTCACTTTACCAATGGCAACAACCGCCGTATTATCCCAAATATGTGAGCCACCAAAATCAATCGTGATTTCCTGCGGATCAGCCTCAGCATTGAACTCATCGACGAAGCGGGAAGATGAACCGAAGAAGAACGGTCCGTGGACCCGATAGACCTTCTGCCCCTGCTCCTCATATGCCTGCACACGAATCTTGGTCTGTTTCCAACCAAAATGAAGCACACTAAGCACAACGCCGACCATCACACCGATAGACAGATCGTGGGTATACACCACAATGGCAACTGTGACTACCATAACGAAGGCTTCCGCACGTGGCACACGCGCAATGTTCTTGATGGAGCTCCAGTCAAACGTACCGATGCACACCATAAACATCACACCTACGAGTGCGCCCATTGGCACCTCTTTCACCACACCACTAAGCAATAACAACAATATGGCCAGAAAAGCGCCAGCCGTAAATGTCGATAATCGACCTCGACCACCAGACTTCACATTAATAACCGACTGTCCAATCATCGCGCAACCACCCATGCCACCGAAAAGGCCATTAACAAAGTTGGCAATCCCCTGACCACGTACTTCACGGTTTTTGCTGCTCTTGGTCTCGGTCATTTCATCCACAATCGTTGCAGTCAGCAAAGATTCCAGCAAACCTACCAGAGCCATCGTGAACGAATACGGCAGCAGAATCATTAGCGTATTGAGAGACCAGTCGATATTCGGCAGATGGAACATAGGCAGGGTACTCGTAAGATTCCCCATATCCCCTACAGTTTTGACGTCCAGATGTAATAGCGCCGTAATGATCGTCATAATCACAATGGCAATCAGTGGAGCCGGAACACTTTTGAAAAACCGTGGCAAAATATAAATGATCGCCAGCGTACCCGCTACCATCGCATACATGATCCAGTTCGCACCTGTGAAATGGGTCAGCTGAGCCATAAAGATCAGAATCGCCAGCGCGTTCACAAACCCGGTCAGTACCGAATGAGGCACAAATGTAATAAACCGACCAACCTTGAAAATTCCCAGAATAAACTGGATTATACCTGTCAGAATTGTAGCAGCAAAAAGATACTCCACGCCATAATCCTTGACGAGTCCCACCATCAGTACCGCCATAGCACCCGTTGCGGCCGAGATCATGCCCGGTCTTCCGCCCGCAATCGAGATCACGATGGCAATCGTAATCGAAGCATACAATCCCACCATCGGATCGACACCCGCAATGATCGAGAAGGCAATGGCTTCCGGAATAAGCGCCAGCGCTACCGTAATACCTGCCAGCACGTCCCCGCGAATGTTACCAAACCATTGTTGTTTTAAAGTATTCATATCGTCCTTTGCCGGTCCTCCTACGTATTTAAACTCAAATTTGACTTATCTCCTGAACGGCAATGGAATGGTTCGTCACTGAGCAACTACAACAAACAACACAAAACAGCGGAATACCCTCCCGCAAAAATGTGTCTATATAAGTTGAAAACATGTTGGATTGACCATGATCCGAATAAATTATCCGATACCATGCCTGAACATGTCTCATCCGTTCCAGTGTGCACCTCTTATTTCCACTACAACATTCAGGTGTCTTGCTTTCGAGGCATCGTGAGCCAATCACAATCTCTCTAGGTTTTCCCCTCTCAGAAAAACCGGGTCCGTTAATGTACTGACCTATTATTATAGTCCTAGAGTCTCTTCTACACGAACAGAGTATGTATCCGTAATTGGTATATTATCTTTTATTATCTCTTATTTATGTAAAATATCTCAGTTATGCTCTGTTTATCTTGTTTAAATATTCCCGTCCATGCCCAAACAAAAAAAGCCGCTAATGCTCCCCTGACAGGAAACTTAACGACTCTCTTGATTACGTCTATACTTAAAATCTCCCCGATTTAAATATCGAATAGAGCAAGAAGGCCACCATCAGAATGGCTACCAGAAAACCGATCTCAATGACCGGAATATCCCACAGCATGGTTGACTGGTGACTGATCGAAGAACCGATAATCAATCCAACCATAATGATACAAAATGCGAGCAGTACAATACTAAAAGACAGCCGATTACTGATCTGGTCCATTCTGCGCATGAGCGCATCCAGTTCGGGGACACTGATCTCCAACCTTAGCTTACCTTTGCTAATAATGGAAGACAATTGCCTTAACTGCCCTGGCAGACCCATGACACTTTCGGCCATATCCGCAGCACTGCGGAACAGACGGTTCTTGATCCTCCCAGGATTGAAGCGTTCCTTGATCAGCTTTCGACCAAATGGTTCTGCCATATCTACGATACTCAAGGAAGGATCGAGATGTTCGATGACACCTTCCATCGTGAGTAGCGATTTCCCTAGCAGCAGAATGTCGGCAGGCATCACAACCCGATGTCGCTGCGCCACGCCGAACAGATCATTCAATGCTTGACCCACGCTGATTTTGGAGAAGGGAATATCGTAGTATTTGCTGCGCAGCTTGTCCAGATCGTTATGAAGCCCTCGTAGATCCATATCATCCGGCATCATGCCCAGCTTCTCAATCGCCCGAATCATGCTGTCCGTATCTTTGCGCATCAATCCAATAATGAGCGAAGCCAGGTGCTGCTTCATCTCATCGCTCAGACTTCCTACCATGCCGAAGTCAATAAAGGCAAGCCTGCCATCCTTCAGAACCATCAGATTGCCCGGATGTGGATCGGCATGAAAGAATCCATGAATGAAAATCTGATTCAACAACGAATCCACCAGCCGCTGCGCAATGTTATTCAGATCATGCCCACGTTTAATCAACTCGTCACGGTCATTGAGCTTGATGCCTTCGATGTACTCCATGGTGAGCACACGAGAAGAAGTTTGATCCCAATAGATCAGTGGTATTTTCACTTTGCTATCCTGCTGATATTGCTGTGCAATCTTTTCCGTATTACGTCCCTCGACGGTATAATCCAGCTCGGCCATCAATGCCTGAGCGTACTCTTCTACCATTTGCGGAATCTGATATTGCTTCACCCAATCCCAGCGTTTCTCCGCCATCGCTGTCAATTCTCGTAAAATATCTAGATCGCGCTGAACGATACGCGATATGCCGGGCCGCTGAATCTTAATAGCTACGGCCTCACCGCTTCGGAGTTTACCCAGATGCACCTGTCCAATACTAGCCGCAGCCACAGGGGTATCCTCGAACCGGGAAAAGATCTCCTCCAGCGGTGTATCCAATTCCTGTTCCAAAATACCCCGTGCCGTCTCCGAGGAAAACGGTGGGACCTGATCCTGCAGCTTCACCAATTCCCGGATCACAGACTCGGGCAACAAGTCTGCCCTTGTGCTTGCCAGTTGCCCCAGCTTAACGAAAGCCGGCCCCAGCTCCTGCAGCACGAGTCGTATGCGTTCACTCAGCGTCTTGGTGGTGTGGGCTTCACGCGACATCCACCGCCGGGGTATGGCCAGCAGCTGGAACAAACCCAGCTCCTCGACCATATAACCGAAGCCATGACGCACCAGCGCCATGGCAATTTCCCGGTATCTGCCGACATGTTTGATTCGCACAGCCATCTACTCGATCTCGTTTCCTTTGAGAGGAGGAACTTCAAGTGGAGCTGGGGATACATCAGGTTGAAGCTGTGGTGTGTGACCCAGTTCCGCAAGCTTTTTCTCAAGGACGGCAACACGCTGTTCCAAACTGGTTACATCACTCTCGGATGGAACGCCCACTTCCTGAAGGACGCGCTTGACCTGTTCGTGAATCATTCTTTTGAACTGGCCCTGCTCTTCATCGCCCCGTTCCATCAGGCGTTCAACCAACGCTTTGGATTCACCAGGCGCCAGTTCCCCGCGCTTAACCAGATCATCCACGGTTTTCTCAATTTTCTCCTTACTTACAACAGTAAGACCGAGCCCTAACGAGATTGCCTTTTTGAACAAATCGCTCATTCTTGTCATCCTCCTCTTCGTTGATCTCTATAGTATACCCCTAATCAGCTGCTCACAAAAGAAACGGTACGGCTACACGTAGCGCGCAGCCCATTTTCCTGCCTGCAGAATTAACTGACGATAGGTATCATGGGCAAAAGATGGTACATGATGTCCTGGCATCAAGTAAACAATGCGTCCAAGACCATATCTATGCGCCCAAGCTGCAGGCTTCGGCCCTTCTTCGGATTGATACTCCAGCAGAATTTTCGTTTCGGCAAATGAACCGAACTCGAACTGATAAGGCTCTTCCTCCATCGTAAATCCTGAAATGCCTTCCGTCACTGGATGGCTCTCTGCAGTTACTGTGAACTCTAGTGGGGCATAAGGTGGATGATGCAGGAATTTGGCACCGATCATCTGCTTCAGCTCATAACGATTTTGGAGCGAAATTCCGTTATGTATAATGACCAGTCCACCTCCATTACTAACATAGGACAATAAGCCTGCCGTCTGCTGTGGAGAGACTTTCCCCTTCCAATCATCCATGTAACAGATACACACATCGAATCCAGTTATATTTTCTTGCAGCAGCATGTTGCGATTCTCACTGCACTGCACAGTCATAGTATCGTGAAAAATCCGACTAATTTCCGCATCCACCCCTTGCAGCGGATGCCAGTCCGGATGAGTATAATCACCAAGTAACAACGCTTTTTTACGATGATCCATCAATAAAAACTCCTTTCAAATTACCTCTAACAGAATTACCAAGGAAGGGTATCGCCCTTGTAATCTACATACGCGGGCTGATCGCCCATGAACTCCTTATGACGATCGATGAGTGCTGTGATATGCTGAGCCGATTGATCTGGCGTAAGGTCTGCATCGGTATTCAATTCCCCGCTCATATAACTCTGTACCCAGCCGGGATGTATCAGCATCACTTGCCCACCCTCATTCTTCAGACCATTATGCACAAGGCGGGCCTGCATGTTTAACGCAGATTTGGACATACAATAGGCAAACCATCCATCCCGGCTGCACTGCTCAATACTGCCTGCCTCCGAAGATATATCGACGATCAGCTTGTTTGTCCCTTGAAGAAGGAGGGGCAACAGGGCATGAGTCACACGCAATGTCCCCAAGGTATTTACGTTGAATACTTCTGCCATCTCCGCCATATTTAACGGTCCGCGGATATGATCCGTAATACTTCCTAGTATAGCCGCATTATTGATAAGCATATCCAAATGCTCTGTATCCAGCTTAAGTGTCTCCGTGAACAAAGCTACGGACAGATCATCCGCAATGTCCAGTTCGATGGCACGTAAATGTTTTGGAAAGGCATCCGTCAGAAGACGAATTCCTTCTGACTCTTCCATGTCCAACCCTGCTGCATAAACGATATAACCTCTCTTCAGCATTTGTGCCGTCAGAGCTAACCCCAGTCCCCGGGCCGCCCCGGTTACACATACGGTTTTCATCATGCTGTCCCTCCCTCACAAGCTTAATCTGTCTTTAATTCATTCCACATTATTATCCAAAAACCTTTAATTATGAATGGGTACAACTAACTTCATGACCAAAGTCTCAGGTGAATTCCCTTGAATCAGATTCATTCAGCTTATAGAAAATGAACCGATCACAGAGACAAGCAACAAAAAAAGTTCTGATCCATATATCGGATCAGAACCGGGAACAACTTGGCATCTTAAATGCGTTTCATTCAACGCTTAATATGACTCCAGGCGGGATCACATATTATTGCAGCAGTTGAGCCTTGTCCGCAGATCGGGCAGCGTAATAACGCCCCAGTTCAACGATTAGTGCCCCCATCTTCTCATCCTCTGGGACTACGAGCGCCTCAATACCTTCTTCACGCATTGCGTTTGCCGTAACCCTACCCACCGAAGCAGGCACTACGCCTTGCCGGAAGGCTTCCTGCATGGATTCGAGCTTGCCCTTTGACGCCGCGTATTCAACCAAAAACCGCACTTGCGGCCCACTAGTAAACGCGACAGCATGCACCTCATGCAGCAAAATTTCATTCAACAACTGTTCCAGTTCGCCCTCTTCGGGCGGGACGTGACGATAAGGAAGCACCTGACGTACTTGCGCCCCTTGTTCCTCCAGCCAACCGACCAACTTGGGCGCGGTTTCCCCATGCAGTTGCAACATGACCTTCTGTCCCTTAAGTTCATGAGGCGCAAATTCACGAATCAGCCCGTCTGTGCTGCCATCATCATCCCGTACCAGTGGTGTCAGTTTACGTTTTCGGAGTGCATTGACTGTTTTGTACCCTCTTGCAGCAATCAAGGATTCCGATAATACGTCCAGCAATTGATCAGCAATCTCCATATCCTCAGCCATATCAAAAATAGCGTCCAATCCCATACCCGTGGTTAATACCGTCCAGTCTGGCGGGTCGGATATCCAGGATACCAGACCATCTCGAATATTACGATCGTCCAGAAAAACAGTTCCTTGTGCAGGTCGGACTAGTGGAATCCCGCCCATTTTCTCAACCAGCAAAGACATCTCTTTGGATTTTCGTGGTCCGGTCAATGCTACGCGTATACCTGCCAAATGTTGAGCCATCCATGTTCCCCCCGTTAATTCAGCCGAAAGTCATCAGTCTGACTACAGTATACAGGGTACTTCTATGGAGGGAAACCGAGTTTCCCCTCTTTTCGGCGGTTCATCTATAACGATTTTTGATGGAATATATCAGGAAGGCTGTAGTTCTCCACCCTGATGTCCATCACGTTTACTTTTGTCAGGCTCATCTCGTTCCTGTGATGCTTTCCCTTGTTTATCCTCTTTTGGTTGCTGCTTTTGCTTCTGGTCATCCGTTGCTCGGCGATTTTTCGCATCTTTTTTGCGAGGACGAAGGAACACAAAGAGTATGATGGGAAATAGTATCTCGAACACAATCCCAATCCATGTCCATTCTCGTGTAAAGCGAAAGAGCTGAACCGCGTTTTTGAAAAACCAGAAACTACACACGTAACCAACCAAAGCCACGGGTCCTGTCATCACTTTACCTGAAACTTTTGGAATCATTCGTTTCATTCCCCAACAGACAAAGTACAGGTCAAATGCAATTTTGGTAATCATTGTAGGTAGAGTTGCCGCTGCTAGTGCAAGATCAAACCGATCAAGGAAATCACTGATTTGCAGCTGTCTTGCAAGCTCATAGGAGGGATATACCAACCTGGATGCGATGGGTACCCCCACTGCCAGGATAGTTTCGACGATAATCAGAATCATTAACAGGGCTGCGATCGTAATCCCCCACATGACCGACTTGAATCGGAAATCACTGCCCTTAATTACAAAGGGAATTGCAATCATCTCTCCAAAAAAGGAAAATATGTACCAGCTTCCTTTGCCAACACCCGCAACATCAATGTCAAAATACGGCATGAGATTATCCATGTTTATTTGCTGAATGAGCATAAACGGCAAAATTAACGAATTCAGCATAAACAAAGTAACATACAGCTCTGACATCCCAATTAAGGACCCTAGCCCTCCCCTCACGATAAAAACAGCCATGACCAACAGGGTCAATAAAATTATGGAAATCGGGGTCGTCTCCAGCAAGGTAATGCTTACATAGTCACCGATTAGGCGGATATCACGGGCAAATATAAAGAGAAAAAACAGGATATACAACAGTCCTGTCACACGTCCCAAAAAGGGGAAACGCTCCACCAGAGATTCAAACAGATCCTGATCGGGGAACCGTCGCTGAACACGGCTTAACATCCATAGGGATGCCACCATGACAAGAAACACGGGGATATAGGATAAGTAGGCGTGCTGTTCAGCATAAAAGATGGCTTGTGCATGGGGCTGAATCAACGTACCTGTAATACTGAGCAGCATGATGAGCAGCACCAACTGACGACTGGTCACTTTTTGATTCATGGAATACCTCCTTTCTGTCTTATCTTTCATGCTTATTCGTTGAAAAAGCCTTATGGTAACGGTAGCCACCGCTGAATGAATTGGGTAAGCCATGTCGTGACGAAGACTGTTTTGCTCAAATTCGTTACATAGAACCAAATCCCGGCGCTGATGGCGATCAGTCCGTAGGATAACCAGCGATTAATAGCCGCTGCCTGCTTCAAATGTTTGAAGTCCATGATGATTACGGCAACGACTATACCCAAATAAGTGAACAGCAGCGGCTTAATCATGGACAATATCCTCCTCAGGTAATCCAAATGGTTTGTTGATAACTCCTACATTTTCAATAACGATATGTGGTTCAACCACAACTTTTACACTTGGATAAATATCATCCCAACGATCCTTAACCTTGTCCCATTCTTTGGGCAGATGTTGGTGAATAGAGCGACCCAAACCCAAAATATCGGCAGGATATTCTTTCTGAATCAGCCTTATCCCTTCCTTGATGTCATCCTGAATTTTCTGATGAAGTGCTTGATTCAGGTTCTTAATCTCTTGCTCTCTCAGGTCACCGTAGTTCGACTCGTTGTCCACCAAGACTCCCTTGGCATAAAGTTCAATCGTCACCGATATTTTTCCATTTTCAATATGAGGATGTAATGTAGAGTTGTTTTCGTTCAGCTTGATGAAAATATCACCTTTCCCACGAGGAGCCTTAACCATAATTTCTGGTTCGTTGGCTTCACCCATAGCCAGTATAAGTGCACCAGCAGGCGCTTTTTCAATCATGCCTATCAGTTTGTCCTTCTTAAAGATGGCGAGTCCATCCAACTTGATGTTCGTCTTGACGTCCTTCCAGTTGCTCGGCACATTGTCAACGGTCGAGGCGACAGGCAGGAATGGATCTACCCCCTCGGAAAGAATCGCATCCGTGAATGTCTTGAGTGAACGTGGTCTGCGCATATTCAGAAAGCATAATTCACGTACCATTTCCGAAGGGAATTTTTCAATCGGCGCATCGGTATTCAGCACCTTGTAAGCAGAACCTTTGGTAACAATCGGTAGCGCAGAGAGTCGGTTAAGCGGGTAACGCGTAAGTAAGTCCAGCATGGGAGCAACGCCTTCACGTGCAAGCTCCTCTCCGATCAGCATGGTACGCCGATGTGCATAATAAAGCTCACGGGAAAGTGCCTTTTGGCCTTCAAGAGATGTTCCGCGCAACGTTTTGGCTGTATTGGATAACATGAACCACGATTTATCGCCACTTGTGCCCCCACCACCACCCTCACTTCCAGTGGAACCGGATTGGCCGGGAAGGGCAATTTGCAGACTGGTTCTGTAATTATCCTCTTCCTTGTCGATGGCGAGACCAATCACAAAAGCGATATCATTAATTTCCTTCCGATCCCAGCACCCTGATATGAAAATGGTACATAGGAGCATGATGGCGACAACATGCCGTTTATGGACAAAAAACATGTGCTTACCACCCCTCCTCAGCTTCAGGTGAACCGTTGATTTTCTCATTCATCCGCTGCTGGTCACGATGAACCGTTGAAGGACGATTGATCATTTTCCACCATGGTGCACGAATAACAATATCCTTGGTATCCTTTTTGCTGTAGGGACTGAGGCCCGACAAATACGGTACACCGAAAGAAGTCATTTGCGTCAGATGAACCGAGATCAGCACCAGTCCGAACACAATGCCGTATAAACCAAGCGCTCCGGCAAGCAGCATAATGGGAAAACGCAGTAAACGAACCGTAATGGCAAAGTTAAAACGAGGGATCGTGAAAGACGCAATCCCTGTCATGGATACGATAATAACCATGGGTGCAGAGACGATACCCGCTTGAACCGCTGCCTGTCCAATCACGAGTGCCCCCAGAATACTGACAGCCTGACCTACCGTTTTAGGTAACCTGACCCCCGCTTCTCGCAAAGCCTCGAATGATAGCTCCATAATGAGGGCTTCAACCAGTGCAGGGAATGGAATGGCCTCCCTTGCCCCGGCAATACTCAGAATCAACGTGGTCGGCAGCATATCCTGATGGAAGGTTGTAATGGCGATATAGAGTGCAGGCAGAAATAGCGCGATAGCTACAAACAAAAACCGAATCCACCGCACCAGATTGCTGATAAAGAACCGTTCGTAATAATCCTCACTCGCCTGAAGCATCTGCCACATGGTTACTGGGGCTATAAGGACAAACGGGCTACCATCCACAAAGATGGCAAATCGCCCTTCCAGCAAGTTACCTGCAACTGTATCTGGACGTTCGGTATAATGCATCTGTGGAAAAGGGGAATACGGATGATCCTCTATCAATTCCTCAATATACCCGGACTCAAGAATCCCATCGATCTTAATCTTGTTGAGGCGTTTTTTGACATCCTTAATCAGCTTGGGATCGGCAATATCATCGATGTAGGACAGGACTATATTGGTTTTGGTCTCGGTTCCAATCGTCATGCTTAACATCTTAAGCCCAGGTGTTTTCAGCTTAAAACGAAGCAGAGCTGTGTTTACGCGCAATGTTTCGGTGAAGCCTTCGCGTGGCCCGCGGATAACCGACTCGGTCTGGGGTTCCTCGACACCGCGCCGCATGCCGCCCTTGACGTTGAATAGCCAAGCCTCCTTGCTTCCGTTGATCAACAGAAGTGCAGAGGATTCAAGCACACCATCCGCTGCGTCTGCCCAGGTATCCACTTTCTTCACCTGCGTCAGGGCGATACGTGTATCATCCAGAGGAGCTGCAGGTTCATCGGTTCGTTGTTCGATCAGACCACGAATCAGAGGCCGAAGCATATGATCCTGAATATCCGTCGAATTCACGATGCCTTCGATGTACACCAGTAGTCCTTCCACTTCAGGTGAAATCTTGACATTGCGGAAGATCACATCCGAGCAATCCGAGAAAATGTCTTCCAGTGCCAACATATGGCTTTCATGTGAAAGGCCTATCGGTTGTTTCAGAATAGGGGGAGACGGCAGCCCTAAGGGGATGTGTTTCTTCTTTTCTGAATCCTTGGAACCATCTTTCCCTGATGTTTTGTCCGCCATATGCCGCCCCTCCGTTCCTGTTTTTTTATACAAGGTAGCTTGTGCCAGAGCGCGCAGAATTATGTGGTCTTTTTATAAAATATCCAATGGCATCTTCATTTCAGACAACAAAAAAGGCCTCTGTATGAATTACAGAGACCTTTGGGGCTTCATCAAAAGTTTGCATCAAATCTTCATTCACTTAATTGATACTCTTGTCCACTTCTTTAATCATTTCCTGAATGGATTCCAAACCACCGCCGGACAAGTACCAGTAATCTGGGTCAAGATAAACAATGTGTCCGTCTTTATAAGCATTCGTATTTTTGACCAAATCATTCTCGACCACCTGTTTGGCAGGCGTTGCCTCACCACTGCCTGCAACCACTGCACTCCGATCTACCACGAACAGATAATCCGGATTTTTCTCCATAACATATTCGAATGAAACGCTTTGTCCATGGGTCGACACTTCAATATTTGCATCTGCCGGAGTAAAACCGAACACATCATGAATGATACCAAATCGGGAACCTGCACCATAAGCACTCAATTTGCCTTCGTTCGTCAGAACAACCAGTGCATTCTTTCCAGCAGCCGTTACTTTATCATTTAAAGCTTTAACAGAGGTATCAATGGATGCCAGTGCCTCTTCTGCTTCTTTTTCTTTACCAAAGATCTCTCCAAGCGTCTTCACATTCGAAGTCAGGGAGTTCATATAATCTTCTGTGTCTACCGCCATATAAATGGTCGGTGCAATCTTGCTCAGCTCTTCATAGGAGTCTTGCAGTCGTCCTGAGATGATAATCAGGTCAGGCTTCAGAGCATTTACTTTCTCAAAATCAGCCTCTTTCAAACCGCCAACATTGGCGTACTTTGCATCATTATACTTTTCCAGATAAGAGGGAACTCCCTCCTGAGGTACACCGGCAACCTCTACCCCAAGCTGATCCAATGTATCCAGCACACCATAGTCGAATACAACCACTTTCTCCGGATTCTTCTTCACTGTTGTTTCGCCAAGTTTATGTTTAATGACGATTTCATCATTGGACTGATCTGCTGCTGCATTCGCTTCTGATCCTGTGCCACTGCTGGCACCTGTATTTTCTGCTGTTTTACTTCCACCGCAAGCTGCCAGAACAACCGACAACACCACAAGCAACGTAAACAACCAACCCTTTTTCATAAATAGACACCTCTCGCTCTCTCTATATTGGTTTAACTTTTTCAAGCAAAATACACACAAATCTTACGCCCATCAATCCATTGCACAGGGATGTGCATGTCATAGACTTTCTGCAATACATCTGTATTAATGATGTCTTCCGTCTTACCTTCCTGCACGACACGACCATCTTTGAGTGCAACGATATAGTCTGAATAACAGGAGGCAAAATTGATGTCATGAATGACAATAACAATGGTCTTGCCCAATTCATCCACCATTTTGCGAAGCACCTTCATAATCTGCACCGAATGTTTCATGTCCAAATTATTCAAGGGTTCATCGAGGAGAATATACTCGGTATTCTGCGCGATAACCATGGCAATGTAAGCCCGCTGTCGCTGTCCACCACTTAGCTCATCCAAATACTTTTTGCGGAATGGAGCCAGCTCCATATAATCGATGGCTTCCTGAATCCACTGCCGATCCTCTGCTGTAAGTCTTCCTTGTGAATAAGGAAAACGGCCAAAAGCAACCAAATCCTCCACCGTCAACCTGATATTTATGTGATTGAATTGTTTGAGAACTGATATTTTTTTGGACAGATCCTTGTTCTTCCAGCCTTCAATCTCTTGCCCTTCGATCAGGACTTGTCCTGTATCCTTGCTGATTAGCCTCGTGATCATGGATAACAGTGTGCTTTTGCCTGCACCATTGGGACCAATAAATGAAGTGATTTTCCCTTTGGCAATATTCAGTGATACGTCATCCACTACCCGGACGCCGCCGTATTGTTTGGTTACATTTCTGACTTCTACCACGACTTATTCTCCTTTAGCAGTAAATAGATGAAGTACACACCGCCTACAAAATTGATAATGACACTTACTGTAGTGGCAAAAGTAAATACTCGCTCTACAATGAGCTGTCCACCGACCAATGAAACCACGGCTATAATGACTGAACCCCAGATCAGCACTTTATGACGATGTGATCGGAATATCTGATGCGCCAGATTCACGACCAGCAGTCCCAGGAACATGATTGGGCCGACCAGCGCTGTGGAGATCGACACCAGAACCATCACAACCAGCAGCAACCTTTTCACGATATATTGATAGTCCACGCCAAGATTAACCGCGTGATCTTTGCCGAGGGACAGTACGTCGAGATATTTGGTAAACCTCTGTGCATACAGCAGGATCAAAATAATGGCCACCATTGAGATGATTAGCAAATCCGTATTCACATTGTTAAAACTCGCAAACATCTTACCCTGCAGCACAAGGAACTCATTGGGATCAATCAGCACCTCCATGAAGGAGGACATGCTTTGAAACAGCGTACCCAGAATAAGGCCAACAAGCAGCAGCAAATAGATATTGCGCCCCCGTTCTCTACGGAACATGAACTGATGCAGGAGTAGAGCAAACAGACTCATTAACAGAACAGATACCGCAAAGTTAAGATTTTTGTTCACAAAGCTGATATGCGTGCTCCCAAACACAAATACGGCAAAGGTCTGAAACAACATATACAGGGAGTCGAGCCCCATAATGCCAGGTGTAAGAATTCGGTTGTTGGTTATCGTTTGGAAAATGGCAGTGGAGTACGCGATGCAGGCACCTGTGAGCACAATGGCAAGAATCTTTTTCCCTCTGCGAGGCAGAATATAATCCCAGTTGCCCCCGGATTGAATGACCAGAAATACACCAATTAACAACACTGCCGCTGCAATCAAAATGCCAAACTTCCAGGTATTCGCCGTATACTTCATTCTCATGATTCATAAGCCTTTCTTCGAAGCAATAAATACAGAAATAGCACGCTACCTACAACTCCCACAGTCAAACTGATGGAGAGCTGATAAGGATAAATAATCAATTGACCCAAAATATCGCAGACCAGAACAAAAATTGCACCGAGCACTGCCGTATAAGGCAATGTATCCCGCAAGTTGTCACCCTTATACAACGTCACAATATTCGGTACTACAAGACCCAGAAACGGGATTGTACCTACCGTAATAATGACGACGGCTGAAACCATAGCAACCAGAATCAGTCCGAGATTAACCACTTTACGATAAGCCAGTCCAAGGTTGGTTGAGAAATCTTCACCCATGCCCGCAAGTGTAAAGCGATTAGCGAACAGATATACGATAATAAGCAGCGGAATACTGATATAAATCAGTTCATAGCGTCCCTTCATAATCGTGGAGAAGTCACCTTGCAGCCAGGACGACATGTTCTGGATCAAATCGTTTTTGTAAGCAAAAAAGGTCGTGACTGAACTTACAATATTGCCAAACATCAAACCAAGGAGAGCAATGTATATCGTATCCTTGAATTTGACTTTCTCCAGTATCCGCATAAAAATTAGCGTTCCAGCCAGTGCGAAGGCAAAAGCGACCAACATTTTTTGCAGTGGAGAAGCACCGGGAAACCACATCAAAGTAACAAGGATACCTAACCGGGCTGAGTCCACTGTTCCGGCCGTTGTCGGAGAAACAAATCGGTTGCGTGTCAGCTGCTGCATGATCAGTCCAATGACACTCATACTGATACCTGCGACAAGGATGCTGATTAGACGGGGAAAACGACTGACTTGTAACACCTGAAGCTGGACTGGGGTCAAATGAAATATATCCATGGGCGAAATGTCTGAATTGCCAATAAACAGGTATACGATAGACAAAAAAGCCAGCACGATCAACATATAGCCTAACTTCATCTCTCTACTAATCCCCTCACCAATAGCCGTAAAACACTTGTAGCTGCTCTACTTAGTTCGATTTGATATTGATACTCATTATCAATTAGAGTAATTATATCGATATTAATTTCTTCATGTCAACCTTCCTCTGCTTCTCTTTTTCTAAATTTCATGAAACAACCTGAAACACATATAATTCAAGTTTAATTGTATATAAGGAAAAAGGCCTTCCAATTGGAAGGCCTTTTTAATGATTCAGTTAGTCGGCAAAATAATCTTCAGGAACATAGCGGATCTCAGATTCCGCATATATCGTCAATGTATGGCTTTCTCCATCATACTGCACCCGGTCTCCCTGAACGTAGTACCAGTGCTTCACCAAGGGCTGATCTTTACGCTGTACAAATCGAAACACATTGAGCTCCTGTCTAAGCTCCATAATGCTATCTACCACCTGTTGTTCCAGACCCGTAACGGTAAAAACAAACCCAGTGCCTTCTCTTTGATAGCGATAGGACATCGAATCTGTTTTGCTGTTCACTAACCCTCGCCCTGTCACTGCATGCTTAACCATGAACCATTCCTGCTGCGTCATAAACGTAATTCCTCCTTTGATCTTGGAGTTTCAATCCATTTCGGTAATCTAGGGCAGATCGATCAACATATAGAAAGCGTCCTCGCTTGCATCCAGGTTCATGGATGTCGTCTGTTCCACACGAGCCGTATCCCCTTCATTTAGCTGATACTCTCCGTTCAAGCCAAGCTTTCCTTCAATGGCAAAAATGTACATGCGGCGATCTGCAGCCTGTTCATATGTTAAAGTCTGACCTGCAGCCAATCGGCCAAGATAGATGGTCATATCCTGTTGAATGGATGCGATACGCGCCCCACCTTCAGGGGATACCACGGGTACGAGTGCTCCCGCGAGTGCGTCTGGATCAAAAGAAGTTGTCTCATAAGACGGCTCAAGCCCTTTCGTATGTGGCATGAACCAAAGCTGTAATATACGCACTTCTTCAGAATCGGAGGCATTGTGTTCGGTATGGATCATGCCACTGCCTGCTGACATGCGCTGAATTCCACCAAATGATGTAACAGCCACATTGCCCAGGTTATCTTCATGACGCAACTTCCCGTTCAGCACGATGGACACAATCTCCATATCACTATGCGGGTGTGCCCCGAAACCACGACCCGGGGCAATTACATCATCGTTAGCTACCCGCATGGGTCCAAACGCAGTATTCTCCGGGTCCTGGTATTCACCAAAGGAAAAGCTGTGATTGCCGCGCAGCCAGCCCCGGTCGAAGCTGGAACGGGAATCGGATGGAATGACGTTAATCATAAAGACATCCTCCTATATGTTCTCTTATTTTTTCTTAGTAGCATACTTATTCTCATTGTACCAAATCGATGGGCTTGTCGTCCAAAACAAAAAGCCTTTTCCCGGTTCGAATGGTTCACACGTATAATTACGCGTATTCCGAACTAGCGAGAAAAGGCTTCTATACAGGATATACCTGCTTGAATGAAATTGTTAGTCCATCCCTACTCGATGGTGATATACCCGTTATGCACTCACATTCTGTCGAGTGTTCCCTTGTCTAGAGAAGAAATGATCCACCGCCAGGAAACGGCTGCCTGTGAAGAGTAGTGTCAATGAACCCGCCAGCAGCAGGTAATCAAACTCGGTACCACTCATGAACGGCTGCCCTACTTTGGCAGTAAGCAGAACCCCACCCATAACTACGATGAACAATGCAGCAAATACACGTGTTCCTAACCCCAGAATCATGGCTGCACCACCCACCAATTCAATGATCGCCACAACCGATGCCAGAAAACCAGGAATGCCGATACTTTCAAAGAAACCGACTGTACCGCTAATTCCACCTTCGAATTTGCTCCAACCATGTAATACAAAGATGAGACCAATCATGATCCTTGAGAAAAATAACCCAATCTCCACACTTCTATTCATATTCATCTTCCTCCTTGGAGTTTAAGTTCAACGTTAAATTTCAACCAATTGACCAAACAAACAAGACAGACAGCAGCAGGATCACTGTGGCAGAAATGAATACCGCATAGCGGGGAAGCGTCAGCGTAACATCCTGTTCCGGGTCTAATAGACGGGAAATACGTACATTCACCGAAGTATCGGCAAAAGACGATTGAATAGCTGTCTCTCTAATCCTCCAAGGTTCAGGGCAAGCCCGGATCAGTTTGAGCAATGCACTGCCAATGCCCGCGGCGTTCCCCGTACGTTCAATCGCTTCATTGTCAGCCAGAATTTCTCGAATGATATTGTAATGTTTTGAAGTATGCTTCAACACCGGAATATAAGGCATCATGACGGCAAATACCGAAAGCAATGTCGTCTTGAGTGGATCACGATGCCACAGATGATGCACCTCATGGTACACAACTGCTCTTTCTTCTTCAGCATCCAGCATCGTGAGCAGCCCTGTGGAAAGCACTATACAGGGTTTCCACAGACCAATCGTAAATGCAACCGGTGACGGCTTGTCCACCACAATGAATCGAGGTTGTTTCAGTTGACGGTACCGCGCCTCAAGTTTACGAGACATGCCCCCGTCTTCCAACGACCGAAGCTTCCGTACCGCTGCACTTGTCTTGATCATGCGATCGAACAGCAGCCAGCCTGTACCGGCAAACGTCAGGAGCACCAGTGCCATAAGAACATGCCCCATGGATAACCAACCCAGCCTACTCATCCAGTGATTACATAGCCAGAGCAGATTAAACGGAATGTCCCAACCAAATATTTTGTACATCGCGTACATGAACATCTGCATGAACACGAATAACGGAATGCCAAACCCGACGGTAAACAACAGCTTCGAGCGGGCCTTCCACATGTCAATCGCTATCCTTTTTCCATTGCTTAATCTTCTGCTCCAGCCGCTCAATCAGCCCTGCATCTGCTTCATCCAGCGCATCCAGCATGTGATTCACAGCAAGTGCCCCGAATTCATCCACCAACTCATGTGACAATTCCTTGGATTGGTCGTTCATAAACTCCTCCCTGCTCTGTACCGGATGGTACAGTGACGTTCGGCCCTTCTGCGACTTGTGGAGCAGCTCCTTGTCCACGAGGCGATTCATCACCGTCATGACTGTATTGAAATTAACGTCTTTATCTTTTTCTAGTGCGGTTTGTACTTCGCGAATGCTGCTGCCTGGACGCGCCCATAAAATGTCCATAATCTTCGCCTCCAGCGGACCGAAAAACCGGTTCAGCCCACGCTCACCCACTTTAAAATTGTGTATTCTCATGTTCAGACACCCCTCACACTACTCATTGTAGTGCCAACAAACGAGAAGTCAACCTCTATGTCAGCTATTTATTGTAAATGATTTGTAAATATGTTTTCCATTTCAGAACATCATTTTGATGCACAAGTTCGGTTTATAGCTGAAAAAAGCCTAAAGACCGGGCAGGTCTGCTATTCTGCAGTCCTGCCCGGTCTAATTCATAAATCGATTATTCATTTCTGAAATAATGATGAAATCAGTGCTTTATTTAATTGCGATCCTGTGAGGGCATAAATGCGGAGATATCCACACCAAGTCCATGAGCCAAACGACCACCGAGCTGTCCATCTGCCTGGAAGAAATGGCATAAAGCACGAAGCTGGGTCTGTTCCGGTACTGCCTTCAGGTCATTGATCAGGTTATCGAGCAAATGTTGCTGCTCCACCGCCGTGAATGAACGGAACAACTCCCCTGACTGAGTATAGTTATCGGTCTTCTCAATTTTCTCGCGCGTAACATGACCCTCTAACGGAACCTGGCTGTCACGGTATTCCGGTGCTTCTTCCGGGCTGTTGCCCGAGCTGTTCGGTTCATAATTTACCGGGGACGGGTCCTGACTCACATTCATCAATCCATCACGCTGATGATTGCGAACTGGAGCATAAGGGCAGTTCACCGGAATCTGCAAATAGTTCGGTCCGAGCCGGTGGCGCTGTGTATCCGGATAAGAGAACAGACGACCTTGCAGCAATTTATCTTCGGAAGGCTCAATTCCAGGCACCAAAGCGCTTGGTGAAAAGGCTGCTTGCTCCACTTCTGCGAAGAAGTTTTGTGGATTACGGTTCAATGTCATGGTTCCGATCGTCTGGAACGGTAGTACATCTTCCGGCCAAGTCTTGGTTGGGTCAAGCGGATCGAAGGCGAAATCATCCATCTGCTCCGGCTTCAACAACTGTACCTGCAGCTTCCACTGCGGGTATTGACCGTTTTTGATATGATCGTGTAAATCCCGGGTGGCATGGTTGAAATCCTGTCCTTGTACCTCAGCTGCCTCTTGACGTGAGAATCCTCGCACGCCTTGAGCCGATTCCCACTTGTATTTGACATAATGGACTTGCCCTTGAGCATTAATCCATTTGAAGGCGTGTACGCCGAATCCATCCATTTCACGGTAACTTGCTGGCGTACCCAGATCGGAAAACAACCAAGTCATCATATGAGTCGACTCCGGTGACAGTGTCATGAAGTCCCAGTAGCGTGCAGGGTCCTGGATATTCGTATCCGGCGCAGGCTTCAGGGAATGAACCATATCCGGGAACTTCATGGCATCACGGATGAAAAAGACGGGCAAATGGTTACCCACAATATCATAGTTCCCTTCACGCGTGTAGAACTTCACGGCAAAACCACGTGGATCACGCGCTGTCTCCGGTGAACCCGTACCGTGAATTACCGTGGAGAACCGCACCAGTACATCCGTCTCTGTGCCCGGGTCTTGTAAGAAATCGGCTGTCGTATAAGCCTTCATGCTCTTCTCCAGCGTAAACACGCCATGTGCGCCAGCACCTCTTGCATGAACGACCCGTTCCGGAATACGTTCACGGTCAAAGTGTGCGATCTTCTCAAGAAGATGATAATCCTCAAGTAATGTGGGACCTCTTCTTCCTGCGGTACGGGAGTTTTGGTTGTCACCTACGGGTGCGCCCTGATTGGTTGTCATGCGTTCTGTCATATCGTTATCCTCCTCATGTTAGTCTCATGCCTGCTGTATATACTCTATTAAAATCATATTCGCCATCGCTTTAAATATACATTTAGACTTGATCTAAATGTTAAATTGATTCTAACATGTCCCACTCGCCCCTTGCATGAGGTTCGTATGAGATTAAGATGAGTTTCTTGTTCGTTTCATGAATGAAATATGAACATCAACTTGGAGTAAGATGAGCATTGATCCATTCCGATTGCTTGATCTACTCTCTCTAGTGGATATACCCGCATACGAGTGACATGAACAGCGCAATGTGTCCACACAAAAAAAAGCGGACTAATCCGCCAGGCGGTAGCCCACTCCTCTTACCGTTACTATATATTGAGGCGAAGCCGCGTTATCGCCAAGTTTTTTGCGCAAGCTTTTGATATGAACATCCACCACATTGCTTCCACCCGTAAAATCAGTCTCCCAAATATCGCTGAGCATCTCCTCACGGGAAATCACTGCACCTTTGGCATCAATCAGCTTCAGCAGCAGATCATACTCTGTCTTGGTCAGGTGAATGCGGTCATTGTTCCGGTGCACGCTCATCCGCTCACGATCCAGCCATAGATCCTTGAAACCAATGCGTTGGCCTTCCTGAGGTAGAAATCCGCGTTTCGGTGCTGCAGGACTATTGCCGATCATGCGTTGCACACGATACAACGCTTCCTGCGGACGGGCCGGCCAGACCAGTAATTCCTCCTGAAGCATCGGGCCACTGGCACTGCCAATCATCTTCTCCCCCACCAGATACAGACAGGGTGTTGCATGTTCCGCTTCACGATTCAATCGGCTGCTGATACCGGCAAAAGCATCAATGGTTCCAGCAACAGACAGGTCATAGATCAACAGATCAAATACAAGCCGTTCATGCAAATCAGGCTCCCAGCGGTGGAACACCAGCACATCGAAGCAGCTATCCGTAAGTGCCTTAACCAGCTCATGTACTTGCCCTGGCATAGGACTAATCAGAATGACCCGTCTCGTAACCGGGCAATTATCCACAAGGGGAGTTGGATCCGCAAGGGCAGGCTTGACCCGGAGCGGCAAACGACGACCGGACAGGTTGATTTTTACTTGACCCGTTTGTTTCTGCATTCCGCGCAGACACCTCCAAAGACCACATGAGCGTGATCAATCGCATACCCGGTTTCCTCCGCGACTTGCTTCATCCATTGCGGAGGAACCTCCGTCATGACTTCATCCACCTTGCCACATACTTCACACATAATATGTTGATGATCGTCCATGCGGGCATCATAACGACTGGCCGTCTCGCCTAACTTGAGCTCTCGAATCAATTCTTTATCCGTTAAATATCGGAGTGAATTATATACCGTACCATAAGCCAAATTATAACCTTGCTCCACCAGACGGTTCATCACTTCTGCTGCCGTTGGATGGTCTTCGGAATGACGGACTACATCGTAAACGGCTTGACGCTGTATCGTCAGATTTAGAGTTCTCACCAGCAATTCTCCTTTATTAACCCATTCAATAGTATATAAGATGACACAGCAATCTACTGATTGCTATGATTCCCTGAAACATTAAAATCAATTTTGATTTAGATTAAGTATAAATCTCATTGCATAATGAAGTCAATATCCGACTATTTTATTCATGAATACTTATAGCCAAGCCTCTTCTAAGCATCCGTTGCTCTCATTTGGGATAATATGGTTCGCTACTATACTGCTTTTCAGCTAAAATATAGTAATGTGCGCTAAAGGGGGGATGCTTGTTGCTAAGCACGTTTTTCGTCAATCTCTGTGTCATGATCACGTTCATGTATGTGTCCGGAATCATAGCCAAATTCTATCGTATCCGCGTGCCCTTTCCCTCGATGCGTGTTCAGATGATCGGTGGTCTGCTGTTCGGGATCTATGGAACGGTACTGATGAATTATTCCTTTCCTTTAAATGAAACTACCATTGTGGATTTGCGTCATTTGGCTATCGTCACAGCAGCCGTATATTTAGGAGGACTGGCTTCGGTCATCTCGGGACTTGTCATTTCCATCCTGCGTATTGTCATGTTTGGAATGTCATCCGCTGCCATCGATGCAGCATTCGTCATGACGATTATCGGACTATCCGGTGTATATTTTGCCTATGCTCCCTGGTCGAGATTAACCAAAATTATTACCATGAACCTGCTGGGTATGACGCTGATCTTTGTGATCCTGATGCTGAATACAACCAGCATGAACTCATTAATGAAAGTATATCCTTTACAGATGACCATTTCTTTTGTCGGTGGAATCTTTATTTATTTCATCGCAGAATTCATTAATAAATCGAATGAGATGTTGTTCCTGCTCGAACGAAAAGCAACCACCGACCATCTTACCAATCTCAGTAATCGCAGACAATTTGAGAAATCACTTGAGTTGGAACTGGAACGGGCTCGTGAGTACAAGCAAAAACTATCCCTGCTGGTCATCGACATCGATCGTTTCAAAAAAGTAAATGACACTTTCGGTCATACTTCAGGTGATGCGGTCCTGAAACAACTTGGACAATTGCTCATTGAGCATGCCCGCTCAGCGGATATCGTCTCTCGAAACGGAGGCGAGGAATTCGCTATTTTGCTGCTTGATTGTGGTCATCACCAAGCCATGGCCATTGCCGAGTCCATCAGACAATCGGTCGAGAAGTACCATTTTGCGCTGCCTGATGGCAATACGATCCGACTGACCATCTCCATAGGGGTCGCAGTTTTTCCGGATCACTGCGACGACCGGGATGATAACGATTTCTTTGAACAGGCAGACCGTGCATTATATGAAGCCAAGAATACGGGCAGGAACCGCGTATGTGCCATTCCGCTGCGTTCCAGGTCGCTCTCCGTCGGCCAAAGCCCATTCTAATCTCAAACCAAGAAAGGGATGTCCTGCTAGCCTATCAGGCTAGCAGGACATCCCTTTCTTATCTCACCACTTTGCAGCATTCGAATCAACTCGCGTACGGGTAAAAAGCAACCTGTGAGGTTGAGTTCGCCTTAAGCTAAGATTTGTTCGATTTCTTCAACGATGGCAGCATCCAGCTTCACACCGGAAGCGGCAGCGTTCTCTTTCACCTGCTCAGGGCGACTTGCCCCTACAAGCGCACTGGACACGTTATTTTGACGCAGAATCCACGCCAGAGCCAATTGACCAACCTTCAAGTCCAGCTTGTCCGCCACTTCAATCAACTGGCGAACCTTGCCAATCCGGTCAGCATTAATTTTCCCTTCATCCCATCCCAGCTTCGCTGCCCGGCTGTTCTCGGGAATATCGGACACCGAAGTGTATTTCCCGGTCAACAATCCTTGTGCAAGCGGGGAGTAGACGACTTGTCCAATACCTTTGCGCTCACCCAAAGGGATGATTTCACTTTCGATGTAACGGTCAAACATGTTGTATACCGGCTGGTTCACCACGATATGATCCAGCAACAGGCGGTCAGCGGTACCCAGCGCAGCTTCCATCTGTGCCGCGGTCCATTGACTAACACCTACGTAGAGCACCTTGCCCTGACGCACCAGATCGTCAAGTGCTCGCAGTGTCTCTTCAATCGGTGTTTCGGTATGATAGCGATGGCAATAATATATGTCTACATAATCAACACCTAGCCGTTGCAAGCTGGCTTCGCATTGTTCCTTAATATGTTTACGTGATAACCCTTGGTCATTTGGACCGTCACCCATTTTGCCAAAAACCTTGGTTGCAAGGACATAGGAATCGCGGGAATACGCTTTCAACGTCTGCCCCAGCAGTTCTTCTGCTGCACCCCGCTCGTACACATTGGCTGTATCGAAAAAGTTGATGCCTTCATCGAATGCGGCTTCAATTGATTTCACCGCGTTTTCACGTTCCACATATCCTCCGTATGTCAGCCAGCTACCCAGGCTAATCTCGCTTACTTTCAGTCCGCTTCCACCTAATCTACGGTATTCCATTGAATGCACATCCTCCTCTAAACTGATTAATGATGAAGTTCCCTTTCTATTGTATCGTATTCGGCTCGGATTAAAAGGGCTTTGGAGAAGAATTTGGGAAATAGATAGGGATGAATATGAAAAGCTCCGCTAAAAGAGCGGAGCCACGACACGCGTCAAATATTACCCAGTCACCACATTTAATGAATGGGTACTAGTTAATCTTAGTTAGCTGTTACGTTAAATTGTTCCCATGCTCCGCCCACAGCGTTACGATTGGCAGACAGCACGCCTCCGTTATTCAGGTCCGCACTGACATATTTACCGTTCGCCACGGATTTGAAGGCCACCAATCCCCCAGCCAGATCTTCACGGGTAAACTTCTCCCATGTGGATGGGTACGTGGCCGAGGCGATCAAACGCCCGCCATTATTCAGATCTGCTTGCACATATTTGATGTTGCTCATCGACAGGAAGGATACCGTACCATCCGAATTCTGGATGATTTTGAACCGCTCCCAATGTCCGGCAGTATCCCGATTGGCTACCAGTGCATCTGCACCGCCATTCTCTGCGCTAACAAATGTGCCGTTGGCATTGGCTTTCAGGCTAGACCATGTCTCTGTAAAAGGAGCCGTTCCCGTATGTTTTTTGACCACATTCTGGAACGAAGTATTAGAGGCAAAGTTCGCCGTTGTGAACTTGCTCCATTTTGAAGCAATTGTTGCCGCGCTGTCCGTATTCAGGTTCGGTGCCGGGTTGTTGTTGTTATTGTAATAGCCCCAAGTTCCGCCGCCTTTGACCTTATAACTCCAGTTCGTCCATGAAGCATTCAGTGCATTCAGACCAGACAGCCACTTCTCGGTCAGATCATCCTGACCAAACGAGAACTCGCCCGCTAACACCGGAACGTTCCAATTCTTCTGATAGGACGCCATATCCTTCAGCCAGCGATCCATCTCCGAATTGGTCAGATCCCAGTTGTTATAATCCGTGAATTGATAATGGTGCGTCTGATACATCACATTCGTCCAGCCATAAGTCGTTGGTGGTGAAGCTGCCCACCAGTCGAAGAATGCTGCGATGATGATCATGTGATCGGCATCCTTGGCACGGACGGCTTTGTACATCCGGTCATAGAAATCCATCTTTTGCTTGATTTGAGCTGCATTTTCACCCGTTCCCATGGTTACCAGAGGTTCATTGAGCAGGTCGTACGCGGCAACAGTTGGATTACCTTTGTAACGTGTCGCCATCCGTTCCCAGATCTGAATAGTCCAGTTCTGGTATGTAGAATTGGTCCACAGTTGGTTGGAATTCTCCTGACCGCAGGAATGCCATGGACAGGCGGCTCCCGGTGCACCGTGCAGATCGAGAATGACATACAGGTTCCGTTTGCCCGCTTCATCAATCAGCCAATCCAGTTTGCGGAACGTAACCGAATCAGGCTTCATGACACCGCTGGTGTTCATAAAATCCTCCCAATAGATCGGCACACGCACAACGTTCATGCCCCAGTTCTTGATGTTATCCAGATCACCAGCCTGAATCCAGTTGTCCTGATATCCATTGATCAGGCTCTGTGCACCCGATTCCCCAAAACGATTCGTCAACGTGCGACGCAGCGTGTATTCATCTACCGCCCCGGAGGGCGTCATCCATTCTTCCTGCAGCAGCCAACCACCCAAATTTGTTCCACGCAGATTTACCACGTTGCCTGTACCCGAACTATTGCGGACAACCGTTCCGTTAGCCTTCAGGAAATCCCCTGATCCAAAAGCCGCACTGGCCTTCGGTGAACCTACGGCCGAAGCCAGCAGTCCCAGCAGCAGACAGCTGCACAATAGCATAATAGTGCTCTTCTTCAACATGTTGACGCCTCCCTTAAATGGTCATATCTTGAGGTATGACTGAACCAGGATGCAGCACTCACGACAGGTAACGGTAATGCTATATAAACAGCGGGTATACGAGGGGGACAATCCATGGATGTCCGCTATTTATCACAATTGGAGTTAGTGAAATCGATTACATTTTATTGAATATTAAACCCTTTATTCCTTTACTATCCCAATTATTGTTTCAATCGGTTATAACTTGTAATCGTTTTCAATTGGAATTATAATGAATTTGAATTAATTGTCAATCACTTATTTGGAGTTGTGAAGAATATGGATGTCAAAATCATTGATGTAGCTGCCATTGCAGGTGTGTCCCCGGCAACCGTATCGCGGGTCATTAATCAGCACAGCAAAGTAAGCACCAAGACCAAAGATAAGGTGATGCGCGCCATCGAGCAATTGGGATATCACCCCAACGCAGCAGCCAAGAATCTTCGTTCACAGAGAACCATGACAATTGGCGTAATCGTTCCCGATATTAACAACTCCTATTATGCCGAAATTATTAAAGGCATTGAGAACATCGCCTATGCCCGCCATTACAAGGTCATTATATGTGATGCTCATAACCTGAAAGAGAGAGAAGTCGATTATCTTAATTTGCTGCTGGATCGAACCATTGACGGTGTCATCATTATCACGCCCATGCTGGCGGATGAGGAATTATTCCAGCTTGCGGATAAGGGGTATCGCATTGGCATCGTTGGCAAATATATCGAACATGATCAGATCCCGTGTATATATACAGACAACGTAAAATTCTCCCAGGAAGTTGTTCAGCATCTCGTTGAGGCCGGACATCGAAATATCGTTTTCTTAAACGGTTATCCTGAAGCAATTGACAGCTATGAACGGCTAGAAGGTTATTTGAAGGCCCTGCGCAATCATCAGATTCCGTTCCGTCCCGAACTGATCGAGAATGGGAACTTCAATGAGGAAGGTGGGTACGAGGCCATCAAAAGACTGTTTAACAAAGGCCTGTCCTTCTCCGCTGTATATGCGGCTAATGATGAAATGGCGCTAGGTGTATACAAAGCATGTATGGAATACGGGATACGCATCCCTGAGCAATTGGCTATCGTAGGTGTGGACAACAATCGAATCAGCAAATACATTCATCCTACGCTAAGTTCGGTGAACCAGCCCAAGTATACGATGGGGGCCATTCTTATGGAGAAGATGATTGATACGATGAATACAAATGACTTTCAGGACAAACGTGTATTTAAAGTCGACTCGGAGCTGCTTGTTCGAGCTTCCTCTTCCTTCAAAATAACAACATAAAGCGCACCCGTAACAGGTGCGCCAGTTTAATATATGTTCACATATTCTTAATGCACAATGATGCTTAACGCATTCAACAAATCAGCCTGCTTCACCGGCTTGGTCAGGACCGCATCGAAGACTTCCGCTTCATGTGGATCGATATGCATGCCATACGGGATCAGAACAATGACCGGTGAATCTGTAACCAAGCGCTTCAGCTTGTGTACAAAATCCACAGCACCGCCCTCCAACAGTCCCATATCCACAACGGCCACATCAGGCTTAAAGCCCTCCTGAATCCAGTCGTACGCTTCGGTGGTAACTGAGGTCATATGCACATCCATCTCCCATCTGCGCATCAGGGAAGAGGCCCCTTGCAGAATGTCAGGGTCCTTGGCAAGCAGCACCTTTTTGCCCTTCAGTCGATGCTGAATATTGGCAAGCTGAGGCAGTTCCCAATGTCTGCGGAGCGGCAGGCAGATCTCGAATTCTGTCTCCTTGTCTCCCATGCCATGCACCTGAATACGACCGTTCATTAGGATGGCAAGATTCTGGCTGACCGCCAAACCGAGATTGGTTCCTACCAGCTTCTGTGTACTTATATTTCCATCCAAATTGTTAAATGATCTAAGCTTATTGTCCGAAGACAACATACGTCCGGTGTACTTCACATGGAGTTGAAGCGTACCTGCCTCCTCTGCATCTCCACCGGCTACGGTTGCCGTAACCAATACCGAACCTGTCCGTGTTGAATCTAGAGCATACTGAATGACATGGGCCAATAGTTGCCCGATCTTGATCTCATCCCCGACAAAAACCTGGGACACATTCAGATCAAGGTTCAATCCCAGCTCAATGTTCTTGCTCAGCGCCAGTCCCGCATAGAGATAAACGGTATTCTCAATCGTGGCTACCAGATCAAATGGATCATCGTGTACAACCGTTTTGCCTGCGTCATTGACGTTAAAACTCATCATATTATTCAGCAGGGAGAGCAGAATGTTACCGCTGGTTTCAATCATATTCACATATTCTGCCTGCTCGTCCGACATATCTGGTGTACGCATCAGATCCGTTAATCCCAGAATGCCGTTCAGCGGATTACGTATTTCGTGGCTCATCAGCGACAGCATCTGCGTCTTGGTCATTGCCTCAGACTCCGCACGTTCCTTCTCTGCCTGCAACTGCTCTTGTAGTTGCTCCGAATCACTCAGCTTCTGTTCCTGGACTTGCAGCGTATCTTCCAGATCCACAACATATCCGAGAAAAACGGCCATGGCTTGCAGTGTTTTCATATCCGTTTCACTGATCACATAATCAGGGTCATCCATCAGACAGATCGTGCCGAACGTTTCCCCGGATCTCCGCATAATGGGAATCCCCACAAAGAAACGATTGCCCAGTCCGCTTGTTACGTCCATTGATTTCGTAAGGGGATGTTCACATGTATCCGTGATGATCAGACTGCTGCCCTTATCTCTTAAGACCAGGCTGCAATATGACGCTTCAAATGGAAGTTCACTACCTTTGGCGATCAACTCTTCCTCGCGGTTAAAAGCTTCCATAATAACATTCGTCACGCCATCATTCGTGGCAACGAAAATGGTGTTCACCTTTAATATACCGCTTAATACATCTACAATATGGGATGCGGCTTCCTGTATATTTTCATAGAAGCCCCTTGTAATGCCTAACGTTCCCATGATTCACCCCTCTTGTTTTAGCTGCACTTCAAATCCGTATCCCACAGTATGATTCAATCGATTAACGAGGGATCAAATGTTCCAAAACAGCTGTCACAAACTATTCATATATGAAGTTTTCTATCCTTTTTTCAAGCATCGTCAACTGAACTTGCACGGTAAATAGAAATTATACGCTTACCCTCCAGCTTTGAAAACATTTATCATTCAGGGCTATAAATCATGACAGTCGATCAGCCTCTCCCATGTGATCATTATCACACCTAAATAACAATATATAGTTTATAAATGGATAAAGAAACTCTACATGTAGTGTTCAATGAATGGACATTATCCCTATACAATTTCAATTTCATTATTTAGGAGGAACTGATATGAACATGCTTGAGTATGCCTCTCCACCGGCATCTGATCTTCTATCTGACCTGGGAAGACGAATTATTGGTGCTGAAGATGCCGATACGCTGAGGGAGAATGCCAATCTGAACGGAGACTCGTTCAGCGGCAAGATGAGCAGGCTCGGTTCGGAGACCGCCAAGTGGCATGCTCTGCGTCATGTGTTGCCTAAGGAGCTCGCTCTAGCTGTGGAGAACGGCGATCTGTATGTACACGATCTGGATCAGTATGCCCTTGGAACGACCAACTGTATCTTTATTCCGTTTGACCGACTGCTGGCCTCCGGATTCAATACCGGCAACGGTTCAGTTCGTACACCACAGACAATCATGTCTGCCATGGCACTGGTGGCCATTATTTTTCAATCCCAGCAAAACAGCCAGTACGGCGGTGTATCCGCCAATAAAATCGACTGGGATCTCGCACCTTATGTGAAGCGTTCGTTCCGTAAGCATTATCGGAAGGGGCAACGGCTGTTTGGGGAGATTGCCCCAATTGAGGATGAGCAACTGCATCTGGATAGCGATGAAGCAAAGGAGAAGTGTCCTCGAGCCTTTGCCTTTGCCTGTGAAGAAACGGAACTGGAGACCGAACAGGCTGCCGAATCTCTGATCCATAATTTGAACACCATGAGCAGTCGTGCTGGGGGACAGATTCCGTTCACTTCGCTGAACTACGGGCTGTGCACTTCAGCCGAAGGTCGGCTCGTGTCCCGGTCGTTGCTGGAAGCGACCATTCGGGGACTGGGTAACGGAGAAACGCCCGTGTTCCCACAACATATTTTCCAGTGCAAGCAAGGAATTAATCAATCTGAGGGAGATCCGAATTACGACTTGTTCCGGCTTGCTGTGACCTGCTCCTCACGGCGCATGTATCCGAACTTTGTCAATGTGGATGCTTCCTTCAACCTGCCCTATTATCAACCGGAAGATCCCGATACGATCATTGCGACGATGGGATGCCGGACACGCACACTGGCTGATCGCTTCGGACGCAATCGTCAGAGCGGCAAAGGCAATCTGTCCTTTAACACCATCAATCTGGTCAAGCTCGGCATTCGATATGGGATCTGCCAGGGAGCAAGAGCCATCGCTGACCGGGCTGGCTTCTATACGGCGCTGGAATCCGTCATGCACAATGCTACGGATGGACTGCTGCACCGGTATCGAATTCAGACGAATCAGCCTGCCAAAGCATCGGACTTCATGATGCGGGAAGGAGTATGGGAAGGCGGTGAACAATTGGCTCCAAATGAACCAGTGGCTGACCTGTTGAAACATGGTACGTTATCCCTTGGTTTTATCGGACTTGCTGAATGTATGACCGCTCTATATGGCCGTCACCATGGACAAGATCTCCATGTACATCGTGAAGCCTTGAATATCATTCGTACGATGAGAGAGTTCTGTGACCTGATGAGTGAGCAGCATAACCTGAACATCACCTTGTTCGCTACGCCCGCCGAGGGACTGTCCGGCAAATTCACCAAGATTGATCGTGAGCGATACGGCAGCATCGCGGGGGTCAATGACCGGGAATACTACACCAATTCATTTCACATTCCGGTCTATCATTCCCTTCCTGCCTATCGCAAGATTGAATTGGAAGCTCCCTTCCACTCCCTATGTAATGCCGGAGCGATCTCTTATGTCGAACTCGACGGGAACGTAAGGGCCAATACCGCCGCTTTCCAACGAATCGTGCAATACGCGCTGGCCCAGGACATCGGGTATTTCTCCATTAATCATCCGATTGACCGCTGTCCGTCCTGTGGCTATGAGGGCGTTATTGGAGATGTATGTCCCGGATGTGAGGCTCATGAAACCCACGTGCATTTCCAGCGGCTGCGCCGGGTGACGGGATATCTGACCGGTGACTATAAAGTGCGCTTCAATGGGGCGAAGCAGGCCGAAGTGAGAGACCGGGTGAAGCATCGTTGAATCTGTATGGTTACATTCCGGAATCGGTGAATGAGGGGCCTGGCCTGCGTGCCGTGTTGTTCATCAGCGGATGCCGCCATGCCTGTCCGGGCTGCTTTAGCCCCAGCTCATGGAGCTTCCGTGCAGGCGAACCATTAACGGAGGAGCGGCAGCAGCAGATTTTGCATGAGGTAACCTCTCATCCCTTGCTGGAAGGGGTAACGTTATGCGGAGGTGATCCTTTTTTCTCTGCGGCAGAATGCGCCTCCTGGGTTCGGCAGCTTCGGGCTGCACGACCTGATCTGACTGTATGGGCATACACGGGGTTTGTGTATGAGGAATTGATTACAGACCCGTCACGGGCGGAGTTATCCCGGCTATGCGACGTCATTATCGACGGGCCTTATATCGCAGCTGAACGTGATGTGTCTCTTCCTTTTCGTGGCAGTCGTAATCAGCGCATCGTTAATGTGGGTGCAACAATGGCTGGCCAGACAATCGTTACCATGCAGTTAGATGCATGGTAACGATTGTTTTATTTGAGGGGGATCAAGCACAGCGTGGGCGATGATATGGTTCATTTTAAGGAGTCAAATCTGCCAATATATCTAGGATTCATAGAGTACTGTTTTATTTCCGATCGGATTAATGATATATGTTGCAAGCCCTTAGGTTATCGTCTATGATTGGTAGCATAAGAGCAAGTATAAGACGATTGCATCATGATACAATCTATCATCTATGCTTGGTCGCCAATTTCATAGCCAGAGATGTGTACGCACATTTCTGCACACGGAAACAGGTGCCTACCGCGCTACATGCGTGGTCAGGCTTAAAAGGGAAGCACGGTGTAAATCCGTCGCGGTCCCGCCACTGTATACGGGGAGTCTGTGCATATAATCCACTGGTGTAACCACCGGGAAGGAATGCATATGACCATGATCCGCAAGCCAGGAGACCTGCCTGTTTCGACAGCATCGCATGACCTACGGAAGATAGGAAGGTGTTAGAGCAACCGCTACAACTACTTATAGCAGGTGTTCTTTCCCATTCTATCTTTGTGCACAGTCGTCATTCATGATGCCTGTTTCTCGGGGTATGGAATCGGAAGGAATGCCTTTTTTTGATGCTTTCAAAAGAAACACACCACAATAGCTTCAACTTGATGAGTTTACCTATTATAAATGAGGAGGAATTTTACATGTCGCAATCACAGCAACAACAGCCACAAGTACTGACAGGCAACCTCGGTTACCCCCGCATCGGTGCGGGACGCGAATGGAAAAAAGCACTGGAGTCCTTCTGGGCTGGCCGAATCGATGAATCTACGCTTCATCAGGAGCTAACCACGCTTCGGTTGCAGGATCTGAAGAAACAGCAGGCTCAGCAGCTCGATCTGATTCCTGTAGGCGACTTCTCCTACTATGATCATATTCTTGACGTATCGGCGATGTTTGGCGTCGTTCCTGAGCGCTTTAACCATTCAGGCGGACCCGTATCCGTATCTACCTACTACGCCATGGCCCGGGGTAATGATCAGGCAACAGCCTGTGAGATGACCAAGTGGCTGAACACGAACTATCACTACATCGTACCTGAGATTCATAATGATACTGCATTTGCATTGCTTGAAAATAAACCCCTTGCCGCCTATCGCGAAGCGAAGCAGGAGCTTGGGCTGGAAGGTAAACCAGTCGTTGTCGGTCCGTACTCGTATGTACGATTCGCCAAAGGCTATGACGCGGAACGCTTCGCAGAAATCGTCACTCGCCTCGTTCCCATATACGCCCAGCTTCTGTCTGAGCTTCAAGCAGAAGGCGTACAGTGGGTACAGATCGACGAGCCTGCTCTGACGCTGGCCGTCTCTTCCGAGGATGAAGCTTTGCTGCAACAGGTGTATGCTGCCTTGGCACAAGCTGCACCGGAGTTGAAGCTGCTGCTTCAAACGTATTTCGAATCGGTGGAAGCTTATCCGGTCGTGACAGCTCTGCCTGTTGCCGGAATCGGCCTGGACCTGGTCCACGGCTATGAAGGCAACTTCGCCAGCCTGCGGGAGCATGGCTTCCCGCAGGATAAATGGTTGGGCGCCGGTGTCATCGACGGGCGCAACATCTGGCGTGCCGATCTCGCAGAGACGGCGAAGCTGCTGGAGCAGGTGGCTGAATTCGCAGCCGAAGGCAAGCTAATCATTCAGCCTTCCTGCAGCCTGTTGCATGTACCGGTTACTGCCGCTCAGGAGAGCGCGCTTGATCCGGTACTGCGCAATTCCCTGGCCTTTGCCGACGAGAAGCTGGAGGAAATAGCGACGCTCGGCACGTTGTTGTCCGGCGGTGCAAAGCAGGCGGACCAAGCAGCGGCTTTGGCTGAAGCCAGCCGCCGCGCCCAGGCAAGCACCGAAGCGGTGCGCCTGCTGAGTGAGTCCGAATCACGGACACGCCTGAGTGGTGCGCCTGCAGGGGTGCACGCTGACGAGCAGTTGCTCCGCAACGCGTCATTCCAGGAGCGACGCGAATTGCAGCAGCAAAAATGGTCGCTCCCGCTGCTGCCAACAACAACCATTGGCAGCTTCCCGCAAACGGCAGACGTGCGCAAAGCACGTGCACTCTTCCGTAAAGGGGAATGGAATGCGGAGCAATATGATGCCTATGTACGTGAACAGATCCAAGAATGGATTACTATCCAGGAGGAAATTGGTCTGGATGTGCTGGTACACGGTGAGTTCGAACGTACCGATATGGTCGAGTTTTTCGGTGAGAAGCTGACCGGATTCGCCTTCACCAAAAATGGCTGGGTACAATCTTACGGCTCACGCTGCGTGAAGCCACCTGTAATCTACGGAGATGTACTGTTCAATGAACCGATGACGGTGAAAGAAACGGCCTATGCCCAGACACTGACCAGCAAACCGGTGAAAGGCATGCTAACAGGTCCGGTAACGATCCTGAACTGGTCCTTTGTCCGCTCGGATATTCCACGCAGTGAAGTATCCTACCAGATTGCTCGCGCCATTCGCGACGAGGTTGAAGCGCTGGAGCAAGCAGGCATTGAGATGATTCAGGTCGATGAGCCAGCTCTGCGTGAAGGACTTCCGCTCAAACGGAGCAAATGGGATGAGTACCTGCAATGGGCCGTGGAATCCTTCCGTTTAGCTACTGCTACCGTAAAACCAACAACGCAGGTGCATACCCATATGTGCTACTGCGAGTTCGATGATATTATTGAAGCCATCAGCGACCTGGATGCAGATGTGATCTCGATCGAAACATCCCGTAGCCATGGGGAACTGGTAGGCAGCTTCGAGCAGAATACGTATGACAAAGGCATCGGACTCGGTGTATACGATATCCACAGTCCGCGTGTTCCAGGCAAGGACGAGATGTTGAATATGATTGAGCGTGCACTTCAAGTGCTGCCAGCAGATCTGTTCTGGGTAAACCCTGACTGCGGACTGAAAACACGTGGTAAAGCTGAAGTTGTAGATGCATTGAGCATCATGGTGGACGCTGCTCGTACAGCAAGAGAACGGGTAACCGCTGATTCCTCAATCTAAACAAATCTTGTGAATGCAAATAAAAGCCTCCGAATTCCTTCGGAGGCTTTTTTCATTTACTATCATTCTATTTGTTTATCTGGCAATGTCTTTTTTATCCGACTTAACGAATCTCGAAATGGCTGACACGTACTCCTGCGCCAGTTCAACGTGTCCTGCCAGTTACCGTCCGGTACACCCGGAACAACCATGCAGAAGCTAAAAGTATTTGAAACTACAGCTAACTCTTCTAAAGGATCATATATTATCATTTCTCTCTATTTTATTCCTTATTGCATGACGATATATGATATAGGCAGTTATTAAATAACAATTTAAAACAATCGTTTATCAGATCAGAAAATTGAGGAGATGGACCTTTCCAATGGATATGATTCAATCACTAATCGCATGTATGCCCTTTTTTCGGGATACGATTCGCCAAGATGTAACCCTTTCCATTATTGACCGGGAGAAATTCCTGTATTTTTCCGCAGGAGAGTCGTTAAAACAACTGGAGTTCAAAGCAGGTGATCCACTGCTCGAGCCTAATCGTGATTTTGCCGATCTGAAAGGCGGTACGGACAAACAATTTGATCATTACCCGAAGGAGTTATTTGGAGTACCGTTTGATGTCGCCTACCTTCCGATCAAAAATGAACAGGGCGAGGTCATCGCTATATTCAACCTGCTCTATAGTATGGATGATCAGGATCAGCTGCAGCAGCTCATGAATGCTACCGAAAACCTGACCAACCAGTTGATTGACAGCGTTCAGCACGTAGCTGCACATTCGGAGGAGCTGAGCGCCACCACCGAAGAAATTCGCAACAACTCCAAACAAGCTGTACAGAAATCAGGCAACGTGACTCAGGTCGCCAGCTTCATCCGTGAAATCTCGGAGCAAACGAATCTGCTCGGCCTGAATGCCGCCATCGAAGCTGCTCGTGTCGGTGAAGCAGGTGCAGGATTTGGCGTTGTCGCCAAGGAAATCCGCAAGCTGTCCGTAGATACAAAGGAAGCGACCACGCGTATTGAAGAGTCCCTCCTCTCCGTCCGCCAATCCATTCAGGGGATGGAGAATGAACTTGGGGAGATTACCGCGAGTTCTCAGGAGCAAGCGGAACTAGTTAACAATTTTATGAGCACGATTGAGCAGTTGAATGCAACGAACCAACAATTGAAACAATTTGTGCACAAACTGATTACATTTGACGGAAAGTAAAAAGGAAAAAGAAACTCCTAACCCACTCAACCAAATGCACAAACAAAATCCTCCGAATCTCTTCGGAGGATTTTTCATTTACTATCATTCCATTTTGGTCATGGTCATCTTGCTAATGTTATTCTATCCGACTTAATGAATCTCGAAATGGCTGACACGTACTCCTGCGGACAACACGAGGTATACATCCTGTTGACCTGATACACCTTTCAGGTCTGCCTTAACCGTGGACCACTGCTGTGCCGCACCCTGTGCCAGTTCCACGCGTCCTGCCAGTGTACCGTCAGGTGCACCCAGCCGAACTTCCAATACTGCACCTGCCTGCTCTGATGATACACGAGCTTCAAGCGCTGCTGCATTGCTGCCCAGATCTGCATCCTTGAAGGCAATCCAGCCTTGTTCACCAGTCACACGGACAGAAGTTCCGCCTTCCTTACTCTCATCCAGATCCACACCGAAGTATGCATCGTAATTCTCGGCGCGAGTAGCCACACCCAGATTACGTGAAGGAATAGTCTCCCCTTGTACCGTCAGGTCAGCAACAAGCTGAACATCAGCAGAAGATTTGCCCACCATAATGGAGTAGGTACCGCTTTCGACCACATAGCGATCACGGGTTACATCCCAGATCGCCAGTTCCTGAACTGGCAGTGTGAAGCTGACTTTCACTGTAGCCCCAGCTTCAATATGAAGACGACGGAAACCTTTTAACGTTTTGAGTGGACGTTTAACACGGGACTGCCCGGCACGCACATACAACTGCACAACCTCATCACTGGCGATCGTTCCTGTATTCGTCACATCCACATGCACAGTAATGGTCTCTTCCACTCCAGCTTGGGCCGGGTTCAGCTCCAAATTACTGTATTTAAACGATGCATACGTTAATCCATGTCCGAATGGATACAGTACATCACCTTCAAAATACTGATACGTACGCCCGGATTGAATGATATCGTAGTCTCTGATATCGGTCAGCTGATCTGCCGATTGCACCCACGTCATATTCAGGCGGCCTGCTGGTGCATAATCGCCATACAATACGTCAGCCACAGCGTTCCCCAACTCTTGTCCTGCATGGGATGTATACAATACAGCCGGAATGTTCTCCTGCACCCAGTTGGACGTGAACGGGTAACTTCCCACGATAACTACAACGGTATTTGGATTCGCTGCATAAACGGCTTCAACCAACAGCTGCTGGGATTCAGCCAGGTCCAGACTTGGGCGGTCGATCTCTTCTTTACCATTCACAAGTGGATTGTTGCCGACAAATACAATCGCTGTCTCCGCTTCCTTCGCGGCCGCTACCGCTTCCTCCAACCCATTCACCACAATATCCTTTTTGAATGTTTCCGTAGCACCGAAAGATTTCAACTCTTCAGATACCGCAAACGCATCGTTTCCACCATTGGATGCCGTTACTGTTTTACCGTTCCAAGTCTTCAGCCCCACGCTTCCGTCCTGTTGTGGCAATAGATGGAATACTTCCTTCACAAACCAGCCATATACTTCATCCGCCGATGCCGTAACCGTTTCTTCATCCGTCGTCAGGTATTTCCCATTACTGTCTGCCTTCAGCGTGTAACTGCCAAAGCCCCAGTCACTTAGTGTAAATGTCTCCGCATTTCCCGAAGCAATGATGGATGATTTCTCATCCTCAGCCAATCCGACAGCCTTACCGCTTGCCACTGAAGTCAATGTAATGCGGTCATTGCCATCCTTGAATGCAACCTTGTCGCCGCCTATTTTGCCGCTGATCGCTTCAAGCGGGGATACGCTATATGGCATGGTGCCTGCATACCAGTCGCGATAGACTGTTCCACCCAGTTGACCAATCACAGCCACTTTGCCGGATTTTGTTTTATCCAGTGGAAGCGTGCCTTGATCATTTTTAAGCAATACAACTTGTTCTCTCGCTGCTCTCAGTGAAAGGGCCTTCGCCTTCTCCGTCATCATCGCTTCTTCACCAATCGAAGCATATGGATTGCCCTCAGCCGGATCAAATTCACCTAGACGGAAACGCACACGGAACGTATTGAACAACGCCAGATCGATGTCTTCCATTGTGAGTGTACCTTGCTCCAGCCCTTCACGCAGCGCCTGCTTCGACAGATCCGCATCATCGGTAATACTGTCAATTCCGGCTTTGACGGACTCCACTGTTCCTGGTGTGTGAGAATCATAGTATTTATGATCGTTCTTGATCCCCATGACATCCCCTGCATCACTCACGATGAAGCCATCCATGCCCCATTCGCCCTTCACAATCTCGTTTACAAACGGATGCAGCAATGCCGGTGTACCATTAATAGAGTTGTACGCGGTCATCATTGATTGTGCGCCGCCCTCTTTGAACGGTTTCTCGAACGCTTTCAGATAATATTCACGCATGTTGCGCGGATCAATACTTGATGAACCACTGCCACGATCCACTTCATTATTGTTTGCAAGGAAATGCTTCAACGTAGCAACCGCCTTGTAATACTTCGGATGGTCGCCCTGGATTCCCTTAACCAGCGCCGTTGTCAGTTCAGCAGTCAGTTCCGGGTCTTCACCATAAGCTTCTTCGTTCCGCCCCCAACGTGGATCACGCTCCATATCAACCGTAGGTGCCCACAGAGTCAGACCGTTTACTGCTGGATTGCGTTTATAAAATACACGTGCCTCGTCTCCGATCACGGAGCCGATCTCTTTCATCAGGTCCGCATCCCAGGTACACGCCAGCCCTACTGGCTGCGGGAAGGAAGTCGCTTCGCCAAGCCAGGCCAGACCATGGGCTGCTTCTGTACCGTGTTTATATGCTGCGATACCCAGTCGTTCAACTGCGGGTTGGTATTGCAGCATCGATTCGATTTTCTCATCTTCCGACAGACGGGACACGAGGTCCTTTACACGTGTATCCAGTTCGATCGTTGTATCCTGAAACGGATATTTCGTTTGGTTGGTCATAATATGGAATCTCCTTTGGGAATTCATTGATTTATTTAGAATGATAGCGGATACATAATTGATAAATTAATACGATGTATTCTTGACGTATCCGAGCTCACGATTCGAAGATTTAACCTTTTAGAACAAGCACTTTACGAGCCGTCGTTAACTCTTCATTTCATTTACTAAAACGGTTTCGGCAAATCTATCATATAGCATGTTTAGCAAAAAAAACAGGGGGGCTTCACAGGAAAATGTGAACTTTCCTCAGGAAAGTATGCGGACAATCGTTTTATTCTGGCACAGTATGGTAATCATGGATAGGAGTATAGATATGACGTACTTATTGAGCTAAGCATAGTCCTTAATGAAGAAGAATATTGAAGGAGGAAAATCAAGTGAGTGAGCATCAACAGCCCCCGACAGGTTTGCCTTCCATACCGGAATCCCTGTGGAGAGCGACAAACACATTCAATGAATATCCGAAACTGACAGAAGATACAACAGCCGATGTAGCCATTATTGGTGCAGGAATTGCAGGTATCACAACAGCTTATTTGCTGGCCCAGACGGGAATGAGCGTGGTCGTGCTTGAAGCTGGAAAAGTACTGGATGGCACAACAGGCCATACAACGGCCAAGGTATCGGCACAGCATGGCGTGATATTTGATGAATTGCTTCATCATTTTGGAGAAGAACAGGCCCGCATGTATTATGAAGGCAATGCAACAGCCGCCAAGTGGATGCGCGATCTGGTAAAAGAGAAACAGATTGATTGCCAGTGGGCAGAGGAAGAAGCCTATGTCTACATTCAATCCGAGGAGAATCTCAAGAAGCTGGAGATTGAGCTGACTGCCTATGGCAAGCTGAATATTCCTGGTCAATGGGTTGATCCCCTTCCCATCCCTGTTCCGGCCAGAGCAGGTATTAAGATGCCGGGACAAGCTCGCTTTGACCCGCTTAGTTATTTACATTACCTGCTGGAATCCGCAGTCAAGCAAGGTGTCCGCATCTACGAACATACAACGGTAACCGATGTGGAGGAAGATGCCTCGCTACATGTGCGGACATATGAGAATGGTCCATCCGTAACGGCCGAACATGTCGTTGTTGCCTCCCATTTCCCGGTCTATGACCCCGGATTTTATTTTTCACGGCTGCACGCCGAGCGTTCCTATGCTGTTGTTGTTGAACCTCAGAAACCTTTCACAGGTGGCATGTATATCTCTGACGATGAACCCTATCGTTCCCTGCGTACCGTCATTCATAAAGGGAAGGAACACATCCTCTTTGGAGGAGAAAATCACAAAACCGGACAGGGCATATGCACTGTCGGTCATTATGAAAATTTGGAGCGTTATGCAGCCGATACATTTGGCATTCGCAACATCCCTTTCCGCTGGTCAGCTCAGGATCTGATCTCCATCGATAAGGTCCCTTACATTGGGCCAATTACTGGACGACATGAACGTGTCTATGTGGCTACCGGCTTTGCCAAATGGGGCATGACCACAGGAACGATGGCTGGACATATCCTTACAGACCGGATTACTGGACGAGATAACTCTTACGCAGCAGTATTCGATCCTGCAAGATTCAAGGTAGACCCTGGTGTGAAAAACTTCCTTGTAGAGAATGTCAATGTAGCCGCGGAACTGATCTCTGGCAAAGTCGGCATTATTCACAAAAACACGGGAGAACTCGGCAACGATGAAGGGGCTGTTGTTCGCCATGACGGCAAACGTGCTGGCGCCTACAAGGACCCGACTGGCAAACTCTTTCTTGTAGATACCACCTGCACCCATTTGGGTTGTGAAGTGGAATGGAATGCCGGGGAACGTTCATGGGATTGCCCATGCCACGGATCACGTTACGATTACGCGGGCAAAGTCATTGAAGGACCTGCCGTTAAAGACCTTAAGATGCTAGAAGCACAAGAATAAACCAAGCTGATACCCCCATCAGCGTATATCTTCATCCCATAGACCCGGATCGGAATCCGCCTTCAGACGGAAGTAACCGATTCGGGTTTTGCGTATGCTGATCTATAGATAAATTAGCGAGAATACGAAGTTAATCCAACTTAGCGGGACATCGTGATACGGAACTATTTTAAAATCACTACCTTGCATTAAACAGTACCGGATGCTATGATGAATTTACGACTACTGAACAATACACACTAGTGATTGGATAGAGCAACAAGGAGGAACCCAAGTGAATGTTAATATTCAATTCAAAAAAGGGGTGCTGGAACTATGCGTCCTCGTGTTAATCAACCGCCAGGATCGTTACGGCTATGAACTGGCTCAGGCTGTATCCCAGCATATTGAAGTGGCGGAAGGTGCGCTGTATCCCCTTTTGCGAAGATTGGTCAATGACGGCTATTGTACGACTTACCTGCAGGAATCCAGTGAAGGACCACCACGTAAGTATTACAAACTGTCTGATACCGGCCGTGACTATATGAAGACTCTGACGAATGAATGGAATGGTTTTGTGCGCAATGTCGCAAATCTTATAGAGGAAGGTACCCCCAATGAATAGACAACAATTCATGCAGGCAATGGAGATTCATTTAAGACCGATGGACCCGCTGGAACGGGCAGAATTGCTCGCTGATTATGAACAGCATTTTGAGATGGGATTAAGAGAAGGAAGACCGGAAGAAGAGATTGCACGGGAACTGGGGCATCCGATCGAGATTGCCAAAGAAGCGCTCGGTGACCGGTATGATGCACAAACGCCAGGATCTGATCCGTTCTACGCACGGACATTCGAAGAAATGCGTTCACAGCAAAAGAAGGGAAATCGAGCTGCACGCAACTTCTTCACGGCAATCGGACTTTTTTTCCTGAACATTATACTGGCGATTCCACTAGGACTGACTCTGTGGTCGGTATGGCTCACGATTGCCAGTTTGTCGCTGCTGGTCGTAGCCCCGGTTGCTGCTGCTGTAGATTTCTTATATCTCGGCCATTTCGAGTATTCTGAATTATTTGTTTCGATTGGAGTATTCGGTATAGGCATTCTATTCGCCATTGCGACAAAAAGGGTGTTTACAGCCTTTAAGTTGATCACTCTTCAGTATATAAGATGGAATCAAAAGACGATGAAGGGAGATGTCTAATCATGAGCACCAAAAAATGGATCGCTTTAGCGATACTATGTATCGGCATCGGTTTGCTCGGAACCTCCATATACGGAGTTCAGTTCGGAGACGAGAGAGAACCCTACTCCAAACGTTGGGAATTCAAAAATGATGAGCTGCACAATATCATGATGAATGCCAACTTAAGCGCAGATATTGAATTCGTTGTCAGTCCGGATTCCAATGGCTACATTGAAGTCGACGGAAAGTGGGACCCGGCCACCATTGAAGCTTTTAAACAGGCTTCGATCACGGATGGAACCTTTACGTTAAACCAGGAAGAGCGTTTGCGTTTGCAATTTTTCACCCTTTATTGGAATAATCAGCAGCAAACGATCACGGTTGCGCTACCTGAAGGACATCAGCTGGATGAAGTTAACATCGTCTCTTCTTCCAGTGATCTGGATCTGAAGGGCCTGCATGCCAATACCTTGGACCTTAACAATACGTCTGGAAGCATTCACCTTCAGGACATTACCGTACCAACCATTCAACTCGATCTAACTTCAGGAGACATTAAAGCTGCGGCAATTGCGGGGGATATGCAAGTCAAACAAACGTCCGGAAGTTTCACGCTGAATGGCATTGATGGCGATGTGACCCGAAGTGTACAGTCGGGAGATACCAAAATTACGCAATTGAACGGTGCAGCAAATGTTAAGTTCACTTCTGGCAGTGTGAAGATCGAGCAAGAAGTTTCCGGTTCGATTGATGTATCGGGACAGTCAGGAGATATTTCCATACAGGCAGCACCCGATTTTGACGGCATTTACGACGCACAGGCCATTTCCGGTGATGTAAATATACCTGATTCCCCCATGGTAAGCCGTAAGGTCATCAAAGCTCGCACTACCTCAGGCAGCATCAAAATCAAACAATCATGATGAAGCAAATATTCGAACTGTGGGTAATATAGTATAATTAAATGCTAGTCCAATTCTAAGGAGGAGTTACCCACATGGAACTTAAAAATAAAACGGCTGTCATCACTGGCGCCGGTAAAGGTATTGGCCGTGCCATTGCTGAAGCACTTGCCAAGGAAGGTGTACATCTCGGCCTGATCGCTCGGACGGCCTCCGATCTGGAGGCTCTCCAGCAATCGCTGAGCCAGGAATATGGTGTAAAAGTAACCAGTGCTATTGCGGATATTTCCGATCGCACTCAGGCTGAAGCAGCCGTAGCTGCGATTGAGATGGAGCTTGGCGCAGTCGATATTCTGATCAACAATGCAGGCATTGCAAGCTTCGGCACACTGCTGGATATGGACCCGGAAGAGTGGGAACGTATCCTGCATGTTAATGTCATGGGTACATACTATGTAACTCGTGCTGTACTGCCAAGCATGATTAAGGAAAGCAGCGGCAGCATTATCAACATCGCCTCCACCGCAGGCGAGCGTGGATTTGCTACAGGCTCAGCTTACTGTGCTTCCAAATTCGCATTGCTCGGCATGACCGAATCCCTGATGCAGGAAGTGCGCAAATCCAATATTCGGGTTACTGCGTTAACACCAAGTACAGTGAACACGGAGCTGGCAACCAATGCCGGACTCAAAATTGGAGACGAAGACCGCATGATGCAAGCGGAAGACGTAGCTGAACTGGCTTTGGCGACGCTCAAACTGTCGGACCGTGTATTTGTTAAAGCCGCAGGCATCTGGACAACTAATCCACAGTAAGCAGGAGTAGTCAGACCATTTATAAAGAACAATGAATGACGGAAGCAACCATTTCTAATGATGCACTCCGTCGCCATCCGGCCGCCCGAGAAACCTCTGGGCGGCCTTTTACATATTCAGCAGCCGCCATCGTGTCCGAATACGATTCATCACGCTGAATCTCTACCCTTATGATTAATGCAGCGTTACTTCTCTCATTCTCCATTCCGCGATTCTCTGCTTATGCGTTCCACAAATGGTCCAAATCCAATTCCTTGGACACGGCGATCAGTACTACCGCGGGTTCCTCCCCAATATTGGTTACTTCGTGGGGAACGATGGCATTCCAGCTGAATGAATCCCCCGCTTCCAGAATCTCTACGTCCTCACACTGCTCTGCGCGAATTCGGCCTTGCAGAACCAGATGACTCTCTTCTCCGGCGTGCTTATTAACCCCAGTCGATGCACCTGCTGGCAGCTCTACAATGGACATGCGCATTGCACCCTTTGCCGTTAGATGCTGTACTTTGATCTGCCCACTTCCGGCAGTCGTCTCTTTGCGCTCATCCTTGCGCACCACGTTCATCCGCTGCTCCGGTGACAGCAGCAAGTATGGCAGTGGCACTTCCAGATAATCCGCGATACTTTCAAGCGTCGCGATGGACGGTGATGTTTTATTATTTTCCACGTTGCTGATAAACCCCTTGGATAGCCCCGTACCCTCGCACATTTGCATGATGGTGATCTGTTTTTGTTTGCGGATCGTACGAATGGCTAGACCAATATCCATGTTGCAATCCTCCCCCTTTGATCTGTATATCCGATACCCAACCATCGTTATTGAGCATTATAGATTTCTTATACGGAACATATTTTCATAATACAAAAAAAATATTGACCCTACAATGGAATCATGATAAATTTTGTTCATCAATAAGAATATTAATTTCATATTAGTGAACTTTATTTGATTACTCATTTCTTATCAGGTGGTGGTTGCATTGAATTATTCATTGACTTACGAGGTTCGGCTTCCTTCCGATTACAATACAGAACAACAATATCCCGTTATCTTTGCCCTGCATGGAATGGGTTCGGATGAACAGGATATGCTTCACTTAATGGAGCCTCTTCAGTCCGATTTTATTATCGTCGCCGTACGTGGGCCCATTGTTCAGGGTAGCGGCTACGCCTATTTTCAAATTAAAAGCATTGGCAATCCCGTCCGTGAGTTGTTCGACGCCTCTGTTCAGGGACTGCAACAGCTAATGGTTGACTTGTCTGCCAAATATGCCATTGACCCGGCACGGCGTTATATCGCCGGATTCAGTCAAGGAGCCATTATGGCGATGACGCTCTCGCTGATCATGGGAGATGCAATCAAGGGAATTGTAGCTATGAGTGGTTACATTCCGCAATTTGTGAAAGACGAATACAAGATACAGCCCAACTCGGAGTTATCTGTATTTATATCGCATGGCGATCAGGATCATCTCTTCCCGCTGCAACTTGGCGAAGATAACGCCAGCTTCTTCCGGGAACAGACCAATAACGTTACGTATGTTCCATATCACGGTGGACACCAAGTCACCCCTGACTTATATCAACAATTTCAACAATGGCTTCGGACGGATGCCGCCAAGCTGACTGCTGAAGACCCGAAAGGACTGAATTCATAATGATGCCATCCCTGTTTATTGCTCACGGTGCACCATCACTCGCACTGGAGGAAAATGCATACACTGAGTTTCTGCAAAAACTTGGACAAGAACTGCCGAAACCCAAAGCGATCGTATTGTTCTCTGCTCACTGGGAATCTACAACTCAATTGGTTTCTTCAGTAGCCAGCTACGAGACCATCTATGATTTTGGCGGCTTCCAGCCCGAGCTGTATCAGATCAAATACCCTGCACAAGGACATGAAGAGACAACAGCGGAGATTCAGCGCCTGTTCGGGGATGCTGGTATTCCGGTGGAAAGCGACTCTGTTCGTGGTCTGGATCACGGTGCTTGGGTTGTGCTTCGCCTGCTCTATCCAAATGCGGACATTCCGGTCGTTGCTTTATCCGTGAACCGTTATCTGTCCAATGAACAGCAGTATCAGGTTGGGCAGGCACTCGCCACATTGCGTGAGCAGGACGTTCTCGTCATTGGCAGTGGTGGGACGGTACACAACCTGCGTCAGTTAAACTGGGAAAGCGCAGGCGTTGAACCTTGGGCCATGGCGTTTGACAACTGGCTGCAAGACAAACTTGTGAGCTGGGATACAGCGTCCCTATTCGCCTATGACAAGCTAGCACCATCAGCCCAAGCAGCCGTGCCTACGCCAGAGCATTTTGTACCATTGCTGCTCGCCATGGGTGCGGGAGATCAGAACAAGCAGGCATCACTCCTGTTCAAAGCCTATCAGTATGGCAACCTGAGCCTGTCCTGCTGGAGATTTGATTGATCGATTTATATAACACCTTATCTAAAAATAACCAGACACTCGTGCGAACTCGCACGGGTGTTTTTAGTGATATGACCTTTTTTGCATAATGCTGGGAGTTGTAAAGCAAGCTATAATAACATTTAGTGGAAATGACCAAGCTGTAATTAAGGAATACTCATTCTACACCTATCACATCTTTCTGGGAGGAACATTCGAAGTGGCTGAACAACCAAAGTCTGAGAGCTTAATGTCTCTCGTCAAAAAGGGGAACACATCCTCGGCCGTAGCTATGGCAGGAAATGCTGTACTTGCACTGTGCAAAGGAGGAGCCTTTCTATTCAGTGGCAGTGGCGCCATGTTCGCCTCGGCGATGCACTCTCTAGCCGATGCCATCAACCAAGGGTTTGTCTTTGTAGGAAGTGTGTTGTCCGAGAAAAAACCTACACGCCGCTTTCCGACCGGATTCGGGCGAGTCATCAACATTTTCTGTATGATTGCCGTTATCGTTGTTACCATTATGGCGTATGAAACGATCCATGAAGGCATTCATCTGTTACTGCATCCAGCTGCTCATTCCGGCGGTATCTGGATTAACATCGGCGTGCTGGTGCTTAACATTGTGATCGATGGAGCCATTTTGATTAAAGCAATGAAAGAAATTCTACACGAAGCACGTGCGCCCAAAGCGTCAGGCCTCGCCCTGTTCCCTGCTGCAATCAAAAATGTAGGACGTGCCGCGCCGCCAACACGCCTTGTATTTTACGAAGATATTGTAGCGGTACTCGGTGCGACACTCGCACTGATCTCTGTCGTTGTCATTGCACTGACCAATTTTGCATTGCTCGATGGAGTCGTGACAACCATTATTGGATGCCTGATGATCGCTGTCGCTTTCCGTGTAGGTTATGACAATATGATCGGACTGATTGGTGTAGCGGCTCCACAGGATGTTGAGGATAAAGTATCCCAGACCATTCTGGCAGACTCTCATGTTGCAGATATCCAGATGATGCGCATTATTCAGGAAGGTCGTTATTACCACGTTGAGGGTCTGATCGAACTGACCAAAGGATTGAGCCTTGCCGATGCAGATGATATCAAGTTCCGTATCCAAGAGAAGTTAATGACAGATCCAGACATCGCCGATGCGGCCATCTCTATTATCGAAGATGATGGTGTGAACAGCTGGGGCAAGAAGCATTCTGATGTGGTGAAATAAGGGCCTGCTCCCTTTTATAAAAGATAAAAGAAGCCTACTCTTCGCGGAGTGGGCTTCTTTACATAGCAAACAACGTGACATAGCTAATATAACTCCATGGCTGCTAAAGTTGGGCTAAACTTGTTGGTTAGAATTCGCTGAGTGACCAGCATGGGGTTTACTTCTGCCACCTTGCTTCATGCCCATCTTCATCAATTTATCCAGCCATTTCAGACGGAACGCCTCAGTGGAGCCTTTGATTGGACTAATCTCGGTTACACGTACCGGGGAGACCCCGCAGAATTTGAGAATATTGGATTTCATGACCCGGTGCCCTGCATGTCTGTAAATCAATCGATTGTACCAGCGTGGTGTATCCATGGTCACAATGATGTGGGCAGACCTTCCTTTCAGCAATTTGTCCCATAGGGGTGAGTCCTCCCGATCTTTCATCGCGAATCCAGGCAAAAACACCCGATCAATAAACCCTTTCAAAATAGCAGGCATCACTCCCCACCACGTCGGATATACAAACACCAGATGGTCCGCCCATCGGATCAATTCCTGAGCTCTCACCAAATCAGGCTCCAATTCCGTCCGCTGACGGTACCCGTACTGAAGATTGAGATTAAACTGAATATGGCTCAGGTCGATCAGTTCCACAGAACTGCCCGATTGTCGAGCTCCTTTTATATAGGCTTCTGACAGTGCTTTGCAGTAACTTTGCGGATCGGGATGACCATTAATTACCAAAATATTTGACTTCATACATCTGTTCCTCCTGTATAATAAAGTTCATGAAGGCCGAAGAAGCAGGCATATCACAAGCATAGAATGAACGCATACATAAACAAATGATCAACGGCGCCAAAACATTGCTGATTCGCGCAAAAGGGGGTAGCATGAACAACCATAATCACGGTGTGTCCATTTCCATGTTGTATCCGATTATGAAGACGCTGGTGAACAAAGGGTACGAATCCGAAGCGTTTTTCGAGTACGTCAGCTTAGATCCTGCTATTATGCAGAATCCGGAAGCACGTATTCCAGTTGAAGAGTTGGAACGGATTATGCAGTATGCTGCGAGATACTCGGATGATCTGTATTTTGGATTGAACCAGGGACAACTGCTGGACTTTGCGGACCTTGGCCTTCCTGGTTACGTCATGATGCATTCCAAGACGATTGGAGATGCACTCGCTGCTTATCAACGATATAACATCATTCTATATAGTGGATTTAATCTGGATTGGAAAGTAGCCGGAACGGATTTGATCCTTCAATTGTCTTTGCAAAATTCGGAGAAGCAGATGTCCCGTCATTGTGTGGAAGATATGGCTGTCTCGATGATGTATTTGATCAGCAAACTGGCGAATCGCCGGGTGGAGTTAAAAGAGGTTCAGTTTAGTCATCAAGCCCCCGATGCTTCAGGCGATCTATCTCCTTATGTTGGCATGTTCGGAATAGAGCCTCGATTCGGGGCTACCCGTACACTCCTGCGAATGCACAAAGACATTCTGGATCAGCCCGTATTATATTCGGATGCAAGAATGCTGAAGGTCTTTGAAACCATGGCTCAGGAAAGCAAAGATGAGCTTCATTCATCTCAATCCTTCTCTGGCAAAGTAAGTCGATGGATGATGGAGAGCCTACCAACCTTCTTTCCCACATTACAACACACCGCAGAGTATCTGGGCGTGAGCATTCGCACACTTCAGAGCCGATTGCGTGAAGAAGATACAACGTATCATGAGATATCCGTTCAGGTACGCAAGGAAATGGCATTGCGATATTTGCAGAAGGGAACCTATTCCGTGGGGGATATTGCGTATGCCTTACATTTTTCGGAGCAAAGCGCGTTTCAGAATGCCTTCAAAAAGTGGACGGGACAGACTCCCGGGCAATACCGTTCCAGTCTCAAACAGCCCATGCAGCCCCGTAGTTGAATAATCCCGAATCCAATCCTCCTAAGGGGATTAGTGATTACATGTTTTGAACCTAGACTTTAGTCTAGGTGAAGTTTAACTCCAAAGACCGAGGATACCCTTTTGCGGTTCATGGTATGCTGTGAATAACGAGAAAACATACTCCATGACCGTTCGGGAATTGATCTTGTATTGAAAAGGAGAGATATCATGGCTAAACGCACCATCCTTGCGCCTGTGCTTATTTTGCTCGGCGTGTACCTGATTTTGAACCAGGGAGGTTCACTCGGTCCAGGTACAATCTTTGCCACGTTCTGGCCCACCCTATTTGTGATTCCACTGGGGCTATTCTTCCATTGGCTCTACTTCTCCATGATTGGACGAGGGATCGGATTGCTAGTTCCAGGTGGCATCTTACTTACGGTAGGTGTTGTCAGCCAGATCGCCATGCTCTTTGGTAACTGGAGCACGATGTGGCCTGGCTTCATTCTTGCGGTAGCGGTAGGTCTGTTTGAATTGTATTGGTTCGGTGGCCGTAACAAATGGTTACTGATTCCGATCAACATTCTGACGGTTATCTCACTGTTATTCTTCGCCGTCATGTCGATTGGCACGATGCTGAACAGTCTGTCCTTTATCCAGCCATTCGTGGCGATTGTGCTGATTATGGGCGGGGCATGGATCATTGTGGGTCGCAAAAAGCGCATGTAAACTTCTGATTGTTTCCACTTGACCACTCCGATGACAGAACAACTTTTGATCGCTGTTATCTCCAGATTTTCTTGATTCCCCTTTAATAAAGGGAAAAATCCGGAGATAAAGGCGCACGCTTCGCTTCCTTCGTTTGTTCTGTCCCCTCCGTTAACGTGTACACGAAAAAAAATTTGACATATGCTTTTGCTTTGAAGCAGGGTAAAAATATAGGGGTGCAGCTCGTCATTCAATTGAAATGACGAGCTGCACCCCTATTTATTCTAACGATCTTTACACACGCTATTGGTGATTATTTACTCCCATTTGAGTTTTAACGAATCAGAGAGACGCTATTCTTTGTAAATAGCAGTTTATTGCCGTTTGACACCTGTTTTATGAAAAATAGCTTCGCTGAGTTTCGTTAGCATTCGTAACCCTCGCAAATCAGCCCAATAAGGTGTGGTAGATTCGTTAGGTTTTGAGCCGAGAGCATATTCACTTCCGGGACTCTTTGCAGGTGATTGTTGGCAGACTATCATTTCAAAATACAGCCATGTAGCTGGCATTTTGACAAATACCTTCCTTGCCGCACACCTTTATTTGCTATGCATTTTAAATTCGAGAAACAAATCGTTATAATGCGAGAGCATTTTTTTGCCCAGATTATTGTACACTTCCAGCTTACCCGTCAGTGTCTCATCTGGATAGAATCGTTCATCCTCCGAAATATCCTCTGGCAGCAGCTTCAATGCCTCGGCGTTCGGTGTAGAGTACCCTACATATTCAGTATTACGAGCCGCATGATCAGGGTCCAGCATGAAGTTGATAAACTGATGAGCACCTTCAATATTACTCGCGGTCTTCGGAATGACCATGTTATCGAACCAAAGGTTCGAACCTTCCTCCGGAACCACGTAATCCAGCTTGTCGTTCTCATCCATAATTTCTGACGCATCACCGGACCATACGAGTCCTACCGCCGCTTCCTCGTTTGCCAGCAGCATTTTGATCTCGTCTCCGACAATCGCTCTGACGTTAGGCGTGAGGGTGGACAGTTTCTTCAAAGCTTCCTGCAGATGATCTTCGTTCGTATCGTTCAACGAATACCCGAGGCTGTTCAGCCCCATGCCCATGACTTCACGGGCACCGTCGAGCAGCAAGATTTGATTTTTCAAACGTGGGTCCCACAGATCATTCCAGCTCTCAAACGTTAACCCATCGACCAGTTCAGGATTGTACACAATACCCACCGTTCCCCAGAAGTAAGGGATGGAGTACTTGTTGCCCTCATCAAAGGATAGGTCCATGAACCGGGAGTCGATGTTGCTCAGATTGGGCAACTTGCTGTGATCCAGCGGAATGAGCAGGTTTTCCTCTTTCATTTTGCTAATCGCATACTCAGAAGGAATCGCCACATCAAACGTCGTTCCGCCCTGCTCAATCTTGGTTAACATCGCTTCGTTCGAATCAAACGTCTGATAGATCACCTTGATGCCGGTCTCTTGTTCAAATTCCTTCAGCAAATCGGGGTCGATATAATCGCCCCAGTTGTAAATCGTCAGCGTGTTGCCGCCGGAATACCCCTGACTCTTGTTCAGATACGAAGCGAGAATCATCAAGGCAAAGGCAGCCACAAATACAATCGCAAATGTCCGAACCAGTTGCTTCATGGACGCAGCCCCCTTCCCGCAGGCGTACGCGCGGCACGGCGGTTAATGAAGTAATACCCAACCACCAGCAGCACCGTCAGCAGGAACAGCAGCGTGGACAGCGCATTGATGGACAATGACACACCCTGCCTTGCTCTTGAATAAATCTCCACAGAGAGTGTGGAGTATCCGTTACCCGTGACAAAGAATGTTACCGCAAAGTCATCCAGCGAGTAAGTCAATGCCATGAAGAATCCGGCAAAAATACCCGGTTTAACGTATGGAAGCACGACACGAGTTAGGATCTGCCATGATCCAGCACCCAGATCGCGCGCCGCATCCATCAAGGTCGGACTCATCTCCTGAAGCTTTGGCAGTACCATAATTACAACAATCGGCACGCTGAATGCGATATGAGACAACAGTACCGAGGTGAATCCAAGCTTGATGCCAATCATGGTGAACAGAATCAGAAAGGATGCACCAATGATGACATCCGGACTAACGATCAGCACGTTATTGAGTGACAGCAACGTATTCTTGGTCCGTTTGCGCCGCACATGGTAGATCGCCAGTGCCCCTGCCACACCGAGCATCGTCGAGATCGCAGAGGACAGGAGCGCAATAATGAACGTATTGAGTACAATGATCAGCAGCCGGGTATCGGCAAATACTTCCCTGTACCATTCCAATGTAAATCCTTCGAAGCCGCGCATATGCCCGCCACTGTTGAAGGAATAGAAGATCAGATACGCGATCGGTGCGTACAGTATGGCGAATACAACGGCCAGATAGACGTTAGACAGCTTTCCGTTTCTTCCCATTACGCACCTCCTTCTTGCCTGATCCAGTCAGGAACATAATGATCGCCATCGCAATAATCAAAAAGACGGCAATCGTCGAACCCATCCCCCAGTCCTGGGTGACGAGAAAATGCTGCTCAATCGCTGTTCCCAGCGTAATTACCCGGTTCCCCGCAATAAGGCGGGTAATCATGAACAAGGATAGCGCCGGAATAAATACGGCCTGACAGCCGGATTTCACTCCGCTGAGCGTCAACGGGAAGATAACCCGGCGGAACGTCAGCCATGACGATGCCCCAAGATCCCGGGCCGCATAGATCAGTGAAGGATTCATCTCTTCCAACGCGTTGAAGATCGGCAAGATCATGAATGGAATGAAGATGTACACCGAGACAAAGATAAAACTGAAATCGGTGAACAAAATCTGTTGCGTGCCAATACCCACCACTTCCAGCAGGGAATTGGTCAAGCCATACGTGCCGAACAGGCCGATAAAGGCGTACGCTTTTAACAACAGATTGATCCAGCTTGGCAAAATTATAAGCAGCAGCCACAGCTGCTTGTGCTTCGTACGAGTCAGTAAATACGCCGTCGGATACGAGACCAACAGCGAGAACACCGTGATCAGAAATGCATACCAGAACGAGCTCAGGGTCATCTGCATGTACACAGGTGTAAAGAACCGAGCGTAGTTACCCAGCGTGAAATTACCTTCCACATCGAAGAACGAGTAATACACCACCAGCAGAACCGGAGCAACTACAAACAACACCATCCATAATACATATGGAATCAGATACGCATTGCGTGTACTCGCCTTAGTCTGCATGAACGGCCTCTTGGTAGGCTTCCAGACGTTTATCGAACTCTTCTTCCGTCTCATTAAAGCGCATGACGTGGATGGCTTCCGGGTCAAAATACAATCCAATACGAGCGCCTACGACGGCTTTCTTCGTGGAATGCACCAGCCACTCATTACCCGCATCATCGTATGTGGATATCTCGTAATGAACCCCACGGAACAGCTGAGAGTCCACGTTGACCTGCATCTTGCCCTGTTCCTCGGTTGTAATCTCCATATCCTCTGGACGAATTACAATCTCCACAGGCTCGTCCCGCTGCAAACCCTGATCGACACACTCGTACTCTGCGCCAGCGAATTCCACCACAAAGTCCTGCTTCATTTTGCCGGATACAATGTTCGATTCACCAATAAAGTCCGCCACAAAACGGTTAATCGGCTCATCATAGATATCATTCGGTGTGCCGCTCTGTTGAATGACGCCGCCGTTCAGGACAAAGATCTCATCCGACATCGCCAAGGCTTCTTCCTGATCATGTGTGACAAAAATAAACGTAATGCCCAATCGCTGTTGCAGCTCACGCAGTTCATACTGCATTTCGGTCCGCAGCTTCAGATCGAGCGCTGAGAGCGGCTCGTCCAGCAGCAAAATCTCGGGTTCATTCACAATCGCCCGCGCAATGGCGACGCGCTGCCGTTGTCCACCGGACATCTCGCCAATTTCACGGTTTTCATAGCCAGAGAGATTGACGAACTTGAGTGCTTCCAGCACTTTGCCGCGAATTTCAGCGGTTTTCATTTTTTTGATCCGCAAACCAAAAGCTACGTTCTCAAATACGTTCAAATGTGGAAATAACGCATAATCCTGAAATACGGTATTCACCTGCCGCTGGTGAGCCGGCACTTGGTTAATCAGTGCACCGTTAAAATAAATACTGCCCTGTGTCGGCTCCGCAAAGCCGGCGATCAGGCGCAATATCGTTGTTTTCCCGCAGCCTGACGGGCCGAGTAGCGTATAAAATTTACCCCGCTCAATCTCGAAGCTGACCTCCTTCAATACGGCTTCATCCTGATCGTATTGCTGGGTCACCCGGTCGAACCGGATAATCGGTTGTTGTTCTGACATGCTTCATTTCGCCCCCTTTAAACTTGAGGTATACCTTGAGCCTGTACACTTCTTTTCATGCATGCTTCATTACAAATCCCATCTATTATATATGATTCAGCTATATCCGCAATGGTTTTGATGTAAACGCCATGTGTTATTTCTTCTTATTCTCACAAATACAGCATACATTACGGGTATATGTCGATATCTACGCATCCATGTAGAGCGATTTCATGAGGATTTCGGAATCAAGTCATGTGAAAGGAGTCCTGTTCGTGGATATTCGTCGTAACCTGCCTTTGCTGATGATCATTTGTTTTCTGAGTCAGATGGGCGGTTTCATGATCCTGCCCCTGTTCCCTTTGTTTATTGAGGAATTCGGCTTGTCCGGCTGGATGATGGGGGTTATTTTTGCACTCTTTTATGTCGGTAAAGTGATTGGCGGGGTGCCCGCTGCGGCACTCTATCGAAAAATCGGGGGCAAGCGGGCACTTATTGCCATGCTTCTGCTGCTCGCTGTTTGTATGGGCGGTTTCGCTGTATCTTCTGCCGCACTAGTATTTGGTCTGCTGCGGCTGCTGCAAGGGCTCGCTTCTACCGGACTTACGGTCGTCGTACGTTCCATCATTGGGGATGAGGGGAACGTCGACAACCGGGGGCTCTACAACGGTTATATTAGCAGCAGTGAAGGTGGGGGCATGGTGCTGGGTCCGGTCATCAGCGGTTGGCTCTCGTTGCATTGGCCTTTGTCGGTGCCTTTTTTACTCGTTACCGTGTGCTGTCTGATGGCTGTGGTTGCGGCAATGGGGATGAAGACAGCAGCAAAGCCCAATCCTGTATCTGAGAATGTGGCGGACGGTCACGACTTAAGCGAGTCTCCAACGGATGCCAAACCAACGCAAACGCCTGCCGATTATACAGTTTCTCCAGTAAACGCTACTCCTAGCCCAATCACTCCTGAACCGTCCACCGGACTTACCCGGCGGCAGCAACTGATTGGCTACGGTACGGTTCATTTCCTAGAGATGAGTGCTTATGCCGTGTTTCTGACTTATTTTTCCTTGTATGCGGCTCATATCATGCACTGGGACCCATTTGCGACCAGTCTTGCCTTTACCGTCGTTGGTATCTCTACACTGGCGGCTGCTCCGGTGGCAGGTTACCTATCTGATCGTATGGGTGACCGTCTGCTGCTCTGCATGTTCGGCATGCTGATGATTGGCATCGAAGTGGTCGTTTTTCTGAGCACATCTTCGTATGTGCTGGTTTACGTGGGCATGCTGATCGGTGGCGTAGGCGGTGCATGTTACATGGATTCGTTCTTTGCTCATATCGGGGATCATATCCCGGACGAGGGTAGGAGCTCCGTCATAGGAAAAATTGTCTCTGTGGCAGAGATCGGTTCCATCGTATCCCCTCTGGTGGCTGCTCTGCTTGTGGAGCGTGGATCGCTGTATACCGTGTTTGTGTTCAATCTGCTTCTGATTGCTGCTGCCATTGCCGTTCAGGCAGTGATGCGCAGCCGTTACAGATCGAAACGTGTGTAGACACACAAGACTGCCCACATCAGTGGGCAGCCTCCATTCATTTATTTATTCCTAATAAAGTTGCGATATGTAATGCATTTTCTTTGATTTTATTTTTCAAATAAGGGTCTGTGTTCTCAGGCAATTCCGTCGGCTTGTAAAACTTCGCTTCAAGAACTTCCACCCCATCGGGCTTCAACTCACCTTCAAACTCCGTGCAAATATAACCAATGACCACATTATAATATTCATGTCCATTTCTTAATTTCGTATATAACTCTTTCCCCGAAAAGACGCCGTATAGCACAAGTTTCTTGATCTGTATTCCAATTTCCTCTTTGACCTCTCGCCTCGCAGACTCTTCCACCGATTCGCCCAACTCCATAAACCCACCCGGTACTCCCCAGGTATGATCCACATGTCGAACCAACAAAATTTCACCTGATTTATTCAAAATCAAAATACTCGGTCTCACCAGAATAACCGGTGCATTGCCAACCATTTCTCGAAGCGATTCAATGTAACCCATGGGTAAGCCTCCTATATTAAGTCATGATCCTCATTATAGAAGTGCAATTAATTTCCATATAGAGAAAGAATCTTCAGCTTTATTTCCTATTTTAGAATCCGTGCTTTGATGAAAAAACAGAAAAAAAACAACCCGTTCACACATCAGTGTGCAAACGGGCATTTCATTGGTGGGTTCTCAGCATGAGGCTGCTGATCCCCCTCGGGTTGTTGTTTTTCCCTGTCCATCCGTTCAGCTTCCGATTTCTCTGTATCCAATGTGTAGGAATGATCTCCATAGAAAAAGTTGGGCTTCACAATCTCATTGCGATAGGAACTGTGGAAAATATGCGTCGTCGCCGGAGACACCGGCGGAATCAGCCAGACCCAATCGCCTGTCAGTTCGCGCCCGGCTTTCTCTTCCCGCTGCTCAAACAAGGCGAATTGCGCTGCCGCTGTGTGGTGATCCACAATGCTAACGCCTGCTTTCTTGAACGAATGCAGCACAGCTACATTCAGCTCTACCAAAGCCCGATCCTTCCAAAGTGTCGTTTCACTCGACGTATTCAAGCCAAGTGCTGCCGCTACCGCTGGTAGTTTATTATACCGAAACGTATCCGCCAGATTGCGTGCGCCAATCTCAGTGCCCATATACCAGCCGTTGAATGGTGCTGCTGGGTAAGATATGCCGCCAATCTCCAGCCGCATATCGGCAATCATTGGTACACCGTACCAGCGCATGTCCAGTTCAGCAATCTCGGGACGCTCCGGGTGTTCAATCTTCACTTCCACGATGTCTTCCTCGGGCACAGGATACCACTCTGGAGCTTGCCCCTTAGCCTGGATAATCAATGGAAGCACATCATAAGGCGTGCCTTCCCCCAGCCAGCCAAGCGACATTGCTGTCTTCGTTAGCTCAACGGAGGCAGGATCACCTACAATGCCTTCCGTCGTCTCATATCCGGCATAACGGATTAACTGGTGATTCCAAATTCGCACAGGGGCTCCCTTCGGTCCATCAGGTGGAAGGATGGTAATCATGGGAATAATCTTCCCTTTGTTGGAGGCCACTCTGATGTGCGCCATCACAGCATCCGCTGCCGTTCCAACCGTATCTGCATGACGTGCATCCACAATGCGCAGTTTATCCCAGAATAGCCGCCCGATGCAGCGATTGCTGTTCCGCCATGCCATTTTACAGCCATGCTCCAGTTCCTCCGCAGTATGCACATATGTGCCTGTGTGTTCAATCTCGTTCAAAACTGCAACAAGCCGGGCCTGCGCGTCTTCACGCGAATGGCCCAGCTCTTCATAACATCTATATATAAACCGTTCAGCTTCATCCCGCAGTTCTTCCAGGTCTGTCCGCATTATTCACTCCACCAATCTATACATCTTGAATGCCATCATTATACGGCAAGCACACCGGATTTGTAAGCGAACGGGCACTTTGTTCACGGACTCTACATATCGTTGTTCAGGATGCAGGGTAACTTAGCTTATTTGCCCAGAAATGCGTTTAACATCCAGACCTCTTTATCCAATGCAGCAGTGAATCCAATCAACATATCTTCAGTTGCATTATCCTCAGCTTCGCCAGCTGCTTGAATACCCTCGTTAATTACACCCACCATCGCTTGCAGATCAGTAACTACGGTTTCTACCATTTTTTCAGCCGACAACTGTCCCTGTGCTTCCTCAACAGGTGACAACCGCAGTTGTTCAGCCATCGTTGCGACCGGACGTCCACCAATCGCCAATAGACGTTCTGCGGCTTCGTCCATATTCGCCGTAGCCAAGTTATACAACTCTTCGAATTTAGCATGCAGAGTGAAGAAATGAGGACCTTTCACATACCAGTGGAAGTGGTGCAATTTGGTGTACAGTACAGACCAACCTGCGATCTGGCGGTTCAGGACCTCTTGAAGTTCAGTGGCATGGTTTGCAAAAGTATTATTTCTAGTTTGGATTGTGCTCATGGAATTTATCCCCTCTCGAATACGATATAGTTTTGATTTTGATCACGTAATTTAACTTGCTTCCGTTTTTTTAATTTAGACTTAATCTAAATCTTGTTTTAATTATAACACTACCCTTATCCTTTGTGAAGGCTTCAGCCTACTCTTTCGAATGAAGATTCCATGAAGCTACGCTTCATGTTTGGACAGTGTGAGAAGACCGCTTTTAACACCTCTTACACTTAGTATCTATACCTCGATTTTCGCCGGTGTACAATGACAATCCTCACGTGGTATATAACAAAAAACAGCCCTAATCCTCATTGAGGATCAGGACTGCACCAACGCACATAGCGCACGCTTTATTGTTGAATTAACTCGGATGTAAGGATACAGCTTACCTCTTCATAACTACGCGCAACGTGATGAGGCTGATGCTCTGATTCTGGCAAAGCATCACGATGGTTGAACCAGATCACTTTCCATCCGGCATCCACTGCACCGACAACATCATTGCGCCAGGAATCGCCGATATAATAACTGGAACCGGAATCCGATCCCGTCTGCCTGCTTACATGCTCAAACAATCTACGATCCGGCTTGGCGTAACCAAGGGTACCCGATATGAAGATGTGTTCCTTGGGAATAAGACTGAATACATCCAGCGCTTCGAGCTTCCGCTGCTGATGTTTTCCTTCTCCGTTGGTAATTAACCCTACCATATGCCCTTCTGCAAGAAGTCTTCGAATAAGCTCATATACTCCCTCAAAGGGCTGGATCTGAAACTGTCTACTCAAATACTGTGCTTGCAGTTCTTCAGCCTGCCCCGGCTGTAGAGGATGTCCAAATTCCGCCATGGTTAGCTCAAATCTGCGATGACGCATCCGTTCCACCGCTTCCGGTTCCGGTACAGCAGACAAGTCTTCTTGGGCAGACAGCCAGTCGCTATAATAACGGAAGCGATGGTATGCCTCCCCATACGGGAAATCATCTGGTAAACCAAGAACTTGCTGTAATGCGCCACGAAGCGGCTGCAAGTGGTCATACAAGGTATCGTCTACATCGAAAAATATAGCTTTTGGGGCGTTGTCGTTAGATAACATGATGGATCTCCCTTATTCGATCTCATAAAATTTAATTAATAATTACAATAATGTGGAAATAAATCCTGATAAATGCTAGCATATTTCTATAACGAATATTGCAAGGAGGTAGATTATATGACATTCTCCTTATATCCCAAAGAACACAAGCGAAAAGTATACAACTTAGTCTTAAATCTCTTCCTTTTTGTTGTTTCGGCATCAGTGCTAATTTATATCCATTATAGTTACACTGCTGTACCAACATACAGCAACTTAATACTCATGGATCCTATGATCAGTTGTGCCATAAGATCAGTGTGCTATGCAGCAACTCTCAAGAAAATGAAGACGCATTGATAATTCACATCGAATATATAAATGTTATCATTGCCATAAATGAGCTTCAAAAAAAAGGTAGGTGCACTGTATTCTTTCTCTACAGTATACCTACCTTTTTCTAATTCTTCACTTTAACTTATTTACAGTATTCCGCGATCAATCATCTAATTGGAGATACATCACGAATTGTGTGTATTCCAATTAAAGTATCAACGGAACAACCTTACCTGCATTCACATCAATCAGGCCGTGATCCGTAATTTTCAGAGCCGGACTTACCGCAAGAGAATGGGTACTGATGGACATGATTGGGTTATAGTGCACATAACCAAGAGACAACATCGCTGCACGCAGCTCTTTCACTTGGTGTGACACTACAGCCAGCGGTTCCTCCGTCAGAATGCCGCCAACAGGGAGTTCGAGATGGGACAACACTTTGCCGTCTTCCACCACACAGAACCCACCTTGGCTCGAAATAACCGTGTTAGCTGCCAAGATCATATCTTCACGATTGCGCCCTACGACCAATAGGTTGTGGTTATCATGTGAATATGTTGTTGCAATGGCACCACGCTTGATCGTGTCTCCACCAATCAAACCATGTGCTCGGTTACCATTCACACCATAACGTTCAAAGGTCGCAATCTGTCCATATTCGCTTTCTTCCCAGAGCAGCTCACCATTCGCAGCCTGAACCTGTGCAATATGCTCTTCCACAAAGGTTGAACCATCCTTCACCATCATGACCCGGCAGTTGTTTAAACCATTTTCAGATAACTGCGCGTCTGAGTCAGATGCTCCACTTTGCCCATTCACCTTCGGATCAGACAAACGGATTGCGAAATCTTCGACTCCCAGCAGATCCAATTGCACGCTTTGGTAAAAGTGAGGTGGGAACTGTCCACTAATTCGGTCCTGCTTGTACGGTTCGTAGTCGTCATAAGCTTTACGGCCATTTTTGTATACCTGCTCTACTGCAAGTGTATCTAAGTTGGACAATAGCACATAATCCGCCACTTTGCCTGGGGCAATGCTACCTCGATCAGTCAATTTCATACGGGATGCAGGGGTTGAAGTTGCAGCGTAAATCGCATCTTCGGGGCGCATACCCATCCGAATGGCCTTACGTACGATATGATCCAGATGTCCCCGTTCCACCAGCGAATCCGGCATAACATCGTCCGTTACGAAGCAAAAATGCTGAGCGACATCATGCTGAATCAGGTATTCCATGACTTCTGGCGTCATCGATTTTTCCTGAATTTCAATGAACATACCTGCCGCAATTCGCGCCTGCAAGCCCTCAATGCTCTGATGCGTATGATCGGAATCGATGCCCGCATAGATCAGTCGGTGCAGATCCAGCCCAAGCAATTTCGGTGTATGACCTTCGATCACAAGATCTGGATAGTTTTTGCGAATATGCTGAAGAATCTGATTGGTCTTGCATTCCGGATCACGGATGACGTCCACATAGTTCATGATTTCGCCCAGACAGATGATCTCTCCAGTAGCAAGGAGCACATCCATGTCTTCGATTTCGATTGAACCACCTGTTGTTTCCATCGGCGTCGCTGGAACGGAGCTTGGGATAGCGTAGAACATGTCTACCGTTGTCTCACGACTGGCCGACATCATCTCCTGCACACCTTCCAGCCCAAACACGTTCGCCATCTCATGCGGTTCCGCCACAATGGACGTTACCCCGCAGCGGATCAGGCCATGGGAAAAGGTTGCCGGTGTCACCATCGTACTCTCAATGTGCAGATGAATATCAATAAGGCCCGGAATCATGTAACGTCCACGTGCATCAATCACTTCATCGGCTTCAATCATCTCCGGTCCGTCTGGCCCAACATACATAAATCTACCGTCCAGTACAGCCACGTTGTTCATTTCGAATCGTTTATAATAACTGTTATACACATGTACATTCTTAATTAGTTGATCTGCACGCATGGGGCATAATCTCCTTCTTCATGAGCATCTTACAGCGATCCAGAGCAGCAGCTACAACTAGCTATATTGCTCTGGAGTCAGCCGATAAATGCCTCTTTTGCTGCTTCTGCTTCCTGCTGCTATTCCACAAGGACAAGTTTATCCTGCGGGAAAATCAGATTAACCCGCTGTCCGCTGAGATAAGGTGTCTCCATCTCCTGATTGGCTGTGAAGTCGCCAAGTTCTGTCTCAATGACGTACTGATAACTGCGCCCAAGGTACGTGCTTACTTTGATAATCCCTGGCAAAGCATTTGCCATGTCCCCAGAGATATCTCCGCTAACCAACAGATCATCCGGGCGAATCGCACCTTTGCGTGCACCGGGACGTGCTGTTCCTGGATGCGCTGTTGCCGTGAACAAACGACCACCGGCTTTCAGCGTGATCACCTCTCCTGCATCACTGCGCTCTGCGAATTCAATAAAATTGTGGAAGCCGATAAATTGGGCTACAAATTCTGTGGCCGGGTATTTAAAAATCGTCTCTGGGCGGTCGAGCTGCTCGACAACGCCTTTGTTCATAATCGCTACCTGATCCGAGATGGAGAAGCACTCCTCCTGATCATGAGAGACATAAAGTGTCGTAATGCCCAGTTCCTGCTGAATCCGGCGGATCTCCACCCGCATATTCAGCCGCAGGTTGGCATCCAGGTTACTAAGCGGTTCATCGAACAACAGCAAATCCGGTTCAATGACGAGTGCGCGGGCAATCGCCACACGCTGACGCTGTCCACCGGACAGTTCCTGCGGGAAGCGTTTCTCAAAGCCGTTCAGGTTCACCACTTCAAGGATGCGCATTACGCGTGAAGAAATATCCTTATCTTTTACCTTGCGCATCCGCAGGCCGAAGGCCACGTTGTCATAGACAGACAGATGCGGGAACAGCGCATAACTCTGAAATACAAATCCGAAATTCCGCTTGTTTACCGGAACCTTCGTATAATCCTTGCCGCCGAACATAAACTTACCCTGTGTTGCTTCCAGGAATCCGGCGATGAGGCGCAGCGTAGTTGTTTTGCCGCAACCGCTCGGTCCGAGCAGGGAGAGCAGCTTACCTTTTTCCAGCTCCAATTGAAAATCCTTCAGGATCGTCTGGTTATCGTAAGCCACCGATACGCGATCCAATGTCAGCAATGCCATAGCGTTCTGCGCCTCCAATTAACGTTTAGTAAAGTATGAGAATCCGCCCATGATCCGTTCGATCACGAACATTAAAAGTCCAGTTAATACCATCAAAAGCACGGAAATGGCTGCAATGGTTGGGTCAAAATAATTTTCTACATAGGTCAGCATCTGAATTGGCAATGTGCTTACCCCTGGTCCGGTCATAAACACGGAAATGTCCACGTTGTTGAACGACTCCAAAAAGGCAATCAGCACCGCCGCGAGAATTCCTGAGCGAATGTTGGGCAGCACGATCTGGAAGAACGTTCTAACCCGTCCTGCGCCGAGACTCAGGGCTGCTTCTTCTACTGCAAAGTCAAAGCTCGACAGACTCGATGCGATAACGCGAATGATAAATGGAAGCATAATAATCGTGTGACCGATCAGCAGGCCCAGATACATCGGCAGATGATAGATTACGATCAAGTATTTCATCAATGTAAAACCAAGCACGATTCCCGGAATGAGTACCGGAGACAGGAACAATGCATTCAGCACGGACTTGCCTTTGAAATCATAACGACTAAGTGCGTACGCAGCCGGAACCCCGAGCAACAGCGCCAGCAAATTTCCCAGCAGGGAAATGATGATGGACGTCTGGAACGTGCGGAGGAAACCGCCTGTGTTGAAAATATTCTCGTACCAGCGGAGGGAAAAGCCCTCCGGCGGAAATTTGAGTACCGTCCCCGGTTCAAACGAAGTCACCGAGATGATCAGAAGCGGGCCCAGCAGAAAGATAAAGACCAGCAGACTGAACAGGCCCAGCCCGATATGTTTCTCCCGCATATGTCTACCCCTTCGGATTTAAAGTTTTGGCCATTTTGTTCATGACACCGACCACGACAAACGTAATGACAATCATAATCGCAGCAACGACCGAGGCCAGATACCAGTCGTTCAGGGTCATGGCGTTCTGATAGAGGAACGTCGCAATTACGCGCTGTTTGCCTCCCAATAGTGCAGGCGTCGTATAAGCCGTCAGGCTTCCGACAAAAACAAGTACGGCTCCGATAACAAGCCCTGGCACAGCCAGCGGGAACACCACCCGGCGGAATGCCGTGAAGCGGGATGCACCCAGGCTCTGTGCTGCCTTGAGCAGATCACCATCGATGTTCTCAAGCACACCGACCAGGGAAATGATCATAAGTGGCAGGAACAGATGGGTCAAACCAATCATCATGGCTGCCGGCGTATAAAGAATATCCAGCGGCTTGTCCACGATACCAAGCCCAACAAGGGCGTTGTTAATCAGCCCTTTGCGTCCCAGAATAATCATCCAGCTAAACGAGCGCACAACCGGGCTCGTAAGCAGCGGGAAGATTGCCAGCGCGAGCAGAATTCCTTTGCGACGCGGCGCTTTCTGTGAAATATAATAAGCTGTCGGGAATCCGAGCACCACGCAGACGATGGTGGTGACCACGCTGACCTGCAGCGTCGTAAGCAATATTTTCAAAAAGTAAGGGTCTCTGAAAAAATGCATGTATCCTTCAAACGTGAAGGAGTTTTCTTGAAAAAACGTCGATCCGATCGTCAGGACAATCGGAATGATCATAAATGCCGCCAAAAACACAAATCCCGGCAGCAATAGCCAGTATACTGATTTCTTCATCGCGGTACTCCTGACTTATAAAATGGTTTTATTCACACGTTTCATTGGAGCACATTTCAAAATAAATGCTATACGTTCGTCGCACCAACCGTTACGGTTACGAATCGTTCTTTCGATCGCTGTTATCCTTGGATTTTCTTGATCGCCTTCTGTTAGAAGGAAAAATCCAAGGATAAAGGCGAACGCTTCGCTTCTACAGAATCGATTTCGTCCCCTCCACTACCAGCGAAATACGTAAGGATTGATTTTTAGACTGTACCCCAATGCCGTGAAGATCATAGCTACGCATTTAACGCATTAATAAACAACTCAAGAAATGCTTCGGCGTCTACTGTTTCGCAGACGAGTGTGTTGGGTTGTTCACCCAAACGGTTTTGGAAGTCACATACCATCTGACCATCGCACAAACGGCTGGCCGTCTCTACATCAACGTAATACGATTTGCGTCCAACCAGTTCCGGGGCAAGAGCGACACCAACGGCCAGTGGATCATGCAGGGCACAAGCGCGAATGCCGTTCATTTCTTCATACCGCTTGATGTAAATCTCCGTGCTCTGTGCCACGTAATTGCGCAATACCGGATCAGTTAATCGTCCGATGGCTTCTTCATTCAGCAGCGTTTGGCGGGTAACATCCAAGCCCACCTGCGTAAGCTTCTCGAAACCTGCGTGCAATACAATGCGTGCGGCTTCGGGATCGGCGTACGTGTTGTACTCCGCAGTAGGGGTAACATTGCCATGTCCACGAACGACGCCACCCATGAAGATGACTTCCTTCAATAATGTAGGCAGCTCAGGACACTTCATTAACGCAAGCGCCAGATTCGTTAATGGCGCGGTCATGATTAGTGTTAGTTCGCCTGGGTACAACTTCGCTTGTTCAACGATAAATTCCGGCGCAAAGCCTTCATCTGCCTGCTTGGACACGGCCGGATCGGGCAGCGCACCACCCAATCCGTCTTGCCCATGTACCCGGTGCTCATAGTGAGACTTGCGTGTGAGTGGCCCAGCCGCTCCGGCAATGACCGGAATGGAGGGTGCTCCCACCAGCTCGAGAATTTTGCATGTATTATCCGTTGCCTGCTGGAGCGATACATTCCCACAGACCGTGGTAATTCCGAGAATGTCCAGCTTCCGACTCTTGACGGCCAGCAAGATGGCCAGCGCGTCATCAATACCGGTATCCACATCCAGAATGATGCGATTTCCTGTTTCACTCATACATTCCCAACTCCTCTGTCGTTCAATGATTGCTTGCTGCAAATTTTTGTTTGTCGAGCACAATCTATACCTGTCTCTAAACCTTATCGTTCTAACGCTAATTATGCTTATTGTGCAATCTCGCGGTTCCAACGATCTGTCCATGCTTTAGCCTGTTGATTCACAAATTCCATATCCAGCTTGTTCAGCTTGCCAACTACGTCCGCACCATATGTTACGCCTTCAGCTTCTTCGGCATTCAATTCAACCTTCGTATTTACCGGGGAGTCCACTTTAGCTTTGGCGGATTTGGTTTGTACATCCTGGCTCAACTGCCAGTTGATGAATTCTTCAGCGAGTTCTTTGTTCTTACTGCCTTTCACGACATTGATCGTATTCATGACTGCATATGCACCTTCGCTAGGTGTAACAAACTTCGCATTTGGAACTGCCGCTTTCAGGTCTTTGAAGTACATTTCCATAATCGGTCCGCCCGCAATCTCTTCTTGGGAGAACATGTTCACGAATTCGGAAGTTTGCGTGTAGAATTTAACAACGTTGCTGCTTAATTTTTTCAGTTCCGCAAATGCTGCATCTTCATTAAACGTTTCGTTTCCGGCTACACGGGAAGCTGCATCCAATACCATTGGGCCTGCTGTTGCCGTAATATTCGGAATGGTCAGGTTACCCGCAAACGCCGGGTCCCACAGATCTGCCCATGAAGTGACTTCTTTGTTAACGAGGTCTGGATTATAAGCGATTCCGAGCTGTCCAACCGTATAGGCCGGGCCGTAATCTTCGCCAAGCGGTGCTTTGGCAATATCATAAATATCATTCACATTCGGAATTTTAGAGCGGTCGATTTTCTCAAACAAACCTTCATCAATACCTTGCTGTGCATAGTAATCGGACAAATAGATCACATCCACATTGGATGTACCTTGGCGAATTTTGTTTAAACGCTCAGCGTTGTTACCCACTTCAAGCACAATGTCTACATTATGTTCTTTTTCAAATGGACCAAATACTTCTTCATTGAAGAAATCTTCCGAGAACCCCCAAGTGGAGATGACCAGTTTGGTTGGCGCCGTGCCTCCGCTGCCTGATCCGCCTGTTGCGTTCTCTGTGCTGCTGCCGCATCCTGCAAGTAATACCGATGTCATTGCCACTGCCGCCAAACCGCTAATCCACTTTTTCATCATGATCCTGATTCCCCCTGATATGTGTGATTTAACAACCCAAACCATTAAGTTGAACTAGCTTGATAACGCATTTCACGTAGAAAACAGAAAGAATCTGGAGAAACGAAGTGTTCGCCTAAAAGCTTTCTGAAAGAAAGCTTCTTCGGAAACATAAGCTATCACAAGATTTCTACCTTTATTAAAGGGAATAAAAGAAATCTGGGGATAACAGCGATCGGAAGGTCTTCTGATTTTCGAAGGGTACATGCGTTATTTAGGGCTAGTTCAACTTAAAAAAACAAAAAGAAAAGCATTCTTGTATAAACAAGAACACTTTTCTTCGTAAACAAAGGAAAGCGACACCCGCTGCCGGTACATCATCGGTTTCTGCTTCAGAATCAATCCGAAGTCAGACGCCATCATATGAAATTGTTTGGAATCCGAATGATGAATTAGAATCGTTCGCACCGCATGCATCGAACCTGTCGATCCATCCTATGCTTGTTCCAATATCACATTCGTGATGGCCCACTGCGTGGACGCATCGTAATCCCGTAATACAGCTTCGATTGGCAAACCCATGTGCTGCTCCAACTTCTCCCTGAATTTCTTCTTATACAAGACAGACATGCGGAAGTCCACTTCCAGCTTCAAGCCGGGGGCCTCCCCTTCCAGGGCGTCAGAGCGCGGTGAACGTCGGTGCTTCGCGTAGAAGGTTACAATGTTCTGATCAATGGTCACTCTCAGGAGAGTGGTCCCAAAGCCGAACAGTTCCTTCGAAATTTCGTTATAATACTGGCACATCTTCTTCTTGCTCTCATTGCTGTCCAGCAGTTCCATGAACTCACCCACATCATTTACTACCGTACGTTCGACGTGTTAACACGATTGATTATACATATATCTACGATTTTAGGCAACCCAAAAGATATAGTTAACATGCAAATAACACATAAAAGCGAACGATAGGTATAAACTAGCGAAAACAATTCGTAAATATTCACCGTGAGCGTGCTTAGCGTTACCTGTATCTCTTTTCTCTATTATTCTTGCTTAAAAACCCAATTTTGATACTCGTTCTCTGGATGAAACTCAAAACGACTGAGCATCACCTTTTCCTGATCCGCCTTGAACCGTGGCGTACTTTTTCTTGTAGTAAATGAGACAAAAATCCCACAAAGGACGGTGAGGTCACATAGCCAAGTGAACCTGCATCCGTCCCTTCTGGGACATTATTAATATAAGAAATTATAAAGCCGACGTTGGATGTTGCTGCAATGCCTCTAAACCCAATGCAAGGGCACCGCATAGTCCTGCGTGCTGGCCCAATCCCGGCTGGACAATATATTGATTGATATGTTGCGTTATTGAGGCTGCATTCACATAACCATTCAGATTTCGTACAACCCGCTCCCGGATCATGGGGAACAGATGACTTTGCTGCATCACCCCTCCGCCCAAGATGACCTTTTGCGGGGAATGAAGCAGAATGGCTGTCGTGATGGACTCCGCAATGTAAAAGGATTCGATCTCCCAGGCAGGGTGGTCTGCCGGCAGTTCGCTGCCAGGGCTCTGCCAGCGGGCTTGAATGGCTGGCCCCGCAGCCATGCCCTCCAAGCAATCGCCATGATATGGACATAATCCGGCAAAATGATCCTCCGGGTGCCGTCTCGTCCGGATGTGCCCACCCTCTGGGTGCAGCAATCCATGCACACGTTTACCTCCCGCCACAAGTCCAATCCCAACACCTGTGCCGATTGTATAATACACACAGTTTTCCAATCCCTTTGCTGCTCCCCAAGTGACTTCTCCAAGGGCCGCTGCATTCACATCCGTATCCCATCCGAAGGGAATCGGGAATTCGCGCTTCAATGATCCAATAACATTACAGTTTTCCCACCCTGGCTTGGGCGTTGTTGTAATGTAACCATAGGTGGGGCTATCGGGTTGCAGATCAATCGGACCAAAGGAGCCGATTCCGATTGCGGCTACTCCTTTATCCCTGAAATAGTCAATAACCTTCGCCAGTGTGGTCTGGGGATGTTCCGTTGGAAAGCTGCACCAATCTTCAATTTCCCCTCGCTCGTTACCTACACCACATACAAACTTCGTTCCACCGGCTTCTATTGCTCCTATACGCATCTTACTGTCCCCCCTCGCGATTATTCCGACTGACCTTCAACTCGGATGGGGGATAGCTCGTAGATATGAAGCGAAGAAAATACTACATCCTTATTCTCGGACTGAACAGAGATTCCCTCGGAACCCGCATCCGGATAGATCAGATCCGTAATAACCGCTTGACCGTCATTGGCAAATACCTCTACGGATGAGTAATCCACAAAGATACGCAGATGTTGGTTGCCGTCCACTGCTTTTAATCCAGCTGCATGGCGACCCAGGAAATGTTCATGAAAATCGATAATACCCGATCGACTGCGATCAACATATACCTCATTCTGACGAGCGTCCACGCCGATGAGCGTTTCGTTGTCCGCACCACTTCGTAATGCAAATTGAACAGATTGATCAGAAGGCCATTCCGCATGAATCTCATAGTTTACAAGGCGCAAGGTGTTCAACTGCTCACTCACTTGTCTGATGGAAGCATTCTGTAAGGACAGTACTGGCGTGCGGGCTTGCTCCAACTCGCGTGCAGGACGCTGAACCAGCAGGACTTCGCCGTCCCTTTTCTCCAATGTCAGCTCTCTCGCAATGGTCATCGCGCCGCGGTATGCTTCGGTTGGTGTCTGATTGGCATACATCCAGTTGCTCATCCAGCCCATAAACAGACGTCTGCCGTCTTCGGCCGGAATGTCGGACCAACTGACCCCTGCGTAGTTATCCCGACCATGATCAAGCCAGCGAACGGTATGGGAAGCTTCATCAGGAACAAATGTAATGCCATCAAAATCTCCGGTGAAGTATTGCGTTCTGGAGCCTTCTTTGAAGGCCGGATCTGCACCAATGCTGACGAGCATCACCCATTTCTCCTGGCTCGCATCTCCATCCACGGCCAGCGGGAACAGGTCAGGGCACTCCCATACGCCATCATGCGAACCGATCCCTGCGCCGAATTCACTGCCCAGTGTCCAATCCTTCAGATTGGAGGAATGGTACAGACATACCGTTTGACCACAAGCGATAATCATAATCCATTCCTTGGTCTGTTCATGCCAGAACACTTTGGGATCACGGAAATCCACGAACGACTCATGCTCCAGTACCGGATTGTCCTCGTATTTCATCCATGTTCTGCCGCTATCCTTGCTATATGCGAGGCTCTGAGACTGAACGGGAGGATTGTTTGGCACCTCCTGATGATGGGTGAAAATAGCCACCAGTCCTGGTTCATCGTCAAAGAATCCGGACGTATTGTTCCAGTCCACCACGGCGCTGCCGGAAAATATCATGCCATGCTCATCCGGCGCCAAAGCCACAGGCAGCTCTTCCCAGGTAACCAGGTCCTTGGTCACCGCGTGTCCCCAATGCATCGGTCCCCATGTTGTGCCAAATGGATGATGCTGATAGAACAAGTGATACTCGCCTTTGAAAAATACCATACCGTTGGGGTCATTCATCCAATTTTTCTTGGGCGAGAAGTGATAGGCGCCCCGGTAATCCGTTGTTGAAATGGTAGACATGTTGGTTTACTCCTTTGATTCAAACCGTTGAAGAGGAGACTTGCTTCACTCACGCACCTTAATGCTATGTACGGCAGAGTCTCCTCATCGAGTTTGTTTTATTGGGTATTGCGGTCATATCCCGCTTGTTTAATTTGAAGCCACTCTTGCAAGCCAAGACGATCCAGCTCTTTCAGATAAGCATCCCACTCCTGATCGATCTTTCCGTTCTGATACCATTCCGTGCGCATACGCAGCACATAGGCGAACAGATCGGTCTCAATCGTGGAGAGGCGGTCGAGTTCATCAATCGAGAAGAACACTTTTGGATAGACGTTTTCTGCTTTCATATGTGGAACCATAACTTTGTCAAGCAATTCCATACGCCATGCGGCATCATCCGGTTTGGTCGTGTATTTATCATAGTAACTGTCGAGAATGGCCAGTGGTCCTGATATACTCGTTTTCTGTCTGAGCTCAACAGGTGCAGAGCCTTCCAGCGGAAGATGCTTCAGCATGCCTTTGGCTTCATCGAATTCAAATATATTCTGCTGTGTCTCATCGCCGTAGGTTCCCCAGTTGTTCTGCACGGATTGGAGCGGATCGTACAATTGGTCCACCCACTTCGCCGTGGATTCCAGATTTTTATTGCTGCTCGTAATAACCATACGTCCCCGGTCGAGACCAATACCATTCGTACGTGCAACATTAACCTCTCCATTGGGCCCGGCAACCGGAGGCAGAACATCATAGGTATCATTCATGCCTGTAATGTTGGCCTTATCCCAAGTGAAGTACATGCCATACTTGTTGTCTTTGCCCTTGGCCAGATACGTATTCCAATCCTGCTGATACGCTTCGATGTCCACGAGACCTTCCTGAACCAATTCGTGAATATATTTGACCGCTTCCTTGTAGCCTTCATCAGCTGCCGTGAATACCACTTTTCCATCGTTGGTTACAACCGTGTGATCCGAGTTCTCTCCAAGTCCAAATGCGGCAAAGAGAAATGTCAGATCTTCTCCGCCAGGCTTGTTAATGAAAGACAACGGGATTTCGTCCGCCTTACCATTACCGTTGGGATCCTGGGTTTTGAACGCAATCAGCACTTGTTTCAGCTCTTCGGTCGTCGTTGGCATCTTCAATCCAAGCTTGTTCAGCCACTCCACATTGATCCAGGGCAAGTCATCAACCGCCTGTATGCGCTGCTTGCCACTTCCGAGCTCCTCAATCCAGGGAAAGGAATAAATATGTCCGTCTGGAGCCGTAATCATGCTTTTGTATTCGGGAGCTTCCTCCAGCACCTTTTGCAGATTCGGCATGTATTGCTCAATCAGGTCTTCCAGTGGAATGATGGCCCCGTCCTTCGCCAGTTTCAGCAGATCATAATCCCCATAACCTGCGTCAAAAATAGCATCCGGCAAATCACCGCTGGCTACCGCCAGGTTTCTTTTTTCCGCGAACACATCACTCGTATAGTTCTTCCAGTTGATATGCACATTGGTTTTCTCTTCGAGTCTCTTGTTAATCAGCTTCTCGTTCGGATCAGACGGAGCCAGGGGAGAGCTCTGTGTTATAAAATTCAATGTCACTTTGCCATCAGGTGACTGAGCTTCACTCGCTGCACCGCCTCCTCCCCCGCCACAAGCCGAGAGCAGGAGCATAGCTGACAACATGGAGATGGATGCCGTTGTAGCGGCTTTTCTGGACTTGTTCACTTTTTTCATGATAATGACCTCCGTGGATTATGTTGGATCGAGCGCGCTATATTTCAGGCTGTTCACTATTTGAGTGAACCTACCATGACACCTTTTTCGAAATATTTCTGAAAGAACGGATACATGATGATGAGTGGCAGACTCGAAATGACAATGGCTGAATATTTGATCATTTCCGAGAGCCGTTTCAGTTCTGCCATCGCAAGCTGATCACTGATCATGCCCGGTGCAGCCTGATTCTGAATCAGAATGGAGCGCAGTACGAGTTGTAACGGATGGAGGTTCGGATTATCCAGATAGATCATGGCGTCAAAATAGGAATTCCACTGCCCTACAAACGCGTACAACGCGAGGACAAAAATGATAGGTTTTGATAACGGAATGACGATCTGGAAGAAAATCTTCATCTCGGAGGCGCCATCCACATTGGCGGCTTCTTTCAGTTCTCGCGGTACCCCTTTGAAGAAGGTTCTGGAGAGAATGATGTTCCATACGTTGACTGCGCCTGGGATGATAATGGCCCATACCGTGTCCAGCATGCCGAGATTACGAACAAGCAGATAGGTAGGGATCAAACCGCCACCGAAGAACATCGTGATGATAAATATAATCATGAAAAATCCCCGCCCAGCCAGCCTTTCATCAGACAAGGCATAACCTGCAAATATCGAGACAGTCACCGTTACGAGTGCAAAGGAAACCGAGTACAGCACCGCATTGGCAAACCCTCGAATCATAGCCGGATTGGATAGAATCATCTGATACCCATCCAGACTCCAGTCGGATACATTGAAGGACAATCCCCGATTCAGAAGCACAGTAGGGTCCATAAATGAGGCGATAACGATGTAAATCAAAGGAACGACCACAACCAGTACAGCACAGGTGAGAAAGATGGCGTTCAGTGCGAGGATCAGACGATCCATTCCCGTGTGTTTGACTACCATGGATAATACTCCTTTCCTAATAGAGGCCTTCGCCTTCATTCAATTTCTTCACAATCAGATTCACAGTCACCAGCAAAATGACATTGATGACCGAGTTGAACAATCCCACTGCCGCAGAATAAGCGTAATCTCCGGACTGCAAGCCCACCTTGTAGACATACGTGGCAATGATCTCGGAGGAAGGCAGGTTCATGGACGTCTGCATCAGGTAGGCCTTCTCAAATCCAATCGACATGATTCCGCCAGCGGCAAGAATAAATACGATAGCCATAATCGGACGAATCGTCGGAAGGTCGATGTGGCGTATACGCTGAAGTAGATTGGCTCCATCCAGATTGGCTGCATTGTGAAGTTCCGGATCGACATTGGCCAAAGCAGCGACATAAATGATGGAAGCCCAGCCTGCTCCGGTCCAAATATCCGACAAAATGTAGATCCAGCGGAAATATTCCGGCTCGGACATGAACATAATTGGATGACCGGTAATCCATGTCGCGAATTGGTTAACCGGTCCTGTCGGGGATAGGAAGATGAACAGCATACCCACAACGACAACAACCGATATGAAGTTGGGTGCATACAGAAACAATTGAATATTTTTTTTCACTCCGGCTTTACGTACCTGATTGAGCATAAGAGCAAGTAGAATGGGCACCGGAAAACTGAATATCAACCCCAAAAAGCTCAGTTTAAGCGTATTCATTAAAATGATATCGAAATTGGGTGAAGCTATAAATTTCTCGAAATGCTTTAGTCCTACCCACTCACTGCCCATGATGCCTTTGATTGGACTAAAATCCTTAAATGCGATAATGGCTCCGTACATCGGGATGTATTTGAAGATAAGGGTCAGGATCAGAGCTGGTGCGAGTAACAAATACAAAAAATAATTCTTTTTGAACTGCTGCATCCTGTGACCGGTTGATGTCCTCTCTTTCAACGCCCTTCCAGTACCCTTTTTGGTATCCACCGTGTTATCCAACACATGACCTCCGTTCATTCCTGAAGTTGACAATTGTTTGTAGTAAGGGCTTTCAATATTTACAATTGCTCATTTAATAATTTACAATTTAGCAGGTAATCTAGGCATTAGTCAATACATTTTGTAAAAAAATAATTGTGCATTTGATAACATTTTGTGTATTTTTCGAGTTATGAATGTGCATTAAATGGTATATATAACGTTTGTTTAATTCCCTTAAATCTGTCATTCCCCTTATCATCAGTAGGATACTTCGAACTAATTATCATTTGTAACGAAACTTCTGAATATAAATAATAGCGCATTATCTGAATTAAAAATGTAAACTAAATTGTGCATATGTAAAATTGAGATTGCTATTTGTTTCGATCTATTATACATTTGACTAAGATAATACTATGGACGACCATATGATCATTAGAGGTGAAGCACTAGATGGCAAAAGAAAAGGTTACGATACAGGACATCGCGGATGCTTTGGGCATCTCCCGGAATACAGCTTCCAAAGCCTTGAATGATAGCGGAAACATCCCGGATGAGACACGTAATCGTGTAATTAAAAAAGCAATTGAACTTAAATATAAACAGTTTGCCTATATGGAAAATGAGCATGTTCTAACCAAAGCTCCAAGCAATATCGCCCTGTTAACGGAAAATCTGCCCAATACATCTCACTTTGGTTCAATGTTAATCAGCGGTCTGGAGAAAAGAATCAGCGCAGAGGGGTACAATCTCTCCATTCATATTGTGCGTGAGGTTGATCAGGATTCACTTACACTTCCTAACAATTTTGATATTTCCAACGTAGATGGCATCATCTGCATTGAATTGTTCGATCTGAAATATACGCAGCTTATTACCGATCTGGGAATTCCCACCATCTTCATCGATTGCGCTTCTGACATATGTTTTCCGGAATTCCATGCAGATTTGCTGCTGATGGAGAATGAGCACAGCACGTACCAGTTAACCAGAAAGTTAATTGAGAGCGGTTATAACCATATTGGATTTGCCGGGGATTACAATCATTGCAAAAGCTTTAATGAACGTTGGGTAGGGTATCAGCGGGCCATGCTGGAAGCGGGCCTGCAGGTCGATCCATCCCAGTGCATTGTGGATGATGACCGCCTGTTCTTCTCGAAGCCCGGCTGGCTGAACGAGCGAGTAGCGAAGCTGAAGTCTCTGCCTGATGCGTATGTGTGTGCCAACGACTTTATCGCAGTCGATCTCATCAGAGCTTTGAGAGCGAGGAGTGTTAAAGTGCCGCAGGATATCGTCATATGCGGCTTCGATAACGCACCTGAATCACGGATTATTGAGCCTGCATTAACGACGGTTCATATCTACAGCAACGAAATGGGCATCAAGGCTGCGGAGATGCTGTTATCCCGGATTGATCATCCGTCACAGCCTTATCAAGTCTCGCATATCGTGACCAAACCGATCATACGGGAGTCCACTCCCACACTTATGAATGCCAATCCACAGACCGTTTAACTTATCTCATGAATCTCTAAAGAAATAAATAGCCGTATCTTTCACGAAGAGTAGATCGTGAAGGATACGGCTTTTTTTAAAGGGACTTCTATATCCCCTTTGTATGATGCAGTCACAATATGATGCGAACAGGACGCAGCCTTTAACCAAAACTCGTAGCTCCGTGCTACACGGATGCCTTGGATGCTCCTTTGGCCGAACTTACCTCTGTACGAATCAGATTAAAGATCATAAAGACCAGCACAACGAGTTGTGGAATAAAGGTCTCCCATGTCGGATACATGCCAAGCCAGCCAATCGTTGGCAGACTCGGCACAACATGAGCCCCCAGCGCTGCTGAGACTTGAAGGGAGTGAATACTCTCTCCAAGGAAACGAAATACCAGATAATAAATCAGCAGCGTAGCGGTCAGGAAAAACCATCGTACAGGCAGACGTACACTGAACTGAATAATGGCCACAGCCAATACAATCAGGATGAGCAATGCTGCCCCCATACCGATCAACATCTGCGAGGTATCAATTGCAGGCGCCATGCCAATATAAAAGATCGCAGTCTCCGCACCTTCTCGCAATATGGCGAGTCCCGCCACAGCAAAGAGTGACCACAGACTCCCCCTTGCCAGTGCACCACCTACTTGTCGCTGTACATAACTATTCCAGGAGCGGGTATTCGATTTGCTATGCATCCAATGTCCAACCGTCAACATTAGTACAACGGCTGCAAGCCCCGTATACCCCTCAATCATCTCCCGTGTGCTACCCGATGATGCCACAGCAAGGGTCAGCGACAGTACAACGGCCAGCGCCGCACTAAGCAGCAGACCACTACCGGCACCAGCCCAGATCCAGCGCCGGGCCGCAGTCTCGCCACTTTTCTTGGCATAAGCGAGCAATGCAGCCAGTACCAGAATGGCTTCCAATCCTTCGCGAAGCAGGATCAATGCTGCATCCCATGCCGTGTATGAGGTAGTAGCCGTTAACGGCTCCAGCCGATTGATCATGCGGGTTACAACCTCGGTTGCCTTCGCCGTATTGGGCGGATTGGAGACGACATATCCGGATGCTTCCGCCATTTCATTCTCAATGGCCGTATATGAAGCGGGAGATGATATTTGTACCTGACCTTCAACCAAAGGCCAGGCCACGATAAACTGCTCCAATCCCGTTGCAGCAGAAGTGGTATCCCCGGCTTGAATCTGCTGCTCTATTTGCTCCAGTAATTTCAGCAGGTCGGACAATGAAGAAACACCAGAGGATGCTGACGTATCCTCAACTTCCCCTTCCTTGAGTGTCCCTGCACTGTAGTCCGTGAGCAACGTGACTAGTTCCTGCATACGCTCTGTTGCCTGTTCTTCCTTGCGGGGCTCGGCCTGCATTGAAATACGAACCAGGCTGATGTCTTTTTCCAACTGGCTGTATACGCCAAAATGATCCTGACGGATCGGAGCTTCGGTGCCTTTCCAGGCCGTAACAATCCGTTTATAGGCATGCTCTGCCTGGGTCCAATCGCCCTGTTCCATTGCACTCAGACTTTTACGTGCGTCTGGCAGCAGCCTTTCGGCCGCTTTACGGCCTGCGTCGCTGCTCTCTTCCGCACCCTGAAACGCCTCAATGTACTGATTGGTCGCACGGGCAAGATCCGCCAATGCTTTCTTGGCAGCATCAGAATCATTGCCCGACAGTGCCTGTTCCGCTTTAGACAAAGCTTCAACTACAACGCTGGCGGTCGTCGCAACCTGATCTGCGTTCTGCTCCGGCACCAACGTGCTGGCAGCATCCCACAGTTGCCGGAATTCGGCGACGTCCTCCGTGGCTTCTGCCAGCTTGCCCTGTCCCGCTTCAACCAAGGCGCTGCCCACAGGCGGCAATAGACTATCCAGTTGTTTTTGCACGGACTGCTCATTGTTTTGGAGCCCCTCAGCAGAAGCGTGTGGCATGCCCGGTAAACGAATTACACTGGACCCCACCATCAGAAACACCAGCAGCATCAGCAAGGAGCGCATCAACCTTCCTTTGTGCAGCAGCCGCTTCTGCGCCTTCCGATCTACGATCCTGCTCATCTTTGTCATCCTCCCCATTCCTCTGAAACCGATCAGTGCCATCTAACCTTCTACTAAATCAAGGTGTCCCCAATATATCCGCCATTCGTAATCCCCGGGAAACAGGCAAATACAGCACTGCCTGTGTGCACGGTATATTCGTTCAGCTTGTCGTTCTTTGCCAGTCGTTTCTGAATCGGAATAAACTGCTTCTCCAGGTCCCGTTGATAACTAATGAACAGCAAACCTGCATCCAGCTGTCCGGTCTTGGCATCGAGCCCACTCGAATACGAGTAGGAGCGGCGTAAAATTTGCTGACTGCCATCACCCTTCGCGAGACGCAGATGTGACGTTGCCGGAATGACAGGCTGTCCATCGGCAGACTTGGCCTTCAGATCTACCGGATCGAACTCGCCGCGGCTGCCGAGCGGCGCTCCGCTATCCCGGTGGCGGCCAAATGTCGCCTCCTGGTCTTTCAGTGTGGAGCGGTCCCACACCTCCACACGCATACGAACCCGGCGGACGGCCATATAGCTGCCGCCAGCCATCCATCCCGGACCGTCAGCAGGCTGCGCCCAGACGGTCTGGTCCATCAGCACGGCATCCGTTGTATCCGGATTGCCGGTGCCATCCTTGAAGCCGAGCAAGTTGCGCGGTGTTCCACCCGCAGGGTCAGCTCGGCCCGTGCGCTGGAATCCTTCCTGCGTCCAGCGCAATACCGCATGCCCGCGTGCGATGCGCGCGAGATTGCGGATGGCATGGAAGGCGACCTGCATATCGTCTGCGCAGACTTGCACGCACAGGTCGCCACCACACCACTGCGGGTCCAGCGCATCTCCGGCGAATGCCGGCAGATCGCGCAGGCCCTTGGGCTTCCGGCCCTGCAGCCCGAAGCGCCCGTCAAACAAAGAGGGCCCCACACCAAACGTCAACGTGGTTCGTGACGGTGTCAGGCCTGCCGCTTCGCCCGTATCGGTAGGGGGCGTATTCAGCGTTGTATTATGTTCGCCAATCATTTCTCCGGCGGCCATGGCAGTGGCAGCCGCCGTCCAGTTCTTGAACAGTCGGCGGAGATCATCCGCACTTCCCGCCGTCACATCAAAGGCGGCGAAGCAGATGAAATCCTGAGCCGGGGTGGTGATGCCTGCCTGATGCTTGCCATAGAAGGGCAGGCCCTTGTCTGGCGCGGCCTCTTTCACTACCGCCGAACTGCTTTTGCGGCCCAGCGCCATCAGTCCGCTGGCACCGCCTCCGCCCAAGAGCAGACCCAATCCGGCCACGCCGGTCAGCTTCAGCATTTCACGCCGTGACAACGGCTTTTTCAGCGAATCCTTTTTCTGCTCAGTCATTGTTCTACACTCCCAGTACTTGTCCCATGTTCGACAGTGGCTCAGCCAATGCATCCAGGTTCTGACTCAGCTTCTTCACGTCTTCATCCTTCAGCTTCTCATAGGAAACGTACCCGTCTCCATCCTTGAATGGAGCAAGCTCTTTCTCCAGCGCATCGAATCGGTCCGCAATTTGCTGATTCAGATCCTTGTCTTTGGCAGCCAGATCATCCTTGAGCAGGTTATAAATCTCGCGTGCTCCCTCTACATTCGCTGCAAAATCATACAAATCCGTATGGGAATAACGTTCTTCTTCACCTGTTACCTTGCTGGAGGAAACCTCATTCAGAAGTTCTACCGCACCCGTTACCATCAGACTCGCATCGATATCCATCGTCTCGACTTTAGCACGCAGGAGCTTCGCATCACTTAACAATGTATCCGCAAAGTCAGTCATGCCTTCGGTCGTCTTGTCTTCCCAAAGTGATTTCTCAATCCGGTGGAATCCGCGCCAGTCGGCAGCCTCCACATCTCCGTCACGTGCATCGATATTCGGGTCAAGATCGCCAAGTGCTTCGGCTACCGGTTCAATGCGTTCATAATACATACGAGCTGGTGCATATAATGATCTGGCAGTCTCCAGATCACCAGCTTTCACGGCATCCGTGAACTTCTCCGTTTGCTTCACGAATTCATCGATCTGCTCAATTGCAAACGCGCGATAGCCATCCACTGCGGTTGTATAATCGCTCCCGGTCGCTTCCTGATCTGCTGCATCCGTGGTTTCTGTGGAAGTTTGGTTTTCGCTTTGAGCAACAGGCGTTTCTGCCTGCTTGTCCGAAGCCGCTTCATTATTGCCGCAAGCGGCGAGTAAAACCGAAGTTGCCAGCACAACAGCCGGCAATGTCAATATTTTTTTCAACACGATACACTCCCTATGGTTAGACTGATTTGTCTATACTCGTGCGATTAATATGTCGATGAGTACAAACCCTTGGATTAACGTTCATTTAATGATAATGATTATCAATTTCGGTAATGACATCATAATTCCGGCGCATACTTATGTCAATATGAAAATAAGGGGACCGGTTTAATCATATACTCAGGTGGAAAATACCGGGTATTAATTCCCTTGAAAACATAGACAAACTTCGTCATCAGCCGTTAAAATGAGACAAAATGTCTAGATTACTTTAATTTATCAAATTGGAGGCTCATGCCATGAAATGCCCAGTATGTAATCATGAAAATGGAAATGCCAGTTTTTGCGAGAGGTGCGGCGCTAATCTAGCCCCTTCCTCCCCTACTGCAAATTCCGCTCAGGAGCAACAATCCGCTGCTGCCGAACCTGAATATACCCGTTGGTCGAGCACACAGACGACACCTTCTCACGCTCCCATTTCTCCCAACACACCTTCTGCTCCCAGACCTGTACAACATGTATCCGACTCTTCCAGCACAGAGGGCGCTTCATCTTCAGGAGACAAAAACACCAATCAGTGGAATAACATCGTACAAAATGAGAAGGTTCAGCAAGCCAAAGAAGTAAGCAAACAGTATCTATCCTATTTCCTTAGTGTGCTCACTCGTCCTTATCAAACCATGAAAACCGTTGGTGAACAGCACTCTCTTAACGGCTGGATCACGATGGCTCTGATTGCGGTCCTATCCTCTACATACTTTTTGATTACATTCGGCCGGATGGATATGGACGGATTGTTCATTGGCGGGTTTATCAGACCGCTATTGTTCACCGCCATTTCCTTGATCGTTGCGATCGCATTGATGTATGCCATACTGAAGATTGAGAAAATAATGTTTCGCCCCAAAACGCTGGTTGCCCAGTTTGGATCATTACTAGTTCCCGCTGTAGCGTCGCTCGTTCTGGCGAATCTGTTTATTGTTATCTCGTATTCCATCGCTATCTTCTTCCTCGTTGTCTCGTATTTGATTATCTTTGTATCTCTTAACACGGTGCTGTTCCAGTATCCGCTGAATCGTACGAAGGCAGCCATCGATAGCATGTACAGCGTGTTGATTGCCAATGTTGTATTGTTTTATATTTTATATCGCTTGTTGGCCACAATGATCATGGGATTGATCAGCCTTATGTTCTCTCCATTTGGTCGTATGTAGCATCTAGTTCAAAAGCTCTTACGAAGGCTCTCCTTGCTCATGCGAGGAGGGTCTTCATTTGTTTTCAACGTCAGCAGATTGCACTCGTTGCGTTCCATACACTATAATGTGTAGTGTAAAAGGTATGTCCTTTTTTACGTAAGGATATGAGGTGAGAAACACTCCATGCTTAAATGGAACCTATACCATTGCCATCAACACTACATTATGTAGTGTATGGTTGTGATCATTCATTTTATTAAGAAGGGTAGAGGGAATCGATATGGACATGAATATGAATCATATGCAAATGGAGCACGAGGCAGGCACATCCTACCTATGGCTTATCGTTGGAGCAATCGTTCTATTGTTCTCCATCGCAGCTTATATCTGGACTGCACGCACCCAGAAGTCTGTACTGGCACATATGAAGAAGAATGAACGAGCTGTGATTAAAAAGAAAACCCGATCCATCCGCCTGGGTGCACATGCACTACTGGGGGTGTCGATCATTGCGTTTGTTCTTTTCTTCATGCAGGGCGCACTTACCAAGTATGATGTTGCGGATCTGAATGCCGGTGCTGCGATCGAAGTGACTGACGATAAATACTACGGAGCCGATCATACAGAAGAGCCGATTCAATATGAGATGACCATCCCGACATCGGGGCCTCATAACCCGCATGATATCAAATTTGGATTCTACACCGATTTCCCCGGCTATCCATATCTAGTACATAATCTAGAGCATGGGGATATCATCATTTATTACCGTGAGAATGCAAGTGATGAGCTGAAGGAGCATCTGAAATACCTTGCCAAGTTCCGCAAAGCTGGATCAGGTATTCTCGCTGTACCGAACAAGGACATCCCCGAGGGTAGTGAAGTCGTCGTAACGGCATGGACCAAAACGATGAAGCTGGACCAATTCAATGATGCCAAAGTAGGCACTTTTATTAATAAATATATTAATCAGGGACCTGAGAAGATCCCTGCCTCCATCCGCCAGGGTGGCGGGACGATGTAATGCCCTCTTTGTAGTAACAGCAGCAAATGGTTCCTGCAATCATGGGGAGTCCAAGAGATGAGATATCCATTTATACGTTTCAAACAAGATAAGCTCCTGGATCTACTTGATCCGGGGGCTAATTCTTTATCATGCAGATGCCGATATTTTAAATAGAAATGAAATACATATGTACGTTAGCAAAGAAGGAAACGCAGTTCCAATATGACGATTCATCCAACTTCAATATAAGAATTCATAGTTTTATATATCAAGGAGGAACATTTCTACTAATGAACAGTTTGTTTATGCGTATCTTTTTATTTTTTTCCTGTCTGATGCTGGCGGCAGGAGCCGTTCTTGGCATTACCATGTATCGCTCATCTGCACAGCTGGTTGAACAATCGATGGGCATGCAGGCACAGGCTGTTGCCGAACGAGCAGCGCAATCCATCGACACCTCCCTGTATGCGCCGCTTAGTACAGGACAGGATCAAACCGAGTATTACGATACATTGCGCGAACAACTCAGCCAGCTTCGTCAGGCCAATGGATTGAAGTATCTATACACGCTTGGTAAGCGTGAAGATAACGGAGCCGCATCGTATTATTACGTGGTGGATGGCGCTGCTCCGGATGTGGAAGAGGATGATTTCTCTCCCTACGGGTCCCCAGAAGAGAACCACTATGCGGGAATGCTGCAAGCCTTTGCACAAAACGAACCTTTCCGGGGCGATCTGACCCAGGATGAATACGGCGCAACGATTACAGCCTATGTACCAATTCACGGGGCTAATGGGGAACTGCTTGGTCTGGTTGGCGCCGACCTCGACTCCACCGCCGTCTACGAGTTAATGACACGCAATCGGATGACCATGATCTGGACTGCCCTTGCCATCGTATTACTCAGCGTGCTGCTGGTCTATGGATTTGCTCATTATTTGACCCGTCCTCTCGTGAAACTGAAGAAGATCATTGCTGAGGTAGGCAAAGGTGATCTGACCGTCGATGTCGAGCTTGGACGGAAGGATGAGGTCGGACAACTGGCTTCGGAGTTCAAACATCTGGTCACGGATACAAGAGATGTCATGACAGGCATCCGCAAAAGCTCCGATTCCCTGCTGCAAGCAGCCGAAGGGGTATCCAGACACTCGCAGGCGACAGTGGAAGCCAGCCAGCGCATTGCCGAGCACACAGACCACACAGCCAAAGGCGCTGCGGAGCAGGTTGCACGGGCAGGCGAAGTTACTGTAGCGATGGAGGAAATTACACGCAGCATGCAGCATATTGCGAATTCATCTTCCATGGTGGCTGATGTATCCGAGGAGACGACCCATAACGCGATACAGGGCCAGACCAACATCAACACCGCGATTGACCGCATGGACAAAATCCATCAGGCCAACACCCAGATGGAAGCATCTACCTCCCAGCTTGCGCAATACTCCAGCAAAATTGAATCGGTAGCCCACATGATGAAGGGCATCGCTTCTCAGACCAGTCTGCTGGCATTAAATGCAAGCATTGAAGCTGCTCGGGCCGGGGAACATGGCAGCGGATTCGCCGTTGTTGCTTCCGAGGTTCGGAAGCTTGCGGGGGAATCAGAGCAATCGTCCCAGCATGTGACTGAACTGATCGCCGAAATGACGAGACAGACTGCCGTTTTATCTTCGCATATGTCGGCCAGTACCTCAGAAGTTCAAGCCGGTCTTGCTGTTGTTCAGGAAGCAGGACGTTCATTCACGTCCATTCATTCCGGCATTGAGACGATGAATGAACGCCTGCACGAAGTGTCCGCCGCTTCCGAACAGCTCTCCGCCAGTGCAGAAGAAGTATCCGCTTCCGTTGAGGATATGGAACATATCTCGCGCAAGTCCTCTTCCAGCATTCAGGAAGTATCGGCTGCAACTGACGGGCAACTTCAATCGATGGATGAGATGAGTACGTCCGCGGAATCCCTTCGTGTGTTGTCTAGTGAATTGAACGGGTTGATAAGCCGATTCAAAATATAAATCCGATTGCAGATGGGCATTCCATGGGAGCCCACCGGATGAATACAAAAAAGCCGCAAGGCAGGGAACGGAAACATGGGGTCTACCCCATTCCTGTTCACTCTGCCTGCGGCTTTTTATTGTTCTACCTTTAATGGAGGCTGGCCTCGCGGCTGCCTGAATTAATAACGCTGCGGAGCAGCTTTTTTGCCCAAATCCGTCATGTATGTGAAGAACGCTTCTGGATCGGTATCATACACGAGTTGTACTGGACGTCCGTCTGCTTGTTCCACCGTACGGCCTTGGCTTGGACCATCCGGGATCACAATACAGTTCACCGTTTTCTTCTTCACGATGTCTTCACGTCCAACGGAAGCCGTAGTCAACACATCCCACAGATAGTACGTGGAATTCGTTTCACTGTACACCAGTGGCGGACATCCTGCGTAACAGTTACCCAGGAAGTCAACGCCTTCAAAGCGGCGCTCTGCAGCCCAACGGTTACGTACAGCAGGTGTCAGAGGCACTTTGTTTGTGCTTTCCAGGGCTACCAGATCAATCTGGATACCGCTCTGCCATACACGGTAAGCCGCTTCCGGGTCCCAGAATACGTTCCATTCTGCTGTACCATCATGCTCAGGCTCTTCAACGTTCCCTCTTTCGAACGTACCACCCATCCACACGAGCTTGTCGATTTTCTCTTCAATGTCTGGTGCTTCGTCCAGTGCACGCGCGAGGTCAGTCAGCGGCCCTGTGAACAGGAGCAGCGTTTTTCCTTCGGTGTTGCGCACTTTCTCAATCAGATGCTGATGAGCCGGAACGGCAGACAAAGGAGCTTCCATTTTGCCGGACTCGTTCAGTACTGGAAGTGCATCTACATAGAAGGAGTGCAATCTCCACGCCGCAGGAAACGGATTCTTCCCTCTGGAGTTGGATTTCGCTACCTCTACGGAATATGTGCCGAAGCGATCGATAATTTTACGGCTGGCATCTGTAGCTGGCTCCAGATATCCATCTGCCGGAATAACCGATACACCGGTTACATTTACATTGTCCATTTGCAGAAGCATGAACAGCGATACGAGGTCATCCACGCCGCCGTCATGGTTAAAGTACACATTAAGTTGGTTCGTCATGCTTGTTTTCATCCTTCCCCCTGGTTGTCCCATTGATGTTCATCCCGTCCGTCTGCCTGTGGCTGACGTTACCTCTATTATGTCCCAAAACCCTTGGCCACGTAAACCTTCCTCGCACAAAGAAAATAGCGACCAGTTCTGTTTCTGCTGATATTTTACAGTTCCCCCATTCCATCTCAGCATTTGCCCGAAGCAGCCTGCACTCCAATAGGAAAATGAAAAAAAACAAGGACAGTGGGCTAGAGGCCCCACTGTCCTTGTCTGAATCTATCCATCGATTACATGGATTGTTTTTGTTTCTCTTTGGCTTTCTCTGCAACAGGCACATACTTGCCTGGCCAGAAAGCCCATTTGCCCAGCAACGTTGTAATGGCTGGCACCATGAACGGTCGAACAAGGAACGTATCGAGCAAGACACCCGCAGCCGTGATAATACCGAACTGCACCAGCACCTGTATAGGCAGTGTTGCCAGCACGGCAAACGTACCTGCGAGAATCAGACCTGCGGAAGTAATAACAGATCCGGTTTCACCCACACCTTCCTTGATCGCTTGGCGAAGTGGCATCGTTTTGCGTTTTTGCCAGATGCTTGAGATCATGAAGATGTTGTAGTCCTCACCCAGCGCCACAAGGAATACGAAGGAATACAGCGGAATCGCTCCCTGAATGGCGTCTGCTCCCAATCCATAGTGAATAATGAGCCAACCCAGGCCCAATGCAGAGAAGTAGGATAGTACTACTGTCGCGATCAGATACGCCGTCGCTACGACGGAACGCAGGTATAACAGCAGCAGCAATGTGATCATTCCGATCACCACTGGAATAATGATGCTGGCATCCCGCTCTCCAGTGACTTCGATATCATACTGCTCAGCCGTCTGACCGTCGATCCAGACATGGCTGTCCACGCTTGTTATTCCAGCATCTTTCAATGCCTGTTCAGCCGTTGCCCGCAGATCCGGGATATGCTGCATCGCCTCCATAGAGTATGGATTCAGATTGAATTCCACATCGTAAGCGGTGATGTTTGCATTCTCAGCACCCTGCTGCGCTTCACCTACCTTGCTTACGTAATCCAGCGATTCCAGGCGTTGTTTCAGATCTGTCTGGCTGCCTTCTGTATCGATAATCACTTTCGCCGGAGCGAGTTCACCTTCCGAGAACTGTTCTCCAATGACTTTGAAACCTTCACGAGAAGCAACATTCTCCGGGAAGGATGATAGCAAGTCATACGTGAATTTAATTTGGCTAGAGAAAGCAGCCAGTCCACCCAACAACACCAGTGTAATCGCCAGTACTGTCCACGGTTTGGTTACTACTGTACGGCCAATCCAGCTTTCCTTGATTTTACGCGGAGCAGGCGCTGGTTTGCCTTTTTTCTTCGAACGTTCTACTTCCATATCATGCGTACGCGGTACAAACGGGTAGAATGAACCCCGACCGAAGATCGCGAGCAAAGCCGGAACCAGCGTCAGGCTCGCAATAAACATGATGAAGATGGATAAACTGAATGGTACGGCAAAACGGTGATAGGCACCATATTCTGCGAACAGCAGTACAAGCAATGCTGCAACAACTGTAAATCCACTCATGGCAATCGCACCGGACGATCCGGTAATCGCCTGGAAGAGTGCTTTCTTTTTATCCGGCTCATGATAGAGAACTTGACGGAATCTGGAGATCATGAACAGGCAATAGTCCGTTCCTGCACCGAACAACAGCACCGTCATAATAGAGATGGACTGCGCGTCCACTGTAATCCATCCCTGATCCGCCATAAATCCGAGAATCGGACTAGTGACCATATAAGCGAACCCAACTGCAATAATCGGGATAATCGCCAGTACGGGCGAACGGTAGATCAACAGCAACAGCACAAGTACCAGTACAACCGTTGCAATCAGCAAGGATACATCCGCAGATGAGAACAGCCCACTTGCATCAATCGATATCCCCACCGGACCTGTAACCCGTGCACTTAGTGCGCTCGCATCATCAATGGCAACATCAAATGGGTCTGAGCCAAAAATATCTTTCGTTTTCTGCTCCAGCGCTTCAATGCCTTCTTTCAACTGTGACGAATCAGCTTCCTGATTGAAAAAGAGCGGCATAACCAAGGTGCTTCCGTCTTCCGAAAGCTGACCTTTCAGAGCCTCAGGCGGCAACTGATATAGTGGTACCACAGATTGCTGCTGCTCCACCGGATCTTGATCCAGTCGCTCGGTTAACGCCTGAATGTTCTTAATCTGTTCATCCGTCAGCCCGCCGGCTTGACGCCATACGATAAGAGCGGGAACACCTTCGCCGCCGGGAAATTCTTTCTGGGCAACTGCTGCCGCCTGCACCGAGGGCTTGGAATCACTCAGATCCTGCGCGTTATTCGTTTCACGGTCACCAACAGCAGGCCACACCACACCAAGAACAACCGCGATGATGATCCATACCAACAGTGTAATCCATTTGCTTCGTTTGCCGGCAACCCAGCGGCCGTAGCCCGAACCTTCTTGCATTGTCTCTTCATCTCCCTATTTTGGTTCTATGAAGCCGTTTTTATGTGATAAATATAGAAATGAACCACGGGTCATAGTATAATTGACTTAATTATATATACCGGAAGGTTAATATTGCAAATACTAATTTTGTGAACACTTTTGTACAGCCAACATGAATAAGTAAAGAGGTATGCAACCATGAGCAAAAAAACGAACCCTCCCCGCTCGCCGGGCAGGCCCAAAGCTGGTGCTGATCAGGCTTCAGCCCAGTCAAAAATACTAATGACCGCCTCGCGGCTATTTATGGAATACGGGTATGAGCCCGTCTCTCTCCAGCAAATCGCCTCGCTATGCGGCGTAACCAAAGCATCGATCTATTATCATTTTTCCAGCAAACCGCAGCTATTCACCGTCGCCATCACCAGTATGATGGCTATGGGCATGCAGCAAACAGCTCTCCGTATGGATGCACCAGGTACATTACAAGAGCGGTTGGAGAAAGTTGCGGAAGGACGGATGCAACAATCCCACGTCGATACCGAGACCATGATGCGTGAAGCCAATACCTATCTGGATGCAGATCAGCTGGCCCAGATCCGTGAAGCCGAAGTCCGCATCTATGAAGTCCTCGCCACCCACTTTAAGCGGGAGATGGACAACGGTTATTTGCGATCTGCCAATCCGATGCTGCTTGCCCATGCGTTTACGTCCTTGCTGATGCTGGCAAACCGCGAAGGCGTGCGCGACATGCATGCAACGATTGCCGATCTGGCACATGAGCTGGTAGCTTTATTTTTGGACGGAGCCGCTCACAAGGCGTAAAGATCTCTCCATGCTTTTGCCAATACGGCGATACCCGGTCCAATGCGTTCTGCTTCAATACCAGCAAACCCTATAATGAATTCACTTTTGCCATCTGCTGGTTCATTCCCATCCGTCCACAAGTATTCTGTTGAACTAATCTGTATACCAGCGCTTAACGCCGCAGCCACCAGCTCCGCGGCTGTTTGTGTTGAACCAATTCTGAGCACCAGATGGAATCCGGCATTCTGACCCATTATCTCAACCTTTTCTCCAAAATACTGTCGAATTGCCTGAATAATTAAGTCATGTTTGCGTTTATAAACGTTACGCATTTTACGAATGTGTTTACCCAATTCTCCCTCATGCATAAACATTTCCAACGTGCGCTGATGAAGACGTGAAGCTGACTGTTCAAACAGAATCATCTTGTACATCTCCCGAAAGGATATCATTAGCTCCTTGGGTAGTACCATATAATGAACACAAAGAGCAGGCGCAAGAACTTGGGAAAATCCGCCCATATAAATCACCCTGCTGCCCTCTCGCAAACCCTGCATGGAAGGAATAGGTCGTCCATGATAACGAAATTCGCCGTCATAATCATCCTCAATAATGTATGCCCCCGTTCGCTCCGCCCAATCCAGTAAAGCCAATCTTCTGGCAATGGGCATGGTCATGCCCAGAGGGAATTGGTGCGAGGGTGAGACACTTATTATTTCCACTCCCAAACGATCCAGATCTGATATATCTAATCCTGCATCATCTAGGGAGATAGGAACCACCTGATAACCATAATTTCGGAATGTACCCGGCAGCAGCCGATAGCCCGGGTTTTCTACCCCAATGGATTGTAGTCCATTCGCGTGAGTTAACGTCTGCACAAGCAAACACATTAATAAGTGCTGCTCTGCACCCAATACTACCTGCTCTGGAGAACAGTTTACGCCCCTGAACTGTCCAAGATAACGGGCAATTTCACATCGGAGGCCCCACTCGCCCTGTGGATCTCCGTAGAACAATAATTCCTCTGCCTCTTCACGCCAGATCCGGTTCGCATACTGGTGCCACTTGCCAAACGGGAACAGACTGAATTCATTGCGTGACATGTGAAAATCAAATTCGATCACTTTTGTTGGACGAATTGCATTTCGCTCTATTTTACGTTCATGAAGGTGGTATTCATGAATTTGCATATCCTTTTGCTCGGTTCTCACCGGAATTTGAATTTCACTATAACGATCCGTGATGGGACGTACCCGATATCCTCTTCGCGGCTGACTGTATACATAACCTTCAGCGATTAATTGTTGGTATGCCCATTCTACCGGAGTTGTACTTATGCCCAGCATCTCGGCCAACTTGCGTACAGAAGGCAATTTGCTATGTTCCACCAGTTTCCTCTGAATGATTTCCTTTTTGACGTGATCCGAGAGCTGTACGTAGATTGGGATGTTGTCGTTTATCTCCAGTTTCGGTAATTTATTCATGACTTGCACCTCATCTGTCCTGTTGAATTTATCCAAACTGTATATTTGGAAGTATACAGTATTCAGCTATACTCATGGCATGACGACTTGAACTCACAGGAGGAATAACCCATGTCTCAACCAACACCATCCACACGCATCCCACGTCTGTTGGAAACGAAGCGCATCTATCTGCGTCCATTTGAATCGACTGACGTTGATACCTATTTCCCCGGATTGTTTGACGCCGAGATGCGCAGACTTACTGGAACACAAAACAGCTTCACCCGTACCCAAGTAGAACGTTACATCGAAAACGCGGCCCAGGATGACTCACGCCTGATGCTGCTGATTGCCTTGCAGGAGAATGACCAGGTCATCGGAGAGATTGCCCTGATGGATATGCATACCAAAAATCGCAGTGCGCACATCCGAATCGCCATTGATCATACAGAGCATCAAGGAAAAGGATATGGCAGCGAGGCATTGCTGCTTATGCTGCATTATGGTTTCGGTATCTGCAATCTGCACCGAATCGAGCTTGAAGTGTATGCCTTCAATCAACGTGCGATTCGTACATATGAGAAACTAGGATTTCAACGTGAAGGTTTACGGCGAGATGCCTTGTATTACAATCATCAATATCACGATTCCATTCAGATGAGCATGCTGGAGAATGAATTCCGAGAGCGGCATGTCAGCATACTTGGATAACGAAGACTACGTGCTACCGGGAGGGAATCTCTTCCGGTTGGTTTACGTTCCCGGCAAATAACCATGCTCCAGTGGATTTATCCACTACAGTAACCATAAATGGACGATTGACCTCCATCTTGATTGGATCAGTTGGCGGTGCACTTCCGGCCTGCATCTCTACCAGCGTTGAAGCAGCAGCTACAGTTCCTTGTTCGCTCACTTCCATCACGGCACGATGCAGTACCTGACCAATGTATGCTTGCAAGTTCGGCCCGGGAGAAATCATTTCCGTGAAATTGGCGGCATACCGATCAAAGGCCATTTCCATCCCCATCTGCTGCAACGTTTCTTTCAGGTTCATTCCATACTCTACACGAAAACGTGGCAAAGACAGCTCAACTAAGCTATATTCGGAGCCACGATCAAGCCGTTTTGGGTCATCCAGCAACTGCTGCTGAACCTCATCCAGCGTACGCCCCTCTCGTGGTAAAACGACAAGCAGATGCATCTGGCCATCTCCGTAAGGCAGCCTCACCGCCTGCCAAGCCTCATTCTCCGAGTATTGGAACTGCTTTGTCTGATGCATCATCCGCACAGATAATGCCTTTCCATTTGCCAGCTTAAACTCATCATCCGTCGTGTACTCCGGGTCAAACTCAGCCATCCAGTTTCCATCAAATGCAATGGCATTCACAAGAATCATCAGGGTTTCCTTTGCAGGTGGCTCCTGCATCAAGTTTGGAATCATACCTTCGGTGTGCTGCTTCACCCATTGATTGATCTCTTCCGTTGCTTGTGCTGGTTGTCCATTGAGTGTCCTGATTTCGGCTTCATACGTTTGCTGTACGGCTGTTTGGTACGTTTCCTCTACCGGAATTCGGTCCTTTACCCACATGGAGTTCGCAATACCGATCTGTATTCCTTTTCCCGGATGGGTCAACAACTGCTGCAAAGCCGCTTGAGAAGCATTTACTCGTTCCATTTCTAGCCCCGACCAGCCCATGACCTCTGCCATCTCTCGCCTAGTCTCACCTACGCTACCGTTATATGCCATGCCAATCGCTGCCGCAATGCTATAAGGAGAGATGAGCAGATTATTCCCATCAGTCTTCTCTTTTGCGCCCATCTGTTGAAGGATGTGCAGTCCCATGGTGTTCATGGATTGGATTGTTTCAGGTTCGATCTCTTTCAGAGCAGCTTTTCGTTCTGACTCGGACAGCTCCTGATTCGAATTGAATTGCATCTTGTTCGGGTCCCCCTTTGCTGAACAGCTCGTAATGATCAGCCCACTTATACAGCATAATAACAGTAGTACTCCTAACCGTGCATGCATCGTAATCCCCCCTCATCCGTAATACTCAGATACCCGTCATAGCAATTTACTGATTCCCTTTTTTTACTAGACGTACGGTTGAGAAAAAAGGTTACTTTACACTCATATGCCAAGGTCACCAATTTCTACTGTAGAAAACACCATTCAAAACGAGTCAAAACGGTTATATCTATACCATATACGAATGGAGGGATTCCCTATGATTCCAGCAACGTTGGAACAATTAGAGCAAGTTCGCAAGGAATGCCGCACCATGGTCAAAAAGAGAGCCACCGCTTCCGCTGGTACAACACTCGTTCCTCTTCCAGGTACAGACGTCCTGGCTGATGTGGGAATGCTCATGCAGCTACTGCCTGCCATAAACAATAAATTCGGATTATCGCAAAAACAGCTCGACGGGTTGGACCCTGAGACCAAATCCATGATCTACGGATTCGTCATGTCCATCGGAAGTAAAGTTATTGGACGTATGGTAACCAAAGAACTGGTAGTAGTCGTGCTAAAAAGGGTCGGAGTACGCGTAGCTACCAAATCAGTCGCCAAATTTGTACCTTTTGCAGGTCAAGGACTGGCTGCCGCGCTCAGCTTTACAGCCATGCGGTATGTCGGCAACAAACATGTTGAGGACTGTTATGAGGTCGTGAAACGTATGATCGAGCAGCGTGAATTACTACCGGGTGAGCCGGCACCTTCTGCGCTTGAGGAAGCATACGAAGATCCAAAGCTGGAGGTAAAGACGTCATCCGGCGACAACGAAGGTAAAGCTCCAGAAGATTCGAAAAAGGACTAAAGAAAGAAGAAATTATATCGTGGGACTTTCCGCGGCAGCAAACAAATAGCCGGGTTCACCTAAATGGTGAACCCGGCTATTATGTTAACGCCATCTAGGATCAGATCGCCTGTGGCTGTTGCTCCGTAAACTGACTGTTGTACAGATCAGCATAGAAGCCTTGTTTCTCCATCAGTTCCTCATGATTACCCTGCTCAATCACGTTACCATGATCCATGACAAGAATCAGGTCGGCTCCGCGAATCGTGGACAATCTGTGGGCAATAACAAAGCTGGTGCGATCCTTCATCAGATCATTCATCGCTTTCTGGATGAACACTTCGGTCCGTGTATCGACACTGCTCGTCGCTTCATCGAGAATCAGAATGGCCGGATTCGCCAGAATTGCTCTCGCAATAGTCAGCAATTGTTTCTGCCCCTGTGAAATGTTCGATGCTTCTTCATTCAGCACCGTATCATATCCATCAGGCAAAGTACGAATGAAGTGATCAGCATGGGCCGCATCGGCTGCCTTGATGACTTCTTCTTCCGTTGCGCCTTCTCGGCCATAGGCGATGTTGTCACGAATCGTTCCGTTGAACAGCCATGTGTCCTGAAGCACCATCCCAAACAGGCTGCGCAGCTTGCCGCGCTCCATGTCCACGATATTAACACCGTCAATGGTAATTTGGCCGTCCTGAATTTCGTAGAAACGCATCAGGAGGTTGATCAGCGTTGTTTTACCCGCTCCAGTCGGCCCGACAATGGCCACCGTCTGTCCCGGTTTTACATCAATATTCATATTTTGGATGAGTAACTCATCCGCTTTATATCCAAAATTCACACCATGGAATGAAACGGCACCCTGTGGTTGCTGCAATTGTACTGGTTTCGAAGATTCTGGAACCTCTTCCTCTTCATCCAGCAATTCAAATACCCGCTCCGCCGAAGCGATGGTGGACTGAATGATATTCGAGATGTTGGCAATCTGGTTAATTGGCTGAGTGAACTGACGGGAGTACTGTGTGAATGCAAGGATATCCCCGATGGAGATGGCACCACGTGTAACAAAGATCCCGCCGACCACACAAATCAGCACATAACCAAGGTTACCTACAAACGTCATCAGTGGCATAATAATCCCTGAGATAAACTGGGCTTTCCAACCGGATTCATACAGCTCTTCGTTCACTTTTTCGAACTGCTCTACCGAATGTTCTTCCCGTCCAAAGGCTTTGACCACCTTATGTCCGGTGTACATTTCCTCGACATGGCCATTCAATTCACCAAGTGATTTCTGCTGGCCTGCAAAGTGTTTTTGCGAACGGGATGCCACCAGAATAACAACAACTACACTTAATGGCAGTGTCAAAATGGTTATCAGGGTCATCCATGGACTAATGGTCAACATCATGATGATAACCCCGACAATGGTGACTACAGACGTAATGAACTGCGCCAAACTTTGCTGGAGCGTATTACTGATGTTGTCCACATCGTTCGTCGCCCGGCTTAATGTTTCCCCGTGGGTACGGGAGTCAAAATATTTAAGCGGCAGACGTCCAACCTTGGCACTGATCTGCTCACGCATGTCATACACAACTCGCTGAGCTACACCAGCCATCAGGTATTGCTGAATGTACATGAAAGCTGCACTAAACAGATAGAGTCCCCCAAGCAGATACAAAACTTTCATCAAGGCAGGAAAATCAATTCCGGCCCCCTGTACACCCTGAAGGATGGCAATAGCGCCTTTACTTAGAATATCCGTCCCTTCTGCCATAACCTTAGGACTGATAATGCTGAACACGGTACTAAGAATGGCAGCGACCAGCACACCCAGCAAACGATAACTGTGGGGCTGAAGATACCGCATCAAGCGTCGCAGTGTACCTTTGAAATCCTTCGCTTTCTCCACGGGAGGCCGCATGCCCATTCCGCCTCCGGGATGACCCGGCCCGCCAGGGGGACGAGATGACTTGCGTTCTGTACGTTCACTCATGCGATCTCCTCCTCTGTCAGCTGGGAGGATACAATCTCGCGATATACTTCATTGTGCTCCATCAGCTCTTTATGTGTTCCCGAACCGACAATCCGTCCCTCATCCATAACCAGAATGCGATCTGCATCCATAACCGTACTTACGCGCTGAGCCACAATAAGCACTGCTGCTTCAGTCGTTTCGGACTTCAGGGCAGCACGAAGTTTGGCATCGGTTTTGAAATCGAGAGCCGAGAAGCTGTCGTCAAAAATATATACTTCCGGACGGCGAACCAGTGCGCGTGCAATGGACAAACGCTGCTTCTGTCCACCGGATACGTTGTTACCTCCCTGCGCAATGACGCTATCGTAACCGTCTTTCATCTCCGTAATGAAGTTCTCTGCCTGGGCCGTTTGAGCGGCTCGAACAATCTCCTCCATCGTAGCGTCATCCTTCCCGTGGCGGATATTCTCCGCAATTGTTCCGGTGAAAAGAATCGCTTTTTGTGGTACAAATCCGATTTTGGCCCGCAGATCTTCCTGCCGTAGCTCACGGACATCTGTTCCATTTACCCGTACACTGCCCTCCGTTACATCATAGAAACGTGGAATGAGACTGAGCAATGTGGATTTACCTGAGCCCGTACCCCCAATAATCGCTGTGGTCTCACCCGGGCGTGCCGTAAATGAAATGCCTGACAACGCAGCATTTTCTGCACCCGGATAACGGAATGTCACGTTATCGAATTCAATCGTGCCTTGCAGCGATTTCATCTCACGAGGCTGCTCTGGGTTGCTGAGATCCGGATGCATATCCAATACTTCGTTGATCCGCTCTGCCGAAGCCGAAGCTCTTGGAATCATGACAAAGATAATGGAGACCATAATGAGGGAGAACATGATTTGCATCGCATATTGAATAAAGGCAATTAATGAACCAATATTCATATTCCCGCTGTCGATACGCTGTCCACCGAAATACAGGATGGCAATCATTGAAAAGTTCATAACCAGCATCATAACAGGCATTAATGTTGCCATGAGCACATTCACTTTAATGGAAACGTCTCTCAGATCTGTATTGGCTCCATTAAAGCGAGCACGTTCATGTTCCCCACGATTAAAGGAACGAACCACGCGAATCCCAGTTAGTTGCTCACGCAGGACCAGATTGAGTCGGTCGAGTTTTTTCTGAATTTGTTTGAACAAAGGCAGACCTTTCGCACCAATCAGTGCAATGGCTCCAGCCAGTATAGGTAGGACAACCAGGAAGATAGTCGATAATTTGGCATCCTGGGATACCGCCATGAAGATACCGCCGATACACATCATCGGAGCCATAACCATCATGCGCAGCATCATGGTTAATACGTTCTGGACCTGCGTAATATCATTGGTGGTACGGGTGATTAGTGAAGCTGTACCCAATTTATCAAATTCCTGCAGCGAATAGTTCTCCACATGGCGGAATACTCTGCTGCGCAGCTGTTTGGCAAATCCACCCGCTGTGCGGGATGAAAGGTAACTGGCTGTTATGGAACAAGCCGTGCCTGCTATCGCAATCACCAGCATCCAGACACCAATCTGCCAGATGTATGGAACATCTCCTTTTATTATGCCGCCATTAACGATGTCCGCCATCAGGGTTGGCAAATACAGTTCAGCTAGCGACTGTAACAGCACCAGACCCAGTATGAAGAAAATGGGGACTCGGTAAGGCTTAAGCATGCGAAACAATTTCATCATGGCTTATCATCTCCTTGTGTGGACGCATCCGTCTGTTGGGAAACCCTTGTATCAAAAAAGGTGTACACCTTGGTCAACAACGCCGCTAATTGAAGACTGTCTTCCTCACCCAGATGCTCAACGAGCTTATTAAATATCTCCATGCGCTCCTGATGTGCCGCCCGAATAATTTCACGACCTGCTTCGGTAATGGTGATGCGGACTGCGCGACGATCCTCCGGGTCCATGGTTCGTTCAACCAGCCCTTCGTCTTCAAGCCCTCGAATGACAGGAGTAATCGTCGGCGATTTCACACGCAACAAAGCACTAATTTCCGATACTTTTAGTCCTGGATGATTTGAATGTAGTGTGTCATTGAAATCAGGAGGATTATCCTGCCAATTCAATCGTTCTCCCGGATGCATGCCGTGGAGCAAACAACCCAGTACCATAATTTCATTGTGATTACGCCCATGTGGTTTATGTTGCCTCCATTTGCCTTTATTAAACTGCATAATGGAATACAAAAGCTTCTGGGCAACCGGATCTATGCCAGTCATTGTTGTCCCCCCTTTTTTTCATTATCATTCCATAGAGGTCCAACATCATAGGACATCTATTAAATAGTATTCCAATTAAATAGCCAATCAATTAATTAGGTGTACTAAGTATATTCCTGCAAAAGTTGAATGTCAAATAGCAAATGCACACCAAAAAACCGTGACTTTAAAGTCACGGTTTTGAACTAAATATAGAAGAATCAGGACTGTGAAGCAGAAACAGTTTTGAGCGCAGAAGCAAAAGGGAAATACTCCTTCGCATTGTTGTAGGCGATGCCCTGTACGATCTGTCCAAGCAGTTCCATATCATGTGGTACCTCGCCCTGTTCGGCCCATTCACCGATGAGGTTGCAGACCAGGCGGCGGAAATACTCATGTCGTGTGTAAGAGAGGAAACTGCGGGAATCGGTTAGCATACCGACGAAACGGCTGATTAGACCTACATTCGCCAGCGCCTTCATTTGAGCGAGCATGCCGTCCTTCGTATCGTTGAACCACCAGGCTGCACCAAGTTGGATTTTGCCTGGAATGCCGCCGCCCTGGAAGCTGCCGATAATCGCTGCGAGCACTTCATTGTCCCGAGGATTCAAGGAATACAAGATCGTTTTCGGCAGCGCCTGCTGCTGCTCCAACGCATCGAGCAAACCGATCATGGCTGAGGAAAGCGGCGTATCATTAACGGAATCATAACCGGTATCCGGGCCAAGCTGGGCGAACATACGGCTGTTATTGTTGCGGGCCGCATTAATATGGAACTGCATTACCCAGCCCCGATCTGCGTACAGCTTGCCGAGGAAAGTCAGTGTTACCGTCTTGTACTTGTCCTCTTCCTCACGACTAACCTTCTCCCCTGCAATAGCCTTGGCAAAAATCGCTGCTGCTTCCTCACGTTTGGCCGTGCCGTAAGGTACATAATCGAGTGCATGGTCAGACACCCGGCCTCCTACGGAGTGGAAGAACTCTACCCGGGACTCTAGGGCCGAGAGGAATGAGTCATAATCGGAAATCTCCGTTCCGGCTGCCTGCGACAGCTTGCCTACCCATTCCGAGAAGGTGTCACGGTTCAATTCCAATCCTTTATCCGGACGGAATGAAGGCAGTACAGCGGTATCGAAACCTTCGATCTCCTGAATCTTCAGGTGATATTCCAAGGAATCACATGGATCATCGGTTGTGCATACCACGGTCACATTGGATTTGGTAATGAGATCACGTGCACCGAATCCGTCACTGTTCAGCTTCGCATTTACTTTTTCCCAGATGGCCGGAGCGCTCGTCTCATTCAACACTTCATAGACACCGAAATAACGCTGTAATTCCAAATGAGACCATGCGTACAGCGGGTTACCAATCATCATCGGTACGGTTTTGGCGTACGCCAGAAAACGATCATAATCGGTTACGCCCTCTCCACCCGTAATGTATTGCTCCTCAATTCCGTTTGCGCGCATCAGCCGCCATTTGTAGTGATCACCGTATAACCAAGCCTCTGTAATATTGCCAAAGGTTTTATTCTCGTAGATTTCCTGTGGACTCAGGTGGCAGTGATAGTCAATAATCGGCATGTCTTTCGCATAGTCATCATATAACTTGATCGCCGTTTCATTGTGCAGCAAAAATTGTTCATCCAGAAAAGACTTCATTCGCCTCGCACGCTCCCTTTAGGTGAGTTTACGTTCATATGGGTTCACTTCCCAATCTTTACGCTACACTGTTTGCCCACAAAGTTCAATATAAAATGATAGCGTTATCACAAAAGGTTGATTTAGGCATATTTCATGGAACGAGGTATACTGGTTTTAATCTAATTAATGCTGATCTGAAGATGATAGAAGGAGATGAAGTGGATGAAAATAACATTTCTCGGTACAGGAGACATGTTCAGTGTAGAGCAACACCACAACAGTATGCTCGCCGAATTCGGCGATACACATCTGGTAATTGATTTTCCGGAATCCAATGCAAAAGCATTAAAGGAATACGGCTTTCCAATGACGGATATTCACAATGTGTTTATTACCCATCTGCATGAAGATCATATTAACGGAGTACAGATGCTCGGATATTATTCACAGATTGTGGGAGACCGCAAGCCACGTCTGTTTATCCACGAAGAACTGGTTGATCCGTTATGGAACATTTTATCCCCAGGCATGCGTTATACAACCGATGGGGAGCGTACGATGAGCGACTATTATGATATCGTACCTTTACCGGATGGAGGCACATTTGAGCTGGGGGGCGTAACGTTTGAGACTTTTCGAACACAGCACGTGCCGGGTATGGTCAGCAATGGCCTTCTCGCAAAACCCTACTTCTACTATAGCGCAGATAGCACGCTGGATCAGGAACGGGTTGAGCAGGCCGCCGCAGACGTACAGCTAATTTTCCACGAATGTCATATGCATGATCTGGTGATCAAATCACACACCTCGCTGAAGGATCTGCAACAAATGCCTGCCGAAGTGAGACAGAAGACCGTGCTCATGCATTATCATGATGAATACGCGGATGCGGATAAACGGACACATTTCAACCAAGAACATGATCTAAGAATGGTGGGCACGCTGGAGTCGTTTGAATTGAAAGTGTAGTACGTAACTCGAACGATATATATCACCAAAATAAAGAGGCAACATCCATTCGGGTTCCTTTGAAGGAGCTTTTCGGGTGCTGCCTTTTTATTGATCTGCATTCCATGATTTCATATATTCAATAGTTTCAGGAGATGGTTTGGCTTTCACATGAATGTAATCTTCCGTTCGCTGATCATTTGGTCCGTAGGAAATTTTGATATATATATCCTGATAAGTTTTAATGCTGTTGCTATGGATCTCCGCTTTGGGCTTCAAAATATAATCTCTGAGTAAACTTAATCCCAATGGTTCTTTTCCAGGACCCAGAGTCGTCTCGTGCGTATTTCCCGTATTGGAGTTAAGGAGCTCTGTGGCGTTAATACTATTCATCAAGGATGGATCAAGTGTAAAAGACTGTATTACATTGACCATCGGTACCCGGGCCTCTTTAACAGAAATCTCATATATAATGCGGTCCAGATCAGATTCTTGATGAACTCTAACAGTAGCAGTCAAGCTATAATCATCTGGCAAACGCTCCTGAAAGGAATCTGGATTTTTCAGCAAACGCTGGGTCAAATCTCTTCGTTCGGTATTCAGCGTATAATCATCCGTTCGCTTTGGTTCTCCCCTTGGCCCTTTGTTTGTTCCCCAACTGCAAGCCCCCAGACAGACCGCCATTACAAGCAGCCACAACCCCAAGTGTACTAATTTCCTCACCCGATTTCCCCCTCGGTATGATCTATCTAAGATGAACACGAACCGATTTTAATAGTAATCATTATATTGGTTTATTATTCCATATAAGGATAACACGAATAAACTCACTCCACCTAACATAAAAAACCACCTGCCTGGCAGATGATCACCAGTTCAGATGGTTTAACTGTCTATATATGAAGATTCACTGATCAATGATCCTCACCGTATTATTGAGCATCAGATTCCTCACCCTGATCCGGAAGAACCCACACGGAGACGCCCCCACCACATACATGGAAAGTGGCCCATCCGTCTTTCTCAATAGTAATGCTATCCTCACAGCTGTGCGTCAGATCGGTCCAGACTTCGCCAGCACGGTGTTCGCCAACAAACATTCTTTTCTCACCATCATCACCATTCGAGATAACTACTGCACAACCAGAACCTTCGATTTCGTCCACCCCGCGGCGTACCCACCCAATCGTGTTCGCGTGATCGAAGTAATCTTCCTGCTCTCCATAAGCTTTGTCGTAACGGGCTGACATCAGAATGTCGAGAATGTCCTTCTTGCCCTCGACAGGTTCGGGACCACCAATGCCGTAATAATCACCGTAAAAGACAACCGGATAACCGTCACGACGCAGCAGCGTCAGCGCATATGCGCTCGGCTTGAACCAATCGCCTACCCAGGATTCCAGCGCTTCATGCGGTTGGGAATCATGGTTATCGACAAACGTTACAGCATGCGTTGGATGTGTCTGCACCAGGGTATCATCAAAAATCTTGGAAAGATCGAAATCCCGCCCAGCCAGAGAGGCTTCATGAAGTTTGTAATGCAGGGACACATCGAACAGATCAATCTGATAATCCACCGTATCCAGAAATTCACGGCATGCATCGAGATTGGAGTTCCAGAACTCACCCACAATGTAGAAGTCCTGCCCGCGTTTGCGGATCATCTCAGCAGCGAATTCCTTGATGAATTCGTGGTTGATATGTTTGATCGCATCCAGTCGAAAACCGCTGCATTGCAGCGTATCGATGAGCCATTTTCCCCATTGGAGCATTTCCTGCCGGACATCCGGGTGATTGTAATCGATATTGGCGAACATCAGGTAATCATAATTGCCGAACTCATCGTCGACATTTTGATTCCAGTTCTTGTTCTCCCCCGCAATGCGGAACACACCGCTCCGTTCTTCCTTGGCATCAAAGTCTGTACCGTTGAAATGTTCGGCGTTCCATTTGAAAGAGGAGTATTGATCCCCGCGGCCCGGAAATGTGAATTTGGTCCAGCCCTCAATCTCGAACGGTTTGGAGATTTCCTTCAATCGATCATTGGGATCAACCTCAATCACCTTGAAAACTTCCGTCTCATCGGCCCCCGCCTTATGGTTCATCACCAGATCCACATAGACGGCAACACCATTCTTCTGGCACTCGGCAATCGCATCCACCAGTTCCTGCTTGGTACCGTATTTGGTGCGCACGCTGCCTTTCTGGTCAAACTCGCCCAGATCGTACAGGTCATATACGCCGTAACCGGTATCCTCGGCAGACACGGCTTTGGTCACCGGAGGCACCCACACGGAGTCAATGCCTTTGGCTTTCAGTTCTGGCGCCATTTCGGCCAATCGTTTCCAGTGGTTTCCGTCTGCGGCCAGGTGCCATTCAAAAAACTGCATCATCGTATGATTTCTCTTCATTCCCAACCGACCTCCTTGATTGCTTTCGAAGCGGACCACGGCACGTATCTGTATCGTCCTTGTTCGTTCGTATGCTATCCAAGTAATACCCTTTTCGGCCTATCCTTCAATCATGCATAGAAAAGAAAGCTGAAAAAGTCTGCGATCGATCTTTAGCTATATATCATTATTGGGGTGAAATCCGTGTGTAGTCCTGCCATTCCTCGGGCAGCAATGAACGATATGGTTCCTCGGTGAATCGATCGTCGACCAGTACCAGTACGCCCTTGTCCTCTTCCGTACGTATCAGCCTTCCACCTGCCTGCAATACCTTGTTCATGCCGGGGAAAACATAGGCATAATTGAATCCATTGCGCCCTGTCCGACTATAATAATCGCGGAGTACGTTGTTCTCCAGACCGATCTGGGGAAGTCCGGCACCGACCACCACAACCCCATTCAGACGATCACCCGGCAGATCCACACCTTCGGAAAACACACCACCCATAACGGCAAATACCAACCGTGTTCGTTCAGGATGTGGCTGGAACGCGTTCAGGAACGCCTCCCGTTCCTCTTCACTCATGCCCTGCTCCTGCATCACGACTTCTGCCTCGCCCGGCTGTTCCATATACGTCGCATGTACTTCGCGCATATAAGGATAGGATGGGAAAAAGACGAGCAGGTTGCTATGTGGCCACTCTGCAACCAATTGGCGCAGCATATTGGCAATTGGCTGTCTGGAACGTTCACGATCCCGATAGCGAATCGATAATGGCAGCAATCTCACATCCAGCTGCTCCCGCTGGAAAGGCGAAGCAATACGTAAGGTATAATCCTCTTCCTCCGCACCTAGCATATCCCGGTAATAACCAAGAGGTGACAATGTCGCAGAGAAATGAATGGTAGAGCGGAACCCTTTGGCAGTCTGGCGCAGCAGCACAGATGGATCCAGGCAGAACAGCTTCACTCGTACTTCACTTCGTACACATTCCGCATAGGTAATGAAGCGTTCATCGTACAGCTTGGCAATACGCAGGAAATTCTGTGCGGTGAAGTATGCTGCCAGCAGCAATTCATCCATCTCGGCATTTCCCGAACCGCCTTCAACAAGGCATTGCTCCGCAACCATGACAAAAGGCTCCAGCAGTTCAATCAGTTCCTCCGGGGCCTCCTGTTGCAGCAATTTGCCCTCATCCCCACCATTTTTGCGAAGCGTAATCAGGTATTTGTCGATGGCGCCTGTCCGATCCGCGATGGCTTTAGCGGCAGTCACACTGCTGCCCAGCGTTTGGAATTCCCTTTTGACATCCAGAAAGACGGCCTTCTCCAGCTCTGCCGAAAACATCATTCGGCCCCGATCGACCAGATTATGTGCCTCATCGACCAGTAATACCGTCTTGCGCTTCTGCTCCTCCAGCATTCGTTTGAGCGAGATACGCGGATCGAAAATATAGTTATAGTCGCAGATCACCGCATCGGCTGCATACGCAGCATCCAGTGAAAATTCAAACGGACATACCCGATGCTTGCGTGCGTACTGTTCAATAACCGGGCGTGTCATTAACGTCTCATGTTCCAGCATATCCAGCACGGCTCCATTAATACGGTCATAATATCCTTCGCACATGCCACACTGTCCCGTATCACAGGCTTCCTCTTCCTTGAAACAGATCTTGTCCTTTGCCGTCAGACTGATCACATGCATCTTCAATCCTTCCGCCTGCATCCGGGCAAAAGCCTCTTCTGCCGCCACTCGCGTCGTCGTTCTTGCGGTCAGATAGAACAATCGTTTGGCTTCTCCTTCACCAATGGCCTTGACCGTGGGAAACAGGACTGACATCGTTTTGCCAATACCCGTTGGCGCTTTCGCCATCAGTCCCTGCCCCTCGCGGATGGTCTTGTATACGGCTCCTGCCAGCTTGCGCTGTCCCTCTCTGTATTTGCGAAAAGGGAAAGGCAGCTCTCGCACGCTTATATCGCGCTTCTCTTCATACGCCACAATCATCTCTGCGTATGGCGCGTAACCAGCGACCAGCTCTGCTGCAAACTGTTCCAGCTCCTGCCGTTCCAGCATCCGCCGAAAACGTCTTTCCTCATTATTCACGGTGTGCACGTATGTAAGCTGTACCTGCATACGGGGTTCATCATGCTGAACGGCGTACATATAGGCATACATCATGGCCTGCGCCCAGTGTACGGGGGCCCCATCGCCCAGATCGTCCAGATTGCCCGCAGTTGATTTGATCTCATCCACCGTCAGCTGACCATCCAGACGAATCAGCCCGTCACATCGTCCCTCCACCACGTAGGTCAAGTCTCCATGCTGCAGTTCCACTTCGAGAACCACTTCTTTCAAATCCTCTTCTGTGTAATCCTTCTGCACCCGCTGATGTATCCGCGTTCCCTCCTGCATCGATGCATTCGAGCGGAACCCTGGACGTATGCTACCACTGCGGTACACATATTCCACCAAAGGCCTGACTGATATTCGAATTGCGGTTGACATGCGATCACCCGTTCTGTTTGTAGTGACTATACTTTATCACGAAAAGCGGTGCTCAAACCAGCCAATCAGCGGATTGGACTCGCCCCTTCCCATATGCTATGTTGGGATAGAACGTACTTATAAGGAGGCAGCTTCTATGTATATCTATTTGGTTCCTTCACCGATTCCGGATGCACTTGCTGCATATCCTCATCTGACTTTGCGCAGCGAGGAACAGGTTCGTTTGGCCATTGAATCGACAGAACGTCTGATGAACATCGAGTCCGATGACAACGTAGCGGCGTACGAAGCCTTCGATGCCGCAGGCTCCTGGACAGGCGGCGGTTATGCCGTTCTGAACAATATACCCGTATCCGAAGATGGACGGAATGACTTCGAGGAACGTTTCAAGAACCGTGCGCGCAAAGTGGAGGATGAACCCGGCTTTGTCGGCATTCGTGTGCTTCGTCCTTTAAAGGACGATACGTATGTCGTACTTACACTTTGGCAGTCCGAGGATCATTTCAAAAACTGGCAGCAGTCCCAAGCCTATAACCATGCTCACCGCAACCGCAGCACGAGTGAAGGGCTGACTGCACAGAAGCCCACCATGTTTCCAAGACCTTCATTCGTCACGACATTCACCATAGAGTAAACGAACGGGAAAAACCTGATGTTACGCCCCAGAACCTGTATGCAAGTCTACAAATATACTGTGATTACACTTTGGGTAAGCATCATTTAATTATTTGTACTTTAAAATGATAACCCCTTCCGCCTCTTCTTCAATGGAAGGGGCTTTTTGTATACGTGAGGTCAAGAATGATCCCAAGCTCCTCTCTCCTTTTTCCAATAATTGCAAGAAGCGAGCAACCAATAAGTTCGGTGCTTTTGACACGACATGCCATGAGATAGCATAATACTTGTTAAATGAAACTTCGGAAAGGAAGGAAGGCGGTAACTTGTCACGCAATTCACTCACCCGGTTTCTAAGCGGACCGTTTATAGTGTTCACCGTTATTATGATGATCAAAAGCTCTCTGGCCTGGATTGTGATCTTCGATGACATCCCCGTCTGGAAACCGCTACTGACAGAGTTGCCGCTGATCTGGATCTGCTTCTGTCTGATTGAATGGTTCGCAGCCAAACGCCGGATGTGGCTCTATCTCGGACTAAATCTGTTGCTATCGGGCATCTTCTTCGCAGCTATCATGTATTACAAATATTATGGTGTTATTGTTAATTATCACGCGCTCGCACAGGTTAATCAGGTAACCTCGGTCAAGAGCAGCATGTTCTCTTTGCTCGATCCGTATTATTTGTTTATTTTTGCAGATATTCTGGTTATCACGGGGATTCTGATTCGTCGGCGGATCAAGCTCGGCGGGACTGAACGTCCAGGTAGAGTGCCGCTTGAACGAAGGGCTAGAAGACGGATTGCCTCAGTCATTCTGATTCTGTCGATGATGCTGTGCATGCTCAACATATACCCCAATCGGGCGAGTATGAGCGAGATTACACAGGCGGAGCAGATGGGGATTCTCGGTTACGAAGCGTACACCATCCTGGCTGATCGGCCTGACAAACCCGTGCCCTTCGATCAAATCGATCAGAATCATATCGACGAGATTAAACAAACGACAGCACTACCCGCTGTTGTGGAGGAGGGTGCAGCCAAGGGACGAAACGTCATTGTCCTCCAGCTCGAATCATTCCAGAACTTCCTGATCGGATTGCAGGTGGACGGACAGGAAGTTACACCCAATCTGAATAAGTTGGCAGGGCAAAGCCTGTATTTCCCCAACTTTTATCAGCAAGTGGGACAGGGAAACACGTCGGATGCCGAGTTTGTCGTGAATACATCGTTTTATACACCGCCCAACGGGGCCGCAGCTACCGTCTACGCGAATAAAGAATTGCCAAGTCTGCCCAGACTGATGTCCGCGAACGGTTATCAGACAGCCACATTCCATACAAATGATGTGCATTTCTGGAATCGCGATCAGTTATACAAGGCGCTTGAATTTGATCAGTATTATGACATAAATTATTTCGGAACAGAGGATTCCATCGCCTTCTCGGCATCGGATGAGGTGTTGTACAGCAAAACACTTGATAAACTGGAGGACATGCAGGACACGGGATCACCTTTCTATGCACAAATCATATCCATGTCTGCGCACCATCCTTACCATCTACCAGAAGATAAGAAAAGTCTGACGTTGCCGGAACGGTACGTTAATACGTTGCCCGGGGATTATCTTGTATCCCAGCATTATGCCGATCAGGCGGTGGGACAATTTATTGAGGGACTTAAGGAACGTGAACTATGGGAAAATAGCGTGCTGGTCGTTTACGGTGACCATCTGGGTCTGCCTATCTACTCGCTGGATCGGACTGACGAGAAGCTCATGCAGGAAATCTACGGTCGGGAGTACACGTCTGCGGACATGATTAATATTCCACTTATCGTCACGGCTCCTGGCATCACGCCGGCAGCTCAGCTGGAACAGATCGGAGGACAGGTGGATATTCTGCCAACGATCGCCGGGTTGACCGGTGCCTCTCTTCAAAACCAACTGTATTTTGGGCAGGATTTGCTGCGTGATGGAAATAATCTGCTGCCAGAGCGCTATTATCTGCCCTCCGGTTCCGTACTGAACGATGCTTCACTGTTCGTTCCTGAGACGGGGTACGGTGACGGTACTCATTACTCCCTTGCGGATGCCGGGAGACAGGATGTCGTCTCGGCAGAGCTTGATCAGGAGAAGAGTACGATTCCGGACAGTCTGGAGGATCAACCGGCCGTGCCCGCATCTGCCATACCATCTGAAGAAGAATCGACCTCTTCCGAATATATTACGAAGGAACAGTACGATCGGGCTTTGGATCTTCTACACTTATCCAACAGTTATCTGAGTCAGTTACCCAATCGAAATGCATTAAAATGATCCAACATGCGAATGAACTTATTTTTAACTTTAACAATTTTAATCCATCATGAAAAAAGACAAGAGCCCAAGAAAGGTCTGAAACGACCTGATTCATGGGCTCTTTCCATTCCTTCTAACCTCTATATCTAACACTTTCTCCCCAACTTTCTAACAAAAAGACACCTATAACCACCCCAATCATCCATTGCCAACAAATTCCCCTCTTTAGTGAAGACACCTGGACGTTCCTGTTCCTTGAGCAGCGGTTTACAATGAAAGCGTATTATTCCTTGTTGAAGGAGGAGAATTATGAAATTCGATCTGAACTTTGTACCCTTCAGTCGCAGAGAGTCGTTCCTTGCCGTCTCTCTTCTGCCTGAAGGCAAGAATAGACAGCAGGGCCTCTACCTACGAACTGTGCGGGGTGGAGATGATAAATTTGGCGAGGCGTTCCGTATCGAACTGTTGGATCAGCAGAATCAGACGATTCCATTCACGGCAGAAGCTTCTCCAGAAACTGTCCAGCTGAATTCACCAGAGCCCGCAATCTTTGCGGAAATCTGTATTTCGGATAACCGCACGGTCCGATTCCGTTCGAAAGGGTGCGGGATCAGATTGACCTTTATCCCGTCAACTTATGATTATGCATATGAGGTGAATAAGAACAGCTGGGAAGTAAATAGCTTCACCCATGAATGCCGCTTCATGCTGACTGGAATTGTAGGCGACATGAAGCTGGAAGTGCCGTGGGATAAAATCAAGAGCTCACGCGTAATCGCAGAGTTCAATCCGGATACGGACACGAATACAGCTGAGTTTGCCGTTGAGGAATTCCGCACAGTATGGGAGCCTCGCCCACAATGGGAGTCCTTTGATGATGATGTAGAAGCGGTTCGGACTGAATTCAGCCAGTGGCTGGACAGCAGTCTTGTGATCCCTGATCGCTGGCAGGATGCGCGGGAGCTCGCGGCTTACATTACTTGGTCCTGCCTCGTTCCGGCGGAGGGTTGTCTGACGCGTCCAGCTATGTATATGTCGAAGAACTGGATGACGAATATATGGAGCTGGGACCACTGTTTCAATGCGATGGCGCTTGTTCGCCATGATCCAAAGCTGGCGTGGGACCAGTTCATGATCTTTTTTGATCGGCAAGATGAGAGTGGATTAATTCCTGACTTTGTGAACGATAAATATGAACTGTGGAACTGCAACAAACCTCCTATTCATGGATGGACACTGGCTTGGATGATGCAACGTACGGATTATATTCGCGAGGAGCAGCTTCGTGAAGTGTACACCCCATTGTCCAAGTGGACGAAATGGTGGTTCCGGTATCGTGATGATGATGGTGATGGGATTCCCCAATATAACCACGGTAATGATTCCGGTTGGGATAACAGCACCGCGTTTAATAATGGAATTCCCGTAGAAAGTCCGGATTTAGCTGCCTTTCTGATTATCCAGACAGAGCTTCTGGCTGAAATTGCTGGGTTGCTTGGGCTTACGAAGGAATCTTCGGAATGGAGAAAACTGGCGGATGATACGCTGGAGAAGATGATCAGCCACTTCTGGAAAGAGGATAGATTTATCTCCTTACGTTCAGGTACACATGAGCCTTCAGCTGGAGACAGTCTGCTGTTATTCGTTCCGATCCTACTGGGCAAACGCCTGCCTGAACCCATCAGAGATCTTCTTCTGGAAGGGTTACGGGAGGAGAATCGCTTCCTGACGGAAAATGGTTGGGCGACCGAGAGCATAAGCAGCCCCTACTATATACCAGACGGGTACTGGCGTGGACCGATCTGGGCTCCATCAACCATGCTGCTCGTGGAGGGCGTAGCTGCTGCCGGTGACCTGGAGCTGGCTCGGGAAGTATCCCGCCGCTTCTGCAATATGCTTAGCCGGAGTGGTATGGCGGAGAACTTCGATGCGCTGACTGGTGAAGGCCTACGTGACAGGGCATTTACATGGACATCAAGTGTGTTCCTGGTTCTGGGGCACGAGTACACAATCTAAAACCAATATTGCACGTCCCTGGCTGCTGTTTTAAACAGCTTTCCGGGGAGGTGCTTTTCCCGTTTCCTCGAAAAATTTTATTTGCAAACAACAAATTGAAAGCGTTACCATGAAATGATTGGATTCTTCTATAGGCTACCTGTCCATGCTAGAATGCAGGTAGATATAGTTATAGCGAGAGGGGAAACCGTTTATGAACATCCAATGGATCAGGCAGCTTAATAAACGCATTTTCTCTGGTTCCTACCGCAGTATACGGACCAAGTTGCTCTTCTGTTTTCTCATCGTGACTCTGATTCCGCTGCTCTCGCTTGGTGCGTTGTCCTATTACCAATCCGCCAAAATCATTAATTCCCAGTTTGGCAAATATGGTGAAAATGCTGTAGCGCAGTTGGAGCAACAAACGAGTTCATCTTTAAGCCGAATGAAACAAATGAGTGAAACGATCTATTCGTATTTGCTTAATCCCGCCCATACCGATCTAAGGAATCAAGCACCTGTAAGCTATAGTGAAATCATTGAGAAGAATGACTTTGAAGCACTACTGAAATCACTGCGGACGGACCAAACCGCAGGAATCTATATCATTACACCCTCTGGCTATTATTATGGAGAGAACAATTTGGATGTTGCCAAGCTGAGAAATATACCAGAATGGAAGACAAAACCCGCTTCTTATAAAGGATTATACTGGCTTGGCTTTTATATGCAAAATCACGCAATGAGCAGCTCAGGCGATTCGAATCTCCCCGTCCTTGGGCTCGCTGTTCCGATTCATAATTCCAACGGAACGCAAAACGGCAGTACTATACTCATAGAGGAGAATGCGCAGGAATTAATCCATATGTTCAAACTATTTGAGACAGATACGAAGTCGCATCTGACCATTAAAGCTTCGGACGGAAGGATTGTATATGAAAGTGCATCCACTTTTACGAAGAAGGATAGTGACATTACATGGATTCGGACGCTTGCCGTGAACCAGTGGACCATCGAAGCGAGATTACCTGCCAAAGCCTTCTACTTGTCCTCGGGCATTATTCGGTCGAATACCATTGTCGTAGCCATTATTTCATGTCTGCTTGCCTTTGGATTCGCCTATCTGTTCTCATCGAGGTTTACAGCACGTATTCGTACGCTAAAGGATTCGATGCAGAAGGTCAGCTTCGGTAAGCTGGATACACGGATGCCGATCGAAGGTCGAGATGAGCTAGGTAGCCTTGATATGAGTTTTAACCGGATGGTAAGTGGTGTCCAATCGCTTGTACAAGAAGTGGAACAGAGCGAAAGACTCAAGAAGGAAGCGGAACTGAAGGCTTTTCATTATCAGATTAACCCTCACCTGCTGTTCAATACGTTGAACTCCATTCAGTGGAAGGCCCGTCTGGAAGGGGCTGATGATATCCGTCAGATGTTATATCACTTAACGATGGTGCTGGAAGGAAATCTGGATATATCGCAGGAACTGATCACGGTGGGCAGAGAACTACGCATGATTGAGCATTTCTTGAAAATTCAGGAGATCAGGTACGGAAATGTGTTCAGCTATGAGCTGAATTGCGAAGACTCACTGAAGCAGTATCTGATCCCGCGTATGACTCTGCAGCCGCTGTTTGAAAATATATTTTTCCACGGCTTCACGGATGGGATAGGTGTAATTAAGCTGGATGTCACCGTAGAAAAGAATGAGCTTCTGCTGACTCTCCGGGATAATGGAGCGGGTATGACGGAAGAAAAACGGGAGCGTTTGCTTGTTCCAGATCCGAAACGTCGTGGGCGCGGAGGATTAGGCGTTCAGAACGCAGACCAGAAATTCAAACTGCATTTCGGCCCGCAGTACGGGCTTACGGTATTTTCGACTAAGGGTGAAGGTACAGCGATTGTCATTCATTGGCCCAAAGAGGAGGAGCGTCCGGATGGATACAGCAAAGAGAATTAAGGTGCTGATTGCAGATGATGAGAGTATTGTACGGAAAGGCCTACGTTCGACCGTAGCTTGGGAGAAATATGGAATGGAAGTTATAGCTGACGCGCCCAATGGACAAAAAGCCTGGGAAGCCTTTCTGGAGCATCGGCCTGAAATTGTAATAACAGATATTGTAATGCCAGAGATGGATGGCATCGAGCTGTCTCGCAAGATAAAGGAGATGGCGGCGAAGACCAAAATAATTCTGCTCAGTTGTCACCGCGACTTTGAATACGCACAGCAGGGAATTCAACTTGGGGCCTCCGGATATCTTTTGAAAACCGCTTTTGAGGACGAAGAACTTGAAGACATGTTAAAGAAGTTCCAGCAGGAACTGTCTGTCTCCGCTCCCCCCTCTCCAAAAGACGAAGAACGTATGGAAACACTGCTCTTTGCATGGCTGAACGGACATAGCTGTAAATTTCCAGAGGAGCTGGAGAAGCTGCATGGCGGTCAATCACATGTTAATGGTCAGCCTTTGTTGATATATCTGATTCGAACGGCAGAATGCGGAGCATCTTGGACCGAGCTACTACAAGAAGCTGAGAAGAATGACCGCAGTATGCGCAAGGGTACGATCATTCCTTATGGAGAAGAATACTACTATTGGATCGTTCCTGATACGCTGCGAGGGTCTGCAGAAAGCCTGCTGGTAGAGAGTAAGAGCAAATGCAGTCAGTTGAAGTGGACTCGTAAAGAATCCTTGCTCCACAGCGATGATCTGAAGCAGGCGTTCCAAAACCTTCATAAAGAAGCTGAGCTAGAGAAGTTGTATGGGATATCCGTAAATCATTGGCCAGATCCGATCTGGAAAGCCGTGAATCTACTGTATGCTAATCCCGCAGCTGACTGGTCAGCCAGCGAACTGGCGGAAGAGGTTGGGCTCAGCCGCAGTCATTTCTCCATTCTCTTTAAGAAGGCTGTCGGCGATAGCTTCATTGCCTTCCAATATAAACGGAAACTGCGCCTTGCATATGGCCTACTGCGGGATACACATCTAACCATGCAGGAAATTGCGGAACGGACAGGACTTGGAGACAGCAAATATTTCAGCAAATGGTTCAAACGCTGTACGGGTCAGACACCGAGTCATTACCGTGCCCAACAAAAAGACGACAGCTCTCGAACAGATTGACACCTGCTTCAATAATTCGAACAAAATCACAACAACATTCGAATAGATACACGTTTTGAACCGCTTTCATTCGCGTTACGATGAAAGCGGTTCAATTATTATAAACCTCACTGACAGGGAGCTGACAATATGAAAAAAAGAATTTCACACATTGTCCTTGCAACGACGCTGATGGTATCTATACTGTCTGCATGCAGCGGTAACGCTGGAACAGCCAATCCGGAGAACGGCGGTTCGGATCAGACGAAGACGCTTCGTTTTGCAACCTGGGATACGGGAGACGCGCTCAAAATTGAGCAGGATATCGCCAAGAAGTTTGAAGCAGAACATCCCGGTACAAAGGTGCAGGTTGAGGCCTATGCGGACGGATTTGACCAGAAGCTTGCCGCAGGCTTTGGAGCGGGTAACCCGCCAGACGTCATGTACATGTGGGACTTCCCTACTTACCATCAATCTCTTGAACCACTGGATGACTTTGCAGAAAAAGATAAAGACCTGAAGATAGATGATTTTTACAAAGGATTGTTCAACTATGGAAAAATTGACGATAAGCTATACGGCATTCCGGCCGGCTTCACGACTCGTGTCGTCTATTATAACAAAAAGCTCTTTGATGCTGCCGGTGTCCCTTATCCTAAAGACGGATGGGAATGGAGCGATTTCCAGGATATCGCTAAGAAGCTGACGGACACCTCCAAGAAGCAATACGGCTTCGGTGCCCGTGCCGAGAATGATACGTATGACTTGCAGGGCTTTGTCTGGAGCAACGGTGGCTCCTTTATTTCCCCAGATGGTAAAACCATCGAGGGCTACATGAACAGTAAAGAAACCGCTGAAGCCATCCAAATGTTTGGTGATATGGTGAAGGACGGCACCGCCGTGCTTACAGGTGGTAAAGGCCAGCAAAGCGGTGATGATATTTTTAAAGGCGGTAAGATCGCCATGTGGGAAAGCGGAATCTGGCCGCTCGAGTCATTCAAACAAGCGGGAGTTGATGTAGGTACGGTCGAAATTCCGGCTTTTCCAGGCAAACCGGTTAAAGGTGTACTTGCAGAATCTGCCTTGTCTATTGCTAAAGACTCCAAGCACAAAGATCTGGCATGGGAATTCGTTAAATTCTATGTCTCCAATGAATCGATCAAAATGCGTGTTGCTGACCTGCCAGTACGACAAAGTGTTGTAAACGAACTCAAGAAGGATCAAGATCCGCTCTACAAACCTTATTACACCATGCTTGAGCGTTCGGACAATACACCTGCATTTCTACTCAATCCGAAGTGGAATGAAGTGAACCGACAGCTGTCGGCTGCAGTGGAAGCAGTTATGCACGGCAGCAATGCCCAAGAAGCGCTGAATCAGGCGGTTAAGGACAGCGAGCGATATTTGAAATAACACTTGTAGAAAGAAGGTTAGGAGATGGCTCAGACCTACCTGCAGAATACATCAGAACCGACAGCTACCCTTAAGGCCTTGAAAAAACGTAGATGGGGTGGGCTTGCACCCTACCTCTTTATCTTCCCTTGGATATTTGGATTTGTTTTCTTCACTTTAGGCCCCCTGCTGTTCTCATTGGTCATTTCATTTTTTGATTGGCCAATCGTCGGTAAGGTAACTTTTATCGGGCTAGACAACTACGTAGAGATGTTTTCGAATGATCCGCTTTTTTGGAAATCTTTATTTGTAACTTTGAAATTTGCAGCCCTCTTCGTTCCGCTCAATATTATAGTCGCACTCGGACTTGCCATGCTGCTCAATCAAAGGGTTAAAGGAAGCGCCATTTTCCGTACGGCATTTTATCTCCCCTCTGTAATTTCAGGTGTTGCGCTTGCTATGATCTGGTCCTGGGTATACAGCGGAGACTATGGAATTCTGAACTACTTCTTGTCTGTCCTGGGCATTCAGGGACCCGATTGGCTGAATGATACAAACTGGTCGCTTGTTGCAATGGTCGTTGCCAGCCTCTGGGGACAAGGATCAATGATGCTTATTTTCCTAGCTGGACTTAAAGGCATTCCTAAGGACTTGTACGAATCGGCTTCAATCGACGGAGCAGGTAAAATCCGAATGTTCTTGAGTGTAACCATTCCGATGATTACGCCAACAATTCTATTCAATCTCATTACATCAATTATTGCAGCATTTCAGCAGTTAACTCTCGCCCTGCTACTTACGGGAGGCGGGCCAATGAAATCAACCTATTTCTATGCGATGTACATGTATGAGAACGCTTTCAAATACTTTAAGATGGGTTACTCTGCCGCCAACGCCTGGTTTATGTTTCTGATCGTGCTTACCTTGACGTTTCTGGTATTCAAATCTTCGGAAGCCTGGGTGTTCTATGAAGGTGAAATGAAAAAGCAGCCGCAGAAGAAACTTAAGGCCAGTAAAAGGGGGCGGTCCTGATGAAAAAAGTATTTGCTTACGCGTTGCTGATTGGGTTCTCACTGCTATTCATCGCCCCACTGTTCTGGGCGGTGACCACGGCACTGAAATCACCGCAGGAGCTCTATCTGTTTCCTCCCAAATGGATTCCGTCCGTCTGGAAATTCAGTAACTTCGCAGAGGCATGGAACATCCAGCCCTTTAATTTATTTTTAAAAAATACGCTGCTCGTTACGGTTTTATCCACCCTGGGTCAGCTGATATCCTGTACGCTCGTCGCTTACGGCTTCGCCAGATTCCAGTTCAAAGGGCGTGATTTCCTGTTTCTTGTCGTTCTGGCGACTATGATGATCCCTTGGGAAGTAACGATGATTCCACAGTATATGGAGTTTAACTATTTGGGTTGGATCAACACACTCAAACCGCTGATTATTCCGTCGTGGTTCGGCTCTGCCTATTATATCTTTTTATTGCGGCAGTTCATTATGACCCTGCCCCGGGAGCTGGATGAAGCAGCGACGATTGACGGCGCTAGTAAAATGACGATTCTGCTGCGAATCATCGTGCCGCTAATGGGACCTTCGCTGATCCTGGTCTCCGTATTCCAGTTCATGAGTTGTTGGAATGACTATCTGGGGCCTCTCATTTTCCTAAATGATCAGACGAAATATACGTTAACGTTAGGCCTATCTCAATTTAAGGGCATGTACGGTGTTGATATGCAATCCATCATGGCCATTACCTGCTTAATTTCAATTCCGCCACTTGCGATTTTCTTCTTCGCCCAGCGTTACATTGTCGGCGGAATTGCCACGACAGGTATTAAAGGATAGGACACACAGATAGAGGAAAGGATTGACGATCATGACTGTTATGAACATTGAGCGCGACTGGGATAACCTCAGCGTGCTGGAGAGAAACCGTGCGAAGAGTCGCTCCTATTTTATTCCTCATTCCAATAAAGAAAGTGCTCTGAGCTATGACAGAGGAAGCTCTCCGTGGTTCAAATCGCTGAACGGTATTTGGAAGTTCCAATTTGCTGAGGGACCGGATATAGCGCCCCCGGATTTTCATCAAAATGAATATGACACCTCAGGTTGGGATGATATTCGTGTCCCTGGCCACTGGCAGTTGCAAGGCTACGGAAATCCGCATTACACGGATCTCGAGTACCCATTCCCTGTTGATCCTCCTCATGTACCTAATGATAATCAAACGGGTAGCTATATAAGGGAATTTACGCTGCCAGACCATTGGGACGGAAGAGTTGTTTCACTTAAGTTCGACGGTGTAGATAGCGCCTTTCATGTATGGCTGAATGGTTCATTTGTTGGCTACAGCCAAGGCAGCCGCCTGACATCAGAGTTCGATCTGACCCCTTTCCTTCAGGCGGGAATTAACCGATTGGCGGTCCGGGTATACCAGTGGTCTGACGGTAGTTATTTGGAGGACCAGGATATGTGGTGGATGAGTGGCATTTTCCGGGATGTCTATCTGGTTTCCGAGCCTTCAGCATCCCGCATTACAGATTATCGAATTGTAACGGAGCTAGATACAGAGTTTACCAATGCGGTACTGTCGGTCCGCTTAGATCTGGATGGAGAAGAAGTTCAGGGCACGGTACAGTTGCAACTGCTGAATAACGTTGGCGAGCAGATCCTGTCTGCTGAGAAGAATCTAAACCATCCTTCAAGTGTCGAGTTCAATCTGCCTGTGGCGAAGCCTTTTTTATGGAATGCTGAATCTCCTTATTTATATCATCTAATCATTTCAGTGGTTGATTCGAAGAATCAGGTTATAGAAACGATTGCCCAGCGAGTTGGGTTCCGCCGTGTGGAAGTCAAGGATGGACAGTTCTTGGTGAATGGAGTACCGATCCTTCTCAAAGGAGTAAACCGGCATGACCATCATCCAGATACGGGACGAACCGTCACGGTAACCACCATGTTCGAAGATATTCAAATGATGAAGCAGCACAATATCAATGCGGTGCGGACAGCACATTATCCGAACGACCCGCGGTTCTATGATCTGTGTGATGAGTATGGGTTATACGTTATGGAAGAGACGGACCTGGAGACGCACGGCTTTGAGCCGCTGGGTAATATTTCACGGCTTAGCGATGACCCCGCTTGGAAGGATGCTTATGTTGACCGCATCCGCCGTATGGTGGAGCGCGACAAGAATCACCCTTCCGTGATTTTCTGGTCACTTGGCAATGAATCGGGCTTCGGCTGCAATTTCCGTGCGATGTCTGAGTGGTGCAAAGCCAATGATTCCACACGTCTTATCCATTATGAAGAAGACCGTGAAGCGGAAGTATGTGATGTGGTGAGCACGATGTATTCTTCGGTGGAGAAAATGGAAGGATTCGGCCAGCTAACCGATCATCCGAAACCGCATATTCTATGCGAATTTGCCCATGCGATGGGTAATGGACCCGGAGGGTTACGGACGTATTTTGACACCTTTGATGCTTATCGGCGTCTTCAAGGCGGCTTTGTCTGGGAATGGATCGATCATGGGCTTAGCAGAAAATTAATCGATGGCAAGGCTGACTACGCTTACGGCGGAGATTACGGAGATGTACCGAATAACAGTAATTTTGTTATTGACGGGCTAGTTCGCCCAGACCGTACCCCCTCTCCGGGACTCATTGAATATAAGAAAATCATCGAACCTGTTAGGGTCGAATTGATAGACGCAGGAAAGATTCGCGTAACGAATCGGTATGATTTCGTGACTTTAGATCATCTGCAGGTTCATTACAGTATCACGGCTGATGGAAGAACCATAAACAGTGGTGCACTCGTACTTCCTCAGATTAGTCCGGGTGATAGTGCAAACGTATTGATTCCAAATTTGAATTTAACAGATCAACAGTCGATTCATCTCGAGCCGGGTACAGAGATGTGGCTGAATGTCGGATTCACGTTGGCAGCAGACTGCGCTTGGGCGGAACAGGGGCATGAGGTGGCTTGGGCGCAGTTTGAGCTGCCGAATCATTCCACCTCATCCGTATCTTCCCTGTCTCAGTTGTCTGTAGAGCAGAAGTTGTCAGTCACCGAAGAAGGGCGAGAGCTAATCCTTGCGAATGACAGTTTCCGTATTTCTTTTAATCGTCTACGTGCAGGGGTCACGTCGCTTCGCTTGAACGGAAAGGAACTCATTCAACATGGACCACGACTGAATTTCTGGCGTGCTCCGATTGATAACGATATGTATGTGCTCCCGGATTGGCGTAAGGCACACCTCGATCGACTGACCGAGCGGATAGATAACTTCGTCTGGGATCGATTGAATGAAACGTCTGTGCGTATGACTTGGACTTCACGCATAGCACCTCCTGTCTACGACTGGGGCTTCCGCTGCGAAACGTCCTATACGGTTACTGCAAGCGGACTAATCATTATGGATGTGAAGGGAATACCGGAGGGAACACCACCCGCCATGCTGCCGAAAATCGGTCTTCAAATGGAAGTACCCGGTGATATAGACCATGTGAAATGGTATGGCCGCGGGCCGGGAGAGAGCTATTCGGATAGCCGGGAGGCCGGACGCTTCGGCGTATATCAGAGCAGTGTAGATGGATTGTTCACGTCGTATATCTATCCCCAAGAGAATGGAAATCGGACAGATGTAAGATGGGTTTCGATTGCCGATGGAGCAGGAATCGGTCTGCTGGCGGCAGGAGCGCCAACGCTTGATTTCAGCGCTAGACGTTACACGGATAGTGATCTGGAGAAGGCGCAGCATATGAGCGATTTGGCACCTCGTGATTTCATTACTCTGAATCTGGATTACCGACAGAACGGACTGGGAAGTAACAGCTGCGGCCCAGCACAGTCGCCTGAGAATACAGTTAAACCGGAAGCGTTCCGGTTCCGCATCTTGCTTCAGGCGTATATGGCGGAGGATAGCTCTCCTGAAAGGCTGAGCCGCCGAATGAGTACAGAAGCGATGCAATATGAAATGGAGGAAGATAAAGATGCTTAATACACAGGACGTTTTGAATTTATCTGGCAAGGTAGCCGTCGTTACTGGTGGGGCATCAGGCATTGGGCTGGCCACCGCTGAGCTTCTAGCGAGCTTCGGGGCACATGCTGTCTTGATTGATATTAATGAGGCTGCGGGTAACGAGGCCGTCGCGGGTATCCGTGAACATGGTGGTCAGGCCAGCTTTTACTGCTGCAACGTAACCTCTGCTGCAGACTGCGAACGTACAGCCTCAGAGATTAAATCAGCTCTTGGAGGGATTCATGTCCTGTTCAATAACGCAGGGGTTATTCGCCGCAAAACGGTTACCGAGTTGGATGAAAGAGACTGGGATCTTGTACTAGATGTCTCACTCAAAGGTGTCTTTCTCCTTTCTAAATATGTAATTCCCATTATGGAGTCTAGCGGCGGAGGCAGCATCATTAACACAGGCTCAGGTTGGGGACTGAAAGGTGGAGACCGCGCAGCAGCGTATTGCGCAGCAAAGGCAGGCGTTGTCAATCTGACGCGTGCCATGGCTATCGACCATGGAGCAGCGAACATTCGAGTCAACTGTGTATCACCAGGGGATACGGATACACCTCTCCTGCGTGACGAAGCGAAGCAGCTACAGCAGGATGAGTCAGCATTTCTGGTTGCCTCTGCAGGAGGAAGACCGCTGGAGCGTCTAGGTACACCGCGTGATATCGCGAATGCCGTATTGTTCCTGGCGAGTGACTTGTCCTCATGGGTAACAGGCAGTGTGCTCGTTGTTGACGGAGGCGGGATCGCTTAGGACGATAAGAATTACCATTTTCCCAACATATGAACGGAGGCGTTAATTGTGGCTGACAACAAAACATATGCCCATCCCTATATTCCAAATACCGTTCCGGAGGTCCGGGACGCGATGCTGAAAGAAATTGGTTTAACGTCTATGGAGCAACTCCACGACGCGATCCCTGACAGCCTGAAGCTGAAGCGGGAGATGGACCTTCCGCCAGCCATGAACGAGTATGAACTGCGCCGACATATTGATGGACTGTTAGCAAAGAACAAGCACAGTGGAGATTATCTTAATTTTCTGGGTGCAGGATGCTGGCAGCATTTCATCCCGGCTGTATGCGACGAGATCAATCAGCGTTCTGAGTTCGTGACGGCCTATGCCGGAGAACCTTATGAAGACCATGGTCGATTCCAAGCCCTATTCGAATATCAGAGCCTGCTTGCCGAGCTCGTGGACATGGATGTCGTAAATGTTCCAACCTTTGACTGGGCTCAGGCGGCTTCAACCGCGATTCGGATGGCCGGGCGTATTACAGGGCGCAAAACCGTGCTGCTCCCACGTTCCGTAGATCCGGATAAGGCGGCGATTATTCGTAATTACTGTACTCCGGTAATGGAGATTCAGTATGTTGACATCGATCAGGTAACAGGACGAATGGATCTGAATGATCTGCGCAGCAAATTAAGTGACGATATCGCGGCGATTTACTTTGAAAATCCCGGTTACCTTGGGATCATTGAAGATCAGGGACCAGAAATATCTGAACTGGCTCATAAGATAAATGCCGTTTCTATTGTAGGTGTTGATCCCATTTCGCTTGGAGTTCTGGAGCCTCCAGGCCGTTACGGGGCGGATATCATTTGCGGAGATTTACAGCCGCTGGGTATGCATATGAACTTTGGCGGTGGGCAGGCTGGTTTTATCGCAACACGTGATGAGGAAAAATACGTAATGGAATACCCTTCCCGGCTATTTGGCATCGTGCCAACCGAAGTGGAAGGCGAATATGGCTTCGGAGATGTGGCCTATGAACGTACATCATTCGCTCTTCGGGAGAAAGGCAAGGAATCGGTAGGAACCCAGACCGCATTATGGGGCATTACGGCAGGAGTATATCTGGCTCTTCTCGGTCCTGCTGGAATGCAAGAGGTTGGCAGCACCATTATCCAGAAATCGCATTACGCTGCAAAACAGATATCACGAATTCCAGGTGTGTCTCTTCGCTTCGAAAATGGCACCTTTTTCAAAGAGTTTGTTGTTGATTTTAATGATACAGGTCTAACCGTTGATGAGATCAACCAAAGATTAATGGAGACAGGAATTTTCGGAGGTAAGGATCTGTCTTTATCCTACCCCTCATGGGGCCAATGTGCACTGTACTGCGTTACGGAAACGCATACCCAGGCGGATTTGGACCGACTCGTCGATACTCTTCGTTCCATTGTCAGCATGTCATAACGATCATATAGAGGAGGACTGAACGCCATGAAACGAATTCGCAGAGATCATAAGGTTCGGAAGTTTCACCAAGCTAAATGGGATGAGCCCGTTATCTTTGAACTTCACCGCCCCGGGGAACGAGGCGTCGTGCCGCCGGGAACGGAAGCGGCTATAGCTGCTGAAGTAGGTTCCGCAGAAGACAACGTACCGGCATCCATGTGGCGGCGCACTGTTCCCGCTTTGCCAGAAATCGGGCAGGCAAAGGTACTGCGGCATTATCTGAGATTATCCCAGGAAACGCTGGGATCGGATATGAACGTGGAGATTGGTCAGGGAACCTGCACGATGAAATATATTCCCCGGATTAACGAAATGCTTATCCGAAATCCACGTATGACCGAGCTTCATCCGCTACAAGATGTGGATTCTGTTCAGGGGATGCTGGAGATATTCCACAATCTCGATCTGGTAATGCGAGAGATTTCGGGTATGGATGCGTTCTCCTTTCAGCCGAGTAGCGGAACCCAGGCACTTCTGGCTATGGCCTCCATCGTTCGCGCCTATCATGATTCGCGCGGTGAAGGTGAGCAACGTGATGAGATTATTACAACGATCTTCTCTCATCCTTCGCAAGCTGCTACAGCTGCGGTTAAGGGATATAAGATTATTACGTTGCATCCAGACGAGAATGGATTCCCGGACCTTGAGAAGCTGAAGAACGTTGTCTCCGAGCGGACTGCCGGATTTGTTGTGGCTAATCCAGAGGACACAGGCATCTACAATCATCGTATCCGCGAATTTACGGATGTCGTGCACGAAGCTGGTGGTGTCTGCTACTATGATCAGGCTAACGCCAATGGCCTGCTCGGAATTACACGAGCGAAGGAAGCGGGTTTTGATATGTGCTTTTTCAATCTTCACAAAACCTTTGCTGCGCCCCATATGTGCGGTGGTCCTGCTACGGGCGCTCTCGGAGTGACGGAAGAATTGAAGAATTTCATGCCCGGCCCTTTGGTGGATAAGGAAGATGACGGACGTTATATTTTGAGAGATCAAACGGAAGTCAGCATTGGTAAGGTACGGAGTTTTCACGGTGTAGCCCAAACTGTACTCCGCTCCTACGCCTGGATTATGAGCCTCGGACCAGACGGTCTGAAAGATGTCGCCCAGGTGGCGGTGCTGAACAACAACTATCTATATCATAAAATTGTTCAAATACGCGGAGCGAGTGCCCCGTATGTCCAAGGACGCCGTTTAGAACAGGTCCGCTACAGCTGGAAACAGCTCACGGATGAGACTGGAGTGACGACGGAGGATATTACGCGAAGAATGTGCGATTTTGGCTTACATTACTGGACCTCTCATCACCCGTATATTGTTCCACAGCCGTTCACACTGGAGCCAACGGAATCCTATTCCAAGGAGGATCTCGACGAATATATCCATGCGCTAGAGCATATCTCAAATGAAGCCTATACTCAGCCAGATATCGTCAAATCAGCTCCGCATAACAGCACGGTGCATCGCAATGACGAATCATCTTTGGACGACCCGAAACAATGGTGTATTACTTGGCGTGCATATTTGAAAAAAACACAGCCAGAGCTTCACTAACTGCATTAGCATGTACGCTGTAGCTACTCTTATTGTTCATATAGAGCAACATTAATATTACTCGTTTTATAAATAGACAGAAAAGCAGCGCCCCTCAACCGTGTTGAGGGGCGCTTTAATATGATTCTATAGCTTTCAGTGGAGTTAAGATAACGATCTCTCCGGTTCCTCTTCCCCGTTTACACCGATTTTCTTATTCACTCAGCATGGACTGTGTGAAACTGATCCACTCCCGGGTTGCAAAGGATAAATATCGGTCCTTCCGCCAAATCATGCCGAGCTGCCACGGAATCACAGGTTCCATCACAGGTATAATACGCACACGCATATGATCCACTTCACGGCAGATCGTTTCTGGCAGCAAAGCCACACCCAGATTGGCCGCTACCATTGCACTGAGCAGGTCCCATTGGGAACTCTCGTACACCACCCGAGGCTGGAATCCCGCATGCTGACAGGCGGCGATAATCCGGTCATGCAGCGCAAAATCTTCCCGAAACAGCACAAATGCATCATGCTCCAGCTCGCGCAGCGCGATGGACTCTTTGCCCGCAAGCGGGTGTGAAGGGTGTACGATCAGATTCAGTTTCTCTTCCACAAAAACAAAGTGGTCCACGAGTTCATCCACGGTAGGCAGAACTGAGACACCAATATCCAGTGCACCACTAATCACATCGGCCTCTACTTTTTTGGCACCGTCTTCGAAGAGCTGAATGGTTACCTGTGGGTAAGCTTTATGAAATTCACCGATAATCATCGGAAAAAAGCTCGAACCTATCATCGGCGGCAAGCCGATCCGCAGGTGTCCTTTCTTCAGATTCATCAAGTCATCCAATTCGGACGATAAGCTGCGAAATGACTTTTCAATCTCCAGCGCCTGCCGAAAAAAGACATGCCCTGCATCCGTTAACGCTACCTTCTTGCCATAACGATCCAACAAAGTTACGCCCAATTCGTCTTCCAAGCTTTTGACGGTTTTGCTAATCGTCGGTTGTGTAATGAACAGCACTTCGGCCGCTTTGGTGAAGCTTTGCTGCCGCGCAACTTCCAGAAAATATTGCAAATGGCGGATATCCATCGTCTGATCCCCATCTCTCATAGATAAATGGAATGGTAAACATTCTTAATATGCATTTTACTCATGAAAGAATGCGATGTAAAATTTGTTATATCAAGTGAATCATTTTCATAATACATTTGTCTGCTTCAATCAGGGCTAGATATAGATCAAAACGATTCAATTTGTCTATATCTAGTTACTTAAATTCACTTTTAGTGAGTTATGAAATTGATTCAAACAACGCTTCCATTCATTTTCATAAACAACTCAAAATCATCACGTTCATTATACAAGGAGGGATTGAAGTGAAGAAATGGGGCCTTGGCATTTTGCAAGTTGCGCTCTTGATGGCCTTTTCACTGCTCATGGACCAGTTGGCCCGTGCTCTCCATCTACCTGTACCAGGTTCCATACTCGGTATGATCGTATTGTTCATTTTGCTTCAGACCCGGATCGTGAAGCTGCGCTGGATCGAAATTGGAGCCGCCTGGCTGCTCGGTGAACTGCTGCTGTTTTTCATCCCGTCAGCCGTTGGCATTATGAACTATATGCCCATGCTGGAGCAAGACGGACTGCAAATTTTGTTTATTGTTCTGCTTAGCACATTTCTGGTCATGGCCTGCACAGGCCTTGTTGCCACCCGAATCGCCAAACGAAAGGAGCGTCACACCGGATGATTGGATTCCTCTGTCTCTTGTTAACCGTCGGTATTTACTTGGTCGCCAAACGCATGTATCGCAACCTGCCCAAAGTGTATCTGTCTCCGCTGCTGATTACGCCGCTTCTTGTCGTCGGTGTGCTGCTCGCAACAGGCACGGATTACGCAGCCTACAGCAGTGGTGGTAAATGGCTAAGTTTGCTGCTTCAACCGGCAACGGTAGCCTTCGCCATACCACTCTATACGTTTTTCCATGTACTCAAAAAACATATTTCCGAGATCGTCTTCAGCGTTATGACGGGCTCCGTCGTAGCGGTCCTCTCTTCTGCCCTGCTCGCCAAATGGCTGCGCCTGGACTCCGGACTCATTCATAGTCTGATTCCAAGATCGATCACGACCCCTATTGCCATGAATGTATCGGCTACCATTGGAGGCATTCCGGCGGTTACGGCGGTTTTTGTCATCATGACCGGTCTGCTGGGAGCGATTATGGGGCCATCCATTGTGAAAATGCTGCGTATTGATGGCGAGATTGCGCGTGGAACGCTGCTTGGAACCGGTGCCCATGGAACAGGCACATCCAAGGCTTTTGAGCTCAGTTCACTGACAGGAACCATCTCCAGCATCTCCATGGTACTGGCCGCATTGTTCACATTAGCGGTTGCACCCGTGCTATCCAAACTTATTTTCCCATAATAGATGGAATTAACCCTATTTCTTGAAATATTATTGTTGTATTAAAGCCCTTTCTTCCTTACAATAAGGACAGGTTTTAATTGTGAATATTGCGGGGGAGATGCGATGAAAAGAACCGGAATGAAGAGATCTCTGGACCGCCTTGGACGAATTGTCCTTCCCAAAGAAATGCGGGATACGATGGAAATCCATATCGGCGATCCGCTCGAGTTTTTCATTGAAGGGAAAGAGTTGATTTTGAGAAAGTACAAATCAACATTGTGTATTTTTTGCGGTGATGTGGATACTGAAATGTATTTCAAAGAGCAATTCATCTGCCGGACTTGTGCAATTCAATTAAAACACCCGGATGACACTCCCGATTGGTTCGTTCCTCCAAACAAACAGGCTCCTGCACCCGTGGAGCGTCCTGCTACCGAATCCGCCACAGTCTCATCTCCCGCATGGGAAGAAGGGACTACAGCTGCCAACCATGAGTACCCGGACCTGCGGCCGAAGACGGCACGCATGCTGCAACAGATGAAGGAAATTGTTGAACAGAATCCTGGTTTGGCTCAACAGCAAATTGCGGAAAAGCTTGGCATTAGCCAAGGACGCGTCTCCCAACTTAAAAAACTACTATAATAGGAATTTATTCGATTATTTATTAATCAGGAGACCTTCCGTTTCAAGAAGTCCCGTTGCAAGAGAACCCTTTGAAATCCGTGGGTTCTTCTTTTTTTTGAGATAAACGTAAAAAAGACGACTACCGCTTAATCACAGTGGTCATCTTTTTCAATATTCGTTACTCCAGCGTCTAACTCTTTAGACCTGCACGAGATCCATATCCATTTCTTCTGCTTCCAGTTTACGCATGCCCATAATAAGAACGACAATGTTGGCAACCAGTAGCACTGCCGGGAAAGGAACAGCCGTATATTGTCCGTAAATCAGATGACTTCCCACAGCCCCAATCAGAATAAACGTCAATACTCCTGAAGCCAGAATACGAGTTCGTGGAATCAACAGACCCACCGCACTGAGCAGCTCTACTGCACCAATGAGATACATCGTCCATGTAGGATAAGAGAAACCTTCGAAAGTCTGCACCATCATCTCTGCTCCACTAACCTTGTTAAACCCCGCCATTACAAACACACCTGCAAGCACAACCAACGCAATATATCCCAAAATTCTTAAGCCTTTGTTCATATGTATAATCCTCCTGAAAATGAATGTCCATATCCATCTGTTGTATAAAAAGCAATCTATGTAAAAGTTACTGCGTAACTCTATTTTTAAAATGGGCAGTTTGCACTGCAAAAAAAGGTACGTGCTGATATTATACATATTAATAATCATTAACTTACTTTTATGAAGTGAGTATATAATAATAACATTATTTATTCAAGTAATTTTTTGACGAATAGTGTATAATACATACAAAAGGTATGTTACAGTACATTTTGTAGTAACATGTTGACTTCATTGTCCCTTACTTTGGTCAGAGCGGCAGAAAGCCACGCACTTTTATATATACGAATATACGAAGAAATCCATCAATACTTGAATCGAGGTGAACACGTTGAAGCTGAGAAAAGTAAAATCACCAAGTCCCTGTCTCATTACTCAGGCCATGGATATCATCGGTAAGAAATGGGTACTGCTCATCATGTACCAACTGTTATCCGGACCGAAACGATTCACAGAGCTGGAAGCAGAAATGGCGATTAGCGGTCGGTTATTATCCGAACGTCTAAAGGAGATGGAAATGGAAGGTATCGTAACCCGGCATATGTATCCTGAAATTCCGCCCCGCGTAGAGTATGAATTGACGCCCAAAGGAAGAGCCATCGAACCCGTCATCAATCAGATTTACAACTGGTCCTCAGACTGGTTGAAACAGCAGCAGTCTACTAAGTAGCCAGATTCTGATTCATGTACAACATAAAGACGCCTGAATTGAACTGATCTTCGGATCAGTCCAGATTCAGGCGTCTTTTTCATGTGGTTATATTTCTGGTTACGTCATAAAAGGATTAATGAGAGAGATGTTTGGAGCGCTGAAGCTGTACCGGCAATCCCGAATCTGCCGAAACCAATGCCGCCGTTGTAATTTCCTGTGTACGGCAGGCATCCGCATAATCGGACAAAATCCGTGAACGATCTCCGGTACGAAGGGCGTGAATGAACGCTTCATTTTCCCGCTCATACGGGTTATGCCCTGCTGGAATCTCCAGACCTGCCATCGCATGAGGGGCAGCACTTGGCAGAAGAAGACGTTCAGGCGTCCAATCCCAGACTCCGGCGTCCGTGTAAAACTGGAGCCCTGCGCCGCCTTCACCATCTGGCAGCAGGCAAGTGTTGGCAATGCTCGCGATCGCCCCACTTTCTAGCTTAAGCGTTACATTCGCCACATCGGCTACCGTGACATGTTCGTGCTTCTCATGCATGCTGCGCTGGGCCGCTGCAGCGTATACCTCTGTCACTTCACCAGCACAGTACCGCAGCAAATCCACGATATGGGTCGTCTGTTCCACAAACTGCCCCCCGGATCCTTCCTGGCGACGCCACCAGGCGACTCCTGGCATTCCGCCCATCCAGCGCCCAAGCGCCATGCCGACGGTCTGCTCTTTCATCGCTTCTTTCAGTACCTGTGCAGCCTCCTGATAACGGAAATGATAACCTACCGATGTCAACAATCCAGACTTCTGTACCTGATCCAGCACCTGACGAGGAATATCCATGCCTGTACTCAGCGGTTTTTCCACCAGGAACGGGATACCCCGACGAATCAATTCAGCTTCAATCGATCCATGAGACATCGGAGGAACACAGATATAGACTGCATCCAGCTTTTCACCATCCAGCATATGTTCAAGTTCACCGTAGCCAACAGCATCATAAACGGAAGCCATAGCCTCCGCCTTTTCCAGCGTTGTTCCACAGACAGCTGCTACACGAACGCCTTCCATTCGTGCCAGAATATCTGCATGTACCTTGCTGAACCAACCTGTTCCAATGATTCCGATCTGTAAAGTCATAGATGTAAACCCCTCTCCTTGTTACACGCTTACATGTTCCATTCGACCCCCAGATGCGAAATCCTGCATTACATTTTGCCCGATGCTTCCAAGAGCAACTGATCCAGTTCATTCGCAAACCGTATCGCTTGCTCCTCCCGCCAATCCAGGCGTTCAGCCATAAACTGAATCACTACTGCCTTATACTGACGGACTTCGTCAATGCGGAAAAACAGGTCTCCGGTGCGTCTCACAAAAAAGTCTGCAGGTGTCACAGCCATCTCCTCGTCAATGGCATAACGCAGCATCAGCAGCAGCTCCTGCGACATACCATGCAGCTCTGCCTTTGCCCGCGGATCAGGCATCCGCTCGTACAGTGCGTCCACATTGGAACCATACACTCGGGCTAACCGTTCCGCAGTAGATCTGTCGAGCCCAAGTGCTACGCCGTCCTTAATCTTGCGTTCTGCATACGCGCCAAAACCGGCGGAACCGCCAACATGACCTCCAGAGATTGGCATCTCTTTCGTTATACATGGTCCTATCGATTTTCCCGTCTCCTGCTCCAATTGGCGAGCAGCGAGATCAACAACCATCTCGGCCATTTTGCGGTACCCGGTTAATTTACCCCCGGCAATCGTGATCAACCCCGAAGGGGCTACCCACACTTCATCCTTGCGGGAAATTTCGGAAGGTCCTTTGCCTTCCTCATGAATCAACGGACGCACACCTGCCCAACCGGACTCCACATCCTCGGCTCGAATCCGAACGTCCGGGAACATGCCGTTGACGGCATCGATGACATAATTCCGGTCTGCCTCAGAGATTAACGGGTGTGCGGGATCATCTTCGAATACGGTATCTGTGGTTCCCACATAGGTTTTCCCATCCCGCGGGACAGCAAAGACCATTCGTCCATCCGGTGTATCAAAATATACAGCCTGCCTTAACGGGAAACGCGTACCGTCGAATACCAGATGAATACCTTTGGTCATCTGCAACGTTTTGCCCTGGCGAGACCCATCGATCTTGCGCAGCTCATCCACCCATGGACCGGAAGCATTAATCACCTTGGTTGCCCGCAAATCATAAGATTGACCGCTGATCTGGTCCACAGCCTGAATTCCGGTAATGACCCCATTCTCCTTCAGGAATGCTGCTGCCTTCACATAGTTCACTGCCTGTGCGCCGCGCCGCACCGCTTCCTTCATCACTTCAATGGTAAGCCGGGCATCATCCGTTCGGTATTCCACATAACGTCCACCACCCAGCAGTCCTTCCTTGCGCAGCAAAGGCTCACTGTCTGAGACGGCACCGGCATTTAACATTTGGCGTCGTTCACTACGCTTCACTCCGGCAAGCCGGTCGTACACCATCAGACCAATGGATGTGCTGAAGCGGCCAAAGGTACCCGCCGTATAGATGGGGAGAAGCATCGGTTCGGGTGTCGTCACATGCGGCCCATTCTGGTACACCACCGCTCGCTCCCGTCCCACCTCAGCCACCATTTTCACTTCAAACTGCTTCAGATACCGTAGACCGCCATGCACCAGTTTGGTCGAACGACTGGATGTGCCTGCTGCAAAATCCTGCATTTCCACCAGTGCTGTCTTTAATCCGCGGGAAGCTGCATCCAGCGCAATCCCGGCTCCCGTGATTCCCCCACCAATAATCAATATGTCAAAATGTGCATTCGCCATCCGATCCAGATATTCCGTACGCTTTTCCGCCGAGAACGATGTTGTCATTCTGATTCCTCCCATTGATTACCTCTGTTATACCCACAAAAGCACAAAAAAAAGACCACGTCATTCGCTTCAGCAATTGCTGAGCGGTACGTGGTCTCTCCCGATCTCCAGACATCATTTTTTTAACTTGTGACTTAATCCTATCACACAATTAAGGCGGCGTGAAGGCCTGAAATGACACATTATTCAAAAAAATTTCAAAAAGTTGTTCTGCCTGCGGATGGAATTTCAAGCTGATCCACTAATCATTTATTTTTCCTTATAGTGGGTATATGTTTTCTCTTCTCCAGGAAAATAACCCCTGTAAGTTATGCATCATTTTCCACCAATAAATATCATTTATTGTAGAACTTTAACGAAAAAGTACAAATGCCCATTCGAAATATAATCCACTCATTTGAAAACCATCGCTGCCTTCACTGCACGTTGCCACCCTGCATACAGTCCTGTACGCTCATCTTCAGCCATAACCGGATGGAAGACACGCTCCGTATTCTCGTGATTCGCCAATTCATCCGCGCTATTCCAATAGCCTACTGCAAGTCCTGCCAGATAAGCCGCACCTAATGCTGTCGTTTCGTTCACATTGGGACGCTCCACAGGAATATTCAGAATATCACTCTGGAATTGCATCAGAAAATCATTGGCAGCCGCTCCCCCATCCACACGCAAGGCATTCACCGGAATACCTGAATCGGATTCCATTGCCGTCAGTACATCCTTGGTCTGATACGCCAGTGCTTCCAGGGTTGCACGGATAAAATGTTCTTTGGTCGTTCCTCGCGTCAAACCAAACACAGCTCCCTTAACTTCACTGTCCCAGTAAGGGCTGCCCAGACCCACAAATGCAGGCACCATATAAACGCCGTCTGTAGAGGGTACACGTGCCGCATAATCCTCACTGTCTTTTGAGGAACGAAGCATCCGTAAGCCGTCACGCAGCCACTGTACCGCCGAACCGGCAACAAAAATACTGCCTTCCAGCGCATACTCGATTTTACCATTAATGCCCCATGCAATAGTTGTAATCAGCCCGTGGTTGGACTGTACGGGTTGTTCTCCAGTATTCATAAGCATGAAACAGCCGGTGCCGTACGTATTTTTCATGCTTCCCTTTGTATAACAGCCCTGACCGAATAATGCCGACTGCTGATCTCCTGCTGCTCCGGCAATCGGAATCCGATGACCAAAGAAATGGTAGTCAACCGTGTGTGCGTACACCTCGGATGAACCGCGCACTTCCGGCAGCATCGCTTTGGGAATGTCCAAAATTTGCAGCAATTCCTCATCCCATTGCAGATCATAGATGTTGTACATTAAGGTGCGAGAAGCATTAGATACATCGGTGACATGTTTACCACCGCTCAGCTTCCAGATCAGCCAACTATCAATTGTACCAAACAGGAGTTCACCCTTCTCTGCACGCTCCCGGGCACCAGGCACATGATCCAGAATCCACTTTACCTTGGTTCCCGAGAAGTAAGGGTCAATGAGTAGACCCGTTTTGCGATGAAATAGGTCACCCAGACCCTTCGCCTTCAACTCATCACAAATATCAGCCGTTTGTCTGGACTGCCAGACTACTGCATTATAGATGGGCCGGCCCGTTTCTTTGTCCCATATCACAACCGTTTCTCGCTGGTTCGTAATGCCGATGCCGGCAATCTGGACGGGCTTGATTCCACTTTCGGCCAGACATGAAGCCATCACTGCCAGAATGGAGCTCCAAATTTCATTGGCGTTCTGCTCCACCCAGCCCGGCTTGGGAAAGTACTGTGGAAATTCCTGCTGTGCAATATGTACAATCTCCCCGCTCCGGTTAAATAGAATAGCCCGGGAACTTGTCGTCCCCTGATCTAGGGCCAGTATATATTTTTCCATACAGACAACCTCCTGTTGTGGGATTACTGCTTATATTCTGTATGCGATTTCTTGTAGTGCCGAATCAGGTCCACGTTGGAAGTGGTTACTGCGGTAGCTCCAGCTTCCAGCGCCAGTTCAACCTCTTCCGTTGAGCGGATCAACCCACCTGCAATAATGGGTATACCTGTCCGTATGGATACTTCTGCAATAATATGCGGGATAACACCGGGCAGTACTTCAATATAATCCGGTTGGGTCTTGGACAGCAAAAGATAACTTTTCTCCAGCGCATTTGTATCCAGCAGAAAAACGCGCTGAATGGCTGTAATCCCTTTCTGTTTCGCCTTCTGAATTACACTGGCTCGCGTCGAAATCAGTCCTGCCGGACGAATATGCTGGCATAAATACTCTGCGGCATATTCATCGTTCTTCAGCCCCTGCACCAGATCGGCATGCAGTACTATTTTTTTACCACGTCGCCGTGCTTCTTCCAGCAGACTATGAAGCTGCGCAATATGCGTATCCAGCATAACCCCATAGGTGTAAGGGCCTTCAATCATTGCTTCAAACTGCTTCATGCTCTTGGCAGCCGGTAACACATACTGTCCCTCAAATGGCACCTTCGTTCCTCCCGCATAAATCAGATGCCTATATTGTATAGTTCGTATGGTATGAACGGCAAGCAAAGTCAGGACCGTCAGATTAATTCTTGGCGTGAGACGGGACCGTTCCATTCTCTAAACTTAAAAAAGCTGTTCATGTATACCCCAGAAGGAGCATACACAAACAGCTTAAATTGTCCTGTCTATTGGACAGAATGGCAAACAGGCTTTATGTCAAAATTATATTGAACGATCGATCGGGATCGGGATCAACCTTTTAGGCTTGGGCGTGTGGAAGCAAGGTCTCTTCGCCAGCCCATGCATCATTTTCTGCCAAGTGACCAGAACGGCTCACTTTGGTCTGCAAATATTTTTCGTTAAAGGACGAGCGATCTCCCCACAGTGGCACACGTCCACCCACATTTAGTCCCGCTTCCTGCAAAGCAGCAAGCTTGCGTGGATTGTTGGTGATCAATGTAACAGGAGCTGTACGAAGCGCACGCAAAACGGCAATGGCATCATCATAATTACGCGCATCGTCTGTGAACCCAAGTTGCAGGTTGGCGTCAACGGTATCCAGACCTTCCTCTTGCAACAGGTATGCCATCGCTTTGCTGAACAGACCGATGCCACGGCCCTCATGGTTCGCCAGATAGAAGAGTGCGCCTGCTCCATGGGCAGCAATCATCTTCATCGATTGCTCGAGTTGGAAGCCGCAGTCACAACGTTTGCTGCCAAAGATGTCGCCTGTATGACAGATGCTGTGCATCCGAATCAGTGCTTCCTGTGCTTCGGCAAAATCACCGTACACTAATACGCTGGATTGCTGACGTTCAGCCAGTTCGGCAGTAGCGAGAGATTCAATCAGCTCGCCGCTTTCCATAGCTTTCTCCGATTTCATCCAGCTGTACCACTGGAAGGTGTGTGTCTCTCCATCAAGGTTCACCGGAAGCTTAATCGGCCCAACGAGGTAAATGAATTCTTTTCCACTCGGAAAAGTCTGGATTTTAGGGGCAAGCAGTTGAATAATATGTGAATTAATCATTAGTAAGTTCCTCCTGTTAAGCCATCTTGGTTATGAATTGATTCGCATCCAGACGGAAAATGGATCACTGGATTGCATATCATACGTATCTATATTATTGTCATCATCATTAGTTACTTTATGTAAGCAAGTTTAAAATAAAAATTATGTTGTGTCAAGTAACTTTTGTTTCTAAAGTAACTAATAAATTTATGATACGCAACCGACACAAATTTGTGTTTCATTTCAGGAATATTGGGTATGAGTTTATAAACTGCTCATACACTTATGTTGTAGTCCATCGCACTTCATGCCTCGAACTTAACGATGAGGGGGTTATCACATGATCCGCCGGAAAAGAACATGCTGGACAGCCATTCTGCTAGTCTGTGTCATGCTGGTGAGCGGATGCTCCATATGGCCGGGACAGAACGATTCATCGAGCAACAAAAAGGTAGCGCTTACATTATGGTACTGGAACCGTTCCATCGATGATAAGTTGATTGCCAAGGCCAAGGAAAAGTTCCCCAATATTGAACTGACCGCTCAGAAAATCGGTGGTGATTTCAAAGCAAAACTCAAAACGACACTCGCTGCGCGCTCAGGTGAGCCCGACATTGTCGCATTGAACGATTGGATCATGGAGCTCTTTCCCAGCGAGGACCGTTTCTATAATCTGTATGATCTCGGCGCAGGTGACGTCGAAGACCAATATCTGGATTGGAAATGGAAGCAAGGCGTTACACCGGGTGGACAAATGATCGGTTTCCCTATGGATACGGGACCGACAGCCCTCTTCTACCGTGCAGATCTATTTAAAGAGGCCGGATTGCCTTCCGAGCCTGAAGAAGTGGCTCGTCAGATCAACAACTGGGATGCCTATTCTGCTGCAGGAGAAAAGATCAAGGAGAAGTTCGGAGGCAAGGTATTTCTAACCGACAATATTGGAACCGTTTACAATCAAGTGTTATCGCAAGGAACCGAACGGTATTTCCGTCCTGACGGCTCGTTTATCGGCATGGATTCTCCACTCGTCAAGCAGAGCTGGGATACCGCCGTATCCTTCAAGCAAAAAGGGCTGCTCGCTAATGCCGACGGCTGGACCCCGGGCTGGAACGCAGCGATGAATAATGGTGAGATTGCTTCCTTTGTGGGAGCCGTCTGGATGAAGCAGGTACTGCAGGAAGCCGCGCCGGATACATCTGGCAAGTGGCGAGTCACTCGCGCTCCTGGTGGAGACGGCAATAACGGTGGATCATTCCTGTCCATTTTGAAGTCAAGCAAACACCCAAAAGAAGCGTTCGAAGTCATCCAGTGGCTGCAAAGCCCGGATAATCAGCTTGAACAATATAAGACGTTGAACCTGTTTCCTTCGGCACCTGGTGTGTTCGATACACCGGCGATGAAAGAAGAAGAACCCTTCTTCGGCGGACAGGCAACAGGGCCTGTATTTGCCGAATCGGCACAGCATGTGCCCGAGGCTTTCTTTGGCGAACGATACCCTTCGGTGCACAACATCATTACTCGGCGGCTGAATGATATTGCGAAGCAAAATGCCAACCCGGAGCAGGTCTGGCCTGATACGGTTCACCGTGTTGAGCGGGAGTTACAGCGTTAATTCAAACACTCTTATGAGATGGCAATCCGCAAAGGAGGAATTCATATGGCTGTAACCGAACCTCGCCTCACTCCGGATCCCGGAAAGGTAAGTCCGGATTTGGATCGGCAGAAATCACTCTTGTCCCGGATGTGGGAACAACGTGCACTCTATGTGGCGATCTCCCCGTTTTACATTCTGTTTGCCGTGTTTGGACTGTTTCCGATCGGTTTTTCCTTATATCTGGCCTTCCACAAATGGGATGGCATTGGTGTGATGACCTATAACGGACTAAACAACTTTAAATATATGCTGACCGATGCAGAATTCTGGCAAGCGGTGGGCAATACGTTCATGATCTGGATATACGCGACCATCCCGATGTTGTTCTTTGCCCTGATCATTGCGTTTCTGCTGCATGCACCGTTTGTGAAGTTCCGTACGCTGTTTCGCGTGGGATATTTCCTGCCGAACGTGACGTCCATCGTGGCCGTCGCCATTATCTTCGGTGCCCTATTTGCCAACAACTACGGATTTCTTAACTATCTGCTCCAGTCCGTAGGACTTCCAGTGGTGGAGTGGCTGAACGCGCCATGGGGCATCAAAGTGGCAATCTCCTCCATGGTGGTCTGGCGCTGGACAGGATACAACGCAGTCATCTATCTGGCCGGACTTCAGAGCATCCCGCAGACATTGTACGAGGCAGCCAAGATTGACGGCGCATCCGGGATACAGTCCTTTTTCCGAATTACGATTCCGATGCTGCGTCCCGTCATTCTGTTCACTGTGATCACATCGACGATCGGCGGCATGCAGCTATTCACCGAGCCACAAATTCTCGTGGGTAACGATGGCGGCGCAGGCGCAGCCGGAATGACCATTGTATTGTACCTTTACCGAGAATCGTTCATTAATAACTACTTCGGCTACGGTGCTGCGGTTGGTTGGGGTATGTTCCTCATTATCGCCCTGTTCTCGATTGTGAACTGGAAGCTCGTTCAAGGCAAGTCATCCTGAAGTGAAGGGGGGAGCGCTCATGACGTCCAAATCTCTCAAATCGCTGGTGTTGTATACCGGTCTTATCGGGGGCATGCTCATTTCCATGTTCCCGTTCTATTGGCTGATTGTAATGTCCACCCGGACGACGTCCGACATTTATAAGTTCCCACCTCAGCTCTGGTTTGGGAGCGAGCTATGGAATAATGTTAGTCGAGTACTACAGCAGATCGACTTCTGGGGCGCATTCATGAATACGTTGTTTGTATCGGGCTTGGTGACGGTACTGGTGCTGTTTTTTGACTCACTGGCAGGGTTTGCGTTTGCGAAGTTTGAATTTCCGGGTAAAAAATGGCTCTTCGTCCTGCTGCTCGCCACCATGATGGTGCCTTCCCAGCTGTCGCTGGTCCCTTCCTTCGTGCTCATGGCGACGTTCGGATGGGTTGGTTCCTTCAAAGCCCTCATTATTCCGGGCATGGTGAACGCCTTCGGCATCTTCTGGATTCGCCAATATGCCACGGAGTCCATACCGAATGACCTGCTGGATGCCGGACGAATTGACGGCTGTAACTTTTTTCGGCTCTATTGGAACGTGGCGTTGCCCATTCTGCGGCCTGCGTTTGCTTTCCTCGGTGCGTTCACGTTTATTGGCGTATGGAATGATTATCTCTGGCCCCTGATCGTCTTGACGGATGCACGAAAGTATACGCTGCAGATTGCGTTGTCTCAATTAAACGGACTGTACAATACGGATTACGCGATGGTTATCGCGGGTACATTGCTGGCTGTTATTCCGCTGATCGTGATGTTCCTGTTCATCAGCCGCCAGTTTATCTCCGATATTGCCGCAGGAGCTGTAAAGGATTAGGGAGCGCGCATTTTGATCCATCCCTCAAGTCTGATATTCTTATCTATAGATAAATACCAGATGCCATATAAGTTGGATGAATAGACAGCATTCATTTCACTTATATATTCAAGAAAGAGGGATGACAAAATGGCTTCTTCACCCTATATGATCGGCGTAGATATCGGCACCACCTCCACCAAGGCCGTCCTGTTTGAAGAGAACGGAACCATCGTGGCTCAAGGCGGTGCCGATTACCCGCTGTATACCCCTACTCCTGCGATTGCAGAGCAGGATGCAGAAGATATTTTCAAAGCCGTAGTAGAATCAGTTAAACAAGCGACCTCCAAAGCGGGCATCAAACCGGATGAAATCCTGTTTGTATCTTTCAGTTCAGCCATGCACAGCATTCTGCCTATTGATGAACACGGCAAACCGCTGATGCGGGCGATGACTTGGGCAGACAATCGCAGTGCCGAGTGGACGGAAGCACTCAAAACCGAAATGAACGGTCACGAAATCTATTTGAGAACCGGTACGCCGATTCATCCGATGTCACCTCTGACCAAAATCATGTGGCTAACCAGAGATCAACCTGAGCTGTTCAAACAGACGCACAAATCTATTTCAATGAAAGAATACGTATTTTATAAATTGTTCTCCGAGTATGTGATTGACCATTCCATGGCCTCTGCCACGGGGATGATGAATCTCGAAAAGCTCGACTGGGACGAGGAAGCTCTCCATGTCGCAGGCATCACTCCGGATCACCTGTCCCGCCTCGTGCCGACGACACATGTACTTAAGAAAGGCTTGAATCCTGAGTATGCCAAGGAGATGGGCATTGCGGTCACCACACCGTTTGTCATCGGGGCAAGTGATGGCGTGCTCTCCAATCTGGGCGTGAACGCCATTGATCCAGGCGTCGTGGCCGTGACCATTGGTACCAGTGGAGCGATTCGTACAGTCGTAGATAAACCGGTGACCGATCCAAAAGGACGTTTCTTCTGTTATGCGCTCACGGAGGATGCCTGGGTCATTGGCGGACCGGTGAACAATGGCGGTGTTATTTTCCGCTGGATTCGGGACGAGTTTGCGGCTTCCGAGGTCGAGACGGCGAAAAGACTTGGAATTGATCCATATGAAGTGCTCACTCGTGTTGCGGAAAATGTACCTCCGGGTTCGGAAGGTCTCTTGTTCCATCCGTACATGACAGGTGAGCGGGCTCCGCTCTGGAATCCGAACGCACGTGGCTCGTTTTTCGGCCTGACGCTGCATCATAAGAAAGAACATATGATTCGCGCTGCGCTCGAAGGTGTATTGTTCAACCTGTACACGGTCATGCTCGCGATTGAAGAAAAGATCGGTCGTCCGAAAAAAATCCAGGCGACAGGCGGCTTCGCCCGCTCGGAGTTATGGCGACAGATGATGGCGGATATCTTCGATCAGGATGTCATCATCCCCGAAAGTATCGAAAGCTCCTGTCTCGGCGCTGCTGTACTGGGCTTGTACGCCCTTGGCCGCATCGATTCCCTGAGTGCCGTCTCCGGCATGATCGGATCGACACATCGGCACCAGCCGGACCCGGACAGTGTCCGTGTCTATCGCGAACTCCTGCCAATCTTCATCCGCATCTCCCGCAAATTCGAAGAAGAGTATGCGGATATTGCGGCTTTTCAGAATAAGACGATGCAAGAGTAGAGAAGGCATGGGGGGGCCAAACGTTGAACATGGAATAGCTAACGAATCATAGACGTCTTATATGAGGTATATAGCATGTTTTCAAAATCTAACAAACCCGAGCCGTCTTATATCCAATTTTAGCGGTAAAAAACCGCCCCAAAATGAGCATTGCCGAAAAATAACATCTCTGCGATTCGTTAGAATCTGACTTATGCCGATTTTAGTCCAATAGCGCGTCTCAGGTTCTTTAGACACGGTTGAGAATGTTGATATACAGCCAATCCATACATGTGGAGAGTGTAGCGATGTTGGTTCGAATGAGAAGTTAATGTGGGAATACCCTCTCTTCATTGAGAGGGTATTTTTTGTCTTCTAAATCGAGCGTAAGTTAGATGCTATGGACACTCGGGGGTGGTTTACAGCTAAATGCATGTCTCTATTCTCAATGTTGGGCAGTACACATCTCGCAGCAGCCCGACGAAAAGTTTTAACGATACGAAAGGTGGAATACCAACATATGGTACAATAGGTTTGGGTATTTGTTCTGATGAAAGCTGTTTTTTTGGGGGGAGACAAAGCATACTAAAAGTAAATTGTTTATGTAATACGAGATGTTGCTTTAACAAACGGTATTCATATCATTACATTGGACAATGCTGCTTCTCATCAGGAGACTGCACTGTCTTAAACCATTCTTTCGATTTTGAAAACAAGGTTGTAGAAAGTAAAAAAAACTCTTTTTGAAGTGACGGAAAACCAATACTATAGTAGGGTAACTGCATTGTGTATGTTGACATAAGCTAAACTAAAGGGTGGCGAATATTCAATGAAGGTTAAAATTCTAAACATTTTATTATCAATTTCTATAGTCAGTATTGTGTTGGTTTATGGATTAACTAAATATGATTTGGTTGAACAGGGAAGTGCAACTAATAGCTTAGATTCAATAGAATTACCAGCAAGTGAAGAGGTCAAAGAAGAAGAGAATACATATGGTTCAAATGCAGCAAACGGAATGGTTGACGTGAAATCGGAAACAGAATCATCTGATACCGAATATATCTATTATTTAACAGAGGATAAAATCATTCAGGCGATTGATGAAGGGAAAAAAGATATGTCGTATTTTGGTGAGGATTTTAAATTACCCTTATTAACATCGACCAGCAATGATAGTACGTTTGAATACATGGATATTTTTATCGCCACACCGTACAGATTCGTGGCAATTTATTCAAGTAATCAATATGTGAAGTACGATAAGACGGCATCTATTGATGATGTTGCGAGCTTTATCAACTATGATTTTATTTCATTTTCTGCTTATCTGATGAGTGGAACGGCTAATATGCTAGACACCGAATTGATACAGGACGGAACAGTAATCGAATCATATAAGACTGATAATAATGTGAACGGAGATATGAAGATTATCTATTTTTCCGTAGATGCTATAGATTTCCGGGAACCCGCTATTCTGAAGATATTTGAAAAAGGCAATCCTGCAAACTACTCTGAATACCAGATTTCTTTTGAGGATTATGTTAAATAGAGCTTTTGTGAATTTATGTATCCCGATAATACAATTATGCGAATGGATAATCTTCGGGGGAGGTGAAAAGTTGGAACCGATTTCTAAAGAAGAAATTCCTAACGAGGTAATTAAGGAGTTAGGTGCAATAAGCAATATCAACTTCCCACGGCAGGGACATACCTCTGATGTTGGGATTATTGATTCTGAAAATGGACTTTTCGTCTTAAAGAGAACTAGGGGAGAACAATATTCAGAATGGCTGAGAAAAGAATCATCCATTTTGGAGTGTTTGTCTCAAACACATCTTCGTGTTCCAAAAGTATATCAATTTATTCAGCACCAAGATGATAATGAAGGTATCCAGTCTTGGTTGCTAATGGAGTATTTACAAGGGGAAACTATACGCAAAATTTTGACGCATGAAAATGATCCAGACACGAGGTATAACATTCTTTTCGACTTTGGAAGAAGGTTACGAGAACTTCACTCAACGCCTTGTCCTGATGAACTTAAGAGCGGTGAAAAATGGCTCGACATTATGCTCAAACAAGCTGAATATAATTTAGAGCACTATAAGGTTGATGGAACAACGGCATTACTTGAAAAATTAAAAAATAAGAAGCCCACTGATTTTGAGCAAACGCTAATTCATGGTGATTGTACAATTGATAATTTCTTGGTCTATGAGGGTAGAATTTCAGGAATCATTGATTGGAGCGGCGGAGCCTACGGAGACCCTCGTTATGATCTATCTTTAGCTATAAGACCAAAGCCAAATATTTTTCAATCAAGTAAAGACCATAATGCCTTCTTCGATGGTTATGGAAGAAAGATAATTACCGATGAAGAGTACGAGTATTTCGAAGATGGTCTCTATGAATTCTTCTGATGTAGTGAGTCGCAAATACTGCCACATCAAGTTTGTCTATTATACGCAACCCACATGTCGTAAGCTGGAACAGCTCCAAAATACGAATCGTCGTATGCGATCATTCATGAAGGCCATCCCCATATCTTCAACTAGAGGGATGGCCTTTTCATACAGAGAATTCGTTTGAATAACACATATCACATTGCTCCAAGCTTACTCATCGACTCGCTTCGCGTTGAGAATAACCTGGATTACTTATTTCAATAAAACAGAGTTTATTTCCCAATCATACTCGAATCGGTTAAAGAGATTTATATTCTCCGTGGTGCTACGCTCAATAATCGCCTCTACCTCTGATTCACTCATTCCCAATTTGAATGGTCCGATGCCTACCAACCCTATGTTCTAACCCTAACCTAAGAGGTTGATTGAGCATACGGACATAACAAAACCCCACAGAATAAAAACTGTGGAGTTAACGTTTGCTATCTTCTTATTAATTCAGATCTCTGGCTCCTTATTCATAAAACTGAAATCTCTAGATTTTAATTAATGGTTATACTTGTTGAATGCATCCTTATCTGCCTGCACATTTTCCAAATACACAATCTGTCCCGCCTCATTCACACGAGCGATATCGATGCCTGTTTTGGCATACACCGTTCCGTCCGCAGCTTGTCCGCATACCGCCCAGTTCGTTTGATAGCTACCGTCCGGCTGAAGCTTCCATTGGTCCCACATGTGTTTCACATCGCTATTGTATTCATAGAAAGCCTTCATAAAACCATCAAATCCCGTTCTGCTGGTGCCGTTCAACACAATCTCGGCATCCGGTGTAAACAGGGACAACAGATCTTGCATCGCGCGTTCGTCTGTACGGGAAGCGTCAAATAAACGGAAATAGTTGTTTAACAAGGTAGTCATGGGTATTCCTCCTGAGGTTGATAAGCTGATTTGGATTTCAGTTCGAAAAATTTCAAACTAATCTAGAAGAAATGTACCACACTTTATGTCCATAGAACAACCCTCAGTTCGAAAAAAATCAAACATTGAAAGAGATTGTCGAATATGCTACCGTCATAGATATGAAAACTCCAATGATACCTATGGCTTCGGAATTGAATCTGACCACGGTCTGCAACGCACTCGGTGATCCGGTACGGATGAAAATTGCACACTGTCTGGCCAGCTCTGGCGAGAAAAACTGTTCCGCCTTCGAAGTAGACCATATTTCCAAATCAACGTTGTCTCATCACATCAAAATCTTGCGTGAAGCAGGCCTTATCCGGCCTCGCATTGAAGGCAAACAGCACTTTTATTCTCTACGAAAGGACGATTTGAACTCCCGTTTTCCCGGTCTTGTTGAACTGATTCTGAATACAACCGAGGAATATGTACATTAAGGAAAACGAAGCTTGAATCTTGCGATACATCATCTTATGGATTGTATACAGGAGGTTGATTTCTTGGATAAAAAAGCGGCAAAAATTCTGCTGGGCACCTTCTGGGGAAGCGGCGGCTGGAAAACAATATCTGCTCCCTTCTCGGGGGATGACTTTGAATATGCCAAAAGCAGAGGTGTTATGTTCGATCCACTGACCATTACCCATGATGAGATCGTCGCACGTTTGCATGAGATTCATCAGGACAACTCCATCAAGCGACGGGTAGTATCAGCATTTTTACACAGTTTATCTACCAAAAAAGGTTATCTGCGCAGCGCCCTTTCCAGCTGGGCTTTAACATCGCAACTGCCTTTGCATACCTACGAGGAACGCCGTGCACTGCATGCCAACACCAGCTCCTGCGGGGATTGCAACTTCCTGCGCCTGCAATCGGACAAGACGTACACGGACGTCGATCTGAATGTATTGAACTTTGAACGGGTAAAGTGGGGCGGGGTTCGCCATAATAACCTGTTATACTGCCTGATGGATCTGGATCTACTGCTGGCTAGCAAGGAAGCCATTTATGAAGTGACTGACGCAGACATCGCTATACTTGTGAGCATGCTTGAAGCAGCGCAAACCTGCGAACCCCATGAGAGTGCACGCGGGTTGGAGAAACGCTGGAAAGGCTTGTTTCCTTCGAGCAAACAGGAACGCGACGCGATCCTCGAAATCTGGGGTGCATCCGGTCTGCTTGTTCCGCAGGATACGCCACGAAAAAGCAGAGGTGGGTACAGCGACTTCCACTTTGCCGCAACCTGGCAGGGCGATGATGGGTACAGCGCAGATGCGGCGATTTCCCTCTTTGGTTCCTATCTGCCCCAGAAACTCTAAGCCCTTAAACAGCCCAGCTCTAGATCTGTTTAAGCCGGTTATATGAATAACAAACAAATACTTAGGTCTATATAGTAAAAAACACTACAGCTTGGAGGCTCGTAGTGTTTCATCAAAAATTGACCATTAATTTTCCGATAGGCATCAAGAATCAAGACATATTTGAAGGACGACTTACTATGTGTGGAATCAATTCACACTTGTCGTTTTTTATATTATTGGCAATAATCCACTCTTTACCGCCCGATTTATTCTAAACTTTTTAACGATTCAATCATATTAATTCGGGAGACCTTTCTCTGAAGCATCAAGTTAGAGAGCCCGGTAAGTAAAAATGCAATAATGATTGATATCAGCATAACAAAAATATTTATTTGATCTGGGATTTGTTGATGGGTACTCGACAGCGCCTCAATAATAATGGAATACATATATACACTGATTGGCAGTGCTATAATGACCGCAAAAGTGGTGAGTATCATGTTCTCAGAGAAGATAAGCCGATTTATTTTATTTTTTTGATAACCCAATACTTTAAGAGTAGCCAGCTCGCGATTTCTTTCATAAATGTTGATGGAGGATATGGTGTAGATGGCACCAAACGAAAGAATGACAGCACTAATGATAAACATGATAAAGATAAAACTATTCTGCTTCATAATAAATTGTGCGGATTTTTTCAAATCATCCTTGTCCGCGATTGTATCTACCAGATTGTCTTGTTCGAAGAACTGTCGTACGTTAGTAAGGTCTGTGGCATTGCTAGCTTTCACTAGAATTGTGGTTGGGTTGTAGTCGATCCCAAAACTCTCCAGATACGCTATCGAGCAAAAGAAAGACGGATTGGAATACTGATTAGATATTTGTGCAACCTTCATATCGACCGTTTTATTCGCAAACGAAGGATCAGTGAATCGAATTCGGATCGTATCCCCTATCGCAACCTTATAGTGATCCGCATATGATTTTGGTACCAGCACACCACTGTCCATAAGTGTTATCGGATTATCTTTCCCGTCGAAAAATTGGATAAGTGCGTTGTCCTTCTGCGTAACGGTTAGAGTGGCATTCTCATGATCAGCGCCCTTGGCGAATTCCACAGGAAAGGTCGATTGATAATAACTGCTTTCAATCCCAGTGGGTAATTCCACCTTTTCTAGCTCTGCCCCACTCGTGTATTCAACCTTCAGATCGTAGGTATTCACCTCTTCGATCTGGTCGGCGACCCTTTGTAAGGACGTTTGTGTCCCGAACGCAGTGATCAACAACACTGTGCTCACAACAACGCCAACGGAACTTGCTATCGCCTTTTGCTTATTAAGAAAGATGTTTCTCAAAATGAGTTTATTGCTATAGGGAATACGTCCCCAAATTTTCGGAAGCTGTTCAATGAGCAGTTTTTTCATCTTCTTCGGCGGTTTAGGCCTCATCGCCTGTGCTGCATGTTCTCGAAGGATACCTATGCCGCTCAAGTAACATGCCAGCATGCCGAATGCACTCGAGAACAGGATAGGCATAATGATCGAGAAGGGGGATAAGGAGAAGGTTATGCTCGGCAACGAGTAAGATCTAGCATTCGACGCCTCAATCATTGGAACAAATATGATTGCCGAAACGATACAACCAAGAATGGAACCTGTGATTCCGACAAATACCGGGAAACCCATGTAATGTAGCATGATGCTGCTGTTCTTCACGCCTAACGCCTTCATAATTCCTACTTGGTTCCTTTGCGAATCGATAATCCTTGACATGGTGAGGAAGAAAATGATCGCTTCGATGATAAAGAGAACCAGCGGAATAACCTTGCTCATCAATTTATTGTTATAGACTGTTTGTTGAAGCTGCGAGTAATTGAATGTTCGCTCTTTACTTATTTGACTTACATAAGAAAGTTGTTGAGACTGCGCTTCAACATTTTGGCCTAATCGGTCTATATCGTACCCTTCTTCAGCGTCAATTAAAACCTCATTATAATAAAGGTTACCTGCGATTCGAGGAATTCCCGCTTCAGCCACATATGCAAATCCCGAAGTTTTATGGTCCTGAGTTTCGTTCTTTTTGGCATATTCCACATTTTCGCCCAAGCCGCTAATGGTGAATGGCACTTCCTGGTCATTGACGCTTAACTTCATTTGATCCCCGACTCTGTACTGGTGCTCCTTGGCGTAATGGGAATCAAGCAAGATTTGATCCTGGCGAGACGGAATGTTGCCCTCAATTATAGTAGGCGTATTAATGCTATTGATTTCGGGGATGGAGTGGATCTTTAAAGTTGCTTTAGTATCACCAAATGATTGCGTCGCATCAAAGGTATACCGTCCCTCCACCTTCTTTATCCCTTCAATTCCACTCAACTTCGACATATCCTGCTTGGATACTTGGTCGTAGTAAACGTTTAAGTCACTTAAATTATGAGTTTGAAAGTAATTCTTTGAATAAGAGCTAAGGTTATCACTTAACGTTACCAGCCCCGTGTAGAAAAAAGCGCCTATGGTGATAACCAATACAAAGGCCAGAAATTGACCGATCGATTGCTTGATATCCCTTATCAATTTTTTGAATAATTTCATCACCACTCAATCCCTTCAACGCTTTGTTTATGCTCATTGACCGTTACGCTTTCGATTTTTCCGCTTTTCACCCGAATGATTTTATCCGCCATCGGCACAATCGCGGAGTTATGCGTGACCAGCACAACACATTTTTTCGTTTCCGTATTCAAATCCTGAAGCAGCTTCAAAACCGACTTGCCAGTTACATAATCCAACGCACCAGTCGGCTCATCGCATAGCAATAGCAGAGGGTTCTTTGCAACGGCTCGTGCTATAGCAACTCGCTGCTGCTCTCCTCCGGAGAGCTGGGACGGGAAGTTTTTTATCCGATTCTTCAAACCGACTTTATTTAATATCTCTTTGGCATCCAAATGGTCTTTGCATACTTCAGTGGCGAATTCAACATTTTCTAAAGCATTCAAATTGGGAATTAAGTTATAGAATTGAAAGACAAACCCTACCTTCTCGGCGCGATATCCCGTAAGCTTCTTCTCGTTAAAGCTAGTAATATCCTTATCGCCAACAGTCACTTTACCCGAGGTTGCCGTATCCATGCCACCAAGTATATTTAAAATCGTGCTTTTACCGGCTCCGCTTGCACCGAGAACAACAACGAATTCACCCTCGTTAATGGTAAAGTCAACACCGTTCAGCGCTTTGATCGGCACTTCGCCAATTTTGTATTCTTTCGTTACATTTTTAAATTCAATTAATGTTTTCATAAATTTCTCTCTCCCCATTATTTATTTGACATACTTCTGGAGCGCTCCCTATTGCAAGTGTATTTTTATTTATGTAGGTATGTTAGTGTATGAGTATGTCACTCATGTAGCATACTATAATTCCATCGCAATAAATTGTCAATAACTGGACTCAGTGTAAAAAAAATCATCACTTACCCTTCAGAACGATTGTTTATTGACAAATTTTCGCATATAAGTTATGTTTTCCTGCTAGATGTGTAACAAACTACAATGCTGAGTGGTGAGGTAATGAACGTCACTTTCGACGAAAAGCAGCCAATTTTTCAACAAGTAGCAGATATCATTGAGGACGATATTCTCAACGGAACTTACCGAGAGGATGAGCAAATTCTTTCCGTTGCTCAGTTTTCTCAGCTCTTTCAAATCAATCCAGCGACTGTTGTGAAGGGAATTGGCCTGCTCGTAAATGAAGAAATATTGTATAAAAAAAGAGGGCTTGGCATGTATGTCTCGTCTGATGCCAAACAAAAGATTAAGAATAAGCGAAGAAATCGTTTTTATAAGGAATTGTTGTCCAATCTCATTTGTGAAGCTGACAAACTTGAACTGGCAACCGAGGATATCATTGAGATGATTAAACAATTAAGGAAGGAATGAATTCATTGTGAGCATCTTGGTGAGTTGCGACAAATTAAATAAGAAATATGGTCGAACCTATGCATTACGGGATCTGGATATACAGCTCGAGGAAAACGTTATTTACGGCTTGCTCGGACGAAACGGCGCAGGCAAAACAACCTTGCTAAACATCATAGCAGGTGGACTCTTCGCGAATGATGGCACCATTGAGATAAGAGGTAAAAAGTTGGGTAAAGGAGCCCTACCAGAAGATTGCTGTTTCGTACGGGAGAATAACAAGCTATTTGGAGGAGCTCGATTGATTGAGATTTTGCAGTTCGCTGCAAATTTCTATCCCAATTGGGATTGGACGTTTGCTCATAAGCTTCTTCAAACGTTTGAGCTTGATCCCAACAAAAAAATCAAGCAGCTCTCAAGAGGCACAGAATCACTCGTAGGAAACATCATCGGTCTGTCTAGCCGATCGTCGTTGACATTATTCGACGAACCAGTGCTTGGCCTTGATGTATTGATGCGGGAAAGGTTTTACAAGGAGCTTTTGGAGGATTACGCCAATCATCCCCGTACGATTTTAATTTCTACGCATTTGATTGATGAAATCGCCCCAATCGCAGAGCGAGTCTATATCATTGATGAGGGCTCTCTCCTGCTTCATGACGAGATGAATCGGATACGGATGGCAGCTTATTTGATTCGTGGAAATTCAGATGCCGTAGCTTTGTTCACAAAAGGAAAGCGAGTATTACATACAGAATCTTACGGCCACGGAAAGCTTGCCGCCGTCTACGAAAAATTCAACGATGAGGACAGGCTGCAGGCCCGCAAACTAGACATAACTATTGAAAATTTGACGCTTCAGAAGTTTTTTTCGTATTTGATCGAAGGAGGTCGTTAAATTGGGTGCATTGACCGTTCATTTAAAGGCGACCTATTTGCAAATGAGGATTTATATATGGATGGTCATTATTTTAATCCTCCTTGGCAGGTTGGCGGAATTCATTGTTGGCCTCTTTATAGACAGCAGTCAAAACACAGGAATCGCGGATGGCAACCTGCTGCTACTTATTTTGCTCATTTTCGCAATCGTACTTCCGCTTAGCTATTACAACCGCATCGTACATTTAGGAGCAAGCCGAAAACAATATTTTTTTGGTCTTCAATTCGTTTATGCTGTGTGGGCAGTGGCCATCGCTTTATTTAATTCTTTATGGCCTATGCTTGAAGTGAATCTACTCCACAAAAACACCGTAAACCTTATTGAAGCGTTTCATTGGAACGAATTTGGCGTGGCAGGTTCTTTTCTCTACCAAACTATTTTTTATTTGATGACGATGGCGCTCCTAAGCATGCTAATCTCCGGCTACCACCACCTTGTCGGCTGGCTGCTGTGGGTGCTATTCATTGTGGCGATTCCAACCGGAACAGCGATTCCCGCACTACGCGCTCATGTTGTTTCTTTTTTCGAAGCATTGTTATTCAACGACTCACTAATCAAGGGTGTTGGATTTAATCTTGTGCTTTTCATCGTGTTCGTAGCCGGTGGTTGGTTTTTCACAAAGGGGAGAACATACTAAACTATCTGGGTAGAAGCTTAGGTTACAATAATGACATCGACAGATTTCCTGTTTAGCTCGTATAATAGGGGGAAATTGGTAGATAGGAGTGAATCAAGCGAATTTATGGTATACATACTGGCTTTTATGCTGTCTTTTGCTGTCGTGGTTCTGCTTATTCCGCCGCTTGGTCGACTGGCACATCGGCTCGATTTTGTGGACAAGCCCCGAGAAGATGTGGAGCGTAAGCTGCACAGGCAGCCCATTCCACTGACGGCGAGTTACGCGATATTTACTGGATTCTTCCTGACATACATTGTTCTTACGAAAGAAATTTCATGGGAAACGGCGGCCCTGGTCGCCGGCGGAATGCTGCTGTTAACGATTGGTACAGTTGATGACTGGTACAAAACCAAAGGCAAAGACTTCCCTGCCCTGCCCAAGATGCTCGTACAGATCTCTGCCGCAGTGCTCGTATTTGCTTCCGGCATTGCGTTCACCGGGTTCGTGAATCCCTTCAATTCCGAATACATTATGCTTCCGATCTGGCTGCAATTTATTCTGACGATCCTGTGGATCTTCGGTGTGACAACAGTCATTAACTTCACGGACGGCATGGACGGACTGGCAGGCGGTTTGTCCGCCATCTCAGCCATTACACTATTTATCGTGGCAATGACCAAAGGCCAAACCGATTCTGCCCTTATGGCCATTACACTGGTCGGTGTAACCCTGGGTTATCTGAAATATAACAAAGCCCCCGCCAAAGTGTTCATGGGCGATGCAGGGGCTACGTTTCTCGGCTTCATCCTGGCGGTAATCGCCCTGGATGGTGCTTTCAAACAAGCGACCATGCTGTCTATCTTCATTCCGATTTTGGCACTCGGTGTGCCGATCTTCGACAACATTTTTGTGGTCATCAAACGTTTCATCCAAGGCAAAGCCATCTATCAGGCAGATGCAAGTCAAGCCCATTATCGCTTGCTGCGCGCTGGCCTGAATCACAAACAGGTGGTTGGCGTCCTGTATCTCATCAGTACCTGTCTATGCCTCTCTTCCATTATTTTGATGCTGGTAGAGATGTAATATTAGTAACAAACGTTTCAACAAAAGGTGTAAAAAAAGAGACGAGCCCACTGATCCTGTGGTTCGTCTCTTTGCTATGTCCCTGATGAAATTGAACTAACATTTAAGAGGGTACCAGCTACTGTGTCGTGCAAAAACCTCTGTCTACGCCCCATACCCTATCCGACACCAGCCCTGCCTGCATCTGCACCGTATATTCGCTCTTATCTTGAGGCTACAGGTGGTAGAAGGACCACAGGTTGCTGCCCATCTGTCCAACCCGGTCGATCAAGTTCAACGAGACGGCGATAACGCTCTTCCCGGGCTAGCAATTGTTCGTGAGAACCCTGCATGGTGATCTGTCCATTTTCCATAAAAATAAGTTCATCCATCCGTTCCGCTCCCATCAGGTGATGGGTGACCCAGATCATCGTCTTGCCCTGCATGCTGTCCAGAATCGTCCGCATGAGCGCTCGCTCCGTTACAGGATCAAGTCCTACAGTCGGTTCATCGAAAATAACGACAGGCGTTTCGCGAAGAAGTACCCGAGCCAGTGCAATCCGCTGTCTTTCTCCACCAGAGAAACGAAGTCCTGTCTCCAGCATCGGGGTATGATAACCCTGCGGTAAAGATTCAATGAGATCGGATAAACCTACTTGCGCAGCCACTCGCTGGATTTCTTCGTCTGTTGCATGCGGACGGCCGATCCGCAGATTGTTAGCTACTGTTGTATCAAATAGATGTGGACTTTGGTTCAGCACCGCAATGACATCCGTTATATTTTCGCCCATCGTTTGTACTGGAAGATCATTGATGAATACGTTCCCGGCGGATGGGAGCAACGCTCCCTGGATGAGCTTCAGAAGGGTTGATTTGCCGCCGCCGCTGCGACCGAGAATAGCCAAGCGTTTGCCCTGAGGAAGATGAAGGGATACCTCCTGCACTGCATACGGAGCATCAGGCGTATAACGATAACTCACCTGATCGATCTGAATATCGGCTCGCAATCTGGGAGGAATACGTAGGCGGATACGTCGGTCCGAAGCTTTTTCCTTACGCTCCAGAGAAACCAGCTGTTGTCCTTCTACAGGATTGCTGCCTGATATACCTGTGGTCATATCCTCTTTGGCTCCGGCTCCGGCTGCTGCTTTCGCTTCTTCGGTTCCAGACTGTTCTGGCTGATGCTCTTCACCTTCCAAGTGCTGCAATCGTTCCAGCGATTCATGATACTGCGGGATATGCTCCACCGCATCTCCTACGGGCAGCAGTGCTTCCGTGAGTGGAAACAACACCAGCACAAATGCAGCAATCATAACCGCAGGCAGCTGTCCGGCAGAAGCCGCACTTCCCGCCCATAAGGTCACGGATACCACCATCAGTCCAATCACGCACTGCGCAACCAGATCACGCCAGCGCGTCCATTGCCGCAAGCGGAATCGAATCATATCTGCCTGTCCTTCAGCCTCTTCCTGCTGACGCACAAATTCTTCAGCTCGTCCACTCGCTATCCAATCACCGAGGCCAAGCACACCATCTGTCAGACGAGTGTATAACTTGGCATCTTCCCGTTTCAGTCTGATCCGCATTTTCCACGTCACGCGGAGGGAGATAGCAGGCAGCACGGCAACCAGAAATAGCATATACAACCCCATCCACAGTGCAAATCCCAGATCAACGCTGCCAAAAGCCACAACAGCTCCACCATACATCACGAGCGCGGTAACCGCCGGAAATACCGTGCGCAGGTAAATATCCTGCAATCTCTCTACATCCTCTGCGAGAGCACCAAGTACGTCTCCCGTCTGCATGCGAGAGCGCAGGAACAATGCCTGCGGCTCCAAAATTTGATACAGCTTCACGCGCTGATCCGCCAGTATACGCAAAACCGCATCATGTCCGGCCAGACGTTCGACATACCGGAATACGGCACGGAAAATCCCAAATGCACGAACACCCACGATAGGTACATATACCATCAAAATATTTTCAGGACGGAGCGCCGACTTGGAGATCAGAAACCCGGAGGTGAAGAGCAGCAGCACAGCACATAATGTAGCGCATATCCCCAGCGCAACGACTGCCACGAGTCTCCAGCCGTACTGTGCCACGTACGGAGTGATCCAGCTATTCTTTTTGCTCCCGCTCCGGGCTGTTTCTGTCTGCTCATATCCGGCTTTCATCTTACACCGCCTCCATCTGGGCCTGAATCATCTGGTAATATACGCCTTGTCGGGCCAACAATTCCTCATGTGTTCCTGTCTCTGCAACCGTGCCGCCCTCCATCACGATAATGCGATCCATATGGGGCATCCAATGCAGTCGATGTGTTGCCAAAAACACCATCTTACCCTCAAACAGCGTTAACATCGTCTGTTTCAGTTCATACTCGGTCTCCACATCCAGATGCGCAGTCGGCTCATCCAGCAGTAGGATCGGGCGCGCACTAAGCAGAGCTCTCGCCAAAGCTACCCGTTGCTCCTGTCCCCCACTGAGCTGCCTTCCCCCAGCCCCGATCGGCTCCTGCAACCCATTCGGCAAGGAGGAGGTAAGCTTATGCAGACCTGCTGCGTGAATGGCGTCAGCCACCTCCGCGTCCGAAGCTTCAGGCATATAGAACCGAACATTATCCGCTAAGCTGCCACTGAAAATAGTTGGATGCTGCGGAATCGCCGCCGTTTGTTTTCTCCAATCTTCCATCATCTCTGGAGATAAGGGCTGGCCGTTATATAAAATCTGACCTGAAGTAAGCTGCTGGAAACCCGCCAGTACATCAATCAGGGTCGATTTCCCTGCTCCGCTCGCTCCGATAATCCCTACTTTACCAAGACCAGAAACCTGAAACGTCACATCATTCAGCGAACATGGCCCGTCTTCCTGATGCCGTACCTGTACGTTAGTGAGCGCCAGTCTGCTCGCTGCCTCCCAAGAGGGTTTCGATGAGAAAGCAGCCACACCACTTCGGGCATCCACCTCACGCATTACCACCCGTATGGTGGATGGAGCCACACCGCTTAGGCCAGAAGAAAGCTCAGAAGAAGAGGATTCTCCGTTCTTTTCTGACACCCCATGCAGAACAGCACTCGTGTATGCTTCCTTTTGCTTACGTTCGGCCATTTCCCCTCGTTCAATCATCTGGCTGATCGATTCCCCGGCCTCTTTACCGTCCAGTGTAGCGTGGTAATCTGCGCCTACCATTCGTACAGGCAGGAAGTATTCCGGCGCGAGAATGAGTACGGTCAGCGCTGGTCCAAGCAGCATATGTCCTTCCGTCAGGCGCAGCCCCAATCCAACCGCCACCGAAGCCACCGACAGCATGGTGAAGAAATCAAGTGCGAAGGAGGATAGAAAAGCCATACGCAGCGTAGACATCGTAGCCTTGCGATATCGCTGACTGACCCGAACGATTGTTTCTCCATGCTTAACGCTTTGTCCCAGTGTTTTGAGTGTTTCCATTCCACGGAGCGTATCTACGAAATGGTTGGCCAGCGCTTTGTACGACTTGAACTGTCCATCGATCTTGCGTTGTGCAGCCAACCCCACCAAAATCATAAACACAATCAGGATCGGCAGCGTCAGCGTCAAAATAACCCCGGACATCATATCCAGCTTGAAGACATAGAACAGAATAACGATTGGCGTGAACCCCATCCCCAGCATTCGGGGAATAAACAGTTCAAGATAAGTCTTATACTGGGCTGTTCCTTCGCGTGCCAAGGTTACCAGGTGCCCTGTTCCTTCCGTTTTGGCAAAACGCGGCCCCAGCCGGAACCACTGCTCCACCATCTGTCTACGCAGATCGTTCCCTGTCTTCTCCGCGTACCGCGAAGCGATGAGCTGCAACCAGAACGATAGGGCATAGCGGGCGGCAAAAGCGGCCAGGTACAACAGCAGCACTGGGTACTGCTCCGTTACAGGTGAACCTTGAAACAATGCCGTAATCGCCTGTGCCAGCCATTTCGCCTGCATGATAATCGTCATTGCCTGCAACAGTACCAGCGCTGAAGCCAGCGCCAGTACCGGTCGAATGCCCGGCAGCTTCAACAGCCCCCGTCCCATATCAGTACTCCAGGTGATGCTGGTCGTTCAGACGTTTGCGGAAAATATAATAACTCCAGATCTGATAACCGAGTACAAACGGAAGCAGCGTACAAGCCACAATCGTCATCACTTTTAGCGAATATGCACCGGATGAAGCATTGTAGACCGTCAGGTCAAACGCCGAACCCATTGAACTCACCATGACCCTTGGGAACAGACCGATAAATACGGAGGCAAACGCGATTGCAATCACGGCTCCAGTCATGCCGAATGCCCAGGCTTCACGTTTCTGTCGCACGAAGTAAGCGGCCAAACCCAATGAAGCAGCCCCAAGGACAACCATAATCCAGAGAGCCCAGCCGCGTACTGCAAACACATCGGTCATGAAGTATGTCATCACAGCGTAGATCGCGAGGATCGCGGCCAGCGGCAACATCAGTTTTTTGGCCATATTCAGGGCACGTTCTCTAAGATCTCCGACGGTCCGCAATGAAGCAAACAGCAAACCGTGCACCAGACACAACAACGTAACGCTCAACCCACCTACAACCGTATACGGATTGACGATGTCCAGGAAGCCGGGACGGAGCTGCATCTGCGCATCAATAGGCAGTCCTTTCATCAAGGTAGCGAAAACAACCCCGAACAGGAATGGCAGTAGCGCACTGGAGACTACGATAATGATGTCCCATGTTTTGCGCCAGCGTTCATGTCTCATCTTGCTGCGGAATTCAAAGGCAACTCCGCGGCCGATCAAGGCCAGCAGCACCACAACTAGCGGCAGATAAAAACCGCTAAACAGCGTGGCATACCAATGCGGGAAGGCTGCAAACATTGCACCCCCTGCCGTAATCAGCCAGACCTCATTGCCATCCCAAAACGGACCGATCGAGTTGATTAGAGTACGACGTTCACGATCCGTTTTGCCAATCATTGCAGTAGACATGCCCACACCAAAATCAAAACCTTCCAGAAAGAAAAAACCAACAAACAAGACGGCAATCAGCAAAAACCACAATTCACTTAGTGACAACAGAATAACCCCCATCCACGCCGAACGGATCGGCCGATTCATCATGCTCCTCCGTCTTTTCGACTGCATATGGCCCTGCCTTGATTTCACGAACGAACAGATAGACCATCACCGCTCCCAGGATTGCATAAGTGACTGTAAACGCGATGGTGGAGAACAAAATCTGACCTGCAGACACGTTGGGTGACACCCCGGCTTCCGTCGTCATATAACCGAATACCGTCCACGGCTGCCTTCCTACCTCAGTCATAATCCATCCCGATGTATTAGCGATAAACGGCAGAGAGATGGCAAACACCATCAAGCGCATAAACCATTTGCCTGCTTCCTCCAATTTGCGGCGCATCGCCAGAAATGTACCGTATATCGCTAGCAAAATCATCAATCCGCCCGCAGCAATCATGATGCGGAAGCTCCAGAACGTCGTCCGTACCGGAGGAATGTAGTCTCCTGGACCATACGTCTGCTCATACTCCGCCTGCAATTCCTTCATGCCTTTGACACTGCCGGAGAACTTGCTATAGGACAGATAACTGAGCAACCCGGGGATTTTGATCTCGCCGGAATTTTCCTGTTTGTCCGGATCAACAAAGGCTACCACCGTCCATGGTGCCGGATCTTCCGTCGTCGTCCATGTTCCTTCACTGGCTGCCATTTTCATCGGCTGCGTCTCCACCAGATATTGCGCCTGGAAGTGACCCGAGAAGGCAACCCCCAGCGAGGAAACCAGACCAATTATGATGGCAATGTTGAACGATTTCCGGAAGATCTCCACATCCTGCTTCTTCATCAACTTATAGGCACTAATCCCGGTTACCACAAAAGCACCTGTCATTAATGCGCCAAAGATCGTATGTGGGAACTCCACTAGTAGCTGACCATTGGTGATCAGTGCAAAGAAGTCATTCATCTCGGCGCGGCCATTATTAATCTCGAAGCCAACCGGATGCTGCATGAACGAGTTGGCTGCCAGAATCCACAGCGCGGACAAGAATGTACCGATGAATACCAGCCAAATGCAGGCCAGATGCACTTTCTTGGACAAGCGATCCCATCCGAAAATCCAAAGCCCAATAAAGGTAGACTCCATAAAAAACGCCAGCAAGGCTTCAATCGCCAGTGGCGCACCGAACACATCCCCGACAAACCGGGAATACTCCGACCAGTTCATGCCGAACTGGAATTCCTGAAAGATACCCGTGACCACACCGACGGCAAAGTTAATCAGGAACAGTTTACCCCAGAATTTGGCCATCGTTTTGTAAACTTCCTTACCCTTCACTACGTACAACGTCTCCATAATCGCTACCAGCAGTACAAGACCAATGGACAGCGGTACAAAAAAGAAATGGAAAATCGTTGTGAGCGCATATTGGATACGCGATAACATGATCGGATCCATACCGTTACCCCTTCTTTCTGTTCATATCGCAGTTTTCGTATTTGGCATTGAAGCCCCTTCTTCAGTTTCTGTCAGCCAAACACGTATTGATGAACGTATTGTGCCAGATAGACTATTTTATACATGTGACAATTATCACAAACCCTGCCATGACAGCAAAAAAAAGTGACGATGGTCACACAATAGAAAAAAACAAGCCTAATGTTAGAGCTTGCCAGCTTCGTCTATTCACGGAAGATGCTCATGTTTGGGACGGAACGCCCATATGTTAGTGTCAGGCATAAAATACGCTGGGCAAAAAAGGCATTACATATTGAATCATTGGATTCATTGATATCATTCAAAGCAGCGCCAATCCGATGTTTATCAGATGGTGCTGCTTCAATCCATGAACGGACAAAAATGTAAATCAAGTGAGGTGATTCATCGATGGAAGAGCTGTCTCCGATCCCGGACCCGGAGCCTTATCAAGGGGTAGATGTAGAAGAGTCAAGTACGGCCCTGCCTGCCTTTCGTTATGTCCTTTTCCCCCGGAAGGGAGGATGGTCTGCTTTTCCCTATCCAGACATCGCTGCTCTGATGGTTGCGGAAGGGCCTGTCTACTATGTCAGTAGCCTGGAGCGCTCCGAGGAAATGCCTGCGAATATCACCGTCATCACGCTTCCCGAAGCAGAACAATTGCTGCAGGAGCCCCGTACGGTTGCTGTGGTTGCGCATCCCTACTGGCTGACCGCCACAGCCTCGCTCCATCCGGAGCTCTGTATTGTACTTCTTCCCGAGCCAGTTGGTGAAGAAGCGGAGTCTCCCCTATGGGAGAGCTGCATTTCAAGACTGGTCGGTATCGCCGATCTGGTGGGCACGACTTCAGAAACACGCTATATGAAGCTGGTATTCCAGGGCGTACGCGCCATCTGGCTGAATGGAGAGGATACCTCTCCTGCTGGTGTCATGCAAAAGGATGACCTCGAGGTCCCTCTCCGGGACTATGAACTGCTATTCCTGCATGCGCTGCGACAGACGCTCTCGGATGTTCAGGATACGGTCACCCAGCTGCAATGCAGTGTGCGGGCCGACTTCTATCGTCAGCTTCGTTCCAAAGCAGGAGCGCATGAGACGATTTCCTTTTTGCTGGCAGCCTATGAATATGTGCTAGAGGATTCCAGAGCGGCCACTTCACTCAAGGAAGCCTTCTCTCACGCGGTATTAAACGGGCGCAATGATTGTGTAAGCTCCCACTATCGATTCCTCTCCGCCATTCATGCAAGGGCCGGGGAAATCGAGAACGCGTTGCAGGTGTATGGAATCAGCGCAGGTAACGAGCAGGAACGGCACCATTATGAACAACTCTGTCGCTGGCTGGAGGCCGGGGAGGAACAGCTTGTCCGGGCAGAACTGCTGCGTCTGAATGATGATTATGGAAACGCATTACACATTTTGGATGAACTCGGAGGCGAAACGGCGCGGCATTGGAAATTTCGTATCTATCAGGAGACTGGACGTGTGGAAGATGCATTAGATTTGGTGCATGCAGTGGATATTCAGGATAGCCCCAGCCGACAGGATTATCGGCAATTATCGGGTCTAGCTCTGGCTCTGCGCGGAGAACGTCACGGGGCGGTGAGACAATTTCTGGAGACGGCACTGGAGGATGAAGATGCTCTTGCACGAATCGTCGAGATGGAGCTGTTGGATCAAGCCGTCCAGCAATTGCTGGGGGAGGTGCCATGATGCTGGACCCGAAGAAGCGCAGACAACATGTGAATGGACCGATGGTGCATAAGGATATACGATCCGAAACAACTCATACTCCAACGGAAACGCTGGAATCGCTGCATGCTGACACAGAGGGGCAAGGCGATCAGCAGCATGCTGCAAAACACCAGGATACAGGCCTATTCAGAGAGCCGTTTTCCGTTCGTCGGGTTCGTAAAAGTCAGGGCAATAAACTGACCGCCATGCTTCAGGTACGTAACGAGCGCGGGCGATATCTGGAGGAAGTGCTGGACGATCTGAGTGAATTCGTAGATGAGATCGTCATTGTGGACGATGCCAGCACAGATGGAACACCCGATATATGCAGAGCCTATCCAAAGGTCGTTCGTCTGGAAGTGCTGGAAAAGCCATTATTTTCGGAGGAATGGCGATTACGCAACGCTCTATGGCAAGCAGCGGCAGGTACCTCCCCGGATTGGCTGCTCTCGGTTGATGCCGATGAGCTATACAGCACGGAAGCGAAGAAAGCGATACGCGCTCTGATTAACCAGGATCACGCGGACTGGATCGCTTTCCGCTTCTACGATATGTGGGGCGGACGAACCCACTATCGGGAAGATGACCTTTGGGGGCTTCACCGACGTCATACCGCTTCCCTGGTCCGTTATATGCCAGGTTATCCTTACTTTTATCCGCAGCAAAATCATCATGTGCCTCGTCTTCCCTTGCCCTGCACTGTATTGCCTGGAATCAGCACAGAATTGAAAGTCCAGCATCTTGGCTGGGCCGGAAGTCTGGAGGATCGGGTTCGGAAATATTTGCGTTATAAACGAATTGATCCACACGGCGAGTGGGGCAGCCTGGAGCACTATGAATCCATTCTTGATCCGGAGCCCCGACTGATTCCGTGGAAGGAGGAGCAGTGAAATGGGCGTGGTCAGCATATTGACACACAGCTTCACCGATGGATATAACCGGGAATTCAGCCGGGTGTTCGGGGGCGGTCTGGAGCGTTACGTCCTGGATTTATGCAGTGTAATCCGCGGATTGGGACACATCCCCGAGGTTCATCAACTGTCCTATTTTGAAGCTTTTCAGACCCGTACGGAACAGATTGATGTATACGGATATGCCTACGATATGAATGATGTGCCCGAAGCTTTTGCCCGAATGGCTGCCGCAGCACGAGGACCCGTGATCTATGCAAGCTGCCTGTGGCAGCCCATTGCCTACAAGCCGGGCAGTCTCGGCATCTGCCACGGTATTAACTGGGATCGTCCCGCGCTGCCGCTCGAAACCAAGCAGCAAGTCGCGGAGCATATTCAGCTGGCACTGGATGGACTTGTACGCATCGTGTCGGTCGATTCTCATTTTCAGACCTTTTGCCGTGCTGCTTGTACGTTTGCCGACCCCGGTCAGGTCGTGCTCATTCCCAATGCAGTGGATACCTCCTACTTCACGCCTGCTCCGCCAAGGCGTACATTCGAGCATGAACAGGAAGAAGAATGGCTGGCAGCATGGAAGAAGGATCTTGCAAGTCATGAAGATCATAGTGAAGCTGCCATCTCGGGGTTGAATGCTTTGTCATCCGTGGGGGAAAGAAACGATGGAAACGGCATGGTTCGGGCGGACAGATCCGAGGTGACAGTAATCGCTGAAGAACTGGACTCGCCAAATATCAGACAGGGCATGGCTGGTCACCAGCCAAATGTGCTAACGGGGGATCATTTGAAGGAGCAGGAGAATGACACAACGGCCGCAATCCATGTGAGCCCTTCCCGTCCACTGCGCATTTTATATCCACGCCGCATCAGCATGGAACGGGGCATTATTCCGATGATGCTGGCAGCTGACCGACTGCTCGGTGCCTTTCCTGATCTAGAGGTCGAATTTGCCGGAGAACTGGTTGAAGGCAGCACGGTGGGCCGATCCTTCCGGTATTGGCATCGCACGCACCCTCATGCGGATCGAATTATACAGCGCACGTATGATTTTCGGGATATTCGCGAGGCCTACCATCAGGCAGATATCGCCGTGATTCCGACCGTCTTCTCGGAAGGAACATCCTACGCTTGTCTGGAGGCGATGAGCTGTGGGCTTCCGGTTGTTGCTTCCAATGTTGGCGGTCTGAATGATCTGATTCAGGATGGCTTCAACGGACTGCTGGTACCTCCAGGTGAAGAAGCGCTGACCGCTGCGCTGGTACGCCTCGTTCAGGATCGGGCTGAGCGGGAGCGGCTGGGTATCTATGCCCGCGAGACGGCGCTGTCCTACGACATATCCCACTGGCGGCGCAGGTGGAGTACGGTATTGGAATCTTTTTTGGCAGAAGCAGGATTAAAGGAGGGAATTCGGGGATGATGGATACGCCAAATGCAACGGATTTCATGGAATCAAGATACATTCGGGAGGGTGACCCCAAAACGGATACATTGGTTTTCCCACTGCATCCTGCGTGGTGGAGCCGTCCGTACGAGTACGAATGGGCACGCCAGTTTGCGCGGCAGGAAGACGTCGTACTCGACGCTGCCTGTGGTATATCCCATCCATTCAAATTTTGGCTAGCAGAGCACTGCCGGGAAGTTCATGCCTGTGATTGGGATGAGCGCATTTTGTCCAGAGAAGCGATCCGGCTGGATATCGCTTCTGATTTTGGTGAACAGGCCGCACGTGACCTGCCGGAATCGAGCCTGGACCGACTAAATCTTGCGCAGGCCAATCTGGCTCAGCTTCCGTATGAATCGGAGATGTTTGACAGCGTATTCTGCATCTCTGTGTTGGAGCATCTGGATACAGGCACGATGCTGCGGGCCTTTCGCGAATTCGCCAGGGTGCTGAAGCCAGACGGACGGTTGATAGCCACGTTTGATGTGCCCGAGATGCGTCCGGACCTGCTGGAGACGATTATGGCTGTCACTGGACTGATGATCGAGGGCAAGCTGAGCGTGAAAGAACCGGAGGATGCCATCTGGTCTGACATGTACGGCCCGGCAATCCGTTGTTTTCGTGCTGTTATTCGTAAGGAATAATTGGGATGGATAAACGGGATCACGGATGAGGGGCATAGATTAAGATTAACTCTACATCCTTAAAACCCTTGGATTGCCTCAGCGTTAGAGATGAACCAGCAGCATGCTGCACTGGTTGGCGTATGCTTCGGTGGATGCTGCGCCGGGTGATGTCAGGCGCAGCAGGGTGTGCAGGCCCGGCGGGATCATTGCCGGGCTGCCGGAAGCGGCAGGTTGCCGTGCAATGACTTGGGCACATTCGGCCCAATCACGCGCAGTGCGCTGCCGCCCGGCGAGCAAAGCGAGCGTGCCCGCCAGTACCATGGCGGGCACTTCGTGCGTGAAGGGCTGCTGCGCGCCATGCGGCGTGCCGAACAGCACAAGCAGCCCTTCACGCACGCTTGCGGGCGCGCGCAGCAGCCCGCAGCGGGCCGCAGGCGGAAGCGCCGCGAGCAGCGCCGGCGCCTGGCCGGGCGGCAGGGCCTGCAGAAGGCGCAGCCATGCGGCCCAGGCGCCTACGCGTGCGAGCGCCAGCGCCGCGGCGTGCACGGCCTGCGGCGCTGGCGCGGCGCAGCTGGCCAAAGCGCCCCGCAGCAGCGCATCGGCTGCGCGGGCTGCATCGGGCGTGGCTGCCTGCTCGCGGGCCTTACGCCGCGCTGGCGGCGACGCGGCTGCGCCTCGCGCTGAGCCCGCAGCAGCACTGGCGAAGGGCTCGCCGGGCTGCTTGTGGCCGAGCGCCCACAGCACCAGCGCCGCCTCCGGCCCATGCTGCGCGTGCGTCGCCCAGGGCTGCAAAGCCGCCCGGGCAGCGGCGTCCTCGCCGAGCTGGGCCAGCGCCAGCCCGGCGGCGAGGGGCTGCGCTCGCAGCGCGGCGGACAGCGATGCCGCGTGGCGCAGCAGCCATTCTGGCCGATGCGCATCCAGCGCGGCCGGGATCAGCGCCTGCCAGGCCACAGGCGGCAGGCTGATCCGCTGGGCTGCGCTTGCGATGGCGTTCGGCCGCCCGCTAGCTGCGGCCAGCAGCAACAGCCGCTGCCATGCTGGCAAGCTGCCGGGCTGTACGGCGAGCGCAGATGTATAAGCCTTAGCTGCCTCCTGCCAGCAGCCCAGCCGTTCATGGGCCATGCCTTCCAGAGTCAGGCTGCGATACGTTCCGGCACCGGAAACGGACGTATATCGACTGGCTGTGGAAGCTGCTGCTTTGGCTTGCTTGAGCCAGTCGAGCGCCGCAGCATCCCGTCCTTGATCGAGCTCCAACACAGCACCAAGCTCCAGCAAGTCAGGGAAGTCAGCATACAGCGGCCTCCATTCCTCAACGATAGCGAGTGCTCTCTCTGGGCGGCTACGTTCCCGCCAGGCATAAGCCGTTTTGAGTACCAGATCTGAATGATATCCGCATTCCGGCGTAAGCTTTGCCAGCAAAGGTTGTAACAACTTGAGCGCTTCATCGTATCTCGCTTGCTGAAACCACTCGGCAGCCATGGCATATAACAGTTCCGGTTGATCCGGCGACTTATGGAGAGCGGAGCGAATAAGCCGCATATTGCGCTCGGGTTTATTTTTGCCAACAATAACGTGCTCCAGATAGCCATAATGAATAATCTCAAGCCCGGAATCGACCACACCCCACGGAGCGAAGGATAGAATCGAAGATGCCACTTCTTCATGAATCATGCCTTGAAAAGCAATCCGGGGATCATTCCGAAATAAACGACACACCGCATCCGTCACACGCTCTTCTCCAGACATTCCGAGCAAACTCGTGACCTGTATCCAGTAGCCCCATACGTCGTCCTGACTTGAGGTCAGCAGCCGCTTCATCTTCGTCAGATTGTGCTCGGTCTGCATCCAGACTTCATCCGCATCCAGTACCAGAATCCAAGGATGAGTGGCCGCAGCAAGAGACAGGTTGCGGGCAGCACTAAAATCTCCGGTCCATGCCGCACTGATGACAACCGCCCCATAACGACGGGCAATATCGATCGTCTCATCCGTTGATCCCGTATCCACAATGATGATCTCATCCACAACATCCTGAATAGCATCCAAGCATCGCTGAAGCGACCGGGCCTCATCCTTCACAATCATGCACAGGCTGATTCCTGTCTGCATGTTCATCCTCCCTCCTTCCTATACGGGGTTCTGCTCTCTTTCATTCAATCTTCAAAACTCAAAACCATCCGGCCCCGGTAAATCCAGCCTAATCTGTTGAACCACAGGCCAACAACGGTCTCGCTGTACTTCTGTCCCTTGAGCATATGCCTCCAAGTGATGATCGGCAGCACTGACAAGCCCTTTCACCAACCAGCTGGTTCCCACACGTGAATCGGAGGCTCCGGAAAAGGGTTCTCCCGCTTCCTGCCGGGCTCCTTCCACCAATGGATACACTCCTTCTGCCAACTGCCCCTGACCAAGCTGGACCAGCGCATGCAGCATATCCCATTTCCCGGATTGCACACACCCTTCCATCATTAATCCAATTGCCTGCCAGCCATTATATGCTGTCCCAGCAGCCACGTTTGAGTCGTCATTTTGGGCAACGGCTTGTGAACTACTGATTCGTTCTGCCTGTTGATATGGCTCCGACTCCGTACCCGATTGCGAATGACGATACAGCCACGCAGTCAGTTGATCTTTCCCCTCTATTGGTCTTACTTCAATCCAGTTTAGTCGCTCTATCCAATGGGTAGCCGGCACAGAAAGCTCTCCTTTTTTTCGCCGTACCGTATCTAGCTTAAGGCGTGCCTTGTTCCATTTCCCTTGTTGAATCTGAAGCAAAGCCTCAGCCATGGATAACCTCTCCCGCATCTCCCCGGAAGGGTGTGAAGATATGTCTGGCAACAACTGCACAGCTGTATCATAGCAACGACACTGCTCCAGAATGCCCAACACTTTCTGGATCGCCTCTTCTGAAGTGATTGCAAATCGCTCCTTAATCAGCTTCACCAAGTGTTGCTCTTGACCCGAAACCCGCATGATCCGAAAGATCCGGTACAACGGCGGCAGCAGGCTCGATTTCGCACGGACTGCTTCCACATAAGCATCCACAGCACCTTCAAGATCCGCCCGCCCCTCCAGCAGCCTACCCAAGGTATACCAGGTCTGATAGGTTCCAATTCCTTCTTCCGTATGAAATATGGGTGGCGGCGGCCCCATACGAACTGCTTCACGCAGCGATAGTTCTGCCTTTTCGGTCTCCCCCAACGCCTCCTCACATACTCCGCGATGATGCAGCAGGTCCGTGTATTCCGGGAAGAGTTCAAGAGCATCATGGATATGATCCAATGCTTCCTGCCAGCGACTCAAATGCTGGAAACAGCGAATCTCATATTTGAACAACAGATGTGCATAACTTGTCAGGGTTGGATCAATTCCCGCTTTTGCTACGCCAAACGTCTTCAGCGCCTGTTCCGTTTCTCCCATCCGCAGATACTCGACACCCAGGTTATAGTGATGGAACGGCTGCTCCGGCTCTTCCTCCACCGCCTGTTGAAGCAAACGCAAATTCCGGTTCACCTTATCCTTGCGCTCCACAATGGCTGTCTGATACCCGTAATGGTGAATGATCATGTCTGTCACGTGAAAAGCAGCCTGTGGATTCTTCCGACAGATTGCCACCGCAATCTGCTCATGAATCCGACCCTCGAACCGATGCTCCGGCTCGTTCCTGAAGAGGCGCAATACCGGATTTACCGTCACCCCCTGCTGACCTGAACCCGTATAGTTATGGATATTTAAAAACAATCCGTCACATCCGCTGGCTGCCGTCCAGCTTCTGATCTGCTCCCGTGCATTCTCATCCAACGCCTCGTCCGCATCGAGAAAAAGAATCCATTCGCCCGAAGCCCGCTCCAGGCCAGCATTTCGTGCCGCGGCAAAATCGTCGCTCCACACAAACGGCACAACTACTGCCCCATATTCCCTGGCAATGGCAGCACTTCGGTCCGACGAACCGGTATCCACAACAATGATCTCGTCCACCGCCCCGCGGACACTTTCAAGACAATGAGGCAACAGTTCTTCTTCATCCTTCACGATCATGCATAATGAAATGTGCTTGGTCGGCAAGCTGGTTCCTCCTCTCCTTCGCACGGAACACCGTGCGCCAAGGGATACCCTCTGCGGTGCGTAGTTGCTGCTCCAAAACAGTCTGTTGTGCCAAAAGTACCTTGTCAGCGGGTGAGCGAGTTCGTTCCTGTCTGATAACCTCTAGCGCCAACCTCATATAACAGACAGCAGCTCCAGCTCTCGCCTGTCGCTGTTCTGAATCCTTCTCCAATGCCTGCTGGAAAAGAATCAATGCCTGATTGTAATGCCCTTTAGCATACACGGCTTCCCCAAGGTAAAAGAGGCTTTCCGCATCCAAATCGCCTTGTGACATACATTGAATGAGCAGATCTGCGGCAGCCATGGTGTATCCCTGGCGGTAAAGAACAGCGGCCAGCCATTGGCTATGAACATCATTTTCGTCGTGTTCAGGGTTAGTCGAAGCCATCTTCTCGTACAGCTTCCTAACAAACGCCAGTTGCCCCATCTGCACTGCCCGTGTCAATATGTTCTTACTCAGCTCCGTTGCGGCCTGAAGCGTCTGGTGAACTATTTTCCCATCTCTTTCATCCTCGGCATGCACGCGTTTTCCCGTATCCAGCAGGTCATTCAGCAGTCTCCAGCCTTCCCTCTCCTGAGGTTCTGCTGCTGCCATAAATGATTCGGATACAGATAATTCATTTGCCCAATAGGTCAATGCCAAGTCCAATCGTTGCTCAGGCTGGAGGTTTACGCCCGCACGATGCTCCTCACTCCACTGATTCTGCACGTACTGCAACGCATCTGATACCCTGTTGTCACATAACATCCAATATAGGTACTCTTCATGTTTTATACGCGTATTTCGGGCATCTCCATGTTGCAAGTCTAATGCTTGCCCATACGCTCCGCTGGAAGCAATTGCATGCACCACATATGCCAGACCATCATCGTATGTGACTCCACTCAGATCTGGACCCTCTTTCTTTGAGCGCTCTTTCTTTGAATACTCTTTCCAGCGTGCGAGTAATGTCTTTGTTATGCTTTCATCCGTCTCTCCGGATTGCTGCAATACATCGGCTAATCCTGTCCATGCAGGAGCATACGTGATCTCGCTCCCCAGAGCCAGGCTGTACAGATGAGCAGACTCCTGCAGAAAGCCTCTTTTCTGTGCAAGCCTTCCCATGGCTGTATAGGCCTTGTAGCTATCGCAACCTACATCCGTTACGTAATGTCTTTCCAATCGGTCTGACTCTCTGTGAACATCATCAGAGGAATTGCCCTCACGTAATTCATCGCTTCCCCGTTTACCTGTTTGCTCGATTGCCTGCTGATGTACGCCTCGAATCTCTGCCTTGTTATTGTCCTTGAGATCAGCTCCATTGAAGCCCTCCCGGCAATCTGTTGCTCTTGCATAAGACTTGTAGGCCCTCTCCTCCAGACCCTGTTGCTCCAAAATCTCTCCATATATCAGATGCAGGTCGGAATATCCTGCATAACGCTGTCTTTCTACCGCCAATAACCCATGAGCCTCGTCATAGCGCCCCATTGCCAGAAGAACCTTGGCATAGTCCCGAACCAGGGTGGAGCGATACGGAGCTTGCAGGGGTGTATGAAGAAAGGATTCAGTAAAGGCTTCTGCTGCCTGTTCGATATTCCCTAGCTGGCAGTATGTTACCCCCACATTATAGAGGTGAAAAGGTTGCCCCGGACGATCAGCTAATTCCAGCTGCAAAAGCTTTAGATTACGCAAGGGTTTATGTCCTAGAGCAATCGTGGACGGCAAATAACCATCATGAACCAAACACAGTGGAGCCAAGGGTTCATACTCGGCAATCCCGTCTTCCTCACGGGTAAAGGAGTCGTTTATGTCCTGATCGTTGCCTTCTTGTTCTCCACCATTCCTTGTACCGCCATGAACCAATTGCTCATGGATACGCCCCGCATACCGATATCCTTGATGAGCGCGAAAAAGACGCACAGGTTGGAAGATGACACTCTCTCCCGTTCCCTCGCCAATTCGGTTCTCTATCGTAATCCGCAGTTTCGAAACGCTCTTATGGACCTTCGGTAGATAATCCAAAAGCTCTTCCAATCCCTGTATGACATACTCATCCGCGTCCAGACACAGAATCCATTCCGTGCTCGCGAGAGGCAAACTTATATTTCTGGCATGTGCAAAATCATCTTTCCAACGGGTGTGAAGCACCGTTGCTCCATAATGTCTAGCGATCTCCGGTGTATGGTCTGTTGAGCCGGTATCTGTAATGAAACATTCGCTGCCCATCGGCTTGAAGCTGTCGAGACAGCGGGCCAGATGATGTTCTTCATTTTGCACAATCATATGAATTCCGAGTAACCTGTTCTGCATATGCAGCCACCTCCAATGCAAAAAAAGTACATGAAGCCCACCAAAGGGACTCCATGTACCTATATGACAACAAACCGGGTTATGTGCCTTGTCCATTGAAGAACACATCAATCGTGCTGGATGCTCCCAGCAGACTGGAGCGGTAGGAAAGACGTGTATATTTGAGAAAACGCTGCGGCACCAGAACATCCACCGAGCCTGGCAAAATCCCGGTCACCGTGTCCACATCATCGTACCAGTTGGTACCGTTGGCACTGATTTCCACGCGGGCATCGACACGGTTGAGCCCCGGACCCCTGTTATATACAAAGAAAGAATAAGTGCCGAATACACTCGTCGTGACCGCCGGAAGCGGTGTAAACGTGTTTGCCGTTGGCGTGCTGAGAAGCTGTGATTCCTGAAAGCTTTTTTGCGAGATGGACGTCACGCTGCTGAGTGTACCCGCCGTAATCGTGGCTCCCAATACGCTGGTAATGGTACCATTCAACAAATTGGTCAACGTTCCGGCTGTAATGGTGGCACCAAGTACACTGGTAATCGTTCCGTTCAGCAAATTCGTTAACGTTCCCGCTGTCACGGTAGCTCCCAGTACACTAGTGATGGTACCATTTAACAAGTTCGTCAGTGTTCCGGATGTAATCGTTGCTCCAAGTACACTTGTGATTGTACCGTTCAACAGATTGGTCAGCGTCCCTGCGGTAATCGTCGCTCCAAGCACGCTGGTGATTGTACCTGCCGTGATTGTTGCTCCAAGTACACTTGTGATCGTTCCGGCTGTGATCGTCGCTCCGAGTACACTCGTAATTGTACCGTTCAGCAAGTTCGTCAGCGTTCCCGCCGTCACCGTGGCTCCAAGCACACTGGTGATCGTTCCGGCCGTGATCGTCGCTCCGAGTACACTCGTGATTGTACCGTTAAGCAAATTCGTCAGCGTCCCTGCGGTCACTGTGGCTCCAAGCACGCTATTGATTGTACCCGCCGTAATGGTGGCTCCCAGTACACTGGTAATCGTTCCGGCTGTGATCGTCGCTCCCAGTACACTGGTAATTGTACCGTTCAGCAAGTTCGTCAGTGTTCCTGCGGTGATTGTAGCTCCAAGCACGCTGGTGATGGTACCATTGAGCAGGTTTGTTAATGTCCCCGCCGTCACGGTTGCCCCGAGCACACTTGTGATCGTTCCGGCAGTAATGGTGGCTCCCAAAACACTGGTGATTGTACCATTCAGCAGGTTTGTTAATGTTCCGGATGTGATGGTTGCGCCAAGCACGCTGTTAATTGTACCCGCCGTGATCGTTGCTCCGAGGACGCTGGTAATCGTTCCGTTAAGAATATTTGTGATAGTTCCGGCATTAATCGTAACGGTAGTCAGACCTGAGATATTACTTATCGTACCATCCAAAATAATTCCGAGTACGTTCCCGCTTGTATCGGTGTGAACCGGCTGGGCTGCGCCTGTACTATCATGACCAAAAATCAGAGTTCTCAGATTATCCGGATTCGTGTTAAACGTTGTAAAGTTAGGCATATGCCTCGTCCTCCTCCCTGGTCAAATCGGTTGTAGAATTCCACGTTCTTACGGCATACGCTGTGCCTGAAAATAAACATCGAGCCGGGTCGGCTGATCCGGTTCAACCGATTGGATAACCAGCCGGGTATAACGCAGGAATCGCAGCGGCACAAGCGCTTTGGTCTGCCCTCCGGCAATCACTTCCTGGCTGTCCACAGCATAGTCCCTGGCATTAGGGCTGATCTGAATCTGCACAAGAGCCGGATGTTCACCCCGATTTACAATGCCATATGTGTACATGCTGAGCGATGAGGTGTCTTGAGCCGGAAGAGAATTCATACTACCGTTTGTCTCGGCTCCGACATACGTATGCTCTGTAAAACAGTGAGTAGCACCAGGGAGTGTCGTACGTGAGGAAGTACCCTGCTTGAACCGGGGACGAGTAATCCGGGAACAAGGAGGTTTCAGCAATTTAGCGCGGCAGGAACGACGGGATTGGCGACGGCTGACATATTTAGTTGTTTGGTTCGTTCTCTTCTTGCTACGCTTCGCTGTTCGACTCATATCGATTTCCCCTTAAAAAATGTGCTTACGCATCGTATGCCTGCATGTAAAATACGGGCACGGCATACGCCGTTATTTGAGGATTTACTGTTTGTATCCCAAACCCTTCCCCTTTTTCCCACATACACTGCAAGTACAACCTCTTCACGTCTCTATTTCAAAATTTCATAGAAGCAGCACATTCCAAAAAATTCACTTTGGTTATCTTATTCAGGCAGATTGGAGGTGGATTATATGACCAATTCCAATGTATTCAATCAATCTAACGGTCCCTTATATACTCAACTGACTAATACATTCTCTGCCCCTGGCATTGAGTCCACTCCAGAGGGCGGGGCGGCAGCCGCAGGCAGTTCTTTTGCACTGACTACCAATAATGTCAGTGTAGGTGCTGGACTAAATCTGTTGCTGCAGGTCGTTAATGCAGTGGGCAGTGGGCGTACCTTGTACGTCTCTAGGATCAGCGGAGGCACAACCGCAGCTGCTACACTCATTGTCTATTCCGGCGGAACCATTACAGGTGGTACCACACCTGTGCCAGTCAATACATTGTTGGGCAATACCAATACGAGTGTAATGACAACAAGGCAAAATACCGGCACATTAACGGGAACATTAACAAGCTTGTTAAGCATTCCTCTTACAGCGGGCATGTATATGTTAAACCTGAACGGTTCTATCATCGTCCCTTCAGGACAGACACTATCCATCAGTGCGGGAACAGGCTCCCAAACCGCCTCCATTAATCTTTCCTGGTGGGAATTCTGACATATCATTTAGAAAAGGAGTGTGCACAATGCCGAATGATCACGTGTTCAACCCGCTAAACCGTCCCGTTTATACATCCATTACGAATACGTTTACCTCTCCCGGCATTGTGGCTCCACCTGAGAATAATGCAGGTAGTACTGGCAATCTGTACAATGCAGGCTCAACCAACTCCACAACACTAGGATTGCTGGGGGGCAGTGTTATTGCTACTGTCCAACTGACCAACCCAGTCGGGAGCGGTAAAAATGTGTATATATCACGGCTTTCCGGTGGAATCACGGTCGCGCTCAACTTGCTTTCTTCCTTCAGTGGTACCATGACTCTGTCTGCAAATGGAACATTGACATCACCGAGCACACTCACACCGGTAAACAATAATTTATCAAGCAGTAACACGAGCATTGCAACGGTGCGATTCTCCGCTGCCGCTCCCACGGGTACCACAAACTTATTGGCTATGCCCTTGCAGGTAGGTCCCTTTCTATCCAATGAGTTAGGACGTTACGTGGTTCCTCCTGGTCAGTCCATTAACCTGTCGGTGAGCGGATCCCTGTCTGTTGGTGGGCTGATGGCCTCCACCTCCTATTTCTCTTGGTGGGAGGCATGATGCACTACCCTATTAGATGGAAATAGCCGCTTACGGATAAGTAACCGTAGCGGCTGTTCATCGTTCATTTTCTTTTTATCGTAACGATGGCAGTTATGGCTGTCTGACTGTCTTCTGCCCAAGTTCTCCAGTCGACTCTGCCGGAAGTGGCTGTTGCCCCTTCCATAAGATTCGTTGCAGCATCATGCCTGCGAAACCAATAGCCAGTGTCGCCATGCCAATATATTGAAATGTGGGACTCGGTCCTACACTCCGAATCAAGGCACCTCCAGCGAGTGGAGCAATGACCAGCACGACACTGGAAAGCGAGTTTTGAATACCGAATACACGGCCTACATAGGCAGGCGGAGTTTCTTTTTGCAGCAAGTAATTCAACGTCACCATGAACAGTCCATTGCCCACTCCGATGCATAAGCCCCAGATGATGATCCAGAACTCGGACGTTTGGGAACTGATCCAACCAAGCGCACCAATTCCGGCACCAATCAGCAAATATCCTCCACCCAACCCCCAGCCATACCCTATTCGCGGAAGTCGATTCAATAGTAGAATAATCACAACCGCACCTGCCCCAGCGGATGATCCCAGCCAGCCGATCAGAGCTTCGTTGCCAGGCTTGATCTCCCTAAACAGCGTCGTAAACTGGTAATCGATCATGAGGATCGCCATTAATCCAAAGCAACCAAACAGCATCGTACTCAGAAGGGTACGGCTGCTCTGAATAAAACGCCAACCCTTCTGCCATTGAATGAACAGAGATTCCTCGGTCTCCCCCGTTTCCAAAGGACCTCCATCCGATGCAGAAGGTTCTGGATCCTCTGTTAGACGCCGTAAAGGCCATAACACGACTCCGGACAACAAACGTGTACAAGCATTGATTAAAATACAGACTTGCGGTGAAAAGACGGCCACAATGACTGCACCCAGCAGCGGTCCCGCTACTTTGGAGCATTGGTTCACAAAACCGTTCAGTGATGATGCCTGAAACAGATGCTCCTCTGCTACCACTTGACGCGTAAGTGCCTGCTGCGCAGGTACATGGAATACCCCCATCATCGCTCGTAAAGCAAGAAGCGGCAGCAGCCAAGCCGCACTTGGCGCGAACAGAATTGCAATCGTTAATAAGACGGTGATCACATCACATATCATCATGATTTTCACCTTATGCAAACGATCAGCTAGTGCACCTGCCACCGAGCCAAGTACGATCCCCGGAACAGCCATACATACCGGAATAAGGGCTATGATCAGAGGATCAGCACCCCAACGATAAGCGACCATTACCTGGATGGCGAGCGCGTCAAACCAATCTCCAAAGGTTGCGAGCGAATAAGCAATAAACATCCGCATGAAGCGGAAGTTGGTCCATAGGCTTTTGGATGAACCATTGGACGAAATGGATGATGGATTGGGTTCATTTGAAATGACGGTCATACGTATACTTCCTCCCCTGATTACAGCCTTGTTGCTGGCTTATATGTTCCTTGGCTGTAATCATAAGGGTGTTATATCAGAGGAAGATCAGAGGATGGAGCAAACGGCGATAAAAATGTGCGGATTTCATCCACAATTTGTTGTCCATAAATAGGCACGCCGTAACTTTTGGAGATATCCGCATAAATTTGACGGTATTTAGTGCGAAGACGCCCCTCTATCCGGTGGTGTGCCATGAACAACAATATTTGGTAAGCCGAATTGAGATATAGCGGTGCGTTCAATGTCATTTTCAATACGTCCAGACCATCGTCCATTCTAGGCTCTGCCTCTCGGATTCTCCCTTGTCTAAGCAACCATAGGCCTTCCATAACTTGAAAGCGTCCGATTTCCCGCAAGTATGGCGCATCTTTCAACCCGGAACGCAGAGCAGACATGTGATCCTCTACCGCTTCGCCGCTGCCACCCCACAGTTCCACATACAACGCTGAGAGCTTTACCGGAAGTCTGAAATGGACCAGTTCATCTTGCTCCATCACGTGATACGTTTCAATAAGTCGAGCTTTGGCTCGTTCATACTGGCCCACCTCTGCGTAGACTTCAACAATGTTCAGAATACGAAGTTCACGAAGCTGATCGGCAGACAGTGCGGATGAATTCAGAGCCTTTTCGTACAATGGCAAACTCTCCGATGGTTCAATCAGGGTATGTGTAAAAATTAGCAGCCAATACAAACGTTCCTCGAAGGGAATTTCCGTCGTTGTAATCAACCATTCCAGATCTCCCTGAATAAAGTGGATATACAGCTGATAAAATGGATCAATCTCAATGCCCAGCGCTTCTTGCTGATCCAGCAGCGTGAGCATCGATTTGCCCTGCCCATACAGATGATATTTGCGGAACAATCCATGAATCACTTCTCGCATCTCCTGATCTTGGGCGGAAGGGTTAGAGGGCAATATCGCCATATTCGATCGGATGATAAGTCGGTAACCATAACCACGCACGGTCTCCAGTGCAATTTCTTCCCAACGTTTCAGTTTCTTGCGCAGTCGATACACATGGTCGTCCACGGTGCGTTCAACCGGATATTCCAAGGGCCATACCCGATCCAGCAGTTGGCTGCGAGTAAAGGCTTTTTCCTTGTTCTCATACAAAAAATACAGCAGTGCAAATTCCTTCGCCAGCAGGCGGATGGAATCGGTACGCTGGATTACCGTGTATGTTCCTTCATCGAATTGTAACAACATGCTTGGCCCTCCTATGTATGCTTACTACTTGTGATCCTTATTCTGTTCAACATACCACAAAAACCCTTTGCGAGAACGCAAAAGGTTTTTGTAATGAGATGTACTGGCTCTCTTCGGTAATCGCAAGGTGCTCCCTGGATTTAACCCAGCACCACGCGATCGTCGGCCATTTTTTTACCGCTGATACGTTCAAACTCGCCCAATAACTCAGGTACGGTCAGCGTGCGCTTACGCTCTTCACTAACGTCCAAAATAATTCGGCCTTTGTCCATCATAATTAGACGATTGCCCAAACGTATGGCCTGCTCCATATTGTGTGTGACCATCAACGTTGTAAGTCTCATCTCACGTACAAGCGTCTCTGTCAGCTCTGTGATCAGCTCCGCACGAGAAGGATCAAGCGCAGCCGTATGCTCGTCCAGCAGCAAAATTTGTGGCTGGGTGAATGTTGCCATGAGCAGGCTGAGCGCCTGGCGTTCACCGCCAGACAGAAGGCCCACTTTGGCATTGGGGCGTTTGTCGAGTCCAATGCCGAGTTTCTCCAACTGGGCGTTGAAAATCTCCCGTCTTGCACGGGTCACTCCAAAGCCCAGTCCACGGCCCTTGCCACGTTTGTACGCCATCGCCATATTCTCCTCAATGGACATATGCGGTGCTGTACCCGCCATCGGGTCCTGAAACACACGGCCAATCCAACTGCTGCGTTTATGCTCAGGCAGGCTTTTGATGGAACGATCATTGATCAGCACATCGCCCATATCTGGCTTCATGACGCCTGAGATAATGTTCATCAACGTTGATTTTCCCGCGCCATTACTGCCAATCACGGTCACGAAGTCTCCCGGGTTCATCGTCAGGTTTACGCCAACCAGCGCAGTCTTCTCGTCGGTCGTTCCCGGATTAAACAGTTTGGTCACTTGTGTAATCTCAAGCATAATCACATGCCTCCCTTCGCCTGTTGGCTCGACGAGCCCATAAGCTCTTCGGTTCGTTTGCGAGCCAGGCTTTTCTGCTTCATGGAGCGCTGCATGGTTGGGAAAACAAGTGCGATAATAACGATCACCGCGGTGATCAGCTTCAGATCGGATGTGTCGAACCATTCTACCTGGAGTGCGATCGCGACCACAATCCGGTAAATAATTGAACCGACAACGGCCGCAAGTGTGGCCCAGAATACGGTTCTTGCACCCAGAATGGCTTCCCCTATAATAACGGAGGCCAGTCCGATAACGATCATACCAATTCCCATCGTAATATCTGCAAAACCGGATTGCTGTGCAATAAATGCTCCAGACAGCGCAACAAGTCCGTTGGACAGACTGACACCAACAATGGTGGTCACATCCGTATTCGCGCCGAAGCTGCGAATCATGCGTTTGTTGTCACCTGTGGCGCGCAGTGCCAGTCCGATATCTGTTTTCATAAACAGATCCAGCATAATTTTGAATACCAGCACAACTACGATAATGATAACCATGACATGCTCACCCGAGAAGGGGTTATCCATGCCCATAATGGATTTGTTCGGTGCGCCGAGAATACGCATATTAATTGAATACAGAGCAATCATCATCAGAATACCGGATAACAGCCCGTTAATTTTGCCTTTGGTGTGCAGCAGACCTGTACAGGCGCCAGCCACCATTCCTCCAGCCATTGCTGCCAAGCAAGCGAGCCAAGGAGAGAAGTCGTTGGATATCATGACCGCCGCGATTGCGCCTCCAGTTGTAAAACTTCCGTCTACGGTGAGATCGGGGAAGTCCAGTATGCGGAATGTAATATATACACCCAATGCCATCAGTGCATACAACAATCCAAGCTCGATTGCCCCTTCAATTGAACCCCAAGTCAAATTCACATTGCTTCCTCCCTGTCTATCGAAAAGAATGAGGCGAACCCGCCTGCACGTCCGCCTCGCATCCGTACTGCCGGAGGATCTCCGGTCAGATTATTGAATAATGTTGTTATCCTGGTCCTTCACTTCTGCCTTCATCTCATCAGTAACAGTGATGCCTTGAGCTTCAGCAGCTTTCAGGTTCAGAATCAGATCCAGCTTGTCCGGCACGGTGACTTTCATGTCGCCCGGTTTCGTACCATTTTTCAAAATGTCCGCAGCCATTTCACCCACTTGGTATCCGTGATCGTAGTATTTGAAGCCAACGGTTGCGAAAGCCCCTTTTTCCACGGTATCCCGGTCACTGGAGAAGAACGGAATTTTATTTTTGTTCGCGGTCTGGATGATTGTATCCACTGCGCTAACTACCGAGTTATCCAGCGTGATATAGAAGGCATCCACTTTGCCAACCAGAGAATCGGTTGCCTGTTTTACTTCGGATGTGTTCGTAACTGGTGCTTTGACCAGCTTGATATTATGTGTTGCCAGCGCTTTTTCCGCATTGTTCGCCATCACCACCGCATTCGGTTCGCCCTCGTTAATAACCAGACCTACCGTCTTCACGTCCGGTAAATATTTGGCTATAAAATCAGCCAATTGCACGATCGCCTCCGGGTTCGTATCCGATGCACCTGTTACGTTACCACCTGGCTTGTCCATGTCACTCACCAGTTTGGCACCCAGCGGGTCCGTCACTGCCGCGAACAGCAATGGCTTGTCCTTCACTTGTTGAGCCAGGGCCAGTGCGGATGGCGTTGCAATCCCAAGGACCAGATCATTTTTGGAATCCCCGGCAATCTTCTGGGCAATGGACAGGTTGTTCGTTGAATCGCCTTGCGCGTTATTGTAGTCAATCGTCAAGTTCTTGTTCTCTTCAAGACCAGCATCCTTCAGCGCTGCAATAAATCCTTCACGTGTGGCATCCAACGATGGATGCTCGACGATTTGTGAGATCGCAATGCGATATGATTTTTCTGCCGTACCTTCGCCTGTTGTGCTGCCTGATCCCTCGGTCGTTGTGCTACCGCCGCTGTTATTTCCGCAACCTGCCGCTACGATCATAGATGCAACCATCATCAGAGACATTAACCATTTCTTTTTCATGTGTGAGAACCCCTCTCCATCTTCTAAAATGTTGATGCCCTCATCGTTATCCAAGTGACACGATAGGGCGGGACAAAACGAACGCTTCAACGCATTGTTGCTTTGACCGACAAAAGCAGACAAATATAGACTTTTCTCATGCGACTGAAGTCCATGACTCGTGTTGGTATTTTATTGTTTCCCTAATATTAAGGTGCGACCTGTTTCCCGTCAATGGTTGAACCGCTTCCAATTTGCATTCATTGCAGATACGTGAGAGAAAACATTACATAAAACAAAAAAAGGCCTCTGCAATTTTGCAATAAGGCCTCTGCTAAGAAAGGATATACAACTGGGTGAAGAGAAAATACACATCATTCTTTTTCTTTTTTCAATTCTTCTAGTTCAGATAATGTTAGCCCGGTAGCTTTGATAATGGTATCTTGATCAAGCCCCAAAACGAGCATATTGATTGCGATTTTACGTTTACTCTCTGCTTCTCCTTCTTTGATGCCTTCTTTGATGCCTTCTTCGATTCCTTTTTGGATGCCTTCCTCCAAGCCTTTCTTGAGACCTTCTTCTCGTGCGCCCTCAATCATGGAAACTTCATCCCACAGAAATTTCTGACGGTCGATATATTGTTGACGTGCTTGCTCATCCTGGCTCAGAAACTCCAATACACTCATGGCTTTTTTCAACGCCGGTTCCGGTTCGTGCATCAATAACTCCTCCCAGCTAGACTTGGTTATCCCCTTTAAAAATAATAGCCATCGCACTAATCCATCATTCATCATAATGTTGTTGTCTTTTAACTTCGAAATTTCGCCTAAAATGAATCTCTATATCATCTGTCAGGGATATATCTGTATGATCTTCTCTTAAATGAAATACGTTGTGATAATGATCATTAGCGAGCATATTGAAATTAACAATGTTAATCGCTACGCATTTTTTTGAGCTGGATGTAAATTTAATAATAACACGCATCTAATACTTAATATAACGTTTTTACATCATTTTCCAAACAAAAAAGAGACTGTTCCGAGTGATCGAAACAATCTCTATACATGCTAATTCCCAGCCGCTTCGCGAATCTGGTACGTGCATTTTTTGCCGCCATCCGCATAACATTCGGTGCGCTCCACATCAGCCTGCAGCAATGAACGGAACAGTTCCAGTTCACAGCGGCAAGCCTGTTTATAGACACTCGCTACCTGCACAATAGGGCAGTTCAGCTCGGTAAGCACATAGGTGCCATCCTCTTCCTTGGAGGCATCGGCCATATATCCGTTTGCATTCTGAATGCGCGCGAGTTCCTCGACACGTCCGGCCAGATCCTGACCTTGCATCTGTGGCTGTCCGCTGCGAAGCAGCTTGTCCCGGCGGCTCTCGAACAATGCATCCACGACACCGCTGCCCGCTGAATCCGACAGTTCCTCCAGCAGTTCCAGGGTCAGTGATGAATATGATTTTGGGAAAAAGCTATCCCCGCGTACCGTCAAATGGTATACGGCGGAGGGACGTCCAGCTGTAGCTCTGGCTTCCCGAACTTCAATCCATCCCTCCTGCTCCAGTGCCGTGAGGTGACGGCGAATCGCCATGCCGGTCAGACCAAGCTCAGCTGTCATTTCCCTTGCGGTCATTGTGCCTTGCTGCTTCAGCATGAACAAAATCCGTTCACGCGTCGTTCGTTCCTCTTCGCGCTTCACGATCAGCACCTGCTCTCCCTGCTTATGCGGTTACCGGTGCTGCCTCCCGGCAGGCATCCGAGCAAAAGCGGTTATGCGTCTCTTCGCAATCCTCACAGCTTACATGCTGCAGGTTGCAGGTTGGACAGTTAATATAACGGTCATGCGTCGTTCCACAGTGATAACAGCTGGCAATCACGATATCTTCATCCGTCCGGTTAATCGGCACGGAAATACGCTCGTCAAAAACATAACATTTCCCATCAAACAAACGACCTTGTACCTCATCATCCTTGCCATAGGTCACGATTCCGCCATCAAGTTGAGCCACGTCCTGGAAACCTTCCTTAATCATGAACCCGGTTAGCTTTTCACAACGGATACCGCCAGTACAGTAAGTAATGATCTTTTTGTCCTTCATGTCGCCCAGGTTATCCCGAATCCATTCCGGAAACTCGCGGAACGACTCCACGTCCGGACGAATCGCACCTCGAAAATGACCAATCTCGTACTCGTAGTCATTGCGGCCATCAATTACAATGACATCCTCCTGTTGAAGATGCTCGTAAAATTCTTTCGGGGACAACCGTTTACCACTAACTTCGTTCGGGTCCAAGTCTTCGTCCACACGGAATGTAACCAGCTCAGCTTTGTGACGAACAAATATTTTTTTGAACGCATGCTCTTCGACATCATCAATCTTGAATACCATATCGCTGAATAGCGGGTTGGCATGCATATCCTTCATGTACTGCTCGGTTTGCTCTGGTGTACCGGATACGGTACCGTTAATGCCTTCCGAGGCAATTAGAATACGTCCTTTTACACCCAGGTCCTTACAGTATTGCAGATGCTCTTGCGTAAACGTTTCAGGGTCTTCAATCTTCACGAACTTATAATATAAAAGCACGCGGTACGCGCTGTTACACATGTGTATCACCTGTTCCTATTCCATGTTGTTATTGGCCGGATCATCCGACAAGACTAAAACGTTGCAACCTTGCTTATGAAAAAGAAAAGAAACAGCCGTCCGAAACAATGTCTCGAACTGCTGCTTTGAACATTCGACTTTTATTCCTGCATTCTAGTTTATCGGAAGCGGAATAGCTTAGTCAATATAAATGTATAGAAAGGAATGTAAGTTATGGAATACATTTTTCGCTGCTTGTCTCAATCGAACGATTAAGAATACTGAATGGCATTGGCGATCAGCATAAATACAATACCCATAGCGATCCACATGACCATCAGCGGCCAGAAGAATCTAACCCATTTCTGATACGGAATGCCGGATACCGCGAGACTGCCCATTAAGGCTGAAGACGTTGGCAGAATCATGTTGGTGAATCCGTCTCCGAACTGGAAAGCCAGTACGGCAGTCTGACGGGTAACCCCGAGCAGATCCGATAATGGAACCATAATCGGCATCGTTGTCACTGCCATACCTGTACCCGAGGTGATGAACACGTTCATGATATTTTGGAAGAAATACATACCCAGTACCTGCACGGAGGACGGCAATTCGCCAACCGCTGTAGACATTCCGTATACTACGGAGTCAATCACGTTACCCTGATCGAGGACAACCATGATACCTCTTGCCAGACCGATGATAAAGGCACCATAAGCGATGCCACTAGCACCTTTGACGAATTCACTTGCAATTCGACTAGGACCGAACCCGGAGACAAGACCAGCGATCACGCCCATGCTCAGGAAGAGGGCCGCCAGTTCTTCCATCCACCAGCCTTCTTTGGAAACACCCCAGATTAACAGGGCAAAGCCAGCTACAATTGTAATGATAGTCAGAATATGTGTGATGCGAATCGTTGGCAGTTTGTTCAGGTCCACCGCAGGTGTATCTGCTGCCTGCTCCTGCTCCAGCTCATGCACCAAACCACGTGTTGGATCAGACTTCACTCTGGACGCGTACCGCATAATATAGATACTTGTCACGGAGATGAGACACACCAGGATAATTGCACGAAGCCACATCCCTGAGAAAATTGGAACTTCTGCAATGGCCTGAGCCAGTCCTACGTTGAACGGATTGAGCAGTCCGGCAGTGAAACCACACGAGGCCCCCAGCGAGATCATCGCCGTACCGGTTAGAGCGTCATACCCCAGCGCACGCGCAATGGCAATCCCGATCGGTACAAAGACCATAACCTCTGTGGACATGCCCATCGTGAATCCACCAACTGAGAACAAGGTGATGAATACCGGAATGACCCATAATCCCTTGTTGGCGAACGAACGGGCTACCCTACCTGTAAGGGCTTCAATCGTTCCCGTACTCGTAATGATCTGAAATGCTCCGCCGATGATGAAAATAAAGAATACAACGTCCGCGGAGTCAACCAGTCCGCGAACGATGGACTTGGGAATATCCCATAATCCCGTTGGATTGGCCTCTACATGATGATATGAACCTGGAACGAGCAAGGATTTGCCTGTCGCCTCATCCTTAACCCGATCAAATTCCCCTGCAGGAATAATGTAGGTCAGCACAGTAGCTACCAGCACCAGAATAAACAAGATGACGAAGGTGTGAGGCATCTTAAACCATTTGCGCCGTTGTTGTGGTTGTTTTGTTATGTTTTCCAATTCATCATCCCTCGTCCTTCTGTTGTTTCCATGCTTTAAATTCATCACGTACCTGCTGCAATGCTGCCTTGTCTGCGTACAAATCGAACGCCGTCAGTGCAAGTGCCTTCGCCGCACGGTTTAGCTCAATCATGCCTTCCTCTGCTCCGGCAAGCCGGGCAAATTCAGGTGTGTGTGTTGTCGCATCTCCTAACCGAATATACGGATGGATTGCGGCTGTAATCTGGCTTACGTTACCGATATCCGATGAACCAACACCACCTGTTTGCGGTGGATCATGCACTTCAATACCCATATCCTCCAGGTTCTGCTGGAACAGACCCGCCAGAGTCTTGTTGTTATTCCGCTCGGCATAGATCAGGCCTTCCGTAATATCTACCGTAGCCCCAACACCTTCCGCAGCATGGCGCACGACGCGATATACTTTGTCCATGACGATTTTCAGCTCTTCGACTGTCTTCGCCCGAATGATATATACGGCTTCAGCCAGCTCAGGCACCACGTTGGGCGCATCTCCACCCTTGGTGATAATCCCGTTCACCCTAACGTCATCCTTCAAATAAGGACGCAGTGAGTTTATACCCGCGTACGCGTTGACCAAGGCATCCAGTGCACTAATACCTTTCTCAGGAGATGAGGCAGCATGTGCCTGTTTGCCGTGGAACGTAAAGGTTGCGTCCACACAGGCCAGCGCACCTCTCAGTACCATCGTTTTTTGCTGCGGGTGACACATCATGACGGCATCAATCTCATTGAATACGCCATCGTTCACCATAATGATTTTTCCGCCGCCCTCTTCTTCAGCCGGTGTGCCAAGAATGACGATCCGTCCCGGAAGATCAGGGCAAGATTCCTTGAGCGCCAGTGCTGCACCTACAGCAGAGGTTCCGATCAGATTGTGTCCGCAGGCGTGTCCGATGCGGGGCAGCGCATCATATTCAGCGAGCAGTGCAATCGTGGGTCCACCTGGCTGGCCTTCCCATACAGCACGGAACGAGGTGTCGAGGCCTGAAATGCCTTTTTCCACCTGAAATCCGGCCGCTTCCAGCGGTTCGGTTAACCATTGTTGTGCTTGGACTTCCTGAAAGCTAAGTTCAGGGTTAGCGTGAATGCGCAGGGATAATTCCCGCAAGTCAGGGTCCAGCCGATCTACGGTTTCTTTGATTTTTTGCTTCATATGAGCTGGGTCAGGATACATATTGTTTTGCCGCCTTTCTCCAAATACAGCATTTCTATATTCAATTCAATCGAATAAATATACAATCAGATTGGATATATTGTATGTGTGACCAAGCCAGAAGTAAATTCAAAAAAATTAAGGAATAGCCCATAAAAAATTTTATGGACTCGCTAGACAATAACATATGGATATCATTAGATGTCAGTATATTACTGGTTATTTTTCATATTAGCCAAGACGGCATCGGTATACATTTTAATCTTATGTACATCCTTCGAATGGGTACTCCCTATAAAAATGACACTGCCAAACAGCAATAAAATTCCTTATTTGATAATAAAATATCGGATAATTATGCATAAAGAAATGCATCTATTCCGCTATGTCTGTATCTAGCTTCCGTCCACAACATGCTGTGTTCCAGCCGTTTTCATCAAGTCAATAAAGCGACCCACCGTTGCCTGCTGCAGCACACTTTCCTTATACACTAACCACGTATTACGCCGCAATCCCTGTCCATTCTGTCGAATCAATTCCTGCTGGTGAAGGCCATCCGAATCAGACACGAAAATACCCGGAATAATGGCATAACCAAGCCCATAACGCACCATTTCCTTACATGTCTCATAGCTGTCCACACGCATCGTTACGGTTGGTGAACATTCATAGCGCTCATACCACCAGGCCGCTACTCCCTCTCGGAAGGGGCTCACAGGAGTTCCACCCGTTTTCGTCAAGGGCTCCTGAAATGCAATTTGCGGAAGCTCGGGAAGTTCATCCAGATTAATGGGTTCACGGGATACAATACAGACCGGTTCATCGTGCAGCAGATGTTTCCCCTCATACCATGGATGCTCCCCCCGGATGACCCCTACCTGAATTTCATCCCGCATTAACAGTTCCATAACCTCCACACTCAGAGCACAGGTCACAGCAAACTGAACCTCAGGGTACAGTTCCTTGAACTGCTTTAACAAGGGAGGAAGCTTGTACAACGAATAATGATTGGCAATCCCGAGACGCAGCGTTCCCTTAACCTCATTCCGAATGTTCGACAGCAGTTCCTTGACCTGGTTAAGCTCATTGAGCATTTTACGGGCATAAATCGCGAGATGCTCTCCTTCGGGAGTAAATCTGGCACCTTTTAACGTTTTATCGATAAGTGGCACGCCAAATTCCTTCTCCAATTGCTGCAAACGGTATGTCAAAGCTGGCTGGGTCATAAACATGCGCTCCGCAGCCTTGGTCAGACTACTTTCTTCGGAAACGCTCAGCAGCAGACGGCAGTCCTTTTCATCCATGATCATGTTCCCCCTTTACTTCTCGTCTCTTCAGTATAACCCAGAAAACCAGCGTTAAAGGTACAGAAAAAGCCCAACTCGATATGAGTCAGGCCCGCTCTGCTAATTTACTTCTTCTTCGATGATGATTTACTGCGAGATCGTAATGACCGAGGTGACAAAGTGGTATGATTCATTTTCCTGCACTGCCTGTGACAGCAAAATTCGGTTGCCTTCCGGACTCCAGCTCAGTGGATCAGATGCGTTATCCATTTCGGCCGAGATCTGGAACTGCTCCGCCGATTCCGTATTAGAGACGAACAGCCCTTTTTCATCGTCACTTTCCGAATTGATTGTGTAGGCGATTTTGGAATCGTCACCAGACCAGCTCGTGCCGAAGATCTGCGTGCCTCTGGCAAGCGTGGCTTTTTCATTCCCTTCCAGATCGGTTAGCACCAGCGCCCGTTTGGTATCGGCTGTTTTTTTCACAATCGCCAGTCTTGATCCATCGTTGGACGGGATTACCCTCTCTACACTTTTCAACACCTGCTTCACTTCACCGGTCTTCGTATCGTAGCTATTCAACTGTCCGTCCGTGCCTGTGATGTAGTAAATTACATTACCCGAAACGCTGACACTGCTTACATTGAAGTTCCCCGTCTTGACCAGCGCTTTGGTTGTTCCATCCACACTTGCTGATATGATATCCCCATTCATGTTTGGAAAAACGACATGCTCCTTATCCAGCCATGCGCCTTCAAAGACAAATCCATCGTCATTGCCTGCTGGAACCACTTCCCCGTTGTGCAGGTTCAGAATGAAGCCTTTGCCCGTCGATTCCTCTGGTTCTCTGTAGAAAATATACTGACTATCCGGGGACACGAGTGGTGAGCCCAGATTCACTTCACTTTCCTTCACGGGTGTATCTGTGCCCTTTGTAAGATCGTACATGTATAAGTTATGCGGGTAACGTTTCTCACCCTCAACGGTGACAGGCTTCATGGACTCGTTTACTTTATCCGACAAAATCCAGTCATTGCTTAGCCATGCTACCCCGCGCATATTCGACAGTTTATCGATTTTCTCCAGCTTAAAGCTCTGGTATACCGATGTATTTGTATTGTCCTTGACTGTAATATCCGTGCCTGATTTCCCGTTCTGTGTATTATCCCCTGGTTTCGTTGTTCCCCCGCATGCTGTTGCCGATAATAGGACAATCGCCCCGAGCGTGCCCATAGCCGCCTGTTTCCAATTCATCATGGTCCCTCCTGAGTGCTTTCTATAGACCAAGCATACACATCGCATACTTCCAAAGTTATTCAGACTTGTTTCCAACTTGTAAACTTGAATGGGCAAGAGGGAAAACAAGCTGGAACGTCGTTCCTTCCCCGTGTTTCGGATCGCCCGGCAACAATGAGATTGTGCCGCCCTGCTTCTCTACAAATTGCTTGACGAGTGATAGTCCCAGCCCGGTTCCCCCGGTTTTTCTGGCCCTGTCTTTATTGACGGTATAAAAGGGTTCAAAGATTTTCTCGCTCGCCTCATCCGGAATGGGCGTCCCCGAGTTGAAGATGCGAATTACCGCTTGTCGCTCCTGCATTCGCAGTTCATTGCTTACCCGGATGACACCTCCCGGCACATTATATTTGATCGCATTATCCAACAGATTGATGAAAATATGCATCAGGCTCTCCCGATCGCTGCGGATCACCGCAGGCAGTAACGTCAGCTCCATGTTCAGCGCAAACTTCTCGGCTTTGCCCCGCATCCGGCCACAGGCATCCTCCAGTAGAGCACGAACCTCCACGTCCTCCGCCTGATTCTCAAAATCATATTTCTCCAGGGCTGATAAATGTAATACCTTCTCAACCATCTCGTACAGCCGCTCGGTTTCCTTGCCAATATTGCTTGTGGCATCATCCAGCAATTGTGGATCATCCTTATACATGTCCAGCAGCTCCACATATGCCTTAATCGACGTAAGTGGCGTCTTGAACTCATGGCTGATGTTGCCGATATATTGTTTCTGCTGCTGCTCCAGGGCCTGAAGCTTCTCGATAGCGAGCTGGAGCTTCTGCTGCTCCGCATGCATGGCTTCAATATTTTGCTGAATCGATGTACTCATATAATAAATGCCCTGCCCCAGCTCACCTAACTCATCCTTGCGACTCACAGGTGATTCAGTAATATAATGCCCTTCACGAATGGAATCGGCAGACTTCTTCAAGCGGGTTATGGCAACGGCAAAGCGATTGTAGAAGAGATATCCCAGAATGAAGCTTAACCCAACAACCGCAATCCCTGCCCACATAAACAACTGAAGGATACGGGCATAGAATTCATGATAGCTCTGAACCGGATACTGCATGCGTACAGCACCCATCTGTCCATCCGGTCCGTCCAGCGGTGCTACATATAGCAGGGTATCCCCCTGTTCGTGATAAGCAATTTTATTTTGCAGCGCATAGTTCAGCGTCGCTGTGATATCTGCACTTTCCTCAGACATGATTGATGAACCAACCTGCTGTCCCTTCATATCATAAAGCGCGATGGGCAGACCTGTGGAGCTTGCAAGCTCTTGAGCCAACCTGCGGCCATTTTGCTGTAAAAAAACCTCCTGCTCCAGACGAACGGACTCGGTATAGTAAGACTGCCGCACATTCAGATTCACCAGACGGGTCTGCTGGGACAGAATGGTCTCGATCTGCGTCTGCTGGTTGCGCTCAATACCTCGCAATACCAGCGAGCTGAGCACAACGACGGTCAGGATTAGCAATGCAGCTAGAAAAACGCTGAACTTCAGCTTGATGCTGATTCTCATACCGAGCCGCCCGGTTCAGGGGCTGATGCCTTATAGCCAATGCCGTATACCGTCTGTAATTTTTGCTGATCGGTATCGCCGATCTTTTTGCGCAGCCGCTGAATATGAATATCCACCGTGCGTGTGCCCCCGGCATATTCCATGCCCCACACCCGGTCCAGCAGATCATCCCGCGTGTATACACGCTCGGGGTTGGACATCAGAATGGTCAGCAAGTCGAACTCTTTTGGCGTCAAATCCAGCTTCTCCTCATTCACCGTCACGGTGCGGTGAGCGATATGGATGCGCAGTGTTCCATTGACGATAACCTGATTCTTCTGGTCGTCAGGGGACGGGCTGCTTTTCTCCACACGGCGTATCAATGCCTTTACTCGGGCGAGCAGTTCGCGGATCTCAAACGGTTTGGTCATGTAATCATCCGCGCCCATTTCCAGTCCGACGATCTTATCCACGATATCATTTTTGACGGTCAGCAAAATAATGCCGATATCCTCTCGATCCTCCAACCTGCGGCATACGCCGTATCCGTCCAGCTTGGGCATCATCACATCCAGAATCATGACCTGCGGATGGAATGACGCCACCTTGACCAGCGCTTCTTCGCCGTCATTTGCTGTCTCTACTTCATATCCTTCGCGCCGCAGCGCGTAAGCAATGGCACTGACAATGCTTGACTCGTCATCCACGACCAATACTTTTTTATTCATCGAAATCATCCTCTATATGTGTCATGAGTTATCGTATTCTTTGGATCTATGTTAACAAGGTATCGCCTGATTAGCTATGGAGGACTTTTCGATTTGTGAGAAACGTCAGATATACTGTATCCTCTCAGCTTCGACTTCGCTCCACTTTTTTTATACCCCAAACACAACAAAAAGAGCCAACCATAAGGAGGAGTGCTCCATCCCATGATTGACTCTTCTTCTTTAATAAGACTAACGACTCCAAGTGAGGCGTCTTTTTATTTCTATACTCCACTCAAATCGAAATTATTTTCCAAAATCAACATCATACTGCCGGCACCGGCTGAGCTCCAACTTCCTCCTCATGATCCAACAGATCATGTTTCTCCCAAGCCCGGCTCTTCCAACGGAAATACATAATGACAGCTCGTGTCCACTCGTCTGCGGCAATAGCAAGCCAGACACCGGCGAGCCCCATGTGAAGCTTGAACACCAGCAGATAGCCCAGCGGTAGACTCATGCAGACCATGGAGATCAGTCCCATGTATACTGGGAACTTTGCATCACCTGCGGCACGAAGGGAACCAATAATCACAATGTTGCAGGTTCGCCCGGTTTCCAGCAGAAGACTTAGCAGGATGACCTGTGCCCCTAGCTTGATAATTTCCGGATTATCCGTGAACACACTCATCAGCGGAACACGGAAGAGAATAATAATTACATCGATCACAACCGTTGCGAGCAGCGCCCATTTTACACTGTCGAATACGCGTTTGTATGCATCATTCTTGCGCCGTGCACCGACCAGTCGGCCAACAATAATGGAAGTTCCCATTCCGATCGCCATGCTGAATAGATAGATGTAGCTTGAAATATTACCCGCATATTGCCGGGTTGCCATCGCTTCAGCACCCAGATAGGTTACGTACAGTGTGAAGACGAGCTGGCAGGACTGATATACAACGGATTCCAGTGCAGAGGGAATACCGATTCGCAAGATTTTGCTGATAAACTTCTTCGAAAGGTTGATGTAATAGCTAAACTCTACCCTTACATCCATAACCCGATAGAGCAACCAGAAGAAAATAATCAAACAGATCAGACGGCTTCCGACCGTTGAGATCGCTGCCCCTTCTACACCAAGCTTCGGCATGCCGAAATGGCCAAAAATAAGAGCGTAGTTACCAACGACGTGAATCACGTTCATCAGAACGGAAACATACATCGTCTCTTTGGTATAACCATGCGTACGAATCGTCGCGGCCAGCGCGTTAATCAGCGCCTGAAGAAAGATCCCGCCTCCGACAATACTTATATAAGAACGGGCAAAATCGTATATTTCACCTTGGATATGAAGCAGTGTAAGCAGATGTCCTCCTAACAGAAGGAAGCTTCCGCTCAGGATCAGTCCAACAATCAGATTTAGTGTAATCGCATTACCTGTGACCTGTGCCGCCTCACTCAACTTCTTCGAACCAATATATTGTGCCACAACAATAGCAGCGCCATGTCCAATGACTTCCAGTACAAGAATCGCAATGGAAATAATCTGGTTGGCTGCTCCGACTCCGGATACTGCATTATCGGACACTGAACTGAGCATGAACGTATCCACGCTCCCCATCAACATAAACAAGAAGAGTTCCAGGAAAATAGGCCATGTTAGCCGAATCAGATTCAGATCCTTGGCATCCGAACGCAGGGACTCTTTGGTTGAGGATATTGCTGTCATTTTCTCACCTTTCCCGTGTGGGCTTTAATTCTTAGGGTATGTTAGCACAGGTGGTTTGAAAATGCAGTAGTTTTGCGAAAAAACTTGAAAGTTTTTTGAAATTCCAATAATAGGTATTTTCAGTTCTTTCATTTAGTTTGCATTATAGAGAATAACTGAATTGATATACTCGTTATAAATACACGATCTCAGGAGATAGAAGAAGTCCAGGGCGATGAGCAAAAACCCTCACACATCCCTTTTGGATCGGGATGTGTAAGGGTCCAAGGTTTAAGTTAGCCATTTAATCATCTGGAATACATGGGTCTATCCTTTTACCGATCCGGCAGCAATACCTTCTACAATTCGGTTGCTCAAGACGAGGAAAGCGATCAGGATCGGCAGGATGCTAATCATCAGTGTCGCACCAATCACTCCCCAATTTATTTCACTGAACCTTGCGTTACACCATTGATAATCCATTTTTGTGCAAACAGGTAAATGATGATCATCGGCAGCAACGCCAGCAGGTACGATGCAAACGCCAGGTTGAAGTCAGTATTGAATTGACCCTGGAACACATATTGTACCAGTGGAAGCGTGTATTGTGCCGGATCACTAATAATAATGAGTGGCAGCAGAAAGTCATTATAGGTAGACAGACAAGTTAGAATACCAACCGTGGCACTGATCGGCGCCATCAATGGGAAAATGATTTTCCAGAATGTGCCCCAGGTTGTTGCTCCATCTACGAAGGCTGCTTCCTCCAGCGCTACTGGAATGGACCGAATGTAACCTACATACACAAATACGTTAAAGGCGAGACCATACACCGTATGCAGCAGGATAAGACCCAGAAGATTGGTCATTTCCAGTGATGCAGTCAGCTTAACAATCGGCAGCATGATGATTGGAAACGGAATAAACATCGCGCTGACGAAGTAATAATACAGCCCTTTGAAAAATTTCCGCTTCTCCATATTCCGGGCAATCGCGTAAGCAACCATAGAGTTACTGAGCAAGGTCAGAATGACTGTTGACGCAGTAACAATGGCACTGTTACGGAACGATTGGAAGAAGTTTGTCATGTCTATTGCACTTGCAAAGTTCTCCCAGTGAAGCGTTGTCGGAATAGCAAAGACCGATTGGGCCATTTGCTCCGGATTTTTCAATGCGATTGTAACCGTCATATATAAAGGGAACAGAATGAACAAGGTACCCAGAATAATTAACAACATAACGGGCCAGTTGGTACGTAAACGGCTTCTCATTACAGATCCGTCTCCCTTCTTTGCAGGAACCGGATTTGCAGAATCGAAATCACCGCAATAACGATGAAATAGATAACCGAGTTCGCAGATTGATATGCATATTCGCCGCCTTCAAATCCACCCGTGTAGATCAGATGGGAGATGGACTGTGTTGCCCGTCCCGGTCCACCATTCGTCAAGGCCACGATCTGGTCAAAGACCATCAGTGAGTTTTTCATCGCCAGCACCATATTAATCGTGAAGAACGGGGCAATAAGTGGAAACGTAATGCTCCAGAATTCACGCCATTTGCCGGCGCCGTCCAGATTGGATGCTTCATACAATGTCGTAGGGATGGTTTGCAAGCCCGCCAAATACAGAATCGTATTCAACGCGACGGATTGCCATACCGCTACAATCACGATCCCAATCCATGCCAGGCTTTCGCTGCCCAGAATGTTGGTGGATAGGGCGTTGATGCCCAGGTTTTGTCCCCATATCGGGAATACGTTGGAGAACAGGTAGTTAAATATGTAACCTACGATCAATACACTCAGGATATTCGGCAAGAAGTAGATGCCACGGAAAAAGTTACGGAACTTGATCTTGGCATTCAGCCCAAGTGCAATGAGCAGGCTTAGAATATTCGTCAGGATCGTTACAACGATCGCAAACTTGAAGGTAAACCAGTAGGCGTTGCCTACATTGTCATCTTGAAACAGATTGAAATAATTTTTGAATCCAACAAAATCATAACCTTTACCGAACCCGTTGTAGTTCGTAAATGAATAATAGATCCCTTGGAGGGCCGGCAGCGTCATAAATACAAAGAACAGTATTACCGCCGGAACCGTCATCCAGTAATAAGGCGCGATGCGCTTGTTCATACTCCATCCTCCTTCGGACAAGGCGTTATCGCCGATTCGCTACCTTGTCCCATTCTTTGTCGAGTGTATCCAGATAGTTGTCGATGTTCTTGTTCTGCAAAAAGGACTGTACGATGGAATTCAGCTGCACCGCAGCCGGAATATAGTGATCGGCGAAGTCGATAACCTTGCCCTGCTCAATGTAAGGTGTCAGTTCCTGTACAGCAGGATCATCTTGTTTTACACCTTCCACCGCAGAGAACAGCGTCTGTTCCTTAATGTACTTGCCTATATTTTCAGGCTCCAGCAGAAACGCGATGAACTGCTCGGCCTGCTCCTTGTTTGGTGTATTCGCTGAAATGGTAAACAGGGAGTCGATTCCGTTCACCAACTTGATCTGGCTCGGATCGTTACCTGTCGGGAATGGGAAGAAACCAATGTCCACATTCGGGTTCGCTTTACGAATCTCGGAGATCGCCCAGGTACCCTGGATGTACATATAAGCTTCACCATTGGCAAAGGCACGGTTACCATCCGAATACGCTTTACCGAAGTTGTCGCCGTGACCGTAATTCATCAGCTCCAACTGCTTCTCCGCAACCTCACGGTATTTCTCCTTGAAGGTCACTTTGTTCTCGCGACGCTCCAGGTAGAAATCAATACCAACCAAGTTAGGTCCGAGTGCATTGAACGGCAGATTCGTCTGCCAATCATCCTTATATGTGAAGTAAAATGGAATTTTACCCGCATCCTTAATTTTTTTGGCTGTAGCAATCAGCTCGTCCCAGGTCTTGGGTACGTTCAGACCCATTTCTTTAAACAAGGTTTTGTTGTACATGATGCCGTTTGCATTTGTTGCGTATGGAACACCTGTCACTTCATCCATGCCCGTGACATCCTTCAGCATCTTTATGTAGTTGGGATCGATCGTTTTTAACAGTGGACTGTCTGTCAGATCGGCGAAAATATCACTCTGTGCAAGAATGGAATAGGTATCGGTTGCCCCCATTGCCATAATGTCTGGTACATCGTTCTTCACCACACGTGTCTTCAGCACCGTCTCCGCGTCAGGTGGATTCACCTGAGTGACCTGAATATCGGAGTGTTCGGCGTTGAATGTTTTGATTAACTCGTCAAAGGTTCCTTTGGCTTCGGGTTTGTTCTGAAAAAATTCAACCTGCACTTTGCCATTGGTATTATTCCCGCTAGTGCAGGAAGACAGAAGTACAGCCGTTATTCCACAAAGCAGCATTAACCCGAGTGCCTTGGTAAGCGATGTTCTCATGTTGTACCTCCCTCAGCTTATATACGTAAAGATTTACCCATTAAATTAGTGAAGTAACCACGTGGTTAATCCTTCCACCGTTTTATACTTAGAGCGTTGACTATAATGTGTCCTATTATTCCTAAAACGGTTTCGGTAAAAATGAATCAGTCCCACTGACCGCGAGTCCGCTCGTCGACATAACAAAAAAAGGACATTGGAATATATCCAATGTCCATCATGTATTCAGTTACGCTGCTTACATCACAGCTGTTGTTAACTCTTTATCAACGCTCTATTTTCGGCAAAGCATTACGTAAACGCTTGGCTCGGTAACTCTGAAATGCACGGATTAACATGCCGATGACCAGCATAACCACGCCAACATTTATCGCTACATCCGCCAAATTGAGAATACCACGTCCCGACGGAAATACGAGGAAATCCGTTACGCGTGCGTAGATAAAACGATCGATTGCATTACCCAAAGCACCACCGACCATGAAACCGGCACCTGCCTGCATCCAGAAACCGCGAATCTCACCTTTTCTCCGATAATACATCATACCCGCCACGAATAGAATGGCGACCACACCGAAAAGACGCGCATTCCCTTGAAACAGGCTGCCTGCCATTCCACTATTCTCATAATGCTGCAATTGCATTCCCGAGTCGCCAAGCCTCATCGTGTCCCCAACTTCCATATACATCCTCACCGCCATCTTGGTTCCCTGATCAACCAAGGTAACCAGCAGTGCTACAAAATAAAATAACATTGTGCCACTCCTCCTGCCAGACGCTCAAAAGTTAAACTAAAGGGTCTCCGCTGTAACATTTCCTTCACTTTAACACACCCGAAGCGTTGTCAACAAATGGGTAGCGCACGCGCATAGCAAACCATCAGGAATGATTTTTCCGCTTTAATATATGATAGGTATTGCTGAACATGCCGAACAACACACCTGTAATCGGAAATATGGCCCAGTTAACGTCCCATCGCTGGTATACAAAGCCCGTAAACAGAAACAACGCCGTAGCCAAAGGCCATACGATTGCCCCCACTGCGCCCACAACCCTTTCCTGCTTCTTCTTATCAGCACTAAAGTGTGGCTCCTCCAGCAATTTCGTGTAAGCCCCCTGGATATTACCGTAATAGATGAACAGGAAAACGCCCACCGCTGCCATTAACATAAAGAGAGAGACACCGTAAGATGCATAGACATCGTTAATATATGCACCCGCAAAAATAAAAACGGGTGACAGCACGCACAGACCGACGCCTGTAATGATTGAAACGCGGTACGTCAGCGCGAAATGGGCCTGATTGCGTTGAAGCGACATCTTGAGCGCATAGGGCAACTGAAAGTCCTTCTCCATATACTTGAAGCGATCGAGCTTCATCCCGCTGTGAATAAACATGCCGACTGCAATGGCGATCAGTACAAACATCCCGATTAGTCCCAGCAGGCTACCCGTTTCCATCGATCCTGTCATGGACTTGATATTGTTGTGTTCAAAAAATGTATCAAGGAATATCAGGAATGCAACCCCCGCTGCGCAGAGAAAAACGCCCAAGCCGGTCCATAGACCCACGCTGCGTTTGACAGCAGCATAATCGTAAGCCTCTTCCTCTGTCAGCACAGGTGCTGCTTCCTCAATCCCGGCTGGTTGAATACCGAGCTCAGCTGTTAACTCCTCGATATTGCCAAATTCCGAAATCACAATACCAATCGCCTCATTCTCTGATTTGCCCTCTCGCTTCAGTTCCAAGTATTTATCTTCCATCCCCGAGAGAAGCTCCTGTTTCAAATGCTCCACCTCGGAGGTCTTCGGCAGATTAGCAAACATGTTTTCCAGATACACCATAATCGTCTCCATGCTCTGTCACCACTCCCTGATAAATAGATTCACAACCTCCTGCGTAACCTTCCATTCCTCGCATTTTTCCTTGTAATAATCGAGGCCGAGCGGCGTGATCCGGTAATACGTGCGCCGCTTTCCAAGACTCTCATCCCTGTAGAATGATTCAATGTACCCGTTCTTCTCCAATCGGGTGAAGGCAGAGTATAGTGTCGTCTCTTTCATCACATACTTCTCATCTGTCAGCTGTCTGATGTTTTTGGAAATCTCGTACCCGTACGACTCCCCTTCCAGCAGCATATAGAGAATTAGCGTATCGTTGTAGCCGCGTATAACGTCACTGCTGATCACAAAAGGTAATCCTCCTCCGTTACTTCATCTGTCGTAGTAGTTGAAGTATATCACAACTTACTACGACAGGTGAAGTAGTTAGACCTAAAATAGGCAAAAAAAATCCGTACCTGGAATAGGCACGGATGATGAATACTTTTATTGGAGTTAAAACCACAATTTTATTGAATAGCAGAGAGCACATCCAGCAGCATGGATTTGAATTTCGGACGGTCAATGGCCTCGCAAACACGTACATTCGGCTCTTTACCGAAACGTCCGTTGATATCCACAACGCTATATCCGCGTGTTAACTCTCCTGCTGCTTCTACATCCACATAATACTGACCGGATTTGGTCATGAGCGACTCATCTGCGGCAACAGCCATCAGCAACGTGTCCGGGTGAGTGGTGCCATTCAGTTTATGTACCGATTTGTTGAACTGCATAACCACTTTGTTGATGGCTGTGAAGAAATTGGCACCAGATGTACCCAGTGCTGCAATTTCAGCGTGATCATCATCATCCATAACAGAATATTGAGTACACATCTCCCAGCCAACCATGGTGGTCGGAATGCCTGCGTGTAATACAATTTTGGCTGCTTCCGGATCTACATAGAAGTTATACTCCGCGGCTGGTGTGATATTACCCAGTGCATTATTCGTTCCACCCATGATGTAGAGATGAGCAATCTCCGGAATAATGGTTGGGTCCTTCTGGATTGCCATCGCAATGTTGGTCAGGGGTGCAATGGCCAGAAGCGAGATTTCGCCCGGATGTGCGTGTACCTTTTCAATGATAAAATCAACCGCATGCCCTGCCTCTGGACGCTGGTCTGCCTTCGGGAAATGGGCTCCGCCCATGCCGTCATCGCCATGTACGTCTTCCACCGTGCGGTGCTGGGCCTTACCATAGGCCATCAATGGGCGTTCGCACCCTTTGTACACAGGCACCTTGCCGCCATGTCCCGCAACCTGTACAGTGTACAGGGCATTTTCAACCTCCTGGTCAAACTGTACGTTCCCACCTGTAATCGTAATGCCCTCCACCTGGAAATGGTGCAGTGCCGTCAGGATCGCAATCGTATCGTCTCCTGCTGTATCTGTATCGATGATGACTTTTCTCATGATGCCGCGCTCCTTCTTCGTTGAATTGATATTCATTCCAAATAAACACTAGGGTTTATTTTACATCAAAAACGTACCGATGACGATGGAAACGCCGATGATAATGGAACGCAGCAGCTGTGCTACCGCCATATTCCCTCGTGCGATTTCGTCACAGACCCGCATCTTGGGAATCAGGAAGTCAAATATAATATAGACCAGACACAAAATAATGATTCCAAGCGCCGACCAGAGCAGCATATCCAGCCACGAATGCGTGGAGAAGGACACCATGCCCACAATGATACACAGGCCCAGCAATTTGCTGCCCATATACATGCCTGCCGCCTCGTTACCTTTCGCGATTTCCTCGCTATCGTTATACCGGGTCAATTGGCTAAAAGCGAAATACCCACATACCAATACTACCAGCAGAATGCCTACACCTACCGCTACATTCAGCAGGTTCAATCCCAAATTGTCCATTCCTTCTCCTCCTCGTCATCCATCCGTTCATTGACCACAGCCGCACAATAATAGGCCATATCTCCGGTTACCTTCTCCCCGATCCGGGGCAGCACACCGGCAAAACGTCCACCGATGACAAACACTCCTGTAAGCAAATAACCGCTGTATTCGCCATCCTCTGTCTGAATCACGGCCTGTTCCATCGGTACCAGCTGCTGATATATTTTAGGCTGATTATTATAATAGGCTGCGATCTCCTCATCTTCTTGCAGTTCGTCTGTTGTGTTGGAGTTCATCGGGGCGTGCAACTTATGTGAAGCAGCAGTTTGGCCCCCATGATGATCCGATCCCTCACCCAGCAGCGATGTGCCTCGACCTTCGCGGCCCCAATAGCTTTTAGCCACATAGGGCATTGCGCTCCATTCGAAAGGTCCAGCTTCGAAATAAGTCGGTAGCAGATAACGCGAAATCGCCGCTAACTCTGCATCATCAAACAGCCGAAACCCGCAATATTCCATGGTTTGTTCATTGCGTTCATAGAGTGACCAGATCGCCGCCATGAAACCCTTGCTCTGCATCAGCACATGCTGTGCAGGATTCATCAGGCCCAGGCGGCCATCCTGAACCAATTCAAGCAGTGCTGCGCCGATGTCCACGCCGGTCGTTTCATCTCGATCATCGATTAGATATTCCAGGGGATAGAGCCGGTACAACAGGTTGATCTCGCGTCCATGATGGTAGAGCGCCTCCCCTGGAATAATCTCCAACTCCTCCAGTGGAGCGTAGAACGTTTCATACCCCTCCTCCTGGCACAGCTTCATCAGATACTCCGTATTGGTCCGATCCTCCACATGCTCTCCAAATGAAGTAAAGGTCACCGGGCCCAGCAAACCCTGCTGTGCGTAAGCATCCAGCCAGCGGTGAAAGCATTCCCGGATACATTCATCCATTCCTTTGGACGGAGCATGGAGCGATGTTTTTTCAACCATCCCCACCAAAATACCTTCCAATGCAGCTGCTTCAGGTATGCCGGTTGGGGTATCCGTGTTATTTTCGATACATTTAGGTCCAGCTTCCCCAATAATCCAGTCCTGCCGAGTAATCCCGCCTGTCACCATCTCCAGACGAGCCGCCGGAATAAGGCCGGGATGAATGCCCAACTGCTGCTCCAGGAAAGAGTCGGGCATGTATTGCTGAATAAAACGCATCACCTTGCAATAAATCCCGTCTACAGCCTCAACTGCTGCACGCAATTCCTGCATCTCTGCAGGGGAATAAACCGTCAATGCAGGCACACAATATTGCTTGCCATACATCCGATGGTAGGGAACCTGCTGCCCTGCTTCACCCCTGAATACTTCTTCATGACTGAATGGCAGTTGGTATATATTCCTCATCAGGTTCTAACCTCCCGAACTGCGGAAGAAGCTGCCAAAGCCGCTCGATTTTGAACTGGATTTGCTGTAGGATCTGCTGTCCTTGTTGCTCCGATAGGACGATCCGCCACCGTAATAATAGTGCCCACTGCTGGAGTCATATTCACATCCGGTATCGTATTCCGGGTCACACTCATCGCTATTGCTGCTACAACCGGATAATAAGGCTGGAACCGCAAGCATTAGCGAGAAGGCAACCAGCTTGGCGCGTGATCCAGGTTTGGGTTTGGGATTTTCGTCCATTACAAATCTACCTCCTTCAACAAAAACAACACTTTCTTGCGATCCGCATCCAACACGGAATACACAAATTCATAGGTCGTACCGCCCCGGACCATGTAATGGTCCAGCAGTTGCTCGGCAAGCTCCATCGTGTACGAGGAGGATTCTGCCAAGTCCAATTCCTGAAATGCACACCCATTCCACAGCATGTATTCCGCACTGTACATGGAGGACATTTTACACATTGCCAGTGCAGCGTCCGCAATCGCTGTACCGTATTCCGCAGGTTTTTGATTGTCATACTCGGTCACGTAAACTGCATGCTCCCGACGATCCTCGGATTCATTGGATAGATGCGCCCAGAGCTTATTTTTCATCAGGGTAGCATCGACCAGCTTGCGCATGAAAAGCTCATCGCGAGTACCCGATACCTGCTCCAGTACGCCCGTCTCCACCTGCCGGTCATCCGACCAGTTCCGATAAGTCAATGAATAATAAATAACGATAACCTGCCTTTCTGTGAGCTCTAAGAGGAGCCGTTTCAATACACACAAACGTATTTAACGCATGAGAAGGAAAAAAGTTACACTATTCCCGATGACATGTAAAAAAGCATTTTGCATAAATCCCAAGAGTGGTTTTCAATCAGCAAGATATAGATCGAAATGAATCTATTCGTCTAGATCTTTTGCCCGCGAACAATAAGAATCGAATTATGCAAAATGCTAGTAAAGATAAGATTGTGGCGATACACAATTTTACCAGCTAATTACCTCGGATATCATCCCGTTATAAAGCTAACTTTGAAAATCAAAAAGGCCAGAGATCTCCCTCCGGCCTTCTTTCCTTCTTCATCTATTTCAAGATCTATTTCAAGATAAGTTCCGTAATCTGACCTGTCTCACAGCTCTGCCCACTGGGCCAACATATCATTGTATTCACCAGACAATTGCTCGCGTTCGTTCCACACTTGCTCCAGCTCGTTTGGATTATCCTGCAAGGATTCAAGCTGACGATCCATCTCCTGGATTTGCCCTTCAAGACGGGCCAATCTCTGCTCCAATTGTTCAGCGGACAGCTTTTTGGAAGTGGCCGTTGTATTAAGCGTGCTACCGGACTTCGTCTCCTGTTTCGGTTTTGAACTCCCACGTGATGGAGTGGCAACAACTGCTATATGCTGATTTGCCGCGGCTGCGCGAGCTTGCAGATCAAGCTTCTTCTCGCGATAGGCTTCATAGTCTCCCAGATAAGCGGTCATCCGCCCATTCTCCAGTTCCCACACGCGGGAAGCAAGTCGATTGACGAAGTAGCGGTCATGCGAGATGGCAAGCACCGTGCCTTCGAAATCAACAAGCGACTCTTCGAGCGCTTCCCTTGAAGCGATATCCAGATGGTTGGTCGGTTCATCCAGCAGAAGCACATTCGGCTTGCGCTGAACCAGCAGAGCCAGCCTTAGCCGTGTCCATTCCCCACCGGATAACTGTCCTACCGAGCGAAATACATCTGCTCCATAGAATAGATATCGGGCCAAAATGCCGCGTGCTTCTCCTTCTTCCACGCCCGCTTCCAGACGGAAGTACTCCAGCACGTTCAGCTTCGGATTGGAAGGCTCCTCCTGCTGAGCCAGGTAGCCGACGTCCACTCGTGCACCCCACTCCAGGTTGCCTGCACTCGGTTGTTCCTCTCCCAGTAACAGCTTGAACAAGGTCGTTTTGCCTGAACCATTGCGTCCAATGAGGGCAATTTTCTCGCCATATTCGAGTAATCCCGATACACCGCACAGAATTGTGCGTTCTCCATAAGCCTTTTCGACTTGTTCTATCACAGCCACCCGTTTTCCCGTACGGTCTGTAGGACGTACATCGAAGTCGGCGTTACGCCTCTCCAGTACCGGGCGTTTCACCTGTTCCATCCGTTCGATTGCTTTACGCATCGAAGCCGCGCGACGGAAGAACTTTTCATTTCCCCCGACTCGGCCCCATTCTTCCAGTTGGCGGATCGTTTCTTTCATTTTTTTGATCACCTTCTGCTGCTCCTTGAACTCCTCGAATTGCTGCAACAGTCGTTGTTCCTTCACTTTCATATATTCCGTATAACCGCCAGCGGACGTTTCTGCTTCTCCATCCTCCATCTCTAACGTCCGGGATGCTACACGGTCCAAAAAGTAGCGATCATGTGAGATCAGGATAATCGTACCTGTGTACTCACGCAAAAATCCTTCCAGCCATTCCACCCGCTCCAGATCAAGATGGTTGGTCGGCTCATCCAGCAACAACAGATCAGGCCTTACAATTAGCTGTGAAGCCAGCACAACCCGGGTCTGTTCACCACCAGACAACGAACCAAAACGCCATCCGTAATGCTCCTTCGCAATATCCAGACCGTCCGCCACCTGATCGATCCGGGCATCCATTTCATATCCACCCTCGCGCTCGAACTGATCCTGCAAGGCCGCGTACCGCTTCAACAGTCGCTCCAATTGGTTCGGATCGGATGCACAGTCCGGATCGGACATCTGCTGCTCCATATCCTTCATTTGACTCCGGCACGCCATAAGCTCCCTGAATCCAAGACTCAGCACATCCAGCACTGTGTAATCGTCCATTCCTTCCGGCACCTGAGCGACGTAACCAATACGTGTATCCTTCTTGATCATCAATTGTCCTTCATCCGGCTGGTTCAGTCGTGCCATCAGACGCATCAATGTCGTTTTACCGCTGCCGTTGCGGCCGATCAGGGCGACCTTGTCGCCTTCCATAATTTCAAACGTAATGCCATCCAGCACCAGATGTGCTCCGTGGTATTGAGTCAGTTGTTGCGCACTAATAATCATCATAATAAGGTTCCTCCTATGGATTGGAAGATCCTGACCGCAACACAAAAAGAGCCGCAGGAGGTTAGCTCCGCGGCCCTTCAGAATTCAAGCAATATCGCTTATCGTCCGAATGAGGTCAAGGCAGGCATCTTCTCGCAAATGTTAATTTCCGTATATTCAAAATTGGACAGACTTCTCCCGTTGGTCAGAAAAGTATGAACAATGCCAGCCATAGCAATCGGCAGCTGGCTAATACGGTTGTTAAGCATCTCGTGATTCACCTGTCTTCACCTCCCTTGTCATAATTAATGTCAATATATCACAGACGAATGCATTCCTGCAACCGCCCTATCGACCAATTCACTCTTACTGTACAGCAGCTAACCCTCCGATTAATTCCGTCTCCGACGCCGAAACACTACATCCGTAATCGCCACCGTAATTAGTGTCAACATTCCCGCTGCACCCAGCGATGCACCAAGCAAGGCATAACCGATACCGTTCCACCCGCCAATCTCAATGCTAATCATGATCACAACGGCTCCGCCGAGCAAGGCCACACATGGCAGTATATATTGAACACCGGTCATTCGACGTCCCTGCAACCGATAGATAAGCCATTCGATCAGCAGCTGCACAGCCCACATGCCAAGCGTCCACAGGATGAGTACTTCCATAAGGTTCTCCTCCTTCTTGCTGAATGGTTAGAGCCTTCGCTACAGACCTCTCATTACTTCAACCAGTTGGCAAAGAACTCCCGGTATCCCTCTTTCATGATCGTGCGCGAAAAAGCACCAAAGGCATACTCACGGTTGTCTTCCGACACACTGCGCGGCGCGGCAGCAGCCATGTTCACCAGTTCAAACCAGTTATCCTCATTGCCTGCAAAGGCATGCGTGGAACGGATGTGTCCATAGCAGGCATGCTCCGGCTTCACAACCATTTTGCCCATCGCCATGGCTTCGGTCAGCGGCATCGCAAACGTATCAAAGGCCGAACAGCTCCAATACACCTTGGACGAGTTCATTAGGGTAAATACTTCATCCTGTGTCAGCGCGAATTGCAATTTTACGTTGTCCGGAATGTTGTATTTCTTCATGCTTTCCTCATAGCGGCGACCGCCGAACACCATGTATACTTCCTTGTCCGGGTTCTGCCGGGCATATTCCAGCACCAGATCCGGGCGACGATTCGCTTCATCCCGACCGATCCAGAGCACACGATTATGCACAACCTGACTCGGGTCGTAGTGGCGATGCGCCAGCTCTTCGTTGAAGCCGATCGGGATGACGTTCACGTCATGTACACCGAAATTCCGGCCCAGTTCTGTTTTCAAAAACTCCGTCTGCACAATTGCTTTATCCACCATCGTATAAAATGGCTTCATCATCTCATAACCCGTCAGCGCCGGGTCGGGAAAGCTGTGCGGGAACAACACACTCTTCGGTAAAAACATCTTCAAGAACGTAAACCCGGATACGGTGTAGATGACATGCTCAATATTTTGGCTGTATATCTGGTCCAGTACGATATCATAGTTCACCAGGTCGCCTTTCTCATGCTCATAACCCGGCAACCAGTCATACCCGCTAACATGGCGCTCCGGCGAGATGAACACAATCTCCACGCCCAGCTCCAGCCCAATCTGCTTCAGACGATCCGCAAATACGCGCGGGCCCTGTGCCTCCGTGAATTGAATTTTACGCATTACGAGTCCTACTTTACGCATGTTCTGCACCCCTCATTTCTATTCCCTACAACACTGCTTCATACACTGTTTCAGCGTCATTGCCGTCTCGTGCCACTGGTTCCGCAGCTGTTCCTCCGGCCATACACAGTCTGCACTTCTTAGATCCCCATCAATCAGACGCAGCATCCAGAGCGAGAATACAATGGCATACGCACTGTACCACCTTTTAAAAGAAACCTGGTCAACCTGAACGCTATGGCGCTCCAACCCGTCCAGATAAACATCGATAATCCGCTCCCGCAGCTCAGGCGTAACGGTTCTCGGGAACAGCGGATGCGATAGATCCACCAGATGATACACGTCCCAGAGAGCCGTATTCAGATGTGCATGCTCCCAATCGATAATCACCAGCCTGCCATTCACATCCGCCATGTTGCCGGGATGCAGATCTCCGTGACACAAGACACGAGGTAACTCCTCCTCTGCCGTATGGATTAGCGCGGCGATGTTGTGCCAATCCGATGGTGACAGCGAGATCTCCAGCTTGGACAACAAATCAGCGGTGGATTCCTTTTGCCCAAGCAGATCATCCAGTATATCCCGAATTGGCGGTTTCTGACCCACCCGGGGAAGCTCACTCCAATCAGCAACAGATAATGTGTGCCACTCCGCCATATGTACAGCAGCAGCCAGCATCATCTCTTCCCGCGAATCATGCACCAGTTCGCCCAGATCCTCATAGATGATCCAGCTCTGTTCCGCGTCAATTTCATGGTCTGATGCAGCAATTAGTGCTGGATAGATAGGGGGCAATACAGACAGCACATGCCTGGACATCCACTGTTCTCGCCCATATTGCGCAGGATTGGTAAGCGGTTTGAAAATATAACTTTCCCCGGTATGAACAGTGAAACGCTCCACATACTTGCCATTCATGCCTTTGTAGAGCCGTTTCCGGCTTGTTATATATTGTTCATTCAACGTCCCTTCGGGAGTCACCCAGCGATGCGCCTGCACGTCTTCATTCACGCCATTCACCTTCCATTTCATTCCCCAGGCTTGGAGCTGGTGCCGCTGATGTTTGCTTTGCAGCCCCACTTCTGTCCAAGCTCCTTTGCCCGTCTATCCGTTATTATTTCTATCCATCATACGTTGCCGTTCATAAGCCTGCAAGCTTTGAGCGAAAGCACTTTTCCTAGCGTTAAATAAGAGATTCTGAAATGGTAGTTGCAATTTAGTTAGTAATAACTTACTATACAATCATGAAGAACAAACCTCATGTCGACAGCAAAAAGAAAGACATCCTACAAGCGGCAATGCGCTTGTTTGCAACCAAAGGCGTTGACGGCATTTCCGTCAAAGAGATCGGTGACGCCGCCGGAGTAACGGATGCGGCGATCTACAAACATTTTAAAAACAAAGATGCCGTTGCCCTTGAGGCCTTCACCCAATATTGCGCGGACTATACCGCCCTCATTGACGGGTATGTTCGCCAGGAGGGCCCGGTGCTGGAACGCTTCCAGCAACTGATTACCGAAGTTCTCCACCTGCATGATGAAGATCCCTACGGACTGCTGTTAATTTCACAAAATCACGAGATTTTCATTGAAGCTGGAAGCAGTGAAGATTACCGCCAGCCGCTGGATGCGTTGATTGATCTAATCGATCAGGGGATTATGCGAGGTGAACTGCCCGCTCAGGATTCTCGGCTAACTGCCGTTTTGGTCATTGGTGCCATTACACGCATGGCCGTATCTAGTATGCAGGGTGAACTGCCGGAGCTGCTTGTTCCATACACCGGGGAGACCGTTCATCGTCTTGTGTCGATGTTGGGCCAGGGGGCAAATGATATGGGGCAGAAGCGGGCGGAATAGCTTTGCGAAGATCGTTCCGGTCTGTCGGCGATCAAGAGATGCATCTGATCGCACAGTGCTCCTGTGTAAAAACATTCTTTTAAATTAGAAGCGCCGGCTTCAACTGACTTTCAGGAGGTTCCTGAATATTTACCAGGTCATTCGTGACCTTTTCTTTTTGCACATGAGGTTAGTGTTCATTAACTAAAATAGTCAGGACGTGTCATCATTATGAAGAAAATATTAATTATTCAAGGCAACCCCGTCTCCCCAAGTTACAATGGCGCAATCGCCGAAGCTTATCGTAAAGGCGCTGTGCAGGCAGGTGCCGAGGTTCGCATGATCACCCTGAACGAACTAGAGTTCAACATGAATTTAGAGGGAGGCTATCGTAATAAACTGCCGCTCGAACCGGACTTGCTGGAAGCCCAAGAGGCCATTAAGTGGGCAGAGCATCTCGTATGGGTGTTTCCGATTTGGTGGGGAGGACCACCAGCTTTGTTCAAAGGATTCATCGACCGCATCTTCATGCCAGGCTATGCCTTCAAGTATCACAAAGGTAAACTTTTCCCGGATCAACTGCTCAAAGGTCGCTCCGCACGCATGATCACCACCATGGATGGTCCGAACTGGTACTACAAATGGTTCCAGGGTGAACCTGCACACAAAATGATGAAGATCTCCACCTTTGCTCTGACAGGCATCAAACCTGTACGCATAACACCTGTAGATCTGGTGGGCAAACAGTCCGAGGAACAGAGAAAGAAATGGCTGGAGAAAATTGAGCAGCTTGGACGGAAATTGGGGTAAAAAAACAACTCGTTCTTGAAGGATTTTCATATAATGTTATCACTAAATCAAACGATATATTCTTCTAACAATTTATATTCGAGACTATTTACATTTAATAGAAAGAAATTAAACTTAACCAAAAAAGATACTGCGTGCATAAGCACAGCAGTATCTTTGTCCATATATAAACGCTATTCAAGTAGATGGGATAACTCAACTCCAAGACAGACTAAGCTTCCAATGCAATGCCTTCATAGAACCGACGAATGACCTTCTCGGCTGGTTTACCATAAACTCCGTATCCATCATCACTCAAGGCATCTTGCTCCTGATGCAGATGGGCGCTCCAGTCCCACAGACCAAAGCCGCGTACCCACTCCCGCTTACTTGCATGACGGAACATGGCTTCATAGAACTGCTCCTGCTCTTCCGCATTCACTTCACCTTTCAATCCCCAGTCGTTCGGCACCTGTGCCGATCCACTGCGGCTAGGGCAGCCCGCTTCTGCGAAGAAAAAGGGTTTACCATAAGGTGCAATGGCCTGTTCAATCCGATCCAATTGCGCTTCCCAATCTCCGATGGGATAGTACCCACTGGACGAGATGACGTCCACGGCATCCCACCAATTCACATGCCCTTCCTGATACTTGTCGGTGTTGTAGGATACTAGCCCCGAATACACTTCACGCACTCCCGCGATGACCTCGCGCCATTCCTCGCTCCGACGCTCAGACTGCACCATCTCACAACCCACAATAAACATCTCGCATTTCTCACGCTCTGCAATGGCCGCATAATGCTTCTGATACACGGTATAACTGTGGAACCAGTCCTGCCATTTTGGCTCACACGGCACATCGATATCAAAAAAGTTAATGTGTGCACGCCATGTGCCATCGGTGCAATTGACGGTTGGTTTCAGAATGACCCGCAGTCCCAGTGTGCGGGCATAACGTATCATATCCACCAATTCATCGTCTTCCACCATATGTTCACCCTCATATTTGACCTCTACAGCCTGCGGACGATCCTGATGTGCCGCCAGTGCAAAAATAACATGCGAACTACCAGTGCGTTCAGCCATCAGACGCAAGGATTCTTTCGCTTCCGGCCTGCGGAAGTCTCCCCTGCCACTCATCCAGCCAAATGTAAATCCCTTGATGTATTCCATATGCATTGTTCCGCAATGCCCCTTTTTCAATTAATGTAAAATGAATGACCGAATGTATAACACGTCCCACTACGATTGCAGTACCATCAGCTTTTTTTAAAATTGTTTCACTTCAATTATAATTTGCCTTCCTCACGGTCTCCGGCAATGACTTCGTCGGTCTCGATAACGTATTTCACAATCTCTTCGACAGTGGTATAAGCCACTCCAACGTATGTGTCGGCTGCACCATAATAGATGGCAATCCGTCCTGTCTCTGCATCATGCAATGTGGCGCATGGGAAGACGACATTGTCCACAAAGCCTTGCTCCTCATACCATTTTTCCGGGGTCAGTACGAAGTTGGAGGAACGATATTTCACTTTGGATGGCTCATCCAGATCCAGAATGACCGCACCCATACTATAAACAAAACCATTGCACGTTCCGGTTACGCCGTGGTAGAACACCAGCCAGCCTTCGGACGTTTCAATCGGTGCCGGACCGCCGCCAATCTTGACCGATTGCCACCAGCCCTGACCACCTTTGCTCATGACATGACGGTGCTTGCCCCAGTACACGAGATCCGGACTTTCGCTCAGAAAAATGTCCCCGAACGGCGTATGTCCGCTGTCGCTTGGTCTGGACAACATCACATAGTTATCATTGATTTTGCGTGGAAACAACACGCCATTGCGGTTGAACGGAAGCATCGGATTTTCGAGACGTACAAACGTTTTGAAATCTTCCGTCTTCGCCAAGCCCAGCGCTGCACCGTAGAAATCGGTACACCAGATGATGTAATACGTATCTTCCACTTTCACCAGACGTGGGTCGTATGCATAGTTCGGCATAAAGGAATCGCCGTTCTCGTCCACAAAATTAATTCGTTGTTCTTCAATTTTCCACTTCAGGCCATCCTCACTGGATCCCATGTGCAGGTGTGGACGTCCATTAATGGTTTCTGCGCGGAATACTCCGATGAATTTCCCCTTATAAGGAATCACCGCACTGTTGAAAATACGGGCAACTCCCTTGACCGGGTTACGCGGCACAATCGGGTTGGCGGAGTGTCTCCATACCGGGCCTTCTGTTCCCTCCGGTTTATCCTCCCAAGGCATATTCGGCAATGCATCCCCAACAATGTGTACGTTTTTCGTATCAACAACTGTCATCGTTTCATTTCTCCCTTCGTTTTTATTTAACGGAGCCTTGTGCGAAGCCGTTGTAAATGTACTTCTGTAGCAGTAGGAAGATGATCATCGTTGGAATGATGGCGATCATGATCCCTGCGCTGATGACCTCCCACTGTGATCCGAACGGTCCCTTGAATTTGAAAAGAGCCGTGGATATGACCTGTAAGTTTGTCTTGGGCATGTACAGGAATGGTGTGTAAAAGTCATTGTAGATGTTGACACCCTTCACGATAATGACCGTTACAATCGCCGGTTTCAGTAGTGGCAGAATGATTCTCCAATAAATTGTGAAGTAGGAAGCGCCGTCCAGCATGGCGGATTCATCCAGCGCATTCGAGATGGAACCCAGGAATTGCAGGAAGATATACACCGCGATGATATCTGTACCAAGGTACATCACAATGGCTGCCCATCTGGTATTGAACAGGTCGAGCGCATTGATGATCTGGAATGTGGCGACCTGCGTCGTCACACTCGGAATGAGGGTAGCGAGCAGAAACGCGGCGACCATAATTTTCTTGCCTTTGAATTTGAAACGATCCAGCACATACGCGATCATGGAACCCGTTAAAGTGGCACCCACGATGGAGATGATCAGGATGATAATCGTATTTTTGAAACCGACCAGCATGTTGCCGTCCACAAAAGCCTTGGTATAGTTCGCAAAGTTAAGCCAGTTGGCTGGCGGGGCCAGCGGACTGCTGGTCGCATACTCTGCATTGGTTTTGAGCGATGCAAATAACACCACAACGATGGGTACAAGCGCAATGAACGCTGCGAGAATGAGTGAAGCATATTTAAATATGTTCGCAAGGGTATATTTGAATGGCTGCACGTTCATTCCTCCCCTTTCATGGTGACACGCTGAACCAGCGTAACAAGAATGACAATAAACAGCAGCACAACAGCCATTGCCGATGCCAAGCCCAGCTTGCCGTACTTAAATGCCAAGTGAACGGTCTGAATCACAAACGTCTCACTGCCGTTGGAACCATCGGTCATAATGTATGGAATATCGAACGCACTGATTGCGCCGCTAATCGCCAAAATCAGGTTGAGCTGCAGGATGCGTGTGATACTCGGCAGGATGATATGGCGGAACTGCTGCCAGCGATTGGCTCCGTCAATATCCGACGCTTCATAGACATCTTTTTGAATGGAAGAGATCGCACCCAGGAAGATAATGAAGTTAAAGCCCATGTATCTCCATACCGATGCGCCTGCGAGCGACACGTTAATAATGTTCGGATTCCCAAGCCAGAGCTGAGTGTATTGTCCAAGCCCTACAGCCTGCATGAGTGTATCGAGGGTACCATCCGGTTTGAAGAAAAAGAGGAAGATAAAGCCGATGGCTACGCCATTCAGCAGATAGGGGAAGAACAATATGCCTTTGAAAAAGTTTTTGCCGCGGATTTTGAAGCTAAGAATCGTTGCAAAGTAGAGGGCCAGACCCATTTGTACGAAGGTAGCCACAAAATAATACAAACTGACAATAAACACTTTAAAATACTCAGGGTCACTGAATATCCGCGAGTAGTTCTCAAACCCCACATAGTCGAACCTTTTGCTGTATCCGTTCCAATCGGTGAAGCTGTATTTGAACATATTAATGACAGGCAAATAAGCAAACGTGAACAGCAGTGCCAGCGGAATGATCGAGAAGGCACAGATGATAAATATGCGTTGCGCTGAATAGCCCCAATTCGAAATCTTCAAGTATTTCATGCTCTCCACTCCTCCAAGCGGTTCTGCCGCTTTTATATCGAAAGACTCCCGTCCAATGAACAAATCCGGCTGGATAATCAACCACCGAAGGTGGCATTTCACATCCGATATGCTGCTTCCAGATGCAAAATGCCGTAGGAAAAGGGGAGACCCTCTCCCCTCAGCCAAGGCGTGGTGCCTCGCTGTATTTCAGCGGTGGTCGGCCAACAGGTAGCGCCTTTACAGATCGATGAATCCCCGCAATCTGCTTATTTCGCCAGTTCTGTCCGCGCTTTAACCCATTTATCATTCAGATCCTTCATGATGTCATCGTACGATTCGCTGCGATTACCGATGGCAGCTTCAATAATGCGTTTCTTGAAGTCAGGCTGCCAGAGGCCAATCTCGCCTTCGTTGTCGATTTTGTCAACCAGACCTTCCTGTCCTTCTTTGGCAGGAGTCAGTGTGGAGAATGTAACGTCTTTGTATTGATCCAAAATCGGTGGCAATTCCGCATTTTTGTCTGCGCTCATGCCTCCGCCTTGCTCAACCGCATAGTTTGATTTCGCCAGGAACCAGTCAATCCATGCTTTCGCAGCAGGTTTGTTCTCGCTATTCACGTTCATGCCGATGTTATAGTCTGCTGCGAGTGGAACGACAACATCGCTTGCATTCGTAGGAAATGGCAAGAATCCGATATTATCCGGTGTATCCGTCAAGCCTTGAATTTGGGTAATCGCCCAAGATCCAAGCGCCATCGTTGCAATTTTCCCATTCGCCAGATCAGCCTTGGAGCTTTCCCAGTCGGTTGTGGTCGGATCTTTCTCAATCAGGCCATTCTTGGCTGCGTCGTAAAGCACTTTGTACAATTCATAGTGCGGCTTGCCAGCCACAAAGTTTTCATCCGTGTTCGGTTGGTCAATGTTTACATAGTCCACACTGCCTGCAACCGTCGGCAGATCTGCTTCCCATTGTGTCAAAGCCCAGCCGGAGGCATAGTTGGTGTACAGTGGAATCGCGTCCGTATTGTCTTTCACCAGTTGGAGTGCAGCCTGGAATTGCTCAGGCGTTTTGGGAACTTCCGCAATGCCAGCGTCCTTGAACACCTGCTTGTTATAGATGATGCCAGAGAACGTGATAACGGTTGGAATTCCATATATCTGACCGTCCACCATACGTTCTTCGATGCCTGTGTACTTCTCTTTCAGCTCATCGTACGTGCCTAGTGGTTCAAAAAAGTCCGGAATGTCGGCAATCGGTACACTGGTGGGGATCATCAGCACGTCACCATAATCTTTGGTACTCATACGAATCTTCACTTGTCCCTCATAATCGGCCAGTGCCTGGAAGTTTACTTTGACATCCGGGTATTCCTTATTGAACTCCGCGGCGTAATCTTTGAATACGCTATCAACAATATCTGTACGCTGTGTGAGCACGGTAATTTCACCCTTAATATCCGCAGGATCTGTACTGATTTCCTCTCCTGCCTGTGGAGATCCACCCCCGGAAGAGCAAGCGGCGAGCAGAGAAGTGATGAGCAGCATGGTAAGCAGAAGCATCCAGCCTTTGTTTTTTCTCATTTGGTTCTACCCCTTTTCTAAGTTAATTTAAGTTATCGTTAAGGTTACAAAATGAATTTTATTATGGTAACGTTTACCTGTCAATTAAATTATTTATTACTCAATCAGACTTTTTCTTGCAGGACTCGTTGACAACGTATTTTCCCGACACTAATATTAATCAATAAAGTTAACGTTAACTTAAATATAATTGAATCCTGTACTTTGAAGGAGCGCTCACTTATGACTAACACCAATGACACCAAAACTGAAATAAAAGAACACTGGGAAGGTCATATTCTACCATTTTGGTCTGCCCTCAAGGATCATAACAACGGCGGATTCTACGGCTGGGTCGGTAATGACCTTCAGGTCGATCCACTCGCTCCCAAGGGCGGAATCGCCACGGCACGACAATTGTGGTCTTTTGCAGCAGCCTACCGGGTAACCGGAAATGAAATCTGGCGTGATCACGCTGAACATGCTTACCGTTTTCTTGTGGACCATGTGATGGATACGGAGTATGGCGGCATGTACTGGATGGTGAATGCCAAAGGAGAACCAATGGACACGAGCAAGCATGTATATACGCAATCCTTCGGCGTCTACTCACTGAGTGAGTACTATCGTGCCACTGGGGATGCATCTGCTTTGGAACTTGCGAAAACGCTTTTTGCCCTGATAGAGGATCAAGGGCTGAATGCCGAATTACCTGCATACAAGGAACAATTTGATCGCTTCTGGAATGAACAGCCCAATGAAATGCTGAGCGAGAATGGTGTGATCGCGGATTACACGATGAATACGCATATTCACGTGTTGGAGGCCTATACCACGCTCTACCGAGTGTGGCCAGATCAGCAGGTGAAGACGGCGCTGGAACGCTTGCTCGGCATCTTATATGAACGGGTGTATGACAAGGACACGAAGTTTCTCGGGGTATTTTTCAACAAGGATTGGGACTCCATCATTGATCTACGCTCATTCGGGCATGACATTGAAGCCAGCTGGCTGATCGACGAAACGTTGAAAGTGCTGGGTCTGGATCAACACCCGGAGTATTCTGCGATGGTTACGGATATTGCCTATAACATTTCCAATGTGGCTGTACAGGCCGATGGCTCCCTGATGAATGAACAAGAGGGTGACCGTGTGGATGAGAAACGGATATGGTGGGTTCAGGCTGAGGCGATGGTCGGCTTCTACAACGCCTATGAGCGTACAGGTGATCCTTTGTTTTTGGAGAGAGTGGAACGCTTGTGGACATATACGAAGGAACATATTATCGATCACCGTGCTGGCGGGGAATGGCACTGGTCGGTAGACGGAAACGGCACACCGGATCAAAGCGAAATCGCCGGACCGTGGAAATGCCCGTATCACAATAGCCGATTCTGCATTGAACTAATTGAGAGGATGGGATAACGATGTTACACCCCAAATACAATGAATTATTGGAGCAACAGGAGCAGCTGCTTACGCGTCAAAATGAAATTGATTCTTCATTCTACAACGGCGTATATGATCGGTACCGTTATCCAGTAATCACACGACATCATGTACCGCTGCACTGGAGATTTGATCTGGACGAAACGACGAACCCCCACTTCATGGAGCGTCTGGGCATTAACGCTACGCTTAATCCGGGGGCCATCTATTTCAATGGCAAATACGTGATGGTCATCCGAACCGAGGGATTGGACCGCAAATCCATCTTTGCCCTAGCTGAGAGTGATAACGGTATCGACGGATTTCGCTTCACAGGCAAACCCTTAGTGTGGGAAGATATCGATGCCGACGAGACCAACCAGTATGATATGCGATTGGTTCAGCATGAAGATGGCTGGATCTATGGTATCTACTGTTCAGAGCGCAAAGACCCGGAAGCTCCGGCATTTGATACATCCAGTGCCGTAGCCCAGGCTGGACTTGTGCGGACACGAGATCTGATCAGCTGGGAGCGTCTACCCAACATCACAACCAACTCGCCTCAACAACGAAATGTTGTATTACATCCAGAATTTGTTGATGGTAAATATGCGTTCTATACACGGCCGCAAGACGGGTTCATCTCCACAGGCAGCGGTGGCGGAATTGCCTTCGGAATGTGCAATGACATTCTGAATCCGGTAATTGATGAAGAGACAATTATCGATGAACGCAAATACCATACCGTATACGAAGTGAAAAATGGCCAGGGCCCTGCTCCGCTCAAAACGGATCGCGGCTGGATTCACATTGCCCACGGGGTTCGCAACACGGCAGCGGGTCTTCGTTATGTGCTGTACACGTTCGCCACGGATCTGAATGATCCGGCACGCATCATCGCCAAGCCGGGCGGACATTTCATTGCTCCTTATGACGACGAGCGCGTAGGCGATGTGTCCAATGTTATTTTCTGCAATGGTGCGGTGGTCAACGAACAGGGTGAAGTTTTCATTTATTACGCATCCAGCGATACCCGCTGTCATGTGGCCACAACGACGCTGGATAAACTGGTCGATTACAACTTCAATACCCCATCTGATCCTTATCGTTCCCTGGATTGTGCCAGCCAGCGCGGTGACCTGATTGAGCGGAATGAGAAGCTTCTCCAAAAGCAAATGGTTTAAAACTGAAGATCAGCCTTCAACCGAAAATGCGGCATGCTGAAAAATTAGCGCAGCGCTAACCAGAATTTCTTTATTCCATGTGGGTAACGATGTATACTAATATGGATTGTTGTTATGTTTGAAGGAAGCGCTAACCATAATGACAGCACATTGTACGTAAACCGGCTTGAAGGAGGCGACCAAAGCTGAAGAACAATATCACCATGCGGGATATCGCCGACAAGCTCGGAGTTAGCAGTGTGACGGTCTCGAAAGCATTAAATGATAAAGATGGCGTCAGTGGCGAATTGAAGGAAAAAATTAAAGTGCTTGCCGTTCAGATGGGCTATCGGTATAACGCCGCAGCCCGTTCGATGAAGGAAGGCTTAACTCATAATATTGGTGTTATTATCCCGGAGCGTTTTACCGGACCTACACAATCGTTCTATGTACGTGTATTCCAGCGCATCACCAAACATCTGGAGGATCAGGGGTACTACGGTATTCTGCATATTCTGAATGTTCAGGACGAAGAGGAATTAATACTACCGAAGCTCTATAGTGACAACAAAGTGGATGGTTTCATTGTGCTTGGACAAGTCAGCAAGGAATATATCGAGCTGGTCCAGTCGATGGAGGTACCCAAAATGTTTCTCGATTTCTACGATGAGCATTCTGATATTGATTCTGTCGTTACCGATAACTTTTACGCTGCTTATGAGCTGACAAACGTTCTTGTACAGCAGGGACACCGCCGCATCGCTTATGTGGGGAATCTCTATTCTACTAGCAGCATTCAGGACCGATTCCTCGGTTATTACAAATCATTGCTGGAACATCGGTTGCCGATGAATCCGGATCTTGTGCTTAATGACCGCGATGAGCGAGGTACGTTTATTGAAATTGATCTGCCAGAGCAGCTGCCTACGGCATTTGTATGCAACTGTGATCAGGTGGCCCATCTGCTCGTTCAGAAACTGACTTCACTGGGTATTCAGGTTCCTGCACAATGCTCTGTGGTTGGGTTCGATAATGATATCTATGCCACACTCTCCGAGCCCAAATTAACTACGGTTGAAGTCGATGTGGAACAGATGGCGCGCACTGCGGTTCATTCCATGCTCAAAAAGATTGATAACCCGAGTCGCAGCTTCGGCCGCGTACACGTGAAGGGTAATATCATTTATCGTGATTCGGTAACTGCTGCACCTGCCCTTTCGGATAACGTATCTAACTAAAAAGGAACGAAGACTTCCCGTTCCACAAAAAGAGTGCTCCCGGCCATTACGGCTGCAGGAGCACTCTTTGCTTATGAAAAAAAGAGAAAGTGGTCAGGAACCACTATAGATCACGGCCACTCTCCACTCGATTCCAAAAACCTAACTCCTGTTACAGCCTAGTAACTCGTCTTCAGCCAGTTGTCTTTGGACCAGGATAATTTGCCTGCACCTGCTCCGCTCGAACCGGTGAGGCGTGCATTCAGTGTCGCTGGATCATCGGTAGTGTAGCTGTAAGGAAGTGCCGAGAATCCGTTCCAGGAGAAAGCTTTCACTGCGGCCGGAACCGGGCTGAGCGGACTGCCGGATGTATCACTATTTCCACGGAATGAGCTTCCATCCAGAGAATACATCGTATCATTCACCTGAATTTTACCGGTATACGTTGCATCGGCCGGATCCGTCTGGTTATTACGGACCGGGAACAGTACGTCTTTGATCACCGACTTTTCGACCAGTACTGCACCATCTTCAGTGGAAATCGCTCCGTTGCCGATGATATCAAAATGATACCCTTTGGACGAAATCGCCGTTGCCATCGCAGAAGTGATTCTGGATTTGGCCGCACGTGCCCCTGTCGCATCCATCACAATATTGTAGGCGTGCGCATTGCCTCCGCGCAGACGCGGCATGCGATCCTGGATATCTTTGTACAAGTTATGGTGCAGGGTCATGGACAGATTGGCATTGGCCGATTCGAAGCTGGTCGAACCAACCAAATGACCTTTTTTCTGAGGAGACGAAATGGCAATGATATCGGCTTTGCTGAGCCCAACCGCGCTGCTGCGCAGGTAGTTGTACATCGGATAGGAAGCCTTGTTCGCTTCCAACTCGTTAACTTGCTGGGTAACCCAGCTGTTTGAGCTGCCGTCATCCCCTTTGAAGAGGGACCAGGAGATGGTCACACCGCTCGTTCCTTTTTTCGAATCGACAAGCCCGTCATAGGCTTTATTGAATGTGCAGTGATCAATCCAAACGTTGCTGTTCTCCTCAAGAGTGATATAATCCCAGTCATTTTTGTCGTAGTCACCTTTGGTCGCTTCATCCCATTCCCATAACTCATCGAATTCGAGGTTGCGGATAATAACGTTGGAACTGCGTTTGACGCTGATGGCTCCGTGCTTGATCTTGGCCCCGTTGGCTGAGAAGATGGTCAGGCCATTGAAGCTGTCGATGGTCAGCTTGCTGACACCTGTTTGTTTCAGCACAGGATGAGTCAGCGCATCATTATGCTTGGCAAAAGGCGATGTCTGTGCAGCGCTCGGAATTTCGTTCCATCCCAGATTCAGGTCGTTCATAATCTCGACGACTTTGACACCGGAATTCTTTTTCAGCGCCGCTGCGAGATCCGTTGCATTGTATACCTTCTTATACTTGGACGTGTCAGATTCGCTGATGGTACCTCCACCCGTATTGCCTTGGGAGAAACCTGTAAGATTGTAATCTGCATTGCCTGCTGCCTGTACACTTGTCGGTCCAGACAGTAGGGTGAAGCCCAACGTCAGAGCCAGCGCGGCACTGCACCATGTTCGAATTTTGCTTTTCATAAAACCATTCCTCCCTAATTATAATGATTGCGTCCGTCCATCTCTGCCATCCGCATGTCACGAAGGACTTGTCCTAAATGTAAATGTTGGGAGGAATTACAACAATAATCCTTATCTCAGATTCTATGTATATGTGATCGTATCTTCAGGGATTGTACCGTATGCAACCTGGCATCGTTCGCACTTAACTTATGTATAGAGCCCTTCTACCATAATTTAGCGATTACTTAAGATTTTTTGAGAATATTATCTATTATTCAAGTCTAAACTATGAATATCCTGGAGGTGTTCATTCAATGTATGTCACTTGCCCTTCCTGTAGTAAAGAAGTCAAAATTAAAAAAAATGGCCACGGCAGATGTACTTGTGGTGCCCACATAAAGGTTATAAATGATAAATAACCACTCCATCACTTCATTCTATTTATAAAAACAAGCTCATTTTTATAAATAGATATGTACATTTCGCCTTTTATATGTAAAAATATCTTTAATTATAGATAAGAGGTGATGGAATGAGGTATATTCATAAAATTTATCATGAAAAAAGTGCTAGTGAATTTAACACTACATATCAACAGAGATTCAATTATGAGTCAACAGTACGAATGGGACTAAAAATAAAACCAATGAACCAGCCAAATGAATATGAGCTTTACTATGTTCCCACTAACCACTTGTTAACCCTCGTCAACAATATCCATCTCATATCTCGAGAGTTTCAGAAAACGTTTGAACAGCTCCCTACGGTAGCTCAACAGCAATTTATTAATGAGTGCTTGGTAGAAGAACTATACAATACCAATGATTTGGAAGGAGTAAGGAGTTCACGCGAAGAGATCGCAAGAAGCACGAAAGAGATTCAATTAAAAAGAAAATCTAAAAACAGGTTTGACAGTATGATTAAATCTTATTTGGCTCTATTAAACAATGAAATGAAGTACCCCGGTTCACCCCAAGATATAAGACAAATCTATGATGAGATTACAAATGGCGAGATTGACTCGAGCGAATTACCCGATGGCGAAATTTTCAGAGAAGAAGCAACCTATATTTATAAAAAATCGGGCAGCGGAAAGATTATTCACCAGGGAATGACACCAGAAAAAGAAGTTTATCGTGCAATAGAACAGTTATTAAACTTTATGAATACCCATGACGAGATTCCGCTGATGATTAGAGTGGCCGTTGGCCATTATTTCTTTGGTTATATCCACCCATTCTATGACGGTAATGGCAGAAGTTCTCGCTTCATTAGTAGCTTATATTTGATAGAGGTACTTGGTGAGATCGGTACACTGTCTCTATCTAGAGGGTGCAATACGTATCGGAACAAGTACCTGGAGACTTTCGAGATTACAAATAGTATTAAGAGTCGGGGCGAAATGAATTGTTTTATTGAATCTTTCCTTGAAATTATTCTTGAAACGCTTAGCAAAATGAGTGGAGAGTTAAAAGAAAAAATTGAATTACTTAAAATTACTGAGAACAAACTGTCTAAAGATTACAGACTTAAAGATAAAGATTCCATATATCGCCATATCATGTTTATCTTAGCCCAAAACCATTTCTTTGTTACAGAAAACGGACTGACCATCAAAGAATTGGCTGAAATTTTAAATAAATCCGAAATGACAATCCGCAAAACAATCAAAGAATTGCTACAAGTATCTCTTATTGATAAAAACGGTGAGAAACCAGCGTATTATTCAATTAGTCGAAAATACTTTGAATGATAACTTTATTTGAAAATTTAACAAATGTTATATTTACAACTGAAAATCAGGCCTGCACCTGCTGCAGACCTGCCATAATTTATCTTTTGATGGAACGTGTCCAGAACCCGCCATGGAACTGTTTGGGTTCAACGGTGATGACAAATGCTTTGGGATCAAGCTCCAGAATCGTCTGATACAGCAGTTTCTGGTTTTTGCGTTTCGCCAAAATCTCCATAACCAGCCGATCTCCATCTCGTCCACTACCAACCCAGGCGGTGACACCGTATCCTTTATCCCGCAAGGCATTCGCTACATCCCCGCCCATCTGGTTACAAATAACCTTAACGGTAACGTAACCGAGTGCAATCTTCTCTTCAATCCAGGCACCTAGCAATACCCCTAGCCCGTAACCAACAGCATATACAATTAACGCAGATGGCTGGGTCAGATATTTGAGTACCAGATTCAGACCGAGTACGTAGATCACAATTTCGCCCATACTGATGAGCGCAGCAATATATTTCTGTCCTTTGAGCGTCAGAATCATTCGAAGTGTATAAGCAGATACATACACAATTTGGATCAAAAAGATAAATACCAATATTTTAAACAATCGCAATCCCTCTTTCCTGACTTTCACAACGGAATGGGCCGTTTGTTGCGTGCCTTCTTTCCGCTTCCTCTACATATCATTTATTCTTCTGCATGTTTACTCTATCTCCATCATTGGACGTTATGCGGTCATTTTAAACGGTTGAACGTAAATTGGACTGCATTTTCTATTTTCTGCCCACTGGCAAGCCGGAACTGACATTATAGAGCCCTTTTCACTCATTATCAACCGGCCTGAGACCCAGGGGCGAAAATCGGCGTGTCTGAATATGCTGAACCAACAGCAATTCGATTGAGGCGTACAGGCAAACAGGTTCGGGAAACGACGGCTACCAAAAGGGGGAACTGTCATGCAGTTGTGGCACGAGATGCAGCGGGAAGGTATGGAAGAACTCATATTTTGCCATGATCCACGGAGCGGGCTTAAAGCCGTCATCGCCATCCATAGTACGGTGCTGGGTCCCGCAATCGGGGGATGCCGCTGCTGGACGTATGCATCGGAGGAAGAAGCGGTTCGGGATGCCATCAAACTCGCGAAGGGCATGACCTACAAATCGACGGTCTCCGGTCTGCCATATGGCGGCGGCAAAGCTGTGGTATGGGATGTGCCCGCCGAACTGGTCACCCAATCGGATGAGGCCAGCCCAGACAACAATCTGAATCCCAGAAAAGGCAAACAGGATGTCGGACTCCAAGCGAACATCATTAAAGGCAAGGATACATCGAACGGATTAGATAAGGGTTTAGATAAGACATCCAAAAACAACCTACAAGCCTGCCGGCGTGCCGAAACGTTCCGTTCTCTGGGCCGCTATCTGGAACGACTGAACGGACGTTATGTGACAGGCCTGGATCTGGGCACTACGGCGGCAGATATGGACCAGATCCGGCTGGAAACGGTACATGTGACGGACACGACCGGATCACTTGGTGCACAAGATGATTTCACAGCTGAGATGACCGCCTACGGTGTATACACTGGCATTGTGACATCGCTGCGTCACCAAGGCATTGACGCCTTGCAGGGCATTTCCGTTGCCGTCCAGGGACTGGGCAAGGTCGGGTATGCCCTGTGCCGTTACCTGCATGCAGCCGGGGCACGGCTCATTGTGGCAGACGTTGTACCCGAACGTGTACAACGTGCCCTTGTGCAGTTCAGCGGCGCCATTTCGGCCGATCCGGCCCATATTCACACCGCTGACTGCAAGGTGTTCGCCCCCTGTGCCCTAGGGGGCGTATTGACCCCGGCAACGGTGGAGGAGCTGCGCTGCTCCATCGTTGCCGGGGCGGCGAACAACCAGCTCAGCCACCGGGAGCTGGTTGTTCGCCGCATGCAGGCGCGCGGCATTCTGTACGCGCCTGACTATGTGCTCAACGCAGGCGGAATCATCAGCACCGCCTACGAGCTGGAGGGCGCAGGGCCCGACCTGATCCGCCAAAAGGTGGCGGGGATTGCGGGCACACTGTCCAAGGTCTATGCGATAGCAAAGCAGTCTGCCCTGTCCACGGCGGATGCAGCAGATCAGCTGGCAGAAGCTGTCCTGCAAAGCGGAAAACCTCATGCTTAGCATACCGATTTTGCATATTTACTAGTGGCTCGTTAATTATTCCAGAATCGAGATCACTGTTACAGTTCGCCATATCATTTTCTCCGCAGTTAAAAATCAGTGCATCACGTAAAGAATTAGAAAAAACGTAAAAAAGCCAATCCGATTCATCAACACCGGATTGGCTTCAATCAACTTTTCTTCAGGATTCCATCTACTAAACTTCACATTCATCCTCAACCGACTACCGCCCGCCTTAACCTTCAACCGTTACAGAAGCCCGCTTCACTCGATGCAGCATCGTCCAGAACAGCATATTGATCGAAACCAGTAGTGCTACATAGATCCAGATGCCCGCTGGTATCGTGCGGATAAATACATGCAGTCCCCATAACAGTGCCATGAGCGGAAAGAAGGCAAAGACGAGCCAGCCGTCACTTTGCCCGGCCACACTAAAGGATTGGGAGAACGGCGGTTTTCGCATCAACAACTTTCCAGACAGCGGAATAAGTGCAGTTGCCACCAAAAATATTACGATCAGATCAGGAAGAATTCTTAACCCAAAGGTCCACACAAATACAATGGCGTTCAATATAAATACGGGTAAGAACATGTTGCATAAGAAAGCTTTTAGCGCTCCACTATATAGCACATTCTCATTGGCCAGAGGGGCTGCCCGGAAGGTCCAAAACGCCTTGTATTGTCCGGAATACTTCAGCATGGTCACAACAGACACAATCAGCAAGAGCACAATATATAGTGTGTAAAAGAAGGAGCTTTCCCTAAATTCTGCCCACGAAGAACTCTGCAATTGGGTGAACCAGAATACATAGGGCAATACAAAAGATAACCCCATCGACGGGTATACCTTCAGCTTGAACTCCCTTTCACTTCGCATCATACTGGCAGACAAACGAAAGCACGCCTGCTCTTCTCTGGAACGGGAGAATACCTTCGCCATGATGCGATCCCAATTCCCACGTCTTCGTCCAGAGGCCTGACCTGCGTGTGCCATTTTCTCCAAATACAATTCGAAGGAAGGCATCAGCTTCACGTACACCAACAGACTGACCATTGGAACGATCACAGCAAGCGCTGAGAAAGTATACAGCCAGGCATCTCCCCCGCCGCCGAACAGCAACTCAAATGCCGCTGCATACCATACCGGAGGCAGCAGTAACTGCCACCAGGCAGGTGTGAACACCATATTAAAGTCGATGATGCTGAACGAACGTATGACCAGCTGATAACCTACGGCAATCCCGATGGAAAGCAGGATTTGCATCATATTGATCATGTCCTTAAGTTTCTCGCCATCCAGAAACTTCATCATGAATAGATAGATCAGGGACGTGGTCACCAGAATTAACATATTAATCAGCACCAGTTCCACCAGAAAAAGCAGGAAAAAGCCGATCCCGTGGGCAATCAATCCGGCTACCAGCGGTGCAGCCGTCAGAGAGCCTGTCAGGAGGAACAAATAAACCCCTGCGTGAATGGCACGAGCCAAGCCAACAGTGCGTCCATTTACCGGCTTGGTCATGATGATATTACGATCCCGAATATCGAGCAGTACCGAAGAAAAGTCGGAGATCATGGAGGTCATGATCATAAACATCAGCATGGCGGTCACTAGACCCATCTGGAGCATAAAGTGTCCCGTATCCCAGACAACAAACGGAACCATAATCAGCCCCATCAGTGCGTATAACCAGAGGGAACGCAGATACAGATTGCCTTCTTTCTGCTCCTTATTTCCATTTCGTGCAGACAATACCGTCGGTACCCTCCGCTGATCCATCTGGAACTTCACCCGTAGAATCAAACGCAGTACGTCATAATCCGCTCCTGTTCTGGCGATGATCGGCCGAAAACGATCCAGAATCTTCAGCGTGCGGAAGTCGGAGGATTCCGCCATATCAGTACACCTCCTGCAAGATGGACACAAAACGTTCTGCAATTGCCCGATGCTCATTGAAGCCCGTCAGTTGATTGAATACTTCCTCCAGTGAGCCTTCCATGGATTGCTGCTGGAGCTGCCTGAACGTACCATCCGCCATCACACGTCCTTCGGCAATCAGAACGATTCGGCTGCTGATCTTCTCCACCACATCCATGATATGTGACGAATAGAATATCGTTGTGCCCTTGGCCGACAGCTGTGTCAAAATCTCTTTTACCACCATCACACTGTTAGCGTCTAGTCCGCTGAGTGGTTCATCCAGGAACAACAGATCCGGGTCATGCAGCAGCGCGGAGATCAGCAGCACTTTCTGACGCATGCCTTTGGAGAAGGAAGCAATGCGGGAATGATATGATTTTTCCAGTCCAAAACAATCCATCAACTGCTTCGCCTTATAATCGGCATCTTCATAGGACAACCCGTACAATTCTCCTATAAAGGTCAGATACTCTGCCGGGGTTAATTGCTCGTATAGCTCCGCGACTTCCGGTACATAACCGATTCTTCGCTTATATTCCGCGTCACCATCCGCGATATCCTTGCCAAAGATGCGGACCGTACCCACATATCCCTCAACTAGCCCAAGCAAAATCTTGACCGTCGTGCTTTTACCCGCACCGTTCGGACCAATATATCCAATCATCTCGCCCCGATTCACTTCCAGATCAATCCCATTGAGCACATAACGACCGTTATACCGCATACGCAAGCCTTCAATTGACAGTACCTGTTTTTCACTCACTTCGTTATCCAGCCCCTGTCTCTACTATTTCTACAATTCTACTAGTTTACCACAGATTGGGATAGTAATGATCGGAAATACATCGCAACATGATAAATCCTCTGAACATCATCTCAGCACTAATATTCACGTAACAGGAGTGAAAACATCACAAAACCCTTGTCCCACCTATAGGTGCGGGACAAGGGTTTCGCATGATCTTCTCGATGAATCACCTCTCACCTTAAAATAAATCCTTATTGCACCTTAACAATCTGGAAGTGTTGATTCGTACCGCCATTATCGGTCCACTGAATTGCAGCAGCCCCGTCTGCCAGGGATTGTCCCGAAATATCAAGCACCTTGCCTGTGCTGCGGTTTTTCAATTTATAATAACCACCGCCGACACTAATCAACTGCCATTGCTGACTGGCCCAGCCGCCATCGCTCCATTGTTCAATAACAGCTCCATCTGCTGTAGAGCCATTCTCTACACCGATTAGCTTGCCGCTGGAACGATTGATGATTTTGACATAACCGCCACCCGCATCCGTGATCTGCCACTGCTGGCTGGTCGTTCCGCCGTCTGCCCGCTGCTCCAGATCGGCACCGTTATCCGCAGAACCACCGATGACATGAAGCAATTTATTGCTTTTGCGACTAATCAACTGATACGAAGCATTCGGGTCCCATACATCGGGTGTATCCACTCCGGTTACGGAACCCGTGGCTGCATCAATGGTAACCGTGCTTGCCCAGTTCATCGCCAGACTGGTTGCACTTGGGAAAGACAACGGCAGCCACACATACTTAGAATCCTGCACTGGTCCGCTCCAGGCGCCAGCCCAGCGATCACCCATATAAAGATAGGATGTTGTCTGTGAGCCTTCCACCGGAAGCACGTAGGTCGATTGGGAACCATAGGTTGTACTATCTCCAAAGTTGCTCAGGCCGCTCCATGTGCCAGTTATGCTGGTAGCGGTCGCATATTTGGCCTGATTCGGATTCCATCCCGTAGCCCCGGATGTGATCAGGAAGTAGACGCCACCCTTTTTGAACATGGCAGGTGCCTCACGATATTGACCCGGCCACAGCGTCGTTACGAGCGATTCCACACCGAGAAAATCTGGAGTCAGCTTGTAGATATTCAGGTCGGCATTCACTTTGGTCGCTGAGATGAGATAAGCTGTTCCGTTGTCGTTGTAAACTGTCATGTCTCTCGAATCATAGCCAAGCGGCCGATAGCTGCCTACATACGTATAATTGCCATCCACTGTACTTGAGGTCGCTACCGCCACTCTGGCTTCACCGTAGTCAACCCCGTTTTCCTTATGCATCCAAAGAACATACTTGCCTGTTGCACTGTTATAGATGACCTTCGGGCGTTCGATGTTGGAAATGTTCAACTCGGCAGCCGAGCTGCTGGTGAGCACATCATTGCGATACTCCCAGTTTTTCAAATCTGCTGAACGATATACGGAAACCGCCTTGAACGTTCCATTAGGGTTGCGATTCTCCCCAAACCAGTAATAGTATCCGTTAGCCTTAATCATCCCGCCCCCATGGGCATGAATGACATTGCCGTTCGTATCCTTGAACTGTACCCCGTTGGTTACACTGAGTGGAGCAGCGGAAGCCTGTTGTCCTGGAGCGACCAGCATGCCTAGCGATTGTAGCGCCAAGATTAGAGCAAGTAGATAACATAGACGACGAGTGAAACGATGTGAATTTGTTTTCTTTTTGAACCAACCCTCATTCATAGAAAAACACACCTCCGTAATCCGTTTATAAAGCGCTTACAATAAAATCGATACGTCTCTTCTTCCTCCGATCGATGATGCATTTCTAAGATTACCTGCTTCTCAGACTGGCTCGGCACTCACCTCCTGATTACGATTGTATCCGCCATCCCCCTGCTCGAATAGTGAACAATACGGCGGAACATGTACGATTACACACTGAACTTATGGAGTGAGCAGCAAAAAGACGCTTCATCCGAAGCGTCCTCTCTTATACACAAGCCAAATCCCTATAATATACGTTATTTCTTAATCTTCGTCGTCAAAATCCTGGTCAACCGACAGCACTTTGCCTGTATTGGCATCGACGTCTACATCGGCTTCGCCATTTGCTGTTCTCAGTTCCACTTCATAGACATAACGGCCGTTATCATGATCCAGTTCGATTTCGGTTACTTTTCCGCTTGTCACCTGTTTCAAGGCAATGTTCGAAGCTTGTGCCTCTGTCAGTTTAACCTGTTTTGAAGCAGCTTGATTGGAAGAAGTAGTACCTGCCACAGTCCCATTATAATCATCGTCGTCATCGTAATCTTTATCATCGACTACTGCAAGGATTTTACCTGTGTAGGCATCCAAACGAACAACAACGTCATTACTACCTTTTTTGTCGATTTCAACTTCATAGAACGTTTGGCCGTTTCTGCGCTCCAGATCCACATCATCCACTTTGCCATCCGTTGCTTTCAAGGCTGCTTCTTTGGCCTGTGCGACCGTCAGCAATGTACCTGTGTTGTTCTGGGTTTGTGTTACTGATTGTGTAGTGGACGTTTGCGTAGGCTGTACCGATTGTCCATTTACACTCCCACTAGCCAGAGCGGCTGATCCTCCGAGCAACACCGCTGCCGACAAGCTGCCAATCCATAGTTTATGTTTGTTCATCATCATCATTCATCTCCTCGTTGTTGTTCTCGTTCTCGTCTACAGTTATAGATTAACCTGTACGGATGAGAGTTCAGCGAGAGTTAGATTAGAATTTGATGAGAAAATGAGTGAGAACCTCACAGAATGGCTTCCATACCTTTAATCTTCGTCTTCATCCCAAGTGACCGAACGAATCGCGCCCGAAATGGCATTTACCTGTACAATGGCCTCACGACCGTCATCCAGGTCAATTTCAACCAGATAATACGGATTGCCACTATTCGTTCCACGCAGTTCGATATCATCCACTTCACCAGGAACCTTAGCCAGTGCCTTCTGCTCTGCTTCTTTCTCGCTCAGAAATGAAGTCTTGGTGCCTTCCCCTGTCGTCGGGTCGGGTGAAGAGGCTTCCAGCGTCTTTGAAGACTGTTTCACTCCAGTATACGGATCAATGGTCCATTGCTCCCGAGTATTGTCCTTCATCTTGAATAACGCCAAATACACCGGACTTCCCTGCTGCTCGACGAGTTCAAGCGACACCAGTTCGGCATCCGTTTGTTTCAGCAATTCCGTCTTGATCTGTTCCCGACTCCATAACGTCTTCTCCTCGGCTTGCGGGTTGGACTCCAGCCGTTTAATGGAATTCACGGTCGCCGTAACCGCATCAACTTGTACGTCATACAGTCCGGTTTCAGAGCGGAGCTGCATGATGTAGGTTCCGTCCTTCAACGTGGAATTTACGATTTCTCCAGGATATTGATTCAAGACCGATTGGGCCGCTGCATCTGCTGTTAACATCACGCGGTCTGATTGCCACGGCCTCCACCACATGATCGCTATAACGACAAGAAGAGCCAGGAATCCCGCACCCCACCAAAATGAACGTCTTGGCTTCGCCCATCCTTTGCGCTGTTGTTCTTCCCGTTTCATTTCCGGACGCCCCTCATGCTCTTCCATCATGTTCCCTCCCTTACGCACTCTCTTGTGATCCCTAATCGTACTGTGTTACCAGTATATAAGAGAAGAATGAGATTTTCATGAGAGCGATCCGTTCTGTACGGATGTGGGCAAAATAATCGAAGCCTCGGTTCCTCTGCCCTCGGTGCTGTTCAATTCAATACGTGCGCCCACGGCTTCTGCGATATCTTTGGCCAGGGACAGTCCCAAGCCTGAACCACTTGCTCCCCCGCTGCGTGTTCTGGCCTGATCAACACGATAGAAACGGTCAAACACCTTGGACAGTTCCTCTTCCCGCATGCCGATCCCCTTATCCACAATACGTATCCGACATTCCTGCCCCTTTGCCTCCAGCCGGACTTCAATGGCATCCTCACTATACTTACGAGCATTGTCCAGCAAAATAAAAAGCAGCTGCTTCAACTTGCTCACATCGCTAATCGCCCATATCCTGCCTGGGTCATCGCAGTGAACTTCCCGATGATAGGCTTCGCAAAATGCACGTGTGGAATCCAGCGCAAGTTGGGTGATATCCACCCGCTCCAGCTGTACATTCCACTGCTCTGGCTGCTTTGCCAGCAATAGCAGCTGCTCGGTCATCTCCCGCATACGCACAGATTCGGACAGAATGGCTTCTACTGCCTCGTCGAATACTTCGGGTCGATCCTTACCTCGTCGTTGCAGCAGACTGGCATAACTTTCAATGATGGTAAGTGGTGTTTTCAGTTCATGAGAAGCATCAGAAACAAAGCGCTCCTGCCGCTCGAAGTTGGATTCCAGCAGATCCATCATGCGGTTAAACGTCTGCCCCATCGTTTTCAGCTCATCCTTCGATTTTTCATCGAGCGGAAGTCGCTTGAACTGGCCGCTTGACTGGATATCACTCATCGTACGTGTCATCTGCTGGATCGGCCGTGTCATCCGGTTCGCCAGAATACGGCTGGAGATGATGGCCGGAATCAGCGCGATGATGGTCACGGCAACAAGAACTGTACGAAGCACAGACAGGCGATTCTCGGTATCCTCTATGCTCTCGGTGACTTGTAGATTCACCACTTCACCATCCGGCCAGATCACGGGCACAGACACCCAGACATAACCGATCTGCCCCACTTGGATATACTCGGACTTCTTCTGACTTTCGTACTTGTAGGACAGCTTGCTCAGCTGCTCCTCAGCCGATGTCGTCACCGGCGGGGAGCTGGTGCCGTCTTCATTGACGATCCGCAGCATGCCGTCCAGCGGCGCGTAGGCCCGGAGCAAGTCGTCCGGCGGAATGGAGCCGGCAGACTGGCGCACTCCTTTTACAACAGACTCGGCCTCAGCCTCTACCCGCTTGATCTCGTTATCGATCGACATCCGTTCAAACACGATATACACCGACAGATTGACGGCAATCAGCAGCACGGCGAACAATACGGACGAGTATCCGTAGATTTTGCTGCGCAGGCTCATACTTGCTCCTTCAGGACGTAACCAACACCCCGAACGGTATGTATTAAGGGTGGTGTGAATCCGTTATCGACCTTTTTGCGCACATAACGGATATACACATCCACCACATTGGTATCTCCATAATAATCGTATCCCCAGACGGCCTGAACAATCTGATCCCGGCTCAGCACCTGGCGCTGGTTTTGCAGCAGATACACCAATAGATCGAACTCACGCGGGGTAAGCTCAATCGATTGACCATCCCTGGATACCTCACGGGTTCCTTCATTCAGCTTCAATCCACCTGCGGTGAGCCAGCCTGTCTCACTCTCCGCCGTGTGATCTGATGATTGCGCCGTGTCCCGTGGAACCGAAGAGGAAGAATGGGCAGCAGCCGATGCAGCACTCAGGCGCAGTGCAGCACGCACTCTCGCGAGCAGTTCTTCGATGCGGAACGGTTTTGTAATATAGTCATTGGCCCCCAGATCGAGTCCGGAGACTTTGTCTTCCACAGAGTCTTTGGCTGTGAGCATCAGAATGGGCACGGTCGCATCTTTGGCACGTATGCGCCGCAGCACTTCAATACCACTCAGACCCGGCAGCATAATATCCAGCAGAATTAGATCCCATTGCCCGTCCCCATACATCTCCAGCCCTTCCGTTCCGCTGCCAGCCTTGCCCACCTGATATCCCTCATACTGTAGTTCCAGTTCAAGCAGGCGTGCAATTTTGGGCTCATCCTCGATCACCAGCACGGCTTCCTTCATGCAAAGCTCCCCCTCATTCCGTCATTCCATACTCCCGTTATATTACAATACGAATTACAATTTACCTAAGGCATCCTCTACCAATTCATCCCCGGCGATCAGATCAAAAGCCATTCGATACGTCTTCTCCTCCTGGAGGGAAGCAGCGATTACACGAGCCACATCTTCACGTGGAATACTTCCCGGTTTCAGATCTGTTCCTACAGAGATTTTGCCGGTACCCGGCTCATTTTTCAAACCACCTGGACGGATAATGGTGTAATTCAGATCACTTGCGAACAACGCCCGATCGGCATAATGCTTCGCCACGTAATACGGCTTAATGGCGTCGGACCACTTCTCCCGCTGATCTGCCCCAAACGCACTGACCAAAATATATCTGGTAATTCCCTGCTGCTGTGCCGCCTCCATTGTTTTCACCGCACCATCGAGATCAATGAGCAATGTTTTGTCTTCGCCCGTAGATCCACCGGAACCCGCTGTAAACACAATGGCATTGTGATCTTTCATTGCCTCGGCCAGATCATCCACGCTGCCTTCCAAATCGCCAATCACCACATTGGCACCAAACTGCTTCAGTGCATCTGCCTGCTCCGGTTTGCGAATCATCGCGGTGACTTGATGTTTCCCTTCCTGTGCCAGTTGCTGCACCAGAAATTTGCCGATTTGTCCGTTCGCTCCAATGACTAATACGTTCATATGTCATTCTCCTCTCGGTTTTCCTTTTATAAGCTAGCTTTTTTTATAAAACAGACTTGTCTTTAATTTAAACGAAAGCCGACGCTTCTAAGCGCCGGCTGCTATGTATTACTACCGTTCAGCGCATCTGGTGTGATGCGGATAACACGTCTTCCCTTTAATATACCATACACCCTATACGGTTTATACCGAGCACTTTTTTCTTCAACATCTCTGATAACAACGAATACACTCCTATATATCACTTCAAGGAACTTAGCCCCTATGCCAAACCCTTGCTGGTTAAAAATAAAAAAAGGCACCCCAAGAGGGGTACCTTTCTGCTGCATGGCGTACAGGTATTAGTAAGCCAGTGCAAACAAACCGTGAATATGAGCAAGGTAACGGATGTTACTTGCTTCTTTCATCATGGTTGCTGGCAGACCTTTCAGACGAGTCTGGTTGCCACCGATCATGCCGACAGCATCCTTACGACCCAGACTTCCCAGTGTACCGGAGAATACTGGTGTGAAGGATTCCATTGCGCCACCTTTGAACATTACGCCCAAGTTGTGACCAATAGTTTCACCCATTTGCCAAGCCAATTGTGCTGTTGGAGGGTATGGACGAGCGCCTTCGCTAGGGAAGACCACTGCGCTGTCACCAGCAACAAACACGTCTTTATGGGATGTGGATTGCAGTACTTCCGTAACTTTCGCACGGCCACGATCCACTTCAATTCCGCTGTTGGCAACAACTGCATTACCTTGAACGCCACCTGTCCATACGAGTGTGTTCGTAGGGATTGAGCTTCCGTCTTTCAGCAGAACTTCATTTTCTTTCATTTCGGTAATCGCTACGCCAACGATGAAGTTAACGCCACGTTTTTCTAGACTCGCTTTTGCACGCTCAACCAGTTCTGGCGGGAATCCTGCCAGGATGGAAGGACCTGCTTCAACCGTGTACAGGGAAACTTCTTTGAAGTCGATACCTTTTTCTTGGCATACAGCCGGAAGAAGGTCAGCGAATTCACCAACAAGCTCGATACCTGTCAAACCACCGCCACCGATAACAAACGTAGCGTCTGCTTTGTTGCCGGATTGTTTGTAAGCATCCAAACGAGCTTCCACGTGTGCACGAATGCGGTTAGCATCGCTAACGGATTTCAGCGTGAAGCTGTACTCCTGCAATCCCGGAATTCCGAAGAATGCCGTTTCACTGCCCAAGGCAACAACGAGTGCATCGTAAGAGTAAGTAGAACCGCTAGTCATGAGAACTTTTTTCTCGTCCGGCTTGATTGTATCCACCGTATCGATTTTCAAGTTCACATTTTTACCACTCAGCAATTTTTCGAGTGGAAGGGCAACTGCTTTTTCAGCAATGCTTCCTGCTGCAAGACGGTGCAGTTCCGTAATAATTTGGTGCGTAGGGTAACGGTTCACGACTGTAATAGTCGCTTCTTCCGGTGTCAGGTATTGACGCGCAGTCAGCGCAGTCAACAGACCACCGTAACCTCCGCCCAAGATCAAAATTTGCTTCGACATATCCATCCTCCGTTCTTCTAATCTTAACGTTGCTGTTGTTGACGCTCGTTCAGGATGCTCAGGAATGATTGAGCAAAACGAAGCGTTTGTTGTACGTTTGGATCTTTAAGCATTTTGAGCATAGCGAACAAACCAACCGAAGTTTGCTCGGCTTGCGCACGATCACTTGCTTCGATGGCAGCAGAAGCTACACCTTTAGCTTTGTCTACAACAGGTTTAGCAAACTCGCCCATTGCGCTCATTGTGTCGCTGATCAGAACTTTGTCTGTAGCTACGCTTTGTGCAAAGTCATAAGCTTTGGTCATAGCAGTGACCATTTCAGCCAGTTTAGGCAAGTTCTCCACCAGAACGGTCAGAGACTCCTGTACCTCAGGCTTCATCAATTGATCCAGTACGTCCAAGGACTGGCGTTGGGAAACGTCGGCACCTTCTGTAACCGGCACCTCTTGTTGAGTAGGCGATTGTGACATAAGAGAAAGTCCTCCTTTACTTTGGGATAGAAGTCCGCGACTTTCATGATGCCTGTCAAGCAGAGCCGAACCACAAATACATCCAATACAACTAAATGTACCAAATTTCACACAATAGAATGAGCATAGCCCAAGGGCCGTTCCCACATCGTGTATTGTATCTTGGGTCTATTGCGGACAACATGTGTTGACGCAAAACGACAAGCAGGCCGAAACCGAACTCTATACCCCTATATTACACCTCTTACACATGAACATGAAAAAGAAATTTTTTACACTTGTGAAGATATTGTGAACATTGTAACAAAATCGATTTTTTTGTCAAGCATTGTGGTCGGATTAAAATCGATTATTCTCCTGTCCCAGATCCGTAATCCTACCACATGTGGTAGGAAGACAAGATCACATATGACCATATGTGCGATATGTACACAAGGAAGGATTTTTTCAACTGAATTTTTCAGGAATTGTTTTCCAAAACCATGAATTTCATGCAACGAAATTGGTCACTGTCGTTATTATGCAGCTAGGGGTGCAGCCTTATTCCTGAAATGACATCATTTCTTGTTCAAGTATGAACCTATCCTGGCACGAAAGCAAAAAAGACAGAAAGAAGGCCTGACGGATCGTCCTGCCTCCTGATATTTCTTTCACTGTTCGCCAGATCTAATCGTTACATTTCGGCCACACCATAACGATTTCTGGGGAATGCTGATCCATTTCTTCAAGCAACGCTTTTATTGCAACGACAGCAGCTCGCTCTAATTCCTCCACCTCCAGAAGTATCGAGATAGCTTGATCGACCTGAAGCTTCTCGTTTGGCTTTCCGCCTTCAGGAAAAGGAAAACACTGTTTGAGCACGTTTAACCTTTGGGACATGTTTCGATATAACTCTTCCGCCTGAAGACAGAATGGAATCAAGCTGGAATAGCGGGGAATCGAAGCCCACTTCAGACAAAGTTCCCTGAAAAACTCACTTGCATAACGTCTTGCATCCCTCAAAACCGCAATGTTATAAGCGTGACCGTTCGGTTCTACCCTTCTGTATTCTAGGGCTTCTCTCCAGACCGCATAAGCAGCCAGACCACTGACTGTGTTCGACAAGGTATACGGGTCCTCCCCACGATAATGAGCCAAAACATCTGTCAGTGCCGCGCGCAAGTTCATTTCTCGTATCATGCCATCTGATTCCGCTGCCAGTACAAATACTTCCTGATTCACCCCCCGGCCCACATGATCATAGGGAATTGTCACTGATTTAATGAAATCTGTACCGTACAGGGTCCGGGCTGCATCATCATAGCCATAAATCAATCCGAATTCGGGAATATTCAGGTCCCATACTACGGCCGGAATTCCCCTATGAATGGAGTAACGAATCAAGGAGAGGGCCCGAACAAGCCTTGGATTTAGCAACCTTTTCCCCTTCGCTTTCTCCTCTAGCATCGAAGGATCGATCAGATTGGCATTGAGTCCCGCTTCGCTCGCCAAAGCCTCAACCGCATGGGAACGATAACCCATATGGTGCAATCCTCTGATAAGTACCTCTTTGAAGTTATAGGCGGTGGGTCCAGCGATATGTATGTCCTGAGGCAGGATGGTCAGACGAAAAGAAAGTCCACTCATCCCCATAACCATGGGGAGAGATGGAGATGAACCGATATAACCTAACATCTCGTGAATGGATGCTGCTGCCGAGTTCCAGGTTTGGGGAGCCCGAAACGAAAGGGGTTCCTCCAGAATCACTCGATTTTGCCCGAGTGAATTCCACTCTGCCAGCATTTCTTCTACGGATAAATGAATATGAAGCTGCGACACTTTTTTACGTGAACGGGACAGAATTTGATACGCATTGGCACTTGTCAGATTGAATTTACAGGCAATTTCTTGCGGTGACAGCTGCTCCATCCAATACGATGTGAAGACCTGCTGCTCTCTTAAATTCAGACATCCCAGCAGCTTGTAGAGATTATTCCTCATTTCCTGCTGAGCAACAGCTTGATACGGATCATAGCCTGTTTCCTGCGATATCCGTTCGGTGTCATTCAAAAGATGGTTCAGCGTCATGTCGAGCGAGTCTTGATCGCTCCATGAGAGATCATCGGCTCCAAATGCAAGGAAAGAAGAAAAATGTTGTTCACGCTGCTGCTCTCGGCGTTGCATATGTGAGTACGCCTGATTACGCACAATGCGCTGCATCCAAGCCATGAAACGCTCGGCATTCTGAAGCTGCCCCATATGAATGAACGCCCGAATAAGCCCATCCTGTAAAATATCTTCTGCGAGATAAGAATCATGTGTAAGTGCTCGCACATAACGGAACAATTGCCCACGGTAACGGTGAATCAATTCACCAAAAGCCTCTGTATCCCCAGTTTGGGCTCGTTGGATAAGCGCGACATCCGACTCCTTTTGCCGATTCTCGAATGTCTCATCTTCCCCTGGCCTGATATGGCGATTGTCAGCTAATTCATCCATGTGTATCTCCCCTTCTCATAGCCTTGCTTCACTTACAATTACATTATTCCATCTTCAAAATAGCAGCTTCGATCATGGCTTCCGTCTCCGCGAGTGCCACCATGATTGTCGCAGCAGCCTCCCAGTTCCGGGAGACAAGACGGGATTGGCATTCCCCGAATTGGCGGGATTGTGCGTATTTCAAAGCAGAAAGGTCAGGATGGATTGTTTTAAAAAATGACCCATAATCATGGGCACGACGCGCGCCTACTGGCAGAGCAAAATACACATAATGAGCCCACTCATTACCATCGATTGCTCCAGCACGAACCTGTTCCGCCTTATGAAGAATCGCTGAAGCTCCTGTTCGTCCTTCCTGTGCAGCAATATCATGGATCTGTTCTGTAAGCGTTGATTTGAACCAAGTAAAAGCGCGGCGGTTAATCTCCTCCAGATTAGGCTGTTCAATGCGTTCAGGACTCAACCATCGTCGATACACACCGCTGCTCCACGGGAATTCAGACTTCCATGCTTCCTCAAGTTTATCCAGTGTTAGGAAGACATTTGGGAATCCAGCCGGGTCATGCAGGCATATTTCATCGCCCTCCATGCTCAACGCCACTACATAATGATCGCAACCACCCAGGTTGGGAGAGTTGGGATTGTAGACGAGTTTGCCCATATCCAGCGGACCCATCATCACAGGACCCTGCTTCAAAGCCTCTCTTAGCTCATCTACAGGCATCTCTGTACCCGGTGATTGCACACTTTCGCGCACACTAAATCCCAGAATGCTCATCGCTTTGCTGATGGCCAGATCAGGACTAGAGGTACAGTTATCAAAAAAAAGCATATCTTCCTGCGTTCGAAAGGCCCCTAGTGAAAAGCCACCGACTGCTTCAAGCAGACCGGGGTCTACCTTTTCTCCAATGGACGACAGCAGCATTGAAGCTGAATTAGCGTAGCAATATGCACCATTTCCAATATAATTGCTCATATCATAACATCCTCTCATTTCTTTAATGAAGCACGCGGTTATGCAATGCCTATACTTATACTGACTCTTCGTACTGATCATTTCTGACAGAATATCCAGAACAAATTTCTGCCCTTATCACAATAGCAACGTTTAGAATACGGGCATCCCGGTTAATAAGGACTACACCAGAAACGAAGGAGATGTTCGATATGAGTAATTCAACTAGCGATAAAATCAAAGCAGGCGTAAACAAGGCCAAAGGCGAAGTGAAAGATCAGATCGGTAATGCGACTAACAACAGATCCCTTCAGGCTGAGGGCAAGAAAGACAAAGCCAAAGGTGCTGTGCAGGACAAAATTGCTGATGTAAAAAAACATCACTAGATCCATTTGTTAAACGTGAACACGCACGACAATTCGTGCAGTAAATATAGGATCATTGCCCGACCGTCCATACCGGTTGAAAGCCGGGATTCGACGGGGGCGCAAAAAAGCCAAGGAAGGTGTTATTCACTACACCCTTCCCTGGCTTTTTTTGCCCTGGTTAGATAGCCGGAACTGCATATCTCGCCATATCGATAATAAAGCTGCGTGCTTCTCTTGTCGTGTGGTATTCACGGCTGAATTGTCTTACCCATTCGGGATGTTCCTGATACCATCGAAAGGTCTGCTCCAGTCCCTGCTCCAGCGTCGTCTGGGGAAACCATCCGGTCTCTGATCGTAATTTTCCCGAGTGAACGACCAGACTCGAACCTCTGGACTGGGTGGGCTCCTGCTCCCGAATCTCCGCCGTTCCATTAGAAGTATGCAATTGGTGCAAAAGATCTCCGATCTCTTGCATGGTTGTTCCTTGCCCTGTCGAAATGTTATAGATCTGCTGATCTTGTCCATTCAGCATAATCTGTTCAATCGCTCGCAGCGCATCATCTACATACAAAAAATCACGTACAGCTGATCCCTGAATATCCAGAGGAAGGCTGTCCATCATTCGGCCAAAATTACGCGGGATAATCCGGTCCGGCAACTGCCAAGGTCCATAAAGATTGGTTAAACGAAATATTTTTATAGGAAGCTGGTAACATTGAGCGTAGGATCGTGCGAGCATCTCACAGGCTACTTTGGAAGCGGAGTAAGGGGATACCGGAGCATATTCATCGGATTCATGATACACTCTGCCCATCTTCCCTCCGTATACCTCAACAGATGAAGCCAGCACCACGGGAATATGGTGATCGGAAGCGTATTGCAGAATGGCCTGTGTACTGAGGGTGTTGTTACGAAACACTTCTCCGGGGTGATGATACGAATAATCTACGTGTGGCATCGCTGCCAGATGAATAATATAGTCTGTTTCGTGCGGCAAGCTGAATCTGTCCTTCGCGAGATCACAACAGATAAAGGCCATCTCATGAAGTGGAGAGCTGTGAACAAGCCTCTGACAATAATCATCCTGGTCCACCAGGGTGATTCGATGTCCTTTTTCCGCCAAATACTGAGAAAGGTTAAATCCTACAAATCCAGAAGCCCCTGTAATGACAATATTCAAGCACATTCCCCCTTGGATTAATACAACAAGTTACTGAAGAGAGTCTATGTTCTGATTATAACCTTATAGCGATACATTTTGTATCATTTTACAATTGTTTTTTGTTCTTCACCAGAAATAAACGGGTAATGCCATAGAGAGGTGATATTTACGATGAAAGAGGCCATCAACAATGTACAAACGATGTTATTTCAGGACGATGGTGTGATCCCCAATCATCCGATTCTGCCTGTACTTCTGTATAAAGGAATTTGGGCAACAAATTCCGCTCGTGCAGAGTCGTTACTGAACCAAAATGGATGGGGAAACAGCTGGATTAACGGTGTGTTTGATTATCATCATTTTCACAGCAATGCTCATGAAGTACTTGCAGTGGTTAGTGGCTGGGTTGAGCTCATTCTTGGTGGGCAACATGGAAAGGTTGTGCGTCTTCATGCAGGAGATGTGGTCGTATTACCTGCGGGAACCGGACATAAGCGGCTGAGTGCGAGCCGTGATTTCCGCATTGCAGGGGCCTATCCAGGTGGCATGAGCTATAATACCCGAACGGGTGAACCGGGGGAGCGTCCCAAAGTTCTGCGTGAAATTCAGGAGGTTCCCATCCCGGATACAGATCCAGTCTATGGGCAAGAGGGGCCACTATTGGAGTTATGGAATCAGAATAAGACATGAAAGAATAAATGGACTGCTCCGGGATAAAAAAACTACCGGGAACAGTCCATTTCGGTTACTGGGGGAGCCTCACACTGTAGAATCGCATGGCATGTGGCTTCCCTTCCATCTCAAGCCGTCCCTTTATGATCAACTGTCGAACACGGTATTCAATGAATGCGTCTCCGACAGCTTGTTCAAGATGGCCCAGCACCTCACCTACGACGCGGGCTGATTTTATAAACTCGCCAGGCTGTCTCGTTAACGTGACCTCTCTAGCCTTCTGCATAATGTACTCATCAATCGCGTCTTCGGGCACGCTCTGAATCTGGCCATCCTTCATTAATCGCAGAAGTCCTGGCTGTACAGCCAGATTCACCCACTCTTGCTCCATGTGTTTTCGTTCCTCCACAGACAACGGTTCAGCATTCACACAGTGTTGCCACATCGATAACAACTTCTCAGAAAAAATTTCACCTGTTCTAGGAACATCATACTGAACTTCAGAAAGTTTGAATAATTCCTGATATAATGCACCGGTATCGATCAAATAGATAGGCCCCAGCCTTTTACGTAGCAAATGCATGGCATATAAAAGCCCCGTTCTCTCATGAGCATTATTCGCATACCAAATGGTGATTCGCGTATCTTCATCAATTGAACTCAACATGTTGTTTAATTGAAGCAGCTTATCCATGCCTTGGACGGCATAACTTCCATGCTCACCCAAATAAAGTTTCTCAAGTAGCCAGAGGTGCCTGCGGTGTAAATCCGCCTTGTTCGTCAGATCGCCCAATGGACCGATGGCATAGTAGTCATTCATAGAGAAAAACCGCCGCTCCGAGCGACCTGGAACCTTGCCCATCGCAACCTTAATGCTACCTAGTGGCGATTCACCAATCGCTATATGAATTTCACGTGGTATCTGTGCCTTTAATGCCTGTTGCTCCGCTTTCTCCCGGTTCCGATTCTCATCCAATGTCTTAAATATCGACTGTATTTTCGTTGCAAAATGAACAGAATGTTCTTGATCACTGACTGCCATATCTGCGCTGAGATAGAGCGTACGCAATAACGAACGCAGCTCGTCCTCATCCATACGGTACAGCTCCTGATCAAAATCAAAGATATTGTCAATCATGCTTATCCCCCTCCAAACAGTCTAAACCGATGGTTATCTCCGACTAAACCATACAAAATCGAACGTACGTATTTGTATCATCATAAGTTTACGACGAAATAGACTTTCCAGAGGAGTGACTCAGATCATTCATTTCCTCACGATTGGATGAAGAACGGGTAAAATGCCGCTCCAGCTTCCGACTTGCCCAAAGGGATACTGCGATAAACAACAACACGCCGCCCCATCGCACAGGGTGCTCCATAAACTGAGCTACATTGGAACCGATATACGTCACACAGAAGATCATAATGGCTTTGCCAAAACTCACCGCAAGCAGGAAGGACATTAATCTCATCCGCGCAATACCTGCCGCTACATTAATAATGACGAACGGACCAACCGGAAAAATACTCAACAAAAACACATAACTGAACGCATTCCGCCGAATCCATACCATGCTGCGCTGTACACGGGGTTTATTAGCCCAACGTTCCACAAAAGCCGATTTCCCAATCTCCCGTACAATCAGGAACGTAACGGTACAGCCGAGTACCATCCCGATCCATGAATATAAAAATCCTGCCCATAGCCCGTACACCGCTCCGTTAACCCCAACAATGAGCAGTGTAGGCAGCGGGGGCACGAACGATTTCATAAAGGTAAGCAAAATTGCCGGTAAAGGGCCCAGGGAGCGAAACTTCTCCAGCCAAAAACGAATATTCTCTTCCGTAATATAGGACATGATGTCCAAAGATGCCGGGTTCATCTGCTTCCCTCCAATCTATACAGTTCAAATTTACTAAAGATGTGGTGCCCATTATAAAATACATCTGGTAAACGGATGTGAAGTTTCACGACTCACTTCTCCCCAGTATAACGTACATATGAGCGCTGTACCGTTGTCAATTTGAAGAAATTTCACCAGCTGCGCTGAAAAACAAAAAAAGCACACCCGGACCTGTTCAGTCTTGGTGTGCTCTATATATCGGATACCCGCTTGAAATCATTGGTGAACAAGCCTAGGGCAGTATTTGTATTTCGCATAAACCGTTTATTCTAGCTGAGCTTCCTGCATTGCCAATTCATTCAGCTCTTCCTGATGCGCAGCATTCCACTCGGGAATACCGGAACGCATGAATTCCTCGGCATCCATCGCTGCTTTGGACTGGTTGCACAGATTGCAGGCGCAGACACAGTTAAGTGGGGTGGTATGCCCCCCTTTGGCTCGCGGCAGAAGATGGTCAATCGTGTCTCCATACGATCCACAGAAGTAGCAGGTATAGTTATCACGGGTCAAAATAAACCGTTTGAAATCCTTGTTGCTAAACAATCGGCGGATCGTGTACCGATTAACCACAACAGCGGCTTTTTCCTTGACCAACGTGACCGCCAGCTCCATATCCACTTCCTGATGCCAGCGCCGCCCTTTGTCCGTCTTGCCACGCATGCGCACCATGCCCTGCCGATTCGTCCGAAGCGATGACGGATCTTCCGGATCAATCGCTACAGGCACCGCCGGAGTATGACGGCGGGGACGGCTTTCCGTTCCAGCCCCGTGACTGCGGCTGGAATGTGCAGGCGCCCGCTGCCCGGATGATCCGGCACGGGCTGCGTCTTCGCCGCCTGCCTTAGGCGCACGCTCCTTGCGCGCCGGGCGTGGCTTTGACCCGGGCGAGCCTGGCTGGCGCACAGGTGCAGGAGGCGCAGCCTCCATGGCCGTGCCCGGCGCTTGGCCGGGGGCGGGCTTTGCAGCAGCGGCAGGCTGCGCGGCTGCTGCTGGGGGTCCGGCGACCGCGGCATCGCCACGGTCGCTCAGGTTCGGCGCACTGGCCTCAGCTATGCTGCGGGCCTGTCCTGCGCCGGACAGCAGCGCGGCAGCACGTTTGCGGCGCCGCTTGCGTTTGCGCTTGGCTGCGGTCGGCTGATCCGCAGCCCCTGGCTCTGCTGCCGGGCCTTGCGGCTTGGCTAGCAGCAGAGCTTTGGCCGCCGCAATCTCCTGCTCGGCGGCCCGATCCGTGCCAGCGGCTATACGCGCGCGGGCACGCTTCGCAGATGGATCAGCATTCGCTGTATGCGTCTGCGAATCCCTTTCTTGCAGATCAGCCCTCGTCTGCGGCTGATCTACCTTCTCGCTCTCCACCTCAGTTCCGGAGAGCGGCTCCGTTTGCTCATTACCCGACTGCAGTTCTGGGCGCTTCGCCTTTCTCCTCCTTCTCCTCTTCTTGCGGTTGCCCGAAGGCGAAGAAACAGTTGAAGAAGCAACGAAGTCAGCCGTTTCACCCTCCATCGAAGAAGATGAACTTACGGACGGCTTAGACTGCTCGTGTCTTTCTGAAGTAGAAGCAACAGAAGGCGTACTATTTGCTGTATCGACGATCCGTTCTGCTGTATGACTTGCAGATGCAGAAGGCCGTGCAGCCGCAGCACCTTTATGACTCTTTATCGCCTCATCCGTAGGCCGGAGTGAGGTATTATTGTTATCGGCTTGTCCACCGAGCTGACGACAGTGACGACAAGCGCCACGTCTGGCTCCCGGGCCAGCCCGCTTTCCGGTTCTTCGTCGAAATTCGGACAAAGGTCGCTTTTGCCCGCAATACATACATGTCTTGGTCAGTTGCGCTTCATGTTCCGTCATTTCCTGCCGGAAAGGGGCCGAGCCCATCTCCATGTTGTCACCTCGGTTCCGTATGAATCCGGTTTCTTTCTATTGTATCACATCTGCTCGCCAACACACTCATAGCCAGATGTCCCATAGTCTTTTGTCTTGTACTCCTGGGTCTGCCCCACGCATTCGTGAAGGATGTGTTCCACGTATTCCAATATATCTTGCATCGGTTTCCCGCATTGTTCACATGTTGTCATTGTTCTCACCTTAATCCTGTTCTTAAAAGTCAATACATCCATTGAATAAATGAATTTACACTGTTTTACTACGCTGGCAGAACAACCTTCCGATCGCTGTTACCCCCAGATTTCTTTAATCCCCTTTTTAAAAGGTAAAATCCGGTGCTAAAGGCGAGCGCTACGCTTCTTCAGGTTTTTTCTGCCCTCTCCGTTAGTGTGTATTTTTTATTCAAACCTAGATTAGACTTATAAATTATTTAAAATGTGTTCCGCCTTCTCATTACCCTTCGCTTATGAAAAAGAAACATCCGTTCCCCATGTATGAATCTAATCGGCAATCAAAAAAACCGTTCCCCGCTCAACCCTAATGGTCGACCAAGAAACGGTTTATTATTCCTGTATTAGCATAAATATTTTAACGAACGTCGAGTTGTCCCGAGTTTTGTTGTGGTACCAGACGTGGCTTCGGTTTTGGCAAATTGCCGAATATTACCCATGCAAACGGAACAAATCTTGCCGTGAGTCCAACCACAATCCACGATGCGATTAACGCCACACCAAAACCTCCGGCGTACCACAGGTGAATCAGCCAGGATACCCCGGTTTGTGGTGGATAATTCCGATAGATCAACAGGAAGAATGGATGAATCAGATAAATACCGAAGGACAATGCCCCAAGCCGATTGAGCGGCTTAACGATCAGCGATGGCCCTTTACGATAGAGCAGATACGCAATCTGAATGAGCACCAATGCACAGGCGAACGTATGCAGATTCCAGAAAAACTCGTACCACAGCGTGTTATATGTCGCAATTTTCAGGCGCAACAGATAATAAATGTATACATGGCCGAGTCCGGCAAAAATCCATACCGCCCACAGCAAAATCCATGAAACTACACGAGCTTTGGTTGCATTTTCCCGACTAATGACAAACCATTGTTTAATCTTCGGAAAGTATACCCCGATAAATGCACCCAGCATGAAATAAGAGAAGTACGAGAATGCCCAACTTCCCTTGTTCGGCACCTGGAAGCCATATTTATTACTTACGATAAATGCCCACTGAATGAGTAACCCAATCGGTACCGACCATTTGACAACTGAGGGATATTTCTTGAGCAGCCACAATACCAACGGGAATAACAGATAAAATTGCATGTTAATAAATACAAAGTACAGATGCGTATACGCCTTGCCGGTGAACAGTTTTGTTATGAAGCTTACTGCTGATTCTCCGAACGGACGGCCCTGATAATGCGTGAAGTGCAGGATAACAAAATACATTAATGAAAATAGAAAATACGGTAGTAAAATGTAAACAAATCTTTTTTTGTAAAAATTGCTGACCAGCTTCTTATCTAGCGGGCGAGAATAATAGTTATAGAACAGTACAAAACTGCTCATGAAAATAAACGTTGGTGTACCATATTTCATAAAAATATTAATAAAATTGTACAGCCAGTAATACCCTGAACCCGTCATGTCTACCGTCGCATATGAAGTGGAATGCACACACAGCACACCGATGATAGCCATTGCCCGTACGAGATTCAGCTCTGGGATTCGCTCTCTTTTGATTGTTTCACTCATAATTAGCGTTTCTCCTTAATATGTTTCGTTGATATGTCTAAGATGACTTAATACGATAAGCACACTATCTATTAAAAAGCATAAAGCTTAAGATGGGTAGTCCAAATTCTTAAAAGTTCCTAAATATTCAACATGTTTCACAGTCTTTTCATGTCTATATATGTAAAAAAGACCGCTATGACGCGGCCTGCGAGCTTGCTTCGTATCTGTCCAAAATATTGCTGGTTCACTGGGATGAAAATGGTAAACTTCAATGCTGACGACTAGCTAGAATTTGTTTATAGATCTCAATAGCCGATTGTCTTGAGGTTTTCAGATCCACAATGGCATCCTGGCGAGGCTGATGAATCTCTTTGCTATGCAAACCCTTCAGGTCAGGCAGCCATTTGCGGATATAATCCCCTTGGGGATCATACTTCTCTGACTGTGTCACCGGATTGTTCACCCGAAAGTATGGAGCTGCATTCTCGCCAAGTGATGCACACCACAGCCAGTTGCCCCGGTTTTGAATATTGTCATAGTCACGGAGCTTACGTCTGAAATACGCTTCACCCAGCGTGTATGGGCACTGCAGATTTTTGGTAAGAAACATTGCGGTCAGAATACGAAGCCGATTCGGCATATGTCCAGTCTCATTCAGTTCCGTCATCGCTGCGTCGATAATCGGAATGCCTGTTTCGGCCTTGCACCATCGTTCGAAGTGAACCTCGCTGAGCGCCGAAAGATCATAAACTTTTTCATATGTAAAATAATGACTCTCATACACTGCCCGATACAGGTAGAAGTCACGGAAACACAATTGTCTGATCCACTCGTCCGAATGCTCCGTGCGTTTCGCAGCATCGTACATCTTGCGGATGGATACAGCCCCCACAGCTACATAAGAACTGAGCCGGCTCGGTTCATAAGCTTCATATTCATCCCGATGGTCGCCGTAATCGGCAATTCTATCAGATAAAAATCCATCCAACATTAGATGAGGATCATTCAAATCAGATACATCATACGCCAGCAATTGTTGTGGTACCTGGAAGGTCTCTGGCCATTCTATCTGCTGATCACTGACCTTCACCTCTGCAACCGTAGTGGTTGAAGCTGGATTAGGATGCTCATTCATGAATTCCACCCAGCGTCGGTGGAAGGCAGCAAATACTTTATATGGCTCGGACTTGCCCGTAAAATCAGCGAATCCCTTCAAATCCATCAGCAGATGATCCGTCAGCTGCGTAAATGTGACTTCTCGTTCCTCGGTTACCTTGCGTATTCCACGGTCCCGTTCAATTGCATATGGGGTCATATCCCGATGAACTACAACTTCATCTATACGACCTTGCATCTGATCGAGAATATAATCAATCACCTCAGCTGGTTTGCCATAAGCCATGTGCAGCGTACGGCCTGACTTGCGGTACCGCTTACCAAGCTCTACAGCATGCTGTAGAAAATTCACTCCACTATGTTCCTGTTCACGACCTTGCCGCAGCAGAAACGGATCATAGATGAGCACATGCAGACTCTCTGCATCCTGGTGCAGTAAATAATCGAATGCGACCAGGTCATCTGTGCGCAAATCTTTGCGATGTATGAATAACTTCATGCTTCATCCTCCTGCCTGAACTTCTGCCTACTTTGCCGTTAAATCTTTATACAGCCTGCTTGTCTCCGGCTCCGGTTGATGTCCCAGTTCCTCAAGCAGGGTCAGCGTAAATGAATGATATATTCTGAGTATGGCTTGTTGATCATCCATGGATGCACTTACCCTCATCATTAATCGGCAGATTTCTTCGGCATATGGCTCCCGTTCCTGTAGTTCACTCAACTGCTCCATCGCTTCCTTGCCCCGTCCATGCTTCATGTCCCATTCCGCGATATCCATAACCAGTCCTATATACTTACTTCTCAGATCTCTCGCTTTGGCTTGAGCCCAGCGATAATCATGCTCCTCCAGATAGTCACCACGGTAGAGGGGGACGATATCCCGCAGTTGATCGACATTGTCTGATGTAACGTCAGCGTATGCCATACCTTGCTCGAACTGCTCTACATCACTCACCAGATTACCCGATAACAAACGATAGCGGTTCATGTTGTATTCCAGCTTGCCCGTCATGTTCCATTCTTTCAGCAGTTTACGGATCTGATAAACGGAAGTATGCAGATGGGTTAGCCCTTTCTCTTGCGAGACATCCGCCCACAACTTATCGAGCAGAATCTCTTTGCTTACCCAATCCCCTCTATGGTGAAACAAAAAAGCAAACAGTTCTTGCGATTTGGCTGTGCGCCACTTGTGCTTCTCTGCTTCCTGATCCAGGCTTCTGTAAATATCCAGATGTTTAAAAGTAAGCAATCCAGGCAAACGGATATCCAACTCCACAGCCTCAGATTCCTGAACCTCAGCGGTTGCAGCAACCTGAGAGGATGAGGATATCATGCCTGCGGCAATGCGATCGATTGTTTTGGCAAGCCTCGCTGAACTTACCGGCTTCAGCACATAATCCAGCGCCTGAAGTTCAAAGGCTTCAACCGCATGATCGGCGTAAGCCGTTATAAATATAATGCGAATACTGCTGTCCAATTGCTGTATATATTCAGCCGCTTCCAGTCCATTCATTTCCGGCATGCCAATGTCCAGAAACACAACGTCCACACGCTCTTTTGCCAGAAAATCCAGACCGGCACGGGCTGTTGAAAAACACTGCACGGGGGTAATCCGCCCATCCGATCGTAACAGGCGTTCCAGATGAAGCTGCGCCGGTTTCTCGTCATCGATTACAATGGCTTTCATCGCTCTTCCAGCCTCCTGCCGTGAATTATTCAATGGGAATACCGATTATCTTGGCATTCGTTTAATAATCTGTTAACCAAATTCGCCTAACTCGGCCCATTATTTGGAACCATTTTTCTTCTCCACAGGTATGCGAAACCGTATTAGCGTTCCTTTCCCCGAATGACTCTGAATCTCCAGCCCTTGACCATATAAAGACAACAGGCGCCGATTAATATTCTGTAGCCCTACACCTCCAGGACCTTCGATTCGCCCTGAACTTACCTGAGCCAAACGCTCAGGAGGTATGCCTACTCCATCATCCTGTACCACAATGACGATGTGTTCATCCTCCCTGGTAATGCCCAGGTTAACCATGCCGCCTGCAGCACGTTCCATCACCCCATGACGAATCGCATTCTCCACAAGCGGTTGAATACTAAGCGGTGGCAGGTAAAGACGAACATCTGGGTCGATATCATAATGGACCACCAAACGTTCCTCGAAACGTGCTTGTTCCAGATGTACATAGGACTCCACTAACTCCAGTTCCTTCGCTAGTGGAACCAGTTGGTCGCGGTTCTGGAAGTCGAAACTTCCTCGCAAGTAATGACTCAGTTCAATAAGCAAATCGGTCGCTTTATCCGGATTGACGGCGCATGTCGCTATGATGACGTTGAGCGCGTTATATAGAAAGTGCGGTTTGATCTGGGCCTGCAAAAAAGCCATTTCCGTACGAACAACCTCCTGTACCGAGGTACGCATCTCAATTAACGTCCGTACTCTTGCACGCAATTCGCCTGCATCCACAGGTTTGCTCAGAAAATCATTTGCTCCTGCCTGGAATCCCATTTTGATATCCTCTGGCAGCCCGCGAGCTGTCAGCATTAGAATGGGCAACTCGGACAAGGAACTGTTCTCACGAAGCTTACGGCACAGCTCAAGCCCGGACATTTGCGGCATCATCCAGTCTGTAATGACAAGATCAATGGAGGGGTGTTTTTCACGAAGCTTCAGTGCTGCTGCCCCGCTATCTGCTGCAATGACACGGTAACGTTCCGTGGATAGAAGATTGAACAATACCTGTCGATTCACAGGATCATCGTCCACAATCAGAATGGTATGCTCTGCTTCCAGATTATCATCCGTCTCATCCCAATCCATTGCTGCTGCCGTATCCTGCGCTCTTCTTTCTTGGGTAGATACATATTGGGCTGCAACAGGCCTCGAACTCGCTTGCAGCAAAGGAAACTGCACAACTGGCAGGGTAAAATGAAAGGTCGAACCTTCACCTGGCTCCGAATCTACCCAGATGCTCCCTCCGCCAAGCTCGACCAGTTTACGAGTGATACTCAGTCCAAGACCAGTTCCCTCGTTAACCCTCTCACTTGTTCCATTGCCCTGCTCGTAAGACTGAAATATGTCTTCCAGTTTACCTTGGGTGATACCGACACCTGTATCAGCGACAGATACCGTCACCATAGCTCCATCCACACGAGCATAGATACGAATCTCACCCTGCTTCGTGTACTTATACGCATTGCCCAGCAGGTTGTACAGAATCTGCCTTAGGCGATCCTCGTCCGCTTCAACCAACGGCAACGCTGGAGGCCATTGCTGGATCAGTACAACCGGTTTATCTTCAAAGGTAAAACCAGAGACTTCAACAACCGTTCGGGCAACGGATTCGAGGTCCACAGCACTCCGTTTTAATTCAATTTCACCATTTTTGAGCTTGGAAAAGTCCAGAATATCGTTTACCAGCAGCGAAAGCCGCTTTCCAGTTGAGGTGATCATGGACAGATTTTTGGCCTGCTTGGGTGTGACCGCCCCGGCCGCCCCTTCCAGCATCGATTGAGCTATATTAATGATGCCGTGAAGGGGAGTTCTTAGTTCATGGGACGTATTCGCCATAAACTCATCCTTGAGACTGTCGATGGCAAGCAAACGTTCAGACAACGCTTCAACTTCACGGAATGACTGTGCAAACCGAATCGCTGTTAGAATCATCTGTGCAAAGACAAATAACAGCAGCTCATACAGTGCTAGAAATGTCGTATCCACGGTGGTGAAAGCACCAACGGTGTGCAGCACAACCACCATAAATATACTCATCATGCTCATCAGGACATAATGACCGTCATTCGGTTGCTTTTTCAGCCAATGGAGCATCGCTCGCAACGTGTAACCAATCACCACGAGTGAAATTAGCAGCATGGGCAGCTCCAGCAATGAGAACAGAACAGGAGACAATGTAAGACCAACCGCGCATTGGACGAGTACCAAAACCACACCCAAGCGAACAAACCATTGATGGACCGCTCCAGGTACCAGTGCATCCATATAACGGAGCAAGAAATAATACGCAAGAGCCGCGCTGATTAGTTGAAGCCGCAGAATTTCATTATTCGTTAAGAACGGTAACAGGGTTCCCAGCAACTTCTCTCCATGAGTCAATGCGTACAACGCACCGGACAGGCTGAATAATCCCAGATACTGAAGCTCTTTTTCACTGCGCCGCAGCCGGAAGAGCATCAGGAAGAAGGCCGCTGGCAGAATAAATCCGAACAGTGTCATCAGATCCTTGAGCCAGTCCTGCTGTTGGCCTTTCAGAATGCTGTGCTCGTCTCCGAACAAAATGGATGCAACAATGCCGCCAGACGAGTAGCTGTAATTCGATACCTGAATGATAATATCTGCAACGTCGCCATCTATGGAGGTAAATCCCGTAAAAGGCAAATTGAGCTGAATATCGGTATTTTCCGTTGTACCTGGCAGCCCTTTGCCGCCAATCTCTTTGCCATCTATGAATAAACGATGGGCCATGCGGATATTTTGAGTACGTATCCCATAATCGTTCTTCTCTAATCTCGGGGGAATGCGAACACGCAAATGATACGTTCCATAACCGTGCGCCTCTCCAAGAGTTCCATTCCATCGGGATGGGACATGGATGGGGAGAGGCTTGGAAAGTGGCTTGCGTCCGGAGACATCCGCCTCAAAGTCAACGGGTGCCAACAATTGGCCCGGATAGAAATCCCACGTACCATCCAGGGAAGCAGCCCCCTGTCTATCGAAATTCCAGCCGGTCAGGTCCATAACCCCATCATTCGCATGAGGGTTGCCGCGCTCGGTAAATAACGTTTGTACAATGGAACCCAGAGGAAAAACAACAATACATATAAAGCTAATGGTGAGCATAATCCAGTGTTTTCTCATCTATGTAATCCTTCCGCCTCCATGGCGAGAGACGTCTAATTTTGTCGTTTTATACCTATAACTCCATGTTACACGTTTCTGTTGCTGACGGAAATAGTTCTTACATGATATTTTAACGTCAAAAAAGCCACAGGCTCAGCTACCGGAATGCAGACCGGAGTAGGACCTGTGACTTTTTTGAACTTGTTGGCTATCTGTTTTACTTTTCTCGTTTCCTTACGCTTGTCCAACGACCTGGGCCAGTTTCTGCACAATTCCAGTCCATCCCTGCTCCATCCGTTCACGAATGATGGCATGAGCCTGTCCAAATTCAGTCAGTTTGTCCGCGTCCCAGCCACTGTGAATCAAGGTAAAGTCGGTGTCTTGTCCTTGCTCCGTCAGTTCAAACGTAAGCGTCCAGTCCTTACCCCATTGGAATGACAGCTTGCGTGGCGGCTGAACTTCCGTAACTTTACACGGTGATTTTCCGAAGGGTCCAGCTTCCAGTATAAATTCATGCCCTTCCACTGGCTCTAGATTGCTTGGCATAAACCATGATTCCAAGCCTTTTGACCTCGATACAATCCCCCATACTTTCTCCACAGGCGCGTGAAGCAACAGCTGCTCCCGAATATCTGGCAATGCACTTGAAGATTCCATGATATCTCCTCCTAGATATATATCAGTATTTTGCATCATTCCATTTATCGCTCATGGAATTGATGCAAAATCCCCTTTTAACTTATTGTTCGAAATGAAGTGATGAGTGTCAAATAAATTCTGCTAACAACAGGTATTATGGCAGGTACTCTGTTGACCCACTCTCAACCCCACCCTATAATTGGAATATATTACACAAAAGGTGCGTGATTCCCTATGATAGTCTGCTCTGAAAAATTCAATTCCAACCGTTGCCGGAAGGGATAAACATTTCGTAGCTAGTCCCTTCCACATTCTCATTTTAATTATGTTGTGGAGGAAACGTTACATGTCTTTTAGTTATTATGGTCCGTTATGTACTGAGGTTTATAATGCCACCAAGCCTGTTGGCCACTCCCTTGGAGGCGATATTGAATTTTACCGTAATTATCTGACGAACTGCAATGGACGCATCCTGGAAGCGATGTCTGGCTCAGGTCGAATGCTGATTCCATTACTTGAGGCTGGTTTGAACGTAGACGGTCTTGATTATTCAACGGATATGCTCGATTCATGCCGTGCTCTTTGCTCCATGCGGGGATTGCCCATGCCTGAATTGTTCGCTGCTGATCTGGAGACACTTGATCTTCCTTACCGGTATGAAGTCATTATAATCGCCGCAGGCTCCCTGCTACTTATTCAAGACAGGCAGGCTTCCATAAAGGCCCTGCGTAATCTGTATCAACATCTGGAACCGGGAGGTCGACTTGTGCTGGACCTCTTTCTACCCGATGTAACGAATACGACCTCACACTACTCAGGTACCTCGACTGTTCAATTACCGGATGGCGATACGATTACAATGGAGAGCAAAGACATCGAAGTCAATATGCTTCAGCAGTACAAAGTAAGTTTAATTCGCTATGAAAAGTGGCGCCATGGCACCCTCATAGCCACAGAACTGCAACAGATTGCATTACGTTGGTACGGTGTGGAGGAGCTGCGCATAATTCTGGAACAGATCGGTTTCATCGACGTTGTTGTATATGCTGACTTCGATCCCAAACAGGCACCTTCGCGTTCTGATCAGAAATTTGTGTTTAAAGCTACACGAGGAATACCCTCGAAGTGATTTCACTTTCAGGCCAAAGCGCTAACGAATCGATCTCACCAGGAAGGATCCAAGATCGAGGAAGAAACGTGCCTACGATTTGTTAATCCGTAAACCTGTGGAAATTGCAGCTAATAACAGCTGTTCGGTTCGTTAGATCGTAATGATACAGAAAAGGGATGTCCTCCGTCATGTTCATGACTTATGGGACATCCCTTTTTAATTGCATTTATATAAATGTTCTAATTAAGATCAGTATCCGCGGGAATATGGCTGTGCAACAGGCGCTTTATCTTTGCTAACACCCAGTTCCAGAGCTGCATGAGTCGCCCAGTAAGGATCGCGCAGCATACCTCTGCCAACCGCGACCAGATCTGCATCACCGTTGCCGATAACTGCTTGAGCCAGTGCTGAATCCTCAAGCATACCTACCGCAATGACAGGAACGTTCAGTTCTTCACGGAAACGACGAGCAAAAGGCACTTGGTAACCAGGGTAGTTACCCGGTTTACGTTGTCCGGAAGCCCCTTCACCACCGGAGCTAATGTGGAATATATCCACGCCTGCTGCCTGATAGGCACGGGAAATTTCAATGGTATGATCAATATCATATCCGCCATCAGCGTACTCCACTGCCGAAATCCGCATAATCAGAGGCATATCTTCAGGCATTTCTTTTTTCACTGCATGAATAATCTCGACACCAAAACGGGAAAGATCCTGTCCATACGCATCCTCGCGATGGTTCATCAGCGGAGAATGGAACTGGTGGATGAGGTAACCATGTGCACCATGCAGCTCAATAGCATCGACCCCAGCAGCTACTGCGCGGCGTACACCGTCCGCAAACTTCTGTACCATGGCTTGTGTTTCCTCTGTAGTTAAAGCATGCGGCGTATTGAAGCTCTCTCCAGGGAAGGTAACCACCGATGGAGCTACAGGTCGAGCCGCATCCTCTGCTTTACGTCCAGCATGCGCGATCTGAATCGCCACCTTGGAGCCATAAGCGTGAATGCCATCCACCAGCTTGGTAAAGGCAGGAATGTGTTCATCTGACCAGATGCCCAAATCATTGTCGGTAATACGTCCGTCCGGATCAACATCCGTCATCTCAATCACGATCAATCCTGTACCCCCAACCGCACGGCTTACATAGTGTACCTGATGCCAATCGTTCGGAATACCATCTTTGGCAGTAACGGAATATTGGCACATCGGTGCCATGACGACACGGTTATTTAGTTGAAGTCCCTTGAATTGATACGGGGAAAATAATTTCTCTGTCATTTCAATTACATCTCCTATTCAATATGATGATATATGTTGAGGCAATTCCTTGTTTTCCAGATCGGAAAACAGCTGCCCATGCTTGCCGCAGTTGTCCTGCTTCAAATCCTCAATCACTATTATGAACCTAACCTATAGAAATACAAGTACGTACTTTTTTGTGAGATAGTACCCTTTTTTATACCTAGTCGACCCTTTCCTCTGATGCATTCACCACAACTCGAAATGAATCTAAAACATGATATGATAGCCATACAGACATACAGGTTATAATATACCCAACTATAATAAACCGAGCCGAAGGAGCGATTACTGGTGAAAGATATTTTAATTCAAAGACTGACAACCTATGCTCAAATGGATACGCAATCTGATGAAAATAGTGAAACCTGCCCTTCCACACCAGGCCAGCTGGTCTTGGGTAAATACCTGGTTGAAGAATGTAAATCCATTGGATTGCAGGAAGTGACCATGGATAATAACGGCTACGTAATGGCGACATTGCCATCCAACACCGACAAGGATGTTCCAGTGATCGGTTTCCTCGCACATCTGGATACAGCAACCGACTTCACAGGCAAAGATGTCAAACCACAGGTCATCGACAACTATGATGGACAGGATATTGTGCTGAATCAGGAATTGGATGTAGTGTTATCCACCACTGATTTCCCTGAACTGCGTGAATATAAAGGCCACACTCTGATTACAACAGATGGCACAACACTGCTTGGTGCGGACAATAAAGCCGGTATTACCGAGATCATGACGGCAATGGCCTACCTGATTGAACACCCGGAATTAAAACACGGAAAGATTCGTGTTGCTTTTACCCCGGATGAAGAGATTGGCCGTGGGCCGCATAAGTTCGATGTGCCTGCTTTTGGCGCCAAATATGCCTACACGGTGGACGGCGGACCTCTCGGTGAGCTGGAATACGAAAGTTTCAACGCGGCTGCTGCCAAAATCACAGTACGGGGCACCAACGTGCACCCGGGCACAGCCAAAAACAAGATGGTCAATTCCGCTAAAATTGCGATGGAGTTGAACCGCCGACTGCCTGCGGAGGAAGCTCCCGAATTCACAGAAGGTTATGAAGGATTCTATCATTTGTTATCTATCGAGGGAGACGTCGAACTGACCAAGATGAGCTACATCATCCGGGACTTCGACCGGGAGAAGTTTGAGAAACGTAAAGCGTATTTGTTGGATGTCGTGGGCGAATTGAAAAGCAAATATGGCGAGAAAAGCATTTCCATTGAATTGAATGATCAATACTATAACATGCGTGAGAAAATCGAACCTGTGCGCCAGATCGTCGATATTGCACATGAAGCGATGACTCGCCTGGATATCGAGCCTGTCATCCGCCCAATTCGGGGAGGTACAGACGGTTCCCAGCTCTCGTACATGGGTATGCCTACACCCAACATCTTCACGGGCGGAGAGAACTATCACGGCAAATTCGAATATGTATCGGTTGATAATATGGTGAAGGCCACACAGGTCATCGTGGAAATTGCTCAATTATTTGAACAGCGTGGAGATATTTAATCCAATTCAAACATAAAGCTACAGCACAGCAATTCAAATGGATCATCCACCGACAGGTGGATGCAAAACACCCTCTGGCATAGGACATGCAGAGGGTGTTTTTGTCGTACTAATGGTTTAAGAATGCTGTAAAATAGCAGAACTATCCTTATTTATTCGTACATATTACCTCCCGCAATTTCGCGCAACTGCTCCAGATTGCAGATGACAATGTTGCGCTGTTCTTTGCGGATGATTTCACGGTCGCGGAGGTCATGGATCACTCGGTTCAAATGTCTATAGCTCGTGCCCAGCATATCCGCCAGTTCTGTCAGCTTGGAAGTCTGGATTTCTTCTGTGATCTGCTCCCCCTGCTCCATCGTGGACAGCAAATAGCTTGCAAAACGGCTCTCGACAGGATAAAGCAGATTAAGACTCGACAGATTCGAGAAGGTATATAATTTGTGGGTCACATGACTGAGCATAAAATGGAGAAACTTCGGGTTTTCAGCATATGTATTCTTGAGATAGCGATAGCTTACACCGAGCAGCAGGCTCTTATTGACGGATTCCACCGTGTTTTTGGCTTCCTTGCCATTGACCAGCTCCAGATCACCTACCAGCGCAGGAGGCATACTGAAACGAAGCAACAAAGACTTGCCATTCGGCAGTGTTGTATAAATCTTGAGCTTACCCTGGACGAGAAAATATAATCGTTCGGGACGTTCACCTTTGGCACATATAATCTCACCTTTGGAGGCTTCGAGCAACCTTAATTCAGCAAGCGCAGGTTCGTCGAGCACCTGATCCAGGCCATGCTCCCGCGCAAGCTGGCGCAGCAATCCAAAGTCCATAATTTCTCTCATCTCGGATAAACCCCCTGTGTGAATCTACATATACAATGGACACATGTCCCATAAACGATATAGGTTCGTACAAATATCTTGATATAAAAATAGTTACAACTAGATTTTATATCCAATACATTCATTCAAATGGGAAATATTCTAAAATTAAGCCTTCAAAATGACAATATTTTATGGAAAATGGAGTACATGATAGCGCACTCTTATCCGATGAAAGATAAAGCGATAAGCATAGTTACAACTGCTAATTTAGAATCCAAATAAAGAAAGGATGGTTCGACCTACTATGAACGTTGTAGATGCCCTTTTGAAAGTAATGCCTTATATCCGTCTGATTCTTAGAGAACCAGCCAGTCTAACGGTGTATGATCACGAGAAGGTATTGTATTCTGTCTCCACTGAAAAGTTCAATCTCGGATTCAACGAAGGCGATCCTCTTTTGGATGGATATAAGAACTTCACCGCTCTCAAGAACGGAAACGAAGCCTCTCTGACCCACCTGCCGGCAGAATACTACGGTATTGAGCTGGATGTCCTTAATATACCGATCTTTGATGACAATCATCAGGTCGTTGCTATTTTCTGCGTATCGTATGATCAATCGAACCAGAATCAGCTTGAAGCTATTATACAAGAAAACCAAACGATTAATGGAAACCTGGTTGAAATGGTCCAGCACGTTGCCGCTCATGCGGAGGAATTGCAGGCCACCAGCGAACAGATTCTGGAGAATACACGCCTGGCGGTAAAGAATTCGTCTCAGATCAACAAGGTTGCCGGGTTCATTCGTGAAATCTCGGAACAGACCAACTTGCTTGGGCTTAATGCCGCTATCGAAGCTGCGCGTGTAGGTGAAGCCGGAGCAGGCTTTGGTGTGGTCGCAACGGAAGTGCGCAAACTTTCTGTCGATGCCAAACAGGCTACCAGCGATATTGATATCAGCTTGAAAGATGTACAACAGGTTATTAAACAGATGGAAGTCGAAGTATCCCAGATTGCAGCTTCTTCTCAGGAGCAAGCCACGCTCGTATCTTCCTTTACGGATGTCATCGAAAAGCTGAATGAAGCAGGAGAACGCATGAAAGCTCTGTCTGAACAACTCATCAGTTACTCTGTGAACGATTAAGGGCAGGTACATCTCCCGATAGGATGGTTACCACCCATTCCACCAGATATACTGAACATTAACTACTTTATATGTAATAAACAGGACTTGGAATCCCCGTCCCCGTGACGGAAATTCTAAGTCCTGTTTTTTCATTTGTCTTTTTATCGTAGTGTATGTGGATCTCTTGTTGTATTTGTATCCGTTATTTCTTCGTTATTTAGCAACTTCACTCAATTTTGTTCCTACTACCTCGGCCTCCGACTCCCAGCATTCCACTTCGCCCGGAATGTGAATACGGTCCCGAGTAAAGATCGGGTCACGTCCTTCGGCCTTTTGTTTCTTGTAATCTTTCAGCGCATCGAATGTCACCTTGGACAGCATCAGGATGGCAATCAGATTCACCACAACCATCAGCCCCATGAATAGGTCGGCCAAATCCCATACCAGCTGGACCTTGGCAACGGCACCGAACAGCACCATCGCGATAACACACACACGGTATACCCACAGCCAACCTTTATTGGATTTGATAAACTCAATATTGGTCTCCCCGTAGTAATAATTCCCGATGAGCGTACTAAAGGCAAACAGGAACACCATGACTGCCAAAAATCCGGACGCCCATGAACCCATATGCACACTTAATGCCGCTTGAGTTAATTCAATTCCACCCAGATTGGAACCTTTGTATACACCTGATAGCAAAATAATCATGGCCGTGCTTGTACAAATGACCAAGGTATCCGTCAACACGCCAAACGCCTGAATAAGCCCTTGTTTAACCGGATGTGTTGTATCCGCCGTAGCCGCAGCATTCGGCGCACTACCCATACCCGCCTCATTGGAGAACAAACCACGTTTGACACCATTCATCAGCGCGGCTCCAAGTGTACCACCAGCGACCTGTTCAATGCCAAAGGCATTTTTCACAATCAGCGCAATCATGGCCGGAAGCTGTGTGATGTTCGACAGAACAACAAATGCAGCCACGCCAATATACAGCACAGCAAGAACAACGACGATGTATTCGGACGCCTTGGCAATCCGTTTAACACCACCCATGATGATTGCCGCAAACACAACGGCCATAATAATACCTACCGTCAACCGATCGATGCCGAATGAATTTTTGAATGCGACTGTAATCGTGTTGGACTGTACAGCATTAAAGACCAAACCGAACGACAACGTGATGAGAATTGCGAACAATATCCCCATCCATCGTTTCCCGAGGCCACGCTCCATATAATAAGCAGGACCCCCGCGGAATCCGCCCTTATCTTTGATTTTATAAATTTGAGCAAGTGTACTCTCCACAAAACTCGAAGCTGAACCAAAAATCGCGATAACCCACATCCAGAATACAGCCCCTGGTCCCCCCAGTGCGATTGCCAGTGCAATACCTGTAATATTCCCGGTTCCCACGCGCGCTGCCATACTGATACAGAATGCCTGAAACGGCGAAATTTTGCCGGGCTCCTTGCTCTTTGGCTCCTTGAGCACTTTCACCATATCTCCAATCATGCGGAATTGCATGAACCGGGTCTTGGTCGTAAAATACAAACCACATACGACCAACAAGATGATTAACAGCTTGGACCATAGAAAATCATTGAAAACTGCAATAATATCTTGTATTGTTTGCTCCATTGGCAATGCCCCTTTTCGTTGATGGTTCGTTAAAAAGCGTTCCCCAGCTGTATGACTGAGCGAAAAATTCTCATACTACTTCATAAAGGCATGCAGTTCTATCGCCTCAGACGGACCGTTTTGTGCTGAAGTACGATAGGTTAAGAGATCGTTTGTACCATTCTGCATATCTCGGAATCCACATTTTCGGATGTTACCTATACTACAGGGGCATCTACGGAAACCGACAAATACCTACACAGAAACATTTAAATTTTTTATAAATAAGCAACGTTTATCCATTCACTGTCACTTTATCTGACATATTTGTTAGCATGCACGGGTCTTCACATCGGGATATACAACCAAGTATGATAATAGGGGACATTAATAGCAGGGAAAGATCATTTATAGATGCAGAGAACGGAATATATAGGAGTTAACTTAATCAGAAAGGAGGACACGGAAATGCGTTATTTTATTGTGGATGATGATCCTGGGGTTCGATCCATGCTGATGGATATTATTGAAGATGAGGGGCTCGGCGAGATTGCGGGGGAAGCTGAAGATGGGGCTCATATTCATGCTGAACTGCTGGAGCTGCATAAGGTGGATGTACTGCTGATTGATCTGCTCATGCCGCAGCGAGACGGGATTCAGACGATACGTGCACTTGAAGGAAGGTTCGATGGCAAGATCGTGATGATCTCCCAGATTGAGTCGAAAAATATGATCGGGGAAGCCTATTCGCTTGGCATCGAATATTATATTACGAAGCCGATTAATCGGCTGGAGATCCTGTCTGTTCTGCGTCTGGTGGACGAACGTCTGCGTATGCAGCAATCCATCGCAGATATTCAGCGTACGTTGCAAGGACTGTCTAGACTGCAATCTTCCGAACGTGCTTCAACACCAGCCCCCGACAAAACGATTACCACAGCAGGACATTTCCTACTATCCGAGATGGGCATGATCGGAGAAGCGGGCAGCAGAGATTTGCTGGACATGCTGGAATACCTGGAGCAGATTGAAACGGAGGAGCATAAGCTCTCTCCATACACGTTCCCATCACTTAAGGATATCTTCCAGAATGTAGCCATACGCAAACTGGGTTCCGATGCCTCACCAGCGGAAGTAACGAAGGAGATTAAAGCATCTGAGCAGCGCGTTCGCCGTGCAATTTTCCAAACATTAAGCCATGTCGTATCGCTCGGACTCACGGATTACACACATCCGAAGTTTGAGAATTACGCGTCAAAGTTCTTTGACTTTACGGAGATTCGCAAGAAAATGCTGGAACTACAAAACAATGTGGAGCCCTCCTTGTCTCAGACCCGCATTAATACCAAAAAGTTCGTTCAGGTACTTTATCTGGAAGCCAAGCGGCTGTTGCATTGAGGAGTAACAAAAAAAACATGCGCTCATGATTGAACTGGAATGATACAGCATTCGTTCTTCCTGCTGTCTATTCCAGCTATTATCATGTGCGCATGCAAAAAAAGCTCATCTATATCCATCAAGCCCTCGGCTTGCTTAAGTGCATTCGATTATACTCATTGATCAATTCATCCAGTACCATGGACTGCTGAAGCACATCGGGATGTCCAAATCTACCCTCGTTATGCTCTACCAACATATGAAGGTTATGTCTGGCTTTCTCTATTTGATTTTTCAATTCCAAACTCATAACCATCGCGTCTAATCCCTCCCTATTTCTGTGTTACATTTTAGGTTTTCCTGTCAATCTATAGTTGGATTAACATATGGCATAGTTCACATGGATGTTTTGTATCCTTCTCCAATTTTTGAAAGTCTCTATAGCTATCCCTAGAAGACGATCCGAAAATGGCTCTGCAACGCCTAATTGAAGGTTGGATTACAATTTCACGAGCAAATTTTCCCCACTAACTTCATAATCAAACAGTTGTGTCATTATTGTGTATGTTGAAAAAACCAAAAAGCACCTCTCTATCTAAGGCTTACCCAAGGGGTTACCCTATATCGATAGAGAGGTGCTTTATCGTTAGATCACTTTAATCAATGTGTGACCTTCACTGTGATGACTTCGCTAGAAACCGATCCACTTTCGTTAATCCATTCCACAACGTACTCATACTCGCCAGGTGCACGATCTTTGATCACTGCTGTTGCTGTCTGTGCATTCGGAGATGCTGCAGCCAACGGTTGGCTGTCGACCTCTTGACCGTTCTCAGACAAACGATAGGAGGTGGCATTTGTGCCCCACCACATATTCATCGTAATCGTGTAGTTTCCATCCCCATCCCAGTTGTCATGAGAGAGCACCGGCTTCCCTGGTGCTGCATCACGAACGATTACGGTATGCGGAGCGCATTCGGTCGTCCCTTTTGAATTGATTAGTTCGCAAGTATATACATACGTACCGTTTACCCGACCCGAAATATCCGTCGATGCCTTTTGGGCAGAAGAGCTTGAAGCCGTGAGCTTCTGCGTATCGATCAGTTCACCGTTCTCATACAATTTATACTGTGTACCGTTATTCCCCCACCACATATTCATGGTGATGGTGTATGTTCCATCCGCCAAACCGTCGCCATGTTGGTTATCGTCGGACAAGGAAGGTACACCCGGTGCACCTGTGGCTTGGTCTGCGGCGATGACTGTCACTTCCACGGAAAGCTCGGTGATGAGTCCCGCGCCGTTAACTGCTTTGGCTGTAAAGGTGTGTTTTCCCACCAGACCCGTCAGTGCAATCTCATCACCCTGTTCTACGGCCTCACCGTCCCAAGTCAACTCCAGAAGAGTAATCCCGGACTCCGGATCTTCTGCCTTCACATCAACTTGGAGTACATCCTCTTCACTCATCTGTTCCGCAGGCATGCCTGTAATGACCGGAGGTGTCGTATCTTCTACTTCTTGCGGACCACCTACATAACGAATATTCGGTGCCGCTGGCTGCTCCATGCCTACTCCAAGATGGAAGCCGGTATGTGGCGGCTGGTTATAGGCTACATTTTGCCAAGCTACCCCAAGGCGGTAGACTGGATCATGCATCAACGTGCGAATACGCACATCCGTCTCATCTGTCGTCGTATAAATGCGTAATTCCGAGCTGTCCTGACTGCGCCACATCACTTCTTCACGCCAGTCCCCAAACAGATCTGCCTGCAAACTCGGGTTCGCTTTGGTGCTATTGTTCGAAGCTGCACCTGTTGCCGTCAGCAGATTAACTGTCGTTTGGTTCTCATAATCCCATTTGTCGATACGAATATCATCCTGAAGCTCACGCAGCAGGTCACCGTCCCACCAGATGCCGAAGTTGGTGGACGATGGAATCTTCGTCGTGATCAGTTCCCCCTGAGCACTGTAAAGCCCGGTGATTGGAATATGCTCAGCATTGGTAATGGTTGCAGCCCATACCTCAGCTCCCGGATAGTTCGGATCAATATCGGCAGCCATGCCACGTCCGGTATCGATGCCTGTGAACACACCCCAGAGGATTTCACCTGTAGCCGCATCGCGCATTTCCATACCATACTTAGAATCTTTATGTTCGTGTACGTCGAATACTTCCAGTCCTGGACGTGTCGGGTCCAGATCACTCAGATGCATGGCATCGCCATGACCGAGTTTCGTATTGTAGAGCGGTTTGCCATTATCGTCGATGGCCATCGCACCAAATGTAATCTCATCCTTGCCGTCGCCATCCACATCTGCAACCGAGAGATTGTGATTCCCTTGGCCTGCATACTCGCCGTAGCCATCGTCGCTTGAGTCAAAACGCCATACTTTGCTTATCTTTCCATCACGGAAATTGTAGGATGCCAGCACAGTACGCGTATAATATCCACGGCTGAACATGGCACTTGGATGTTCGCCATCCAGATACGCTACCGCTGCCAGGAAACGGTCCACCCGGTTTCCATAGCCATCGCCCCAGGAAGCAACATCTCCACGCGGCGGATCATATTCCACCGTATCCAGTGCTGCTCCGGTTTCACCATCGAACACCGTCAGGAATTCATCACCAAGCAGAACGTAACCGGAACTGTTCCGGTGGTCTGCATTGGCGTCTCCAATGACTTTTCCTTGTCCATCGACGGTACCATCTGCGGTACGCATCATCAGTTCGGCTCTGCCATCACCATCGAAGTCATAAACCAGGAATGGAGAGTAGTGCGCACCCGCACGAATATTCGGCCCCATATTGATGCGCCACAATCTTGTTCCATCCAGCTTATAGGCATCCATATAGACAATACCGGTATATCCGGATTGGGAGTTATCCTTGCCGTTGTTTGGCGACCACATCAGAACAATCTCATATTCGCCATCACCATCGACATCGCCCACGCTGGCATCACCCGCATAATACGAATACGGCTGCCCGTCTTTCGTATAGGCATCAGCAGGCTTTTGCAGAGGTACAGACAGGTATTGCTCCTGCCAAACGCCGAATTCCTTCGTTGCCGCTTTTTCAATGCCGTTTTCTACCGTCATGACCCGGTATTTGGATGCATCCGTACCTTCGGCATCCGTAAAGTTGGTGCTTCCAGTTATCGGTTCATCGTTAAGCTTCACACCATCCCGATACAGATTGAAAGCAATGGTCTCGGCATCCAAGCCTAGCATGCGCCAGCCGATATAGTTGCCGTTTTCTGTTTTTACAGCCACCGGAGCACGGTCCAGATACTCCATTTCACGATTCAGCGTCGTTGCTACTGGTGTTTCGAGTGCAGCCGAAAGTTCGGAGACCCCTCCCGCATTCACAGACGCCACTTTATAGAAATAAGGAATGGTGCTGAGAATGGTGGAGTCTGTGTATGCCGTCTCCTTGGTGCGAGCGATTAGATCATACGGTCCATCCTGCTTCACAGCACGATAGATTTGGTATGCACGCGCTCCTGTTGATTCCGTCCAAGTGATGGAGACGTCATTTTTGTTGATGCTTTGTAACGACAGACCTGAAGGAACCTCTGCCTTGTCTACAGATGAATCAATCGTCGATACAGGCAATGCATTGGATGCTACCGATTCCGTACCTGTACGATCCGCAGCCGTTACCGTATATACATAATTCATGCCCAGGTCAATCTTATTATCGGTATAGGTTGTTGCATCCGTGGTTCCCAGCAGCTCGGCCTTGGCCGCTCCAGTTGACTGACGGTATACCTTATACTGTACGTCATCGGCAATAGCATCCCACGACAATGCAGCGGTGATCGGATCACTCTCCAGATCCAGGCCATTCAGTTTCAGATTGGAAGGGGCCACCAATACAGGTGTAATCTCAAGTCCGTTGAGATGCGCCGTAGCCCCACTGAAGACCAGATTCATCTGCCCGTCCTGCACGGTAATCTGGTTGATCACTTTTTCGGCAATATTCTGAGCACCGGAAGATACGGTTCCATAATCTTTGCCTTCGATGTTAATGTTGGTTTTTGCTGACCCAATCCAGTCCCCAGTGTACGTCTTGACCGAATAGGTACCATTCGGCAGATCCACTTTGAATTCATATGATCCGTTAAAATAGATCACGAAGTCACGACGCAGGTTATCCGTCGCACTGCCACGATCCCGATCCGCCATATTGGCGGAAGACGTTAATCCATAACCGCGTTCTGGTGTATACAGCGTATTCCGATTGACTTCCGTATACCCTTCAGCAACCGGAGAACCTACCGGGCCAAAGTCATATCGATACGTTGCCGATTTGGTGGTGAAGCTGACTTCATCCGAAGGATCGGATTCGCCGCGACCATTCACAGCCGTTACTCGAACCGTGTACGACTTACCTTCAACCAAACCACTTAGCGTTAAAGTAGGTACGGTTGCCGTTCCTGCCAGCTTGTAGGCAGTTTCCGGCTCTGTTGAGAGCTTACGGTATACTTTGTAGATGTCTGCGGTGTCATCCGCCGTCCATTTTAATACCGTTCCCGCGTTGCTGATGCTGCCTGCCTTCAGCCCAGCAGGTTTGGCTGGCAATTCAGCCGGAACTTCAGCATCCTGAACCGCTTCCGATAATGGCAGATCCAGTTCACGAACCGCACCTGCAACCAGACGGGCAATCTGAATCGCTCCATATTCCTGGAAGTGCGTATTGTCCGTTGCCCCGTTCGGGAATGCCTGATAGATGCCTGGTGATACATGGAGGAAAACAGACAATGTCGCTTCCGGTCCAATGGAATCATAGTACGCAATGCTGAGTGCGCTCAGATCAATCAGCTTCACATTTTTCTCCGAAGCCACCTCTTTCATCGCCTGCACATATTCAGGGAAGGATACATTGAACTTGCCTGTGTCTGCGTTAAAGTCCCTGCGACCCATTGGGGTGACCAGAATTGGGGTAGCTCCCCGCTGCTGCACGCCGTCTATGTAGGTTTTCAGATAGTTTTTGTAATCGGCGGGTGAAGCATAACGGTCAGGAACACTGATCGTTGCATCATTGTGTCCGAACTGCACGAACAGATAATCTCCCGGACGAATGAGGCGCAGAACCTCATCTAATCGGCCTTCGAAAATAAAGGATTTGGAGCTGCGTCCACCGATGGAATGGTTCTTAATCTCCACGGCATCACTGAAAAAGGACGGGAACATTTGTCCCCAACCCGCTTGGGGCTCCCAATATGGATTATACGTCTGCATCGTGGAGTCACCCGCAAGGTACACAGCAGGTTTGTTCCCTGCCTCGCGTTCCTGTTGTTTGGTGATCACGAGCGCATTGATATTAGCGGCCGTTCCGGAGAATTCAAAGTTCATCTGCCCATCCACCAGGGCAATATCGAAGCTCATCTCCAGATATTCACCCGCTGGCTTGGTATTCTGCTGAACCTTGTTCATGCTCTCCACTTTGATCGCAATATCTGTGTTGCCTGCACTGTCGCCAGCGACAAGGGAGACGGTATAATCACCGTTTGGCAAATCCACCTTGAATCCGCCCCCATCGGCGATTTTGGCAAAATCGGATTTAATCGGATCACTTGTACCCCGATCCTGTACCGTTACCTTGGATACATCGGTGAATCCATAGCCACGTTCCGCCGAATACGCAGACGTTGCGTCCACACCTGTATATCCATTCGCAACAGCTCCTGAACCAAAATCGAATTTATAAGTGCCTCCACCGGCAGCTTCATCAGCCGATACGGCTGCACTTGCTGTTGGTGTGCCAAACATTGTTCCCCACCCCAGACTGGAAATTGTAAATACCCATAGGAGCAAAACCAAACCAACCTGCCGCGTCTTCGCGATCATGAACACCCATCCTTTCGTTTCCTCATCATAGAATGATTAAAGCCAGAACGATGGTACAACCCATAAGTAAGCGCTTGCATTTTGTCGTTTAAAAAAAGAACTACTTTTGATTAACGGATCACCTCTTTAATTTTTAATTTTCAAATTCTTTAATGCTTCACATCAGTAAACTTTGAGGCAAAGGTTTTCATTCCCCCTCGATACTATCCCTTCTTCCAGGGAATGAACATGTAATTTTCCGTCTTTTTCCACCAAAAAACCGATCTCTTCGTTCTTGATCTCTAACACAAGCCTTACAAGGGAAGGGATAATGCCCCAAAGGTAATAAAATCCCTTTTCATACGAAATACATTCAGGTACAATAGGGCGATGTGTGTGTCCGGACCAGGCGGATACGAAATACGAAGTATAGAGGACGGTTCAGTTCGAACGGATCATCCTGATTTGATTATTTGGAGGCTCATCAACACCATGCAAACCGATTCACAGACTAAAGTCAAAATCATAAACGCCGATCCCAGCGCGATGGGATTATTTGGGTTGGCCATCGTCACTCTGGTCGCTTCCTCCCAAAAGCTTGGCATTACAGACGGCCTTAGCTACGCCATTCCTTGGGCGATTTTCCTCGGTGCCTTTGCCCAGCTGTTCGCTTGCATTCAAGATTCCAAACGCAACAATACCTTTGGTACAACTGCCTTCGGCGCATACGCATTCTTCTGGTTCGCGATGGGTGCCAACTGGCTGATCAAAATGGGCGTGTTTGGCTCCACTCTTGCGGAACAGGCAGATGGCAAGCAGCTCGGATTTGCTTTTGCCGGATACCTCGTGTTCACCCTGTTCATGACGCTGGGTGCCGTGGAAGCCAACAAAGTATTGCTCATCATTTTCATTCTCATTGACTTCCTGTTCCTTGGCCTGACCTTTGACGCGTTCGGCGTAGCTCCTCATATCTTCCATACCATCGCAGCTTATGCTGAAATGGGAATCGGAATCGTGTCGTTGTACGGCACAGGTGCTTCCGTACTGAACGCTCACTTCGGCTATACGTTCTTGCCCATCGGCAAGCCGGCTGGCATTTTCAGACCCAAGGCTTAATATACAGCATCAAACCGCCAGCGCGCCGGTCCGCGCCTGGCGGTTTTTTTGAATTATGCTTCACTTGAATAGGGATACAGCTTCTTTTTTACTTTTTACCATTTTTTTATTTCTTTTTCTGAAAAAAAGTATAATATTAACATGTCATATACAACATTCTACTAGGTGAGGGAGTTTATAACAAATGAGAAACAAAGCAAGATCGGCAGTTTTATCCTTAGCACTAGCCGCAACTTTGGCGATTCCAGCAGTAGTTAGCGCTGATAGCGTCCAAGCAAATCCGGCAGATGAGACAACGCCACCAATTGTTACTCCGTTCTCTGTTGGTAACCAACAGCCGCTCACAACTGTGAGCGCTGCTACTTCTATCGTCCCCGCTTATTTCTCGGTTCCAGCTGGTTACGGACATGGTAAATTCTACTTCCTAAACAATGGAACAAGCAATCTAACTGTTACGATGACACACTCATCAGGATTAGAGTATATTGCAGCTACTGTTAAGCCGGGAGCAGCATATACTTGGAGAAGCACGGCGGATTATCCGCAAGGTATGCGCGGTGGTGATTATACCATCTCATTCCATTGTTCCAGTGGTGTAAATGCAAAGTGGTCTGCATTCGCTTCCAATAGCGTCACTGAAGCTAACGCATAAAACATTAAAATCCGTTACGACTGATTATTCACAAAAAAGGATTCGAAATGTAACAGTGTATGACAGTCTATTATATTGGTACATCAGACGGCATGTCGTCGACGCTAGAAGCGCCCTAGCTTCCGATAATATCGGTGAACGAGCAGGGACTCAAGCAGTCGGCTATTGCCCGTCTGGAGAGCTCCGAGCAGATTCCGCGCTTCGATACGCTCCAGAAGGTGGCTTTTGCGCTTGGCTTGCGCTTTGAACTGGTTCCTGATGGCGAGGAAGAAGTGACCGACACCTATACTAGAACTAACATATAGAGAGGATGGACACGGCATATCTTGCAGAGTCCATCAGCCATACTGTCAGGAGGACTACAAAGAATGAGAGAGATACCTAAACCTACGGAATTAGATCAAGTGGAGAGAAAGTATGTGCGCGAAACACGTTGTTTCAAGACGGCAAGAGTATTTCCAACCGATGTAAATAACCATAATACCTTGTTTGGCGGCAAACTCATGTCTTATATCGATGACATTGCATCCATCGCCGCATCCAAGTTGTGCCGGGTAAATACCGTTACGGCTTCGACCGATTCGGTCGATTTCTTGTATCCGATTAATCCGACGGATTCGGTGACGTTGGAATCCTTCGCATCGTGGACGGGACGAAGTTCGATGGAGATTTTTGTGAAGGTGATCCGCGAGGATCTGAAGACGGGGGAGAAGAAGATTGCGGCGACCGCATTCCTTACCTTTGTCGCTTTGGATGAAAATAACCGTAAACTCATTGTTCCTCGCATCATTCCGGAGACGGAGGAAGAGAAGAAATTATACGAGACTGCTCCAGCCCGGGCGGCCATGCGGAAACAACGGCGGGCAGAAAGCAAGAACTTCGCCGACTTCCTCACCGTTAGTTATCCTTGGGAATAAGAGAATCAGGCACGCTATTCAGTCCTGAAGCATGCGTTCATGAATGGTCCGGCCCTTCTGCCCTGGTTCAATCAGGAGACGGGTCGGTTTGATGTTAATTAACGCGGTCAACTGTTCTCCCATGTAGTGGGAAGAATACTTGAACCCAATCTCCGCCCAGTGCATAATCACACCAACGGTCGCAGATACCAGGTAACTTAGCATGATATCGTAATTAATGGTGTAGTCGCTGTCTTCGGTCACCAATACAAAATCCTCGGTTAAATATGTTCTGAACATATTGCAGAGTCTCGTTCCCATATCCCCATGCATCGTCATCAAGGCTCGAAAGATATCCTGATGTGCTTCGATATATTCAAATACAGGCATCGTTGATGGCAGCAATGCCGTCATATCCACTTCTTTTAACTTTGCGTAAGGTGATGCATAAGCTTGTCCCACGCCCTGCATGAAATCATCCAGAATGAATTGCAATAGCTCGGGTTTACCAGAAAAATGTAAATAGAACGTTCCCCGGTTATAATCTGCCCGCTCCGTAATGTCACGAATCGTGACGGCTTCAGCTCCCTTTTCCAATATCAAAGAAACTGCCGCAGCAATGATGGCATCCTGCGTTCTTCGTGCTCTCCGATCCTGAGGGTGTTCGATAATCAACATTTCCACCTCCTCTGTCCATTATTGTAACCTAAATGAACACCGCTTACATCTCTGTCCGATAGCTGACATATGCGCTGTCAATGATGATTGTCACATTACTATGTATATCTTAACATTGAGATAGGAACGATAGACCACAGGTTGAATGTTCACTCACAGTTCACCTGATTTCATTTTATAAGGAGCGAATACATGATGAGTACATCATATACCCAAACAGCCGTTATTACAGGAGCAGCCGGAGGCATCGGTAAAGAATTGGCACGCCGCCTTGCTGAACGCAAAATTAATCTGGTGCTGGTCGACCTGAACGAAGAAGCCATCCAGCAAACCATCACGGATCTGAAACTCGACAAAGAGCACGCCATTGCAGTGAAAGCAAACGTATCTCAGGAAGCCGACGTGAAAAACTATGTGCAGCAAGCACTTGATACGTTTGGTCGTATCGATTATTTTGCCAACAATGCCGGCATTGAAGGTCCAACCGGACTGATCGAGGATCTGAGCGTTGAAGCGCTCGACCTCGTATATAACGTCAATGTGCGCGGCGTATTCCTTGGTTTGCAGAACGTCATCCCTGTCATGAAAAAACAAAAATCAGGTGCGATTCTGAATACCTCTTCCCTCGCAGGTCTGATGGGTGCTCCAGCCGTATCTCCATATATTATGTCCAAACATGCCGTGATTGGCCTCACCCGCACAGCAGCGAATGAACTCGCGCCTCATGGTATTCGGGTTAACGCGGTATTGCCAGGCACCATTAATACCCGTATGATGCGTCAAATCGAAGCAAACTCCGGTAATGTGGAAGATTATCAATCAGCTACCGTATCCGCAATTCCGATGGGCCGCTATGGTGAACCGGAAGAAGTCGCAGCCATCATGAACTTCCTGTTATCCGAAGAAGCTTCGTATGTCACCGCTTCGCTCTATACTGTCGATGGCGGTATGATGGGTCAATAAGAAGAATGGGGCTAGCCTAACTTGGCTGACGCTTTAAAAGGTATTTCCGAGTGTACAATCCAAAATGACCTCAAATTCCACAATAACGTGGAGGCTGAGGTCATTTTTTTAATAAATAGATTGATTTAAATTTAATCCACGTAGCCTGCGAGACCTTTTTCCATCAAGTAGTCCATTTCAGCATCCAGTATGCTTTCAACGGTTAGTTCATCCAGCTTTACATCTTTGCGGCTCAAAATGTAGTCGGCCAGATCGTCACCGTCGATATCCACGTCGCCTTTGGCATTTTCATGTGCTTTGTTAATGTACGCCTGCTCATGCTTCAGGACAAGAGCGATATTCGCTTCGCTTGCCTTTGTCTTCTCTGCAATATATGCCTTCATTTCCTGTTCATTCATTGAATTTGCTTCAGTCACGTTAAAGTCAGCTCCTTGATTCATACGTTCTGTTGCCATTGTAGCATAGGTTAACCCACAACAGACATGCCTTATTCCTTATCCCTAGGATAAACGAACGTAAAATGTTGCACCTTCCCCTACTACACTGCGGGCGTAAATCTCACCTTTGTGCTGCTCCACGATCGACCTTGCAATCGCAAGACCCAATCCATGTCCACCATGTTTCCGTGCTCTGGAGGCATCCGTGCGATAGAAGCGATCGAAGATCCGGTCCAGATGTTCGTGCGCAATGCCTTCTCCCGTGTTGGAAACGGCCAGCACAACGTCATTGTTCTGTTTCTTCAACGATACGTTGACCGAGCCCTTGGCTCTGGAGTATTTCACAGCATTATCGAGCAAAATCAGAATGACCTGCTTGATCTGTTCGCTGTTGCCATGGACCATGAGCTGCGGCTCAATGCTGTAGTCCAGAGATATATTTTTCTCAAAAATTACGGCTTCCATCGTCAAAATAATCGTCTCCACCGCATCGCTCATATTGAATTTGGCATGAATCATCGAGGATCTTGAATCGTCAATTTGAGTCAGATATAACAGATCATTCGTCAGTCCCGACATGCGTTCCGTCTCCGACTTGATGTAATGCAGCCATTTAGCTTGATTCTCAATCGTATCCTCCCGGTTCGCGAGAAGCACATCTGTGTTGGTATTAATGATCGCCAGCGGCGTTTTCAATTCATGTGAAGCATCGGCTATGAACTGCTTTTGCTTCTCAAAGGCTTCCTTAACCGGGGTAATGGATCGATTGGCGAAATAGCGGCTCAGGAAATAGATAACGATCAGCATGATCAAACCCACGACGGCAAAAGTATAAATCAGATTCGTAAGGATGCCCTGTTGGGCCGTCACATCGATGAACACAATCATATGCCCTGTGCTGCTCGGGTCGATCACATAAGCCCAGTCCGTTCCATTCAGTGTAAACTGTCCGGTCTTCCGATCCAGATCGTCGACTTTATTCACCTTTTGCAAAGCTTCAGTATAGAACGTGTCATCCATATCAAACCTGGAGTGTGCATCGGTGATTTTCCATTCACTGTCCGTCTTGACCATGAACGATACAGAGCGTCCTGGCGGTGAATTCGGATCACTCCCTGGATCTCCATTCGCAATGGAATCGGACGGTAGTGATCCCGTCCCCGAATCTCTGTCATCACCGCGAGGCATCTTGCTGGAGTTGTAAGGCCCATGATAGAAATCCGACACTTTGAACAGTTCCATGTTGGTTTCCCGCTGTACATTCTGGTACGTAATGATGTAGATCGTGGCAAAGGCAACCAGCATCATAATTGATATGGATACCAGGTTCACGATCAGAAATCGGTTTCTGAGTTTCTTGAACATCAGGACGTCACCTCAAGTACGTACCCCACACCCCTAATCGTATTGATGCGGACCGAGGAGTTCAGGAAGGTTAATTTTTTGCGTAAAAACGAGATGTACACCTCCACATTGTTATACTCCACTTCCGAATCGAAACCCCACAATTTCTCAATAATCTGCTCTTTGGAAGTAATGGCCTGTTTGCGCGTGATTAGCAGTTCCAGCAGTTCATTTTCTTTCAGATTCAGCTTGATCTCCTTGCCTTGCACACTCAGCTTCAGCTGCGTCGTGTTCAGTTCGATGTCACCGAACTTCAGTCCATCCTCTGGAACAACTTCTCCCTTCCTTCTCAAGGCTGCCCGAATCCGTGCGAGCAATTCCTCCGTGGCAAAGGGCTTTGCTATATAATCATCGGCTCCATAATCCAGCCCGGTCACTTTGTCTGAAATTTCTCCTTTGGCTGTGAGCAGAATGACAGGCGTATGATTGCCTTCGCTGCGCAGTTTTTTCAGCACGGTAATCCCGTCCATTTCCGGCATCATAATGTCCAGCAGCAACAGATCATAGATTCCACTTAGCGCATAATCCAGACCCGATCTCCCGTCATGCACCATGTCTACAGAGTAATTGTGTTTTTTCAATATTTGCGATACGGCTTCTGCCAAATGAACCTCATCTTCCGCAATTAGTATTCTCATCGGTTCTTCATTCCTCTGCATGAATTGGTTTCGATATATGTCAATCTATTATACCAACGATTGTAGCAACCGAACCTTGAATCAATCTTAATTTCAGTTTTTTCGCGAACTATTAAAGGAAGGTAAAAAAAGATCAACGGAATGTAAAATCATTTAAGATTCATTCAAGGTTGGCGCTCTAAGATACAGACATGGAAGCAATACACGATGCAACAAAACATACAAAACATGGATGAAAGGACTGAACCCCAATGGCAATTGAAGTATTCAACCGATATGAGAGCAAGTATCTCCTGACAGATGAGCAATACGAGAACTTCTACACCGATCTGCTGAAGTATATGGAGCTGGACGCCTTTAACAAGAAACACGAGTTTTACTCCATCAGCAATCTGTACTTCGACACTCCGCAGGACTCCCTGATCCGCGCAAGTCTCTCTAAACCTAAATACAAGGAGAAGCTGAGACTGCGGGCATACGGAGTTCCTGAAGAGAATGCGAAGGTATATCTGGAGATCAAAAAGAAAGTATTTGGCCTGGTGAACAAACGCCGAACTGCCCTGAAGCTGGATGAAGCCTACGAATTCGTTCGGACAGGCAAAGCGCCTGATCTCGCCGATTACATGAACAAACAGGTTGTCGAAGAGATCAAGTATTTCCTCCGGCTGTACGATCTGGAACCAAAAGTATATCTGGCGTATGAACGCAAGGCACTGTTCGACAAGAACAGCCGCGATCTCCGCATCACCTTTGATACCAACATCCGCAGTCGTAGATACGATCTGAAGCTGGAGCAGGGAGATTATGGTGAGCCGCTGGTGAAAGACGGACGCTGGCTGATGGAAGTCAAAGCCGAGAAAACCGTTCCGATGTGGCTCTCCCAACTGTTATCCGAACACGGTCTTTACCGCACCGGATTCTCGAAATACGGCAATGAGTACAGACATCTGGCCAGAACAACCAACCTGAACTACCAGACTGAACGAGAATTGCTGCCGGGTACCGATTTCAACCCATCCATAGAACAAGAAAAAACAATCACAGAAAGAGAGCGTGTCCTGTATGCTTGATTCCATCTTTAGTTCGGCACTAACCGATACAACTCTGACCTTCAGCAATGCCATTGTTACCATCGGCCTTGCCATCATTATGGGGGCCATTATCAGCCTGACATACATGAAGACCAATCAAAGCACCTACTCCCAGAGCTTTACGCTAACCATGGTTGTTTTGCCAGTCATCGTAGCCATTATCATTCTTCTGATCGGCAGCAACATTGCCCGTGCATTCAGCCTCGCCGGTGCCTTCTCCATCATCCGATTCAGAAGTGCGCCTGGTGACCCGAAAGATATTGCTTATGTTTTGTTCACCATGGCTTCCGGTCTTGCCTGCGGTGTAGGCGCATTCGGTTATGCCGTAATGTTCACCATCATCCTGTGTGTACTGATGTTTGTCCTGAGCCGCTTCAACTTCGGAGCGAAGAAAAGCCAGCAAAAAACGTTGAAAGTGACTATTCCCGAGAATCTGAGTTACGAAGAAGCACTGGACGAAGTATTCCACAAATTCAATGTCGTACATGAGCTCAAAAAAATCAGAACAACCGAACTTGGCAGTCTGTACGAGCTGGTCTACAACGTCACCATTCATGAAAGTGTCAATCAAAAAGAATTCCTCGACATGATCCGTACCCGAAACGGTAATCTGGATATCTCGTTAACGATGAGTCCAACAGCCACTGAATATTAAAATTCGAAGGGAACGATATAATATGAAAAAGAAAATCATAACTGGCAGCAAACTGTGGTCCGTCGCGATGATTACTGCAATGGTTACGGCTTGCAGCGCTCCGGCAGCAACCAACAGCACTGCAAACGCCGCAGTGTCAACGACAGGGACAACCAAAACCGTATCCGTCAGTGAACAAACCTCGGTGAAGTATGCCGATCTGGTCACAATGGATGCAGACGATACCAATGTTAGCTGGAGTGCAACAGATTCCACAACGATTAAGCTGAACGGGACGACCGCTTCCATCACAGGATCGGGTGCAAAAGCAGCAAACGGATCAGTAACCATCTCCGCAGCGGGTACCTATGTACTTAGCGGTAAGCTTACCGATGGACAGATTGTAGTTAATGTTGCTGATAAGGGCACCGTACATCTCGTATTAAACGGGGCAACAATCAATGATAACGACAGTGCAGCCATCTATATCCAGAAAGCGGGCAAAGCTATCATTACGCTGGAGGAAGGAACCGAGAATGCTGTCTCCGATGGCAAGACATACGTATACGCCGACGCTACAACGGATGAGCCGGATGCAGCCATCTTCAGCAAGGCAGACCTGACGTTCAATGGTACAGGCAAGCTGACGGTTACAGGCAACTACAATGAAGGTATTACGAGCAAGGATGATCTGAAAATCGTCAGTGGCACAATTAACGTCAAATCTGCGGATGATGGCATCAAAGGTAAAGATATGGTGGCCATTCAAGCCGGTATCATTACCATTGATTCAGAAGGTGACGGCATTAAATCCACAAACGATACGGATACGACTAAAGGCTTCGTTGCCATTGCTGGAGGTACATTCAACATCCAGAGCGGCAGCGACGGCATTCAAGCGGAAACCGCATTGGTTACGGATGGCGGCACATTTAACATCGTAACCGGAGGCGGCAGTGCCAATGCACCAGAAAAAGTAGAAGAAGGACCATTTGGCGGCGGTGGCGGCGGATGGGGTGGCGGTACACCTCCAACCGATATGGGTACACCACCGGATGGTGAACCACCTGCTGATATGCCGAGCAATAATGGCACGAACGCAACAGGCGCAGCTCCATCCAGCTCTACAAATGCCAAAGCACCTGCTGATTCCAATGCGGATGCAGACACAAGCACAACAACAGAAGAAGAAACGACGAGTGCCAAAGCACTTAAAGCTGGAGTTGACCTCACCGTCAATGGCGGTACGTATACGATTGATTCCATGGATGATTCCCTACACAGTAACAACAATGTAATTGTCAATAACGGCAAGTTCAGCATTGAATCCGGTGATGACGGGATTCATGCAGATCAGGCGCTTACCATTAACGGCGGAACGATCACCATTGCCAAGAGCTACGAAGGCCTTGAAGGTGCAATCATCACCCTGAACGATGGGAATGTGGATGTGACTGCATCAGATGATGGCGTGAATGCTTCGGGTGACATAACTGCAACTGACGCTGATGCTGATGCCGATGCTGCAACCACTGCAGATGACAGTACTAAAGCAGCCGATACCGATACAACTGCAGTCTCCAACACTTCTGTTACAGAGACGACTGGCACAACATCAACTACGGATCAGTCCAATCAAAGTACAGACGCGAATAGCAATGCTCGCCCACAAGGCGGTGGGCCAGGTGGTATGCCGGGTGAATCCGCCAGCAACAGTGAGCTTCATATCAACGGCGGTTCCCTCACCGTAAATGCAGGCGGCGATGGACTGGATTCGAATGGCTCCATCTATATGACAGACGGAACGGTCATTGTGAACGGTCCAACGGATAATGGCAACGGTCCACTCGACTATGATGGTACATTCGAGATGAGTGGTGGATATTTGGTCGCTGCCGGCAGTTCCGGCATGGCACAAGGTACATCCGATACATCAACTCAAAATACAATCGTGATGACATACCCTGAAACACAAAAAGCAGGCACACTCGTTCATGTGCAAGACAGTGAAGGCAATAACATCCTGACCTTTGCTCCAGCGAAAGATTATCAATCTGTTGTGGTTAGTTCCCCTGATCTGAAGAAGGATGGATCTTACGTGATTTACTCCGGCGGAACATCGACGGGCAAAGCAGTGGATGGACTCTATACAGACGGAACGTATAGTGGTGGGACCAAAGTGGTTGCCTTCCAATCCACAAGCAATGTAACTTGGGTGAATGAATCTGGTGTTACAACTGCCAATACAGGTATGGGTCCAGGTGGAGGCGGTGGCCAAGGTGGATTCGGCGGCGGAAGAAACAGACCGCAATCGGGTACAACAACCGATACTACAGGTACAACGGGCACTACGGATACCGCGAAGTAAGTTATGATTCAGGTCATAAAAGCCAACAAATAAATGATTAAAAACAAGGGATGTCCCATACGTCATGAATATGACGGAGGACATCCCTTGTTTTTGCTATTTTGTTCTAAAGAAGCTCGTACAAGCTATCCGCTCCCATTGGATGAAGGAATAACGTTGCTGATGTTCATTAAATGCTGCATTCCTTGATTATTCACCTTTTAAGATGCGGTAGGTTTGTTAGTGCTCAAAACGTATATACATACACCTTGGTACGCAACGTGTCCCGGCATGTGATTGTCCGTAGCGGTACCTTGCCTGGCAATGCAAAACAGACGCTAATTACCTTTGCTCCCGGAGGCAGCTCCCGATTGAACTTGTCGACGAGTCGATTCATTGCTCCAGGAAACAAATAACAGATGACGCAATCTGCGTGTTCATATGAACTAGTATAGATGTTGCCACGGATGAATCGCAGCCGTCCCTCCAGAGAATGGCGCTTTCCCTTTGCTCGCCGTAAGCGGACACTTAGAAAAGCAATCAGTTGGGAGGCCCATAAGGGAACAATTGAATTTTCAATACCCGTTAGCCGTTTGCCTGGACAATGCCTCACTACGTCCAGTGCGAGCGTTCCCCAGCCGGAGCCTGCTTCAATCACGTCACCGTAACCGGGAATATGGTTGACCTCTTGAATGACTGTCTGCCTGACGATGCTGGATGTGGGCATCGGTGAGATTCCATTTTTCCAACTGACCAGCACGATGGATACTACCGATATAAGTGTCACCACAGCAATCAGCCATGGTATAAATTGAAATATGAACATAACCTCAACCCTTTGGATTTTAATTAAGAGGTGGCATTTGCACTTTCATCATAACAAAAGAAGCTTCCCCAGGTCTAAAAAACCTGACAGAAGCTTCCTTCTTGTTATTCTATTTTGGCTTTACCTCATTCCATCCCACTGCTCATTCCACGCATTCAGTCCGGCACATGGGACTTCATGTATACACCCTTTTTGTACACCGATTTGATTGTAAAATGTACGCCCAGCTTGCGATTCGTCCGGTATATCAGCGAGTTAATCTCGTCAATGCCTACCGGCTCACTCTCCAGCATGCTTCGCTCCGGCCACACTTGGCCGACAATCTGCTCCCGTGTCACAAAGTGATCCAACTGGCTGTACAATAGCTTGAACAGTTGGTACTCTTTCTTGGACAGTGGAATCTCCACTTCTCCAATCTGCACCGTTTGCAGGTGATCCTGTAAACGCACGCCCTCGCCCAGCAGCTCAGATAGCCGATATTCTCTCGTTTCTTCGAGATCCCCTTCTACGCGGAGCTGAATCAAGCCGTTGACCAGGGTCAGGCTGTCTCCTTCGGCAAACGGGTATTTCTCATAAGGAACGAGGCGCTGCCCGTTCAATTCCGTTCCATTTTTGCTATCCAGATCCTCAATCCAAAGTTGCTGCTGCACATCATAATGAATGCGGCAATGCCGCTTCGATATCAACTGATTGTAGACAGACAAGTCCAGTTCATCTCCACCCGTATAACGCCCCACTGTAATAGAACGCCCCTGGCTGACATAAGCGAACGAACCGTCACTTTCCTGCCCTGGCGTACGAATGACGATTTTTGCCGTCTCCCGCATGTTATTCTCCCACCTTCAAATATCACTCTATCTCTATGAGCGCTTTCGTTCATAAATAATGATAAATTCATCAGATTTGTTCCATTGTTTGCATCCATAATAATTTATATAGTGTATACAGGCATCGTTATATGCTTTTCTCTACTATACCAGACGTTGTGCCTTTTTTCTCATAACAGTCGTATCCATGCCCTAGCCCAATCAACAAGAGAGGTCCCTCATCATGAACAAAAAAAACATTTTCATATATGTGCTGCTCGCCTTCACCCTATCCATTACATTAACGGTGCTCTCCCGCATCAATGATGATCGCGGAGAATCACTGAAAGGCATAACCACAACCGAAACTTCATGGTTGCAACTGAATACCCAGCCGTAAGTATACTCTATTATAACGTGATCAACAGAAAAAACGTTTCACGAATGTCATCTTATGCTGGGTCATGCTATTCTGAATGAGGTTCAGATCATAATCCGTTCATCAGAATAAGGCCCCTGGACGCTAAAAACCAGCGCTCAAGAGCCTCATTTTAATGCATATTTATGATATGGATACCAATCAGTTCATCCGATAATGACTTATGTCAAAAGCGATGTTGCAACGGCATCCCCCGCCCTCAGCGCCGCTTTTTTCTGATACCAAGTTTCCTCCACCCATACACAATAAGAGCTACAGAGCCAGCAATCCATAATAATTGCCATAACATGATACTCAGATCAAATCCCATGTTGTATCCCTCCCCCCAAAGATTGTGAATGCTGTATCGACTATCCTAAAATTGGTTTTTTTCATCCTACGGCAGATCGGATTCATTAGACTGTTCTATCTCTCTAGCCTGAATTTCCTCCATCCGGCTCGACACCTTCTGATACAGATAAGAAATGCCAAGCAGCAGTACGCCAAAGCTGAAATAGGCAATGATCTTGCTACCGGATGTAAGTAGTCCCACATCATAGAAGACCATTTTCCCTGTGGAAAACAACGTCAGGCCCAGACCGAGGCGCCGAATCATTACATATTTTCTTCGGAACCCGTAGGCGATATACAGGATCGCAAGCAGCAGATAGATTAGGCTGAACATCAGCCCTACATCTCCCCAATGGAACTGGACCGTCAAGAACACGGTGATGACACCCAGCAGATAGAACCCTGCGATCACCGGATACCATTCAACGCTCTTGAACTGCCCGCGGATTGCCGTGATCAGCAGATCCCTTCCTGCAAAGAACACGCCCACATTAAAGATAATTAATACGAGTAAACCTACGACTTCAGCCGCTGTGTGCTGCTGAACATCCGGCTGAAGTGCCGGCATGGATAACGTTACTGCCAGTGCAATACAACAGCCCATCGCATGCAGGAAGAAGATATAACCCTGCACGATCCGATCACGCAAAAGCCTCACTTTACCCAATCCATAGGCCATGGCAATGGTCAGCGCAGCGAACAACAGCCATTTGTAGAACAGGTATAACAGGAATGAGTCATCAACTGCTTTCATATACAATTCATTCGATTCATACAGCACATATAACCACAGATTGGCGAGTGTGATGTACTTGAATGCATTCAAAAAGCCAAGCTCTGTCTGGCTATAATGATATTTCTCTCCGGATAGGGAGGCGTTGCGATCCAAGGCGTAATAGAGCGTAATAAGCAGCGCACCCAGCGTGATGCAGGAGTATTTTAGCATGAAATAGGATTGCTCCCCCATGATGAACAGCACCAGCACGTCGTAGTACACAAAGGTGAACATGCACAGAAGCACGATTCCCCATCCAGCACGTTCCACCAACTTGAACCGCTTCAGATGTCCGAGCGTAACCAACAGAATTCCTTCGATCAGCCAGCCCATAGACAGCCACTTCGCACCAAACTGGAACGGTATAATCAGAATGGCAAAGGTCAGTGAAGTCACGTAGAACAATAGAAGGGTCTGCTTTTCCTGAGGCATCCTCTGCTGGATAAAACGGGCGAGCCCGAAATAGACCAGAGCAAAAATCAGAGCAAGCAAACCTTGTGCGTCATTCCAGCCCGCTGCATCGAACAATACATATAACATCAGGCAACTGATGCTCGTATTCATGGCGAGCAGTGCAAAGTCCCACCAGGTTAACTTCACCCGATGTTTAAACGGATACGCCAGTGTAATGCCGAGATATAATGCAAATGTCACAATGGAATACACCATGCCGATCTTCTCACTTGGTGAGAGCCATAACAGGATGAGCATGGACGGTGTGTTGAACAGAAAACTGATATAGTGCACGATTGGCCACCGTTTGCCAAATGAAATCCATACAATAATTCCGTTCAGGAGCAACAGATAAATCATGGCCACATAAACAGCCGAGCCTTGAAGGCCGAAATAGGCCACATAGGAGATTAACGGCAGATATCCTCCAACCAGACCAAGTGAGCAGATCGTCCTGGACTGATACCTTAACGAAAGTAGAACGGATAACGCCGAAACCAGCACCGACAAGGCAAGTCCCGTATATAACCCGATGATATGCAATAGAAAATAGCTGTAGAAAATGGAGCCAAACAGAACCGATATCCCGCCGCCCAGCAGCCCCATCGCGAACGTTTGTCTTTTACGCCGGAACAGCCATTCTCCCCCGGCAAGCATAAGCGCACCAAGCAGGAAGAACGCTACCCCTTTCACCTCATCGCTGAACCAGGTCTTGTAGGAGTACTGAAAGGCTGCACCAACGCCAAGAATGATCAGCAGGATGGCGACCTTGTTGATCCAGCTCAGGCCAATCTTCATCTCCATCCGATTCTGGCGAATGCGCCGCTGAATGGTCTCTTCGCTTAAGCCTTCTTCTGCCATATGCTCATATCCTTGTTGCATCTGTCCGCGCAGCGCCTCTTCCCTCTCCCACAGGGTCTGCCTATGCAATGCAATACGTTCCTGCACCTCAGCAGCCAGATGAGCAATTCTTTCCTTCATCTCATTGGCGTCACCCTGAAGTTCCTCTGAAGCTCGGTTGAATATGGCATTCAAATTCACTTTGGCGCGGTGCTCATGCGCCACGAGCCGATCATTATGTACACTCGTCTTTCCCCGAAAGTAGGTCTCCATCTTCTCCTGGGATACACGAATGAGATTCATTTTCTCATCCAGCATCTGTTCGGATAGAGCCATGCGAAGACGGGCATTCTCCTCTTCCATTTTCCGTGTGCGTAATTCAAGCTGTTGCAGCTTGAGTTGGTGCGCTTCATATTGCGTTCGCAGTTGTTCGTTCTGCACGATCAGGTCATCGGATTGATAGTCCTGAAGCAGAGCATTATATTCCTTTACCAGCTGCTTCTGCTGCTCCTGAACCTGGTGAAGCCGATCCTTGAACTCTTTCATGAGCTTCCTCCGTTGGTTGATGTTGAATTCATTCCCTATATTTTACTATATGTATGCCATAAAATGGGGTTTAAGGAATAGAATCATTCAACCGTTCTCTGCGGATCGGAAGTCGTTATGGGATTTATATCAAATGCTTACATAACAAAAAGCCCGGGAAGCATCAGCTCCCAGGACTCTCATTCATTGATATAGTCATTCTACACACGTATACAATTTCTGGTCATCTTACTGAGCCTCGGATACTTGCTTACGCCGGATCTTTCGTATCCGGCGTCTCCGGCTCCATAATTTCAGTGGCATCCGGGTCCAGCCAGTTGGCAAGCAGGGTCCGCACATATTGCAGATCACTCTCTGACAAATCATAGTACCATGTGCCGCTACGCGTTGCGCCCTCACCCTTCAGCATGTAATTGCTGATTGTTGGCGTGCTGTCTTTCATATATAGAGACTCGGCAAATTTCATGATGAAATCCGAGTTCATGTTGGTTGTAAAATTCGATCCAGCGATTTGGATAACGTCCGGGATCTTGGTCAGGTTTTTGACCTCAAGCGCACGATTCATGAAGGCACTTAGAAAAAGACGGTGCCGCATCGTCCGATTGAAATCGGAATCTTCCCGGTAACGCACATAGCCCAGCGCTTCTTCGCCGCTGTAGATCGGTTTGTTCGCTTCAACAAACAGCTTCTCATGGATTTTCAATTTGTTCTCAATATTTTTCTTGATCGGCAATTCAACACCGCCAACCGCATCAACAATATCCTTGAGTCCGTTAAAATTAATCGCGGCATAGAAATCGACTTTGTTTTCCAACAAATGCTCTACGGTATCCATCGCCATCTTGGCTTCACCATGTGCATAGGCTGAATTAATCTTCGACTTCACATCCCGGCCGATAATATCGGTGTAGGAGTCACGCGGAATTGACAGCAGCAACACTTTATTTTCTTCCGGACGAACAACAGAATAGATCATGGTATCCGAACGGCTTGGTTCGTTATCCCGTTGGTCAATTCCTAGCAACAACAGCGAGAATGGATCGGTATGTTCTACAACGGGTGCGTCCTTATCGCCAACAGGCTTGAAGGATTCATCGAGCGTTTCCTTTACGGTTTCCGAAGCAAACAGGTTAAACGCAAACACAACGAGTTGCTTTTGATAGATAAATCCGAGCCCCCCCAGCACAATCAAAGTACTCAGGATGATAATCAAAGGTTTCTTCCATCTCTTCTTCGGTTTCTTCGGCTTCCGTCTGGTTAAATGTGCAGCACTGTTCTCCATCATATCTCCTTTAATAACGGTCTTAGAATCATTTAACTATATTAATAACACGTTTTCAATAGATTACGTTATAATCTGCTATACAAGAAATGACACAGAAGGAGTGATGAACGATGGAATATCGACGTTTGGGGAATAGCGGTCTGCGCGTTTCCGCACTTGGACTCGGCACCAATGCCTTTGGTAAACGGGCGGACGACCCGACTTCAATCCGCATTATTCATACGGCACTGGATCAGGGAATCAATTTTATCGATACCGCCAACATCTACGCCGGAACGGAATCAGAGCGGATTATCGGACAGGCCCTGGCAGGTAGACGGGAAAACGCTGTGCTTGCTACCAAAGCCGGACTTCCCCGGCATGAGGGTCCCAATGGGCGCGGTTCCTCCCGCTATCATTTGCAGCAGGAGCTTGAACATAGCCTGCGGCGTCTGCAAACGGACTATGTGGATCTGTATCAGATCCATACCTTTGATCCGCACACACCGCTGGATGAGACGCTGCGCACATTGGACGATATGGTCACTTCCGGCAAAGTCCGCTATATCGGAGCTTCCAACTATGCAGCCTGGGAGCTGATGAAAGCCCTTGGTACCAGCGAGTTGAAAGGATACGTACGTTATATCTCGGCCCAAACCAGCTACTCTCTGGCTGATCGCACACCTGAGCTTGAACTTGTACCGATGTGTCTTGATCAAGGCGTAGGTATCATTCCATATTTCCCGCTGGCTGGTGGCATTCTGACAGGCAAATACAACGGTGAAGCGGGCGTGCCTTCCGGTTCCAGAGCGGATACCGATCCAGCCTTCAATCGTTTCCTGCTGGAACACAATATTAAATTAGGTGAGCAGGTCAGCGAAAAGGCATCGGCGTATGGCTGCTCTCCAAGTGTCCTGTCGCTTGCATGGCTGCTGGCACGCCCTGCTGTTTCGACGGTTATCGTTGGGGCAACGAGCACGGAACAGCTGGAGCATAATCTGGCTAGCCTGGACATGAAACTGACCGATGATATAATCTCGCAGCTCGATCAACTCAGCGACTCTTTCCGTCATGGTAAGCCATTTGCGACTTATCGAATTAATTGAACCAATACAAAAAACCTCCCGGCTAAAAAGTCTGGGAGGTACAACTTCACTACACTCTGTAGTCTAATAAAGCATAGAAAAAATCTTTCTATGAATTAAACATCTGTTTTATGTTGGATAAATTCCTGCATGATTTCCATGTATTCATCCTTACGATCACTTAACACATCAAAGAACACCTTGTCCGCGGCTTCAACAAGATGAATACCTTCAAGCGCCAAGCGAGTTCCTTCCGGCGTTGTTGTAATAATATTCGCACGGGTATCGGTAAGATGACGCTTGCGAGTTATTAACTCTCTCTTTTCAAGAGCACGGAGCACTTGAGAAGTAACGTTAACATCCACATTGGCAAATTGCGCAAGCTGGACCTGAGTTACCCCCTTGCCCACTGTATCGCGTTCATTGAGCCACACACAGGCATGCAATAATACAAATTGGGGTTGTGTTAATTCCAGAGGCTCGAGCACCCTGCGTATTTCCTTTTGCCACATCGTAGTAACCTGCCATAGCAGATACCCCGGACTTTCCTGAGCATTTTTATACCGTGAGCTTTCCATCTCATATACCTCCATCATTACACCTTGAGCTTCATCCTATCTTATAACGATTGTCGGAACGCATGCGTTTCAACGTTGTACATTTTCAGCGGAAAACATTAGCGTGAAGGAATAAATTGCTTGACCCATTGACCAAATCCATGCGGATTACGGCTCTGGATCAGGACTGTACCTTCACCTCGAAATCGGCATACCAATCCTTCTCCACTGGTCACGCTAGATAACCAACCTTGTGAAGCTTTCTCAATGCGATAATTCATATAATTGGGCCATGCGACCAAGTGGGCATTATCCACGATCACTTCTTCACCCGCAGCCAGATTAATCGCATGGATTGCACCATAGGATGATAGGAACACTGTTCCTCGCCCACTGATCTCTATAATAAAGAAACCCTCTCCTGAGAAGAGACCTTTCTTCAAGTTTTGCATTTTGGTATTCACCTGGATGCCTTCCGTTCCGGCCAGAAAACCATCTTTCTGTACGTAGAGCGAATAGGAGCCATCCAGTTCAATCGCCTCCACATCCCCCATGCTGGAGGGTGACAACAGAATTTCCGCAGATCCCCCTGCAGCCGTTAATTCCTGAAAAAAGAATTTCTCGCCGCTGATCATCCGTCCGAATCCGGCAAACATACCGCCTTCAGCAGATCCCTTCAAGTCAACGGTTGGTGTCATGGATACCATGGCCCCGCTTTCTGCCTTGAACCGTTCTCCCCGTTGCAATTGCACCTTAAGCATCGCAAATGCACCATCATATAGAATTTCATAGTTCACGGCTTCATCAGCTCCTTATTGTCCGTGTTAAAATCATTTAACCCATTATCCTCTAACACTGAGAATTTGTCTCCGTATTCCTTAATAATGTGCTGATCTCCCCAGTTACAAAGGGCATTCAGAATCGGTTCCAAACTTCGGCCATATTCACTCAGTTCATACTCCACCTTGGGAGGTACCTGATTATACACAATGCGGTTCACAATCCCGTCATCTTCAAGCTCCCTCAGCTGCTGTGTTAACATTTTCTGCGTAATTGCGGGCATAATACGTTTGAGATCACTAGTGCGTTTCTTCCCGTGTGTCAGATGGCAGAGGATAACGCATTTCCACTTGCCACCGATGACTTCAAGTGTCGCTTCAACTGAAATATTATACTTCTTTCTGATCATGCTGAATGTCCTCCCGGAAATTGTTATTCATAAAAGCAATTGCTATATAGGCACTAAAAAGTACGTAGGGTACTAAAAAGTACGTACTATTCATTTTATGTCGAATAACTCATAATAGCATTTGCCGGTACGTAAATCTACATTCTGGGGAGTTGAACAAGACATGTTACATGATTCAAAACGCAGTACCTGGGCACTGCTGGCGCTGGCAATCAGTGCGTTTGCCATCGGCACCACTGAATTTATCAGCGTTGGTCTGCTGCCCCTTATTGCAGATGACCTGGGCATTTCCGTAACGACAGCGGGACTGACCGTTACTTTATATGCATTAGGCGTAACCTTCGGGGCACCGATTCTGACCTCATTGACGTCAACGGTGTCACGCAAGACGCTGCTGCTTGCCATTATGGTTGTTTTCATCGCCGGTAACACCATGGCGGCGCTCTCGAGTGGAATTACCATGCTGCTCATTGCGCGAATTGTCTCCGCCTTGGCACACGGAGTATTCATGTCCATTGGTTCCACCATTGCGGCAGACCTGGTTCCTGCAAACCGACGGGCGAGCGCTATTGCCATCATGTTCTCTGGTTTGACCATTGCTACAGTAACTGGTGTACCCCTGGGTACACTCATCGGTCAAAACTGGGGCTGGCGCGCAGCTTTCATTCTTATCGTTGTCGTAGGTGTTGTGGCCTTTATCGGCAACATGCTTCTCGTGCCATCCACGTTGCAACGCGGAACGCGAACTGCCTTCCGAGAACAACTGAAGCTGGTAACAGGCGGACGGTTGCTGCTGGCTTTTGCCATTACCGCCGTGGGATATGGGGGAACGTTTGTGGTATTCACTTATCTGTCCCCACTATTGCATGATATCAGCGGGTATTCCGAGAAAACGGTCGCGGGAATTCTGCTGCTGTACGGGATCGCCATTGCTATCGGCAATATTATCGGGGGGAAAGCCGCCAACCGCAATCCGCTCCGAGCACTCTTCTATATGTTTATCATCCAGACCGTCATTCTGGGCATACTGTATTTCACAGTTCCATTTAAGCTGGCAGCGTTACTCACGATACTCAGCATGGGTCTGCTTGCCTTCATGAATGTGCCAGGGCTTCAGACGTACGTCGTGACGCTCGCAGAACGTTATGCTCCACAAGCCAAAGACGTCGCCTCCGCCTTCAACATCGCAGCCTTTAACGCAGGTATCGCAATTGGTGCATATTTGGGCGGTGTAATCACAGATTCCATCGGTCTGATTCATACCACATGGGTTGGTGCAATTATGGTTCTGGCTGCTGTTCTTCTGACTGGTTGGGCAAGAGCGCTTGATCGTAAAGATCCCTATTCCCCATCAGAGTCTTAAGACAGGTTAGGAGGTTCGGTCAGATATCAGCCTAAACACGCGTCTTTCCTAGGTTGAAGCTGCAACTCGGAACCGGTTTCGCCTTTATTTTAATCTAGTATAATACGTTAATTCGAATTTAATCTACTATGACTTAATGAAGGAAACTAGAATTTATTGTTTAACATCGTTACTATCATTTTGATTCATAATATGAGGAGGACTTCACATGACAGCACAACATTTACAATCCACAGTAGCTTTAAATAACGGCGTTCATATGCCTTGGTTCGGACTGGGCGTATTTAAGGTAGAAGAAGGAGCTGAATTAATCGAGGCCGTTAAACAAGCCATTGCTCACGGTTACCGCAGTATTGATACAGCTGCTATATACGGCAACGAATCCGGTGTAGGCCAAGCGATTGCCGAGGCATTGAGAGAGAATAATCTGAAACGTGAAGAATTGTTCATTACGTCCAAAGTGTGGAACGCAGACCTCGGATATGATGAGACGCTTGCGGCATATGAGACAACGCTGAACAAACTTGGACTGGAATACCTGGACCTGTATCTAATTCACTGGCCAAAAGCAGGGAAATACAAAGGCGCATGGAAAGCGATGGAGCAGCTGTACAAAGCAGGCCGCATTAAAGCTATTGGCGTCAGCAACTTCCAGATTCATCATCTTGAAGATCTGTTGCAGGATGCTGAAGTGAAGCCAGCAATTAATCAGGTAGAGTACCACCCTCGTCTGACTCAAGCTCCACTTAAAGCATTCTGTGAGAAAAACGGAATTCAATTGGAAGCTTGGTCGCCGCTGATGCAGGGTCAACTTCTGGACAATTCGGTTCTGACCGAAATTGCCACTGCAAAAGGTAAATCTGTAGCACAAGTCATCCTGCGCTGGGACTTGCAAAACGGTGTCATCACCATTCCCAAGTCTACCAAGGAAAAACGTATCGTCGAGAACTCTTCCATCTTCGACTTTGAATTGTCCAATGATGAGATGGAGCGTATTAGCGCTCTGAACGAAGATGTTCGCGTTGGACCCGACCCGGACAACTTTGATTTCTAATTGAAGATTCAAATTATGTCGGAATATATTTCTTCTAGATAAACTAAGTAGGGCAAAGCCTTGTTGGAGCCTGCTTTGACATACCATAGCCAAAAACCACCGGATCATGAAGTGACCCCGTAAAGTTAGACACATTATATCTTTAAGCAACTTGTTGGGCATGAATCCGGTACCGTACCGGACTCATGCCTTTTAGTTTTG
>NZ_OBQM01000005.1:0-421245 GCF_900221055.1 Paenibacillus sp. RU5M | reverse complement strand
TTCCACACGTACCCATCCCGAACACGACCGTTAAGCCCTCTAGCGCCGATGGTACTTGGACCGCAGGGTCCTGGGAGAGTAGGACGCCGCCAAGCGAATTCCCTTTGGGGTATTTTTTTTGCCCCCCTCGTAAGGAAAAGGAAAATATATTGGGGCCCTTAGCTCAGTTGGTTAGAGCGCACCTCTGATAAGGGTGAGGCCGGTGGTTCGAGTCCACCAGGGCCCACCATATAAGTTTTAAACCACAGTGTATGGGGCCATAGCTCAGCTGGGAGAGCGCCTGCCTTGCAAGCAGGAGGTCAGCGGTTCGATCCCGCTTGGCTCCACCATTCCCTGATAGCTCAGTTGGTAGAGCACTCGACTGTTAATCGAGTTGTCACAGGTTCGAGCCCTGTTCGGGGAGCCATTCAGGAGAGGTGTCCGAGTTGGTCGAAGGAGCACGATTGGAAATCGTGTAGGCGCCAAAAGCGTCTCGAGGGTTCGAATCCCTCTCTCTCCGCCAGATAGAATTTTGTTACTGTGGCCCGTTGGTCAAGGGGTTAAGACACCTCCCTTTCACGGAGGTAACAGGGGTTCGAATCCCCTACGGGTCATATATATGGAGGCTTAGCTCAGCTGGGAGAGCATCTGCCTTACAAGCAGAGGGTCGGGGGTTCGATCCCCTCAGCCTCCACCATATAGTTTTTAAATAACGACGCGGGGTGGAGCAGCCCGGTAGCTCGTCGGGCTCATAACCCGAAGGCCGCAGGTTCAAATCCTGCCCCCGCAATTATACTTTCTTTCAAGAAAGTGATCTGGAACCGTGGTGTAGTTGGCCTAACATGCCTGCCTGTCACGCAGGAGATCGCGGGTTCGAATCCCGTCGGTTCCGCCATTTTTACTCAAGAATCACATTTACACCGTGCCGGTGTAGCTCAACTGGTAGAGCAACTGACTTGTAATCAGTAGGTTGGGGGTTCAAGTCCTCTCGCCGGCACCATTTATTGCATTTACCTCTGAATTTATAATAGAATGTATATTGTAGTTTCAGATGGGAATACTGAGATACTCTCAGCGAATGTAAGGGATAGCTTATGGCGATCGTGGCGAAGTGGTTAACGCACCGGTTTGTGGATCCGGCATTCGGGGGTTCAATTCCCCTCGATCGCCCCATGTTTTCTTAATGGGGATTAGCCAAGCGGTAAGGCAACGGACTTTGACTCCGTCATGCATAGGTTCAAATCCTATATCCCCAGCCATTTTAGTTTTAATTTGAGTCATTAGCTCAGTTGGTAGAGCACCTGACTTTTAATCAGGGTGTCGAAGGTTCGAGCCCTTCATGACTCACCATTATATTTTGCGGTCGTGGCGGAATTGGCAGACGCGCACGGTTCAGGTCCGTGTGGGCTAACCCCCGTGGAGGTTCGAGTCCTCTCGACCGCACCATATATTTTGCGGAAGTGGCTCAGCGGTAGAGCATCGCCTTGCCAAGGCGAGGGTCGCGGGTTCGATTCCCGTCTTCCGCTCCAATATTTGCGCCCTTAGCTCAGCTGGATAGAGCGTTTGACTACGAATCAAAAGGCCGGGAGTTCGAATCTCTCAGGGCGCGCCATTATTTTCATAAGTATCGGGATGTAGCTCAGCTTGGTAGAGCACCTGGTTTGGGACCAGGGGGTCGCATGTTCAAATCGTGTCATCCCGATTTTTATATGCGGGTGTAGTTCAATGGTAGAACTTTAGCCTTCCAAGCTAATAGCGTGGGTTCGATTCCCATCACCCGCTTCATGGTAACATCAAAGAGAGCTCTTGCTTATTGCAAGGGCTCTTTTTGATATAGTAATCTTAAATAAGAAAATAGTGGGAGGACTTATGAAAAATAAAATAGAAGTGCCAAAGATTCTCCTGGAGCTCGATGACTTATCATTAGTTTTAGAAGCATGGGAGAGTAAAGAAGAAATCAAACATGGACGATTCAGCAATATCTCTATTGAGAATCAGAGCGCCAGCAGAGTTTCATTCGATAAAGTGGTCTTTGAGAACGTGATCTTCAGCCAGTCCTCTCTCCCCGAAGTTGAGCTTACTGATGTGATTTTTGATAAATGTGATTTATCCAATATGGACTTTAACGGTTCTTTCCTCCACCGGACAGAATTTAGAAATTGTAAATTGCTTGGTACCAATTTTGCAAATAGCAGGCTCCAAAATGTAAGCTTTCAGGGCTGTGTAGCTGACCTTTCTTTATTTCGATTCTCCAAGTTTAAACAGGTGAAGTACACGGAATGTTCTCTGGTGAGTGGCGATTTCTTTCAAGCTACAGCCCAAAAATTGGAGTTTTCTGAATGCAATATAGACCAAGCTCTTTTGTCGGGTGTAAAGCTTAAGGGAGTGGACCTTAGTGACTGTAGCTTTGAAAGGTTAAATGTAGATATTGAGGATCTGGACGGGTGTATCATCTCAGATGCTCAGGCCGCCTCTTTTGTTGGATTATTAGGCTTAATTGTGAAGTAGGTTTGATTATGCGAGTGATCTTTGTTTAAATGAAGAGATCAATGAATGTAGAATATCATGCTTTCACTGAAAAAAGGAGGCGTATTATGAAAAGGGCTCTCGTTATTGGAGGAAATGGAACATTAGGCAAAGCTGTTGTTGCGAAGCTTCAGGAGTATTCCGTTGAGGTCATTACAGCCGGCAGGCAATCCGGGGACTACCAGGTGGATATGACCTCGACAGAGAGTATTACATCCCTCTTTGAAACGGTGACTAATATTGATTATGTCATTGTTGCAGCAGGCCAGACCCATTATGCGAAGTTGGAGGAGCTGACCCCTGAGAACAACATGATTAGTGTGCAGGGGAAATTACTTGGTCAAGTTAACATCGTCTTGATTGGACAGCACTACATCAACGATAAGGGAAGTTTTACGCTGGTCAGTGGCATTATACAGGACCATCCCATTCTGAAGGGCGCGTCCAGTGCTATGGTCAACGGTGCAATTGATTCGTTTGCCAAAGCAGCAGCGTATGAGTTGCCCCGAGGTATACGTCTGAATTCGGTTAGTCCTAACCTGTTTGTTGAATCTGCAGAGAAATATAAGGGTGTGTTTATTGGATTTAATCCAGTGCCTGTGGAGCGGGTCGCCAATACGTTTATCCAGAGTGCACTTGGTATCGAAACAGCCCAGAACTTTAAAATATATTAACTGTAAGGAATATTAAATAAAGGAGATCAACAGAATGTTCCTGTTGATCTCCTTTTGTTTTGGATGGAAATGGATGTAGGCTTGAATGGGCACATAAACCAAACATATCATTGTATGTTTAAGCGATACGGTATGGGAAGGGGAAAGACCATGATTCGTTTCATTAAGAACATAGACATGCCCATTTTCCCCGTTGCCTTTAAACCGCTAGATACCATACTTAGACTTATACGGTATGGGCAGCAACAACCAATTAGTATCTTTCCAAGATGAGCTGAGTTTTCAGGCCATCGGCAGGAATGAGCCAGTTTTTGTTTGCTAACACTTGCATCAGTTGAGTACGCAGTCCAGAAACAGCTGTAGAATCTGCTGTTTTGAACGAGATCTCAACGATATTCTCTACACCTGAGCCAGTTGCGTTGCGAATTGGCCATACTTCAAGGGTGAGTTCCTGTCCATTCCATGTGCCTTCATAACGTTGGAACGTTACCGGGCCGTAGGCACGGGATGCCGTGAGTTGTTGTTTACCCCAGTTGGAGGAGGACCAGTTTTTTAATTTGCCAGGCAGCTTGTCCAATAACATGCTCAAGGCTTCCTGCTGTGATGGAAGTTGTACGCCTGTAGCGTTGGTATCCACCTTTTTCGTGTTGGAGAAGCTTAATGTTTGTTTGCCATATCCCCAGTCAATTTCAGCCTCGTAGTTATCATCTGACGCATTAAATCCCTCTTGGTTAGCCAGAGTCAACGCCGCATTAACATCACCATTGATGACAGGATAGCGCTTTTTATAAGTCAGTTCATAATTGTTCTTGTCATCCTTCTTCCGAAAACGGACATCCCATCCTGCTTGATTTAGATTGAGTGCGTTAGTGTCGAAATACTCTGCACTAATGTTTCTTGCTGTGGAGTTCAAGCCAAGTGTCTGAATGACTTCACTGCGTGGTGTCCCATCTGTGTTCAATACCAGCTCCGGCTTAGCCAGGAACTTCACTTCATAAGCAGGAACGGCGTTTGCTGCTGCTGAGGCCTGTGGTGCTTCCAGAAACGTCAGTCCACTTCCCAATGTCACGATGCTCAGCATGAATGAGGCGGTTACCTTTTTCCATTTTTTCAAAACCAATCACTCCCTAGGCTGGATTAACGTACAGACCCACTTTATCGTCCGAGTATGTGAAAGCGATTAAATGGAAGGGCTCGTTGCGTTAACCCTGCATAGATTTGATGAATGCCAAGCGATAGTTTATATGGGATAGCGGGATCATGAATTAAAAAGAGAGATGCTGTGGCTCATGTCCCGCAGTACTTCCTTGAAGCGGTTGACCTGGACGGAAGGATGACGATCTTTGTTGTGGACGGTGTAAATATGCCGCGGAGCCTGCTCCCCCGGAATGGGGAGGACCTTGATCAGTCCATGCTGTTCTTCCCACTGTACGGCCATTCGTGACATGAACGAGATATGACCGCCGAGTAGAACCAACTGCTTGATCGCTTCCAGAGAGTCCATCTCAACGGTGCTCCGCAGACGAATATCATGTTGCTCCAGCCATTGGTTGGTTAAACGGCGAGTGCTGGATTCATCCCCATGCAGTGCAAAAGGAACCTGTGCCATATGCTCAGGTTTCAGCACATCCCTCTGAGCCAAGGCATGCTGTGGTGAGCAGATTAATACCAGATCGTCTTCACACAACGTCTCTGCTTGCAGCACCGGCCCTACAAACGGTTCGGAAGAGATTACACCCAGATCAATCTGGTGACGGATCAACATTTCGCGGATAACGGGTGAAGGTTTGACCGATAACATAATTCGAATACCGGGGAATTCCTGAGAAAATGTATTCAAAATAGGTGGCAGCAGATACGTGGCTGGTACATAGCTCGCTCCAATGTGCAGGGTGCCCCGATAGAGGCTGTCATATTCCTGTACTACTCTGCGCGCCTCCTGGGTCAGGGCATTGATTTTGACGGAATAGTGTAAAAGGGCTTGTCCAGCTTCGGTTAGAAATGTCTTTCCACTACGCGATTCGAATAATCGCACCCCCATCTCTTCCTCCAGAGACTTCATATGAAAGGTAACAGTAGGCTGCTTGATACCGAGAAGCTCGGCCACGCTAGTCATATGATGATGCTTATCAATGAGTTCAACAATTTGCAGTTTAATCAGGTTCAACGAACTCAACACTCCTCTCAGGTAACTTTTAATCACCTTATATAGATTTAATCTATGAAGATCAACAGAATTCATCTAAAAAGTTAATTCCAATTTTACATTTCTAACATACAACTCGCGAAAGCGGACGTTAGACTGAGAACAGTACAAGAAGACAGGCAGGGATGCTTATGAAAATGGAAATTAGGGGAATTCAAAAATCATTCAATCGCACTCCCGCGCTGCTGCCCACGGATTTAACACTTCAGCATGGACAGTTTACGACGCTGCTCGGCCCATCCGGCTGCGGTAAAACGACGTTGCTGCGCATGCTGGCGGGGCTGGAGCAACCGGATGCGGGAGAAATCGTCGCGGATGGCAAGAGTTTCTACTCGGCGACGAAGCGAATAGATGTACCGACACATAAGCGTAATCTGGGCATGGTGTTTCAGGATTTTGCATTATGGCCGCATATGACTGTATACGAAAATGTGGCGTTCGGCTTGAAAGCCGGAAAGCAAAAATCGGATCTGCGCCAAAAGGTGACCGAAGCACTAAGCATGGTTCGCCTGCAAGGCATGGAGGATCGTTTTCCTCATCAGCTGTCGGGAGGACAGCAGCAGCGGGTTGCTTTTGCCAGAGCGGTAGCAGTAAGACCGGGGATTATCCTGTTCGATGAGCCACTAAGTGCACTGGATGCCGTGCTGCGGGAAGAGATGCGAATTGAGATGATGTCATTGGTACGGGATATGGGATTGACAGCGCTGTACGTCACCCATGATCAGGTTGAGGCGATGTCGATGTCGGATGAGATTGTGGTGATGGAGAAGGGGCGGATATTGCAAAAGGGAACCCCGGAAACGATCTACGCATCGCCAAGCGATCCTTTTGTTGCTTCGTTTATCGGAAAGTCCAACTGGCTTACGCCTAATCAGTCCATGGTGAGACCGGAACATGTCTCCTGGAGCAAAACAGGTCATGACGATCTGTGTTATCAGGCGGTAGTGCTCAGCGTCAGTTATGTAGGAGAGCGTTATGAAATTCGGGTGCAGATGGAGGGACTGGGTGTATGGACAGCCTATCTGGATCGAAGAGTACGCGTAGGAGAGAAGGTTCAGCTATATGTAGCCCCGGAGCGGATTTGCCGAATGAACGGACAAGACACTCCGAATGTGAAGCCGAGAGAGTTCATCGCAGCAGCCAACTGATCATGATGAGCATACAGCGTGAGTTTGCAGAAACTTGAATACTAATATAATCAGAAACCAAGGGAGATGGAATGAAAATGTTGGGTATGAAAACACGGAAAAGAAGCGCAATGCTATTATTATCAGCGGTAATGAGTATCAGTTTGTTCGGATGCAGCACAGGTAATTCAACTACCGGGAATGCGGGTCAAGCTGCTGGGGAAGGCAGTACGGCTACTGCATCGGCGGAAACAACAAAACCAGCTGGCGGTAAGCTGGTATTGTACAGTGCAGGACCTCAGAAGCTGGCGGATAACATCATCAGCGGATTTACAGCCAAGACGGGCATTGAAGTGGAGATGTTCCAGGGTACGACAGGCAAAATTCTGGCTCGCATGGAAGCTGAAAAATCTAATCCGATAGCGGACGTGGTTATCCTGGCCTCCCTGCCTTCGGCACAAGCACTGAAAGCAGATGGTCTGACACTCCCATATCCTGATGCGGAGAATGCAGACAAGCTGAACAAGGACTGGTCGGATGCCGACGGCAACTATTTTAGCTCCAGTGCTTCGGCACTTGGAATTGTCTACAATACGAAGCTGGTGTCCACGCCACCAACCAGTTGGGCTGAGCTGGCAACACCTGCCTGGAAAGATGTTGTGAACATTCCTGATCCTACACTGTCCGGTTCTGCACTGGACTTCATTACGGGATACCTGAGTGTGAATGGAGATAAAGGCTGGGATTTGCTGGACAGCTACAAAGCGAATGGTGTAGCGATGGCAGGAGCGAATCAGGAAGCACTTGACCCGGTAATTACGGGAGCGAAGAGCATCGTAGCGGCTGGTGTGGACTACATGGCGTATTCCTCCAAAGCCAAAGGTGAACCGCTGGACATCATATATCCAGAGGAAGGGACTGTAATCAGTCCAAGACCGGCAGCGATTCTGAAATCGAGTCAGAATGTGGAGAATGCCAAGGCGTTTATCGACTACCTGTTGTCTGATGAGGCACAAAAGCTCGTTGCAGATGCTTACCTGATTCCGGGTCGTGAAGACATCGAGGCGACTAACCGGGCAAATCTGAAAGATATCCCGCAGCTTAAAGTGGATTGGAACTGGATGAGTGAACACGGAGATGAGACAGCGGCACGTTTCTCCGAGACTTTTAAATAAGAATAGTGTTATGACCTAACGATTGAGTAACTAGAGCAACTAGAGTGAAGAGACGATTGTTTTGTGGAAGTCATGTGAGGTGAAATCGTAGTGAAACCTGGTGTAATAGACAACAACCGTATTTTTCGGAGAGTGGGCGTGATTCTGGCCCTCTTTCTGCTGACGATAAGCATTGGTGTACCGCTCTTGCTGATTTTCTGGGAAAGTGTGTATCCAGACGGGCAGTGGGATTGGATGGCTCCGATTCGGACCATTACCGGACAGCATTTATCCGGGGTGTTGCTGAATTCCGTCTGGCTGGGGATCTGCGTGGTAGCTGTAACAACGCTGCTGGCATTGCCACTGGCCTGGATGATGGCGAAGACCCGCATGGGTCAGCATCGCTGGGTGGACGTAATCCTGATGATTCCGTTCATGACCCCGCCGTATATCGGCTCCATGGGCTGGATTCTGTTTATGCAAAAAGGGGGATACCTGCAGCAATGGGTGCCCTCCGCTGCGAGCTGGAGTGAGTTGTTCTTCAGTTTCTGGGGCATGGTGCTCATTATGAGCCTACATCTGTTCCCTTTCCTATATCTATTGCTTCGGGATGCCATCATTCGCATTGGAGGCAACCTGGAAGAAGCGGGAGCGGTGCACGGGGGACGTGCGGGATACCGATTCAGACGCATTATTTTGCCACTGCTGTTGTCTTCCTATGGCATGGGGATCATGCTCGTCTTTGTCAAAACGATTGCGGAATTCGGAACACCGGCCACCTTCGGGCGCCGTATCGGTTATTATGTCATGACATCTGAGATTCACAAGTATATCTCCAGTTGGCCGATTGATTTTGGCAAGGCAACCTCGCTTGCATCGGTGCTGCTGTCGGTCTGTCTGGTGATGTGGTACATGCAGTCTGCCATGAGTCGGAAGTTCACGTACCGTCTGGTAGGGGGCAAAGGGCAGCGATCAAAACGATACTCCCTACGCGGCGGAGCGGGTTGGTTGTGCGGGTTGTATCTCGCGTTGCTGCTGATTCTCTCGGTGGGCATTCCGTATTTCTCGATTATTGCTGCATCGACTATGAAGCTGCGCGGCGCGGGATTGTCCTTCGACAATCTGACGCTGGATCACTACCGGGAATTGTTGTCCTGGGGATCGGTCAGTATGAAAGCAATCGGGAACAGTCTGGGGCTTTCACTGGCAGCTTCGACGGTTGCGGTTATTATCGGTACAGGTTTTGCACTGACGATCGGTAAATCATCTTCCTTTATGCAGCGTGTCATTGACCTGTTTAGTCTGCTGCCGAATACGGTACCTGGCATTGTCATGGTGGTGGGTCTCATCCTGTTCTGGAATTCACCATGGATGCCGTTCACCCTGTACAACTCGTACGGAATGGTTGTTCTGACGTATGTGGTGCTCTTCCTGCCGTACACGGTGCAGTATGTCAAATCAAGCTTCACTCAGATCGACGGAACGTTGTTCCAGGCGGGTCAGGTCTTTGGCGGAAGACCGTTGTATATTCTGCGGCGCATTCTTCTACCACTGATCATTCCCGGTATGTTGGCCGGGTGGATGATGACATTCACCATTGCCACGCGGGAGCTGGTGGGATCACTGTTGATTTTGCCTCCATCGATGCAGACATCGGCTACGTATATTTTTGCTCAATTTGAACAAGGTCAGGTTTCATTGGGAATGGCGATGGCCGTGGTTACTGTCGTTATGACGGTACTGATGTTGCTCGGCATTGAAGTTCTGAATTCGAAGAGAAAGTGGAATGCATCATGATCAAACTGAAGGTATGGGGCGGCGCCGGGGAACACGGGCGCTCTGCCTATCTCCTTAGAGGGAGCAGGGTTCAACTTTTGCTGGATTGTGGCGTGAAAAAAGAAGGAGCCGGCGAGTATCCATTGATTGAACCGGAAATCGTTAAAGAGCTGGATGTGGTTTTGCTGTCTCATGCCCATGAGGATCATTCTGTCGCTATTCCATTGCTTTATAAGATGGGGTATCAGGGTGAAGTATGGACGACGCGGGAAACCAGAGAGCAATTGGACACCTACTTCAGAGCTTGGCGAAGAAATATGGAGAGGGCAGGACACATGCTCCCATACGAAGAAGGTGATGAACAATTGATTCGCTACCGATTTTTGGAGGATGAAGCCGAGGGTGGAAGCTGGTTTGAAATGGTCCCTGGCGTCTCGGTGGTGTGGGGGCGCAGTGGACACCTTGCAGGATCGGTATGGCTCGGACTGGAAATGGAGGATAAGCGGATATTCTATTCCGGTGATTATACCTCCGAATCCATGCTTTTGCAGGAGGATTGTCCAGCGGATGTATTCTGGCAGGCAAGGGTACCACGTAACAAGCGTGGATTCGATACTCCGGTTAGTCAACGTTGGAAAACGGATATACGAACCGCCGTGAATGGTGGGCATGTCTTGGCAGGAGAGCCATCCGCGTCGCAGACTCTCCCCTTTGCTGCATCCGAAGGGGTATTACGATCCCATGTATCAGCAGGGAGAACTGTGGAGCAAGGGGATTCCTATGCCGTATCCAAGGGAGTCGAAATGAACCAAGCATCTTCATCCGGTTTGCTCGATTTGGTGATTATGGATGCTGCCTATGGAACAGATCGCGATACGCAGGCCAACAAGCTGGAACAGCTGGAGCAGGCCATTCATGAGACCATTGCCCGGGGTGGAAAGGTGCTAATGCCTATGCCCTCAGTGGGTCGTGGTCAGGAAATCATGCTGTGGGCACAGCAGCAGTTCCCGGACGTTCCAATTGTAGTGGAACAAGGGCTGGTGGACGGTCTGAAGCAGCTTTTACGTGCTCCATATTGGCTAAAGGAAGAGGAAGAACACATATCGGGCTCTGTAAAGGAAGCAATTGAGCGTTTTTTGAGGGGTTATGGTTGGGAAATGCCTGTAACAAAGGAAAATCGAGAGCGGCTACTGCATCAACATGCTGCCTCTTTGTGGTTCATTCCGGACGGAATGATGCAGTCCTCTCTTGCTCGCTGGTACTATAGCCAGTTTGCGGACGATGAACATAATCTGGTACTGCTCACTGGGCATGTCTCTGCCGGCACCTATGCTTACAGGCTTTTGCAGAATCCTGCAAAACACGGAGCGTGCGAGGTACGGAAAATTCGTTATAAGGTGCATCAGGGTTGGAAGGATGTCGAGAGAATGCTGCATCAGGTTCCTGCGAGGCATACGGTACTTGTGCATGCGGATCGGGCAGAGACGGATAAACTGAGAGAAGGCTTGCTCAGCGGAAAATCGGTCTCGGGGAAAGGGATTTTGCATTCGCTATCTCCTGGAGATGAGCTGTATCTGTAAGTTGAATTGGATAAAGATTGGATCTATGTAGGGCGTCCCTGGGGACGTCTTTTTGAATGTGAATTTTTAATAAAAAAAAAGCATGATGAGAAGTTATGCTTCTCATCATGCATGGGAGATGATTCAAGGGGAGAATCATCTGGAAATCATCCGCTGTCTTTTAAAATTAGATTAGGGCTCGCGCTGAATAGGATGCTCCAGCTCTGAATGGCCCATCAAGCTATCGAGGGCTTCACCGTCCACCAGGATATCGATACTTTCTACTTCATCGTATTGAAACATCGTCTGGGTCAGTGCATCCAATGCAAGCAGCTCGCCACTGGTTCCCAATTTGGCCTCATCCGGAATATGAACATCCAAAGTGACTTTGCCCTCACCGTACTGTAGGGAGAGCAATTCGACTTTTTCCCAGAGGGATACGAGCTCCGAATCGGTATTTTTTTGTAAAGCTTCAAATGTTTTTTTGTATTTCTCGGAATCGTCCTTGTATTCAATTTCCTGCTCTTTTTTCTCAAGTTCCAGTACCTGGGCATCTGCGAAATACACATCAACCGCTTTTGTGTTCATTGAGCCCAGATCCACCTCTGTTTCGGATGGGTTTGGTGACTGTCCTCCCTGAACAGCAGGTTCGGCCGATCCGGATTCACTGACTGGCTTCTGAGCACAACCAATGCCAACTATCATTAAGAAGCATAAGACGAGTGCACATCCCAATTTCGTTTTCAATGGATCACATCCTCCAGCATATTTTCATTATGTTTTATCATTTAATTTATACCCAGATATTCCTTAATCCCATCTGCTATCGCTTGAGCCGCTTTCATCTGAACAACATCGGAAGACATCAGTTCTTCATCCATAACATTACTCAGGAATCCCACTTCCAAAAGTACTGCAGCCATGGTCGTATCTCTGATCACTTCCAAGTTGCCATTTTTCACACCACGGTCTTTGAGCCCCATGGCTTTAACCAAACGTTGATGAATGATATTGGCTAATTCCTTGCTGCTGCTGCGTTGATAGTAGAACGTCTCTGTACCTGTCGCCTGGGGTGAGGACTCCACATTATTGCCATGGATAGATACAAAAACATCCGCGTTTAATTGATTAGCGAGCCGAACACGCTCCGGGCGAGTGGGGTAAGTATCACCGTCACGAGTCATCACTAATTCGATATCCGGCTCATTGAGAAGCAGTGCTTGTACTTTGAGAGCCAATGCCAGATTATATTCTTTCTCGGGTTTGTTGGTGATGCTGGTTGAACCTGGATCTTTACCCCCATGGCCTGGGTCGATGACAACAACCTTGCGTCCTGAATCGCCTACAGGAGTTACAGGAACGGATGTGACGTTATCTCCCGAAACATTTAGATCGATAATTAGTTTATCGGCAATGATGTTCTGGCTGTACTGTACATCCTTCACCTGATTCAATTCAACGACAATTCGAACTTGACCAGGGTCTTGTTTAAAAAGAGAATATCTAACTTCCGTTACATTGGGGTATGCGTCCACATCCAATTTACCATTCATGTTTTGATTCAAAGGTTGCGATAGATCACCAAACACTGCTCCGGGCAGATCCACGACCAGACGATCGGGATTCTTCAAAGTCGTCATCACTGGTTTGGATTCACCATCCATAGACACGACGAGCTGATTGTTGGCAAATTGGATATCGGTAACATGTGTTAGCGATGCTGGGTTACCGTTTCCTGAACCGTTGCCCGGCTCAACATTGGGCTCTTTACTGGTGGCGGTGTTGATTAAGTATACAATCTTCTCCTTGTTGTTCCATTTCACGTTGAGTCCCATTTGTTCACTGACAAATCGAATGGGTACCACCATGGTGTTATTTAAAATGAGTGGAGCTGTGTTCAGGGTAACTTGCTTGTCAGCGACCATGGCTTGCTTTTGATCAACGGTTAAAGAAATCGTATTGTCATTTTGCTGGATCTTTACATTGCGTGTATTTTGATTCCAATCCACTTTGAATTTCAAATTTTCGGCAACGACACGAATCGGAATCATAACATTCTTATTCACGATGGTCACCTGAACGTCACTTGGGAGGATTAATTCCTCGCCGTCCAAGAAGATTTTCGACGTGCTTGCAGCCGCATTTCCCTGATGAGGGAGTACAACCAGAATGAACAGACTCAAAAACAGGAGTAAAATCGATTTTTTCATTATGCACCTCTACTATTTAGATCGTTACTGTATGGAATACTTATCCAGCTTAAACCATTCGGCAAACTCATTACGGCTGATTTTCTTAACAGGCTTCACCTTGTTACTCTCTATGCTATACCTATAAAGTATCATTTGATCAGACGGGTACTCACTGATGTAATCTAGCATTTTTCCGTTTTTTTGCCACAAAATCAGATTGGTACTAATATAATTGGTTGCCCTTGGTAGGTATACAAAGCTCTCTTTCTGAACATTGTAGATGGCTATTGGGCTTTTGGAGGGATCTCCGTAAGAGAAGGCTATCTGATCTTCGTTGGGTGCCCAGTTATAGTCGGCAATCGTTTCTATGTTTTTCTTGCCTGCTTTTTTCAATCGGTCATTTAATTCCGTCACTTCACCCGTTTGAAGGTTAAGCAGCATCAGAGTGTTTCCTGAGCTACGTTCTGCGTGTATAGCAAGCCATGTATTGGAGTTAGAGGCAACAACACTTGTGATATCGAGCCAATTGTCCTCCAAGTCACTCGTTTCAATCGTATATTTCTGGCTCCCCTTGGTGACGACAATGGATTGAATTACGTTTTGTTCAAATGTGGGCATACCTTCCAACTTCACTGTAGTAGCGGTTAAAGTAATATTTCCTCCTTTCAAGATGATTTTGTTGGTACTGTTGCTCTTTTTAAACGGTTTGACGCTTGAATAGATGGAAGGAGTTACAGAAGGCGCATTAACGGAACGTTGTGAAATTTGTTCTGGTGCAGCTGGTTTGGCACCAACAATAGATGACGATGTAGTCGTCAATCCCCCCAGTAATAACACAGTTGAAAACCAAATAGCAGCGTTGTTCATCTGAGTATCTCCTTCCGCTGGTGACAGCTTATAACCCTCAACATGTCGATTCCAAAATATACCTTCGTTATATAAACGGTAAAATTGTAAAAATGTTTCTTTTTTGATCGTTATTTATCTATTTTTATTTATAGAAGCATCTTGTGAGCATTCCAGTTCGGACAAAGGTTGGAAGAGTGTAATTAAATTTCATAAAATATTTGACTTGTGAAATTTTATATCATATACTGGGTGAAATTATGGCAGGATGACGTGTTCATCGGGTCTGGTGGGAGGTTGTGAATGGATGGATACAGGCAGCTATCCGATGTGGGAGCAATATCGCTTGAAACGGGAGCATTACATCATTGGACTGATGTCAGGCACGTCCCTCGACGGGACGGATGCGGCATTGGTGCGTATTCTGACAGATGACAGCGGGGCATTGCAAAAGATCGATCTGGTTGACTTCGTCTGCGTACCTTACTCCAATGAGTTGAGAGAAGTGCTGATTCGACTATGTTCACCGGAGACGGCACGTGTGGATGAGCTGACGGCTGCACATTTTGGCGTATCGGAGTGGTATGCTCAGAGTGTCAGAGAGCTTATTCGATCCTCAGGAATCTCATCCGGGCAGGTGGATGCGATCAGCATGCACGGACAGACCGTATGGCACGCACCTGTAGCTTCGGCTTTTCCAGGGCCAGCAGGCGAGAGTCTTCCAGTGGTGTCCACGTTGCAGATTGGCGAAAGCGCCGTTGTACGTGAACGAACGGGCCTGCCAGTGATCGGCAATTTGCGGGCCCGGGATATGGCGGCTGGCGGGGAGGGGGCGCCCCTTACCCCTTACGCCGATGCGTTGATGTTCCGCAGCCCGGAGGAAGGACGATTGGTGCAAAATATCGGCGGTATTGGCAACGTTACCGTGCTTCCATCAGCGACTTCTAATGAAGGCATTTCGGCTTTTGATACGGGACCTGGCAATATGGTGATGGACGCGATCGTACGCCAGGCGACTGGTGGGCGGCAGCACTATGATCCAAATGGAAGCATCGCCGCACAAGGAAAGTTTGATCAGGATCTGGTGGATCTGTGTTTGGACGATACCTATTTCAAAAGGCTGCCTCCCAAGAGTACCGGACGTGAAGTGTACGGTGCAGCATATGCAGTACGCTTGATGGAGATGGCCGCTGCGCGTTCTTTATCCCTGGAGGATACGCTGGCTACCGCCACTTGTCTGACCGCGGAGACGATCGTGTGTGCAGTGAAGGATTTTATCCTGCCCAAGGTGCACATATCGGCCATGCTCGCCTGCGGTGGTGGCACTTCCAATGCCACGTTAATGGAGATGATCCGTCAGAGACTCCCGGAAGGTATCCGTTTGGAGCGAACAGCGGACTATGGTATACCAGATGATGCCCGTGAAGCGATTGGATTTGCCCTCCTTGGCCATGAGGCACTTATGGGCAGAACCAACACGCTCCCGGCAGTAACCGGCGCGAAACACGCCGTAATATCGGGCAACCTGACACTGTAGTGCAGCATGGCTTTTGAATGAGTTGAATAAGCAAGGGCGTTTAATCAATTAGACTCTATTGGAATTATAGGATAAAATGCTTGTACATGAAGGCAGTACGGAAAGGAGGAGCGGATGGAAGGCATGAAAGGTGGACTTGTACGTTTACGCGCATTAATGGATGACTTGACTCCGTCGGAACGGAAGATCGGTGCTTACATTCTCGATCATCCCCAAGAGACGGTTCAGTCCTCGGTGGCACAGCTGTCTGAACGGAGCGGTGGCAGCCCGGCTGCCATTATCCGTCTCTGCAAATCACTGGGTGTAACGGGTTTCCAGGAGCTGAAGCTGAAGATTGCCGGAGATTTGCAGACAGGTGAGCAATACCAATATACGGAGATTCGTCCCCAGGACTCCATGGAGAGCATTATTCAGCATGTGTCCGCAAACAATATTCAGTCGGTGAAGGATACCGTTCATATTTTGGACCCGCGTCTGGTGGAGCGGGCAGTGGATGTTCTTCATCGGGCGAACCGGATCTTTTTCTACGGGGTGGGGGCCTCCAACCTGATTGCGCTGGATGCACACTACAAGTTCATGCGAATCAATCGCACAAGCTTTTCGTTCGCCGATCCGCATATGCAGATTTCGTCCGCAACGACGCTTCGCGAAGATGATGCGGTGGTATGTATCTCGTATTCAGGGGAGACTTCGAACGTGATCTCCTGTCTGAAGCATGCTCGTGAAGGCGGCGCTGCAACGATTAGCATTACCAAGTGGGGGAGCAATACGCTCAGCAGTTTGGCGGATGTACCCCTGATGATTACTTCCACCGAAAGCGATATCCGGAGCGGAGCAACTTCGTCACGCATCGCACAGCTGAACGTGATCGACATTTTGTATCTGGCGATTGCCAGCCGCGACTACAACCAGTCGGTGGAATATTTGGAGAAGAGCCGGCAGGCTATTCTGGAGCATAAGTGAAGTAGAACCATATGAATCCCTTTCTGTTTATACAGAAGGGGATTTTTTTGACGGATTATATTCGCTTTTAGTATAAAAAAATTAAAAAAAGAGCCCAGACTAATGTCGGGCTCTTCTCTTTCAACCTCTAGGAATACTTCTGTACGGCTCAGGAAGGACCCACAATGGCGGCGCGGACAAATCCGTCAGCCAGATCCAGTCTTCGCTGAGCTTCCACGGCGTCCACGCCTGCCATCAGCATGACGATTGCCGTTTTTACATGACCGTCTGCACCGGCAAAAGCCTGTTCAATGTCCGCTTCGTTCGCTCCGGTTGCCAGATGAATCATGCGTTTGGCCCGATGGACAAGCTTTTCGTTCGAAGGGTTCAGATCGACCATGAAATTACGGTAAACCTTGCCCAGACGAATCATGGCGGTAGTCGTGAGCATGTTCAAAATCATTTTCTGGGCGCTGCCTGCCTTCATGCGTGTTGAACCCATGACAACCTCTGGACCCACAACAGCCTCGATGCTCACATCAGCCAAAAGGGTCATCGGTGTACCAGCGTTGTTACTCAGGCTAATTACCGTAGCTCCGATCTCTTTGGCGTGTCTCATCGCACCAAGCACATATGGCGTTCGGCCACTGGCTGCAATGCCAACCACGACATCGTTTTCGTCTATTCCATGTTCATCAAGGTCTGCGGCTCCCAATTCCTCGCTATCCTCAGCACCTTCAACCGGGTCCTTCACTGCCCTGAATCCTCCTGCAATAATACCCTGCACCATGGAGGGAGGGGTTCCGTAAGTAGGAGGGCATTCCGAAGCGTCGAGTATTCCCAATCGTCCACTTGTACCTGCGCCTACATAAAATAGCCTGCCGCCAGATTGAAAGGCCTCCAAAATCAGGTCCGCCGCTTGGGCAATGACCGGAATCAGGGGCTGAATGAGCTCCGCAATTCGTTGATCTTCCTTATTAATTAACTCCATAATTTCTGCCGAAGGCAATTCATCTATATGATCCGTTAGTGGATTGGGTTGTTCCGTTAGTAGTGAGTTCAGCATGTGATTCATCCGTATGGCCTCCTTCTCTCTTTTAAAATGATTCATTCAAGGAACAGCGTCTTCTTGCCAGTTGTGCTGCACCAATCGCTGGAGCAGGGGCATCTTCACGATATACAAAGTCCAACTCTTCATAATATCCCGATAACTTCTGGATAAATGTAGTTCGGAAAAGTGCAGCGTATCGAAACAATGATCCAGACAGGACAACCTGAGTGGATGCAAATTCGGGATGACGGGCAATCAGCGCCTTGGCGGTATCCGCCAATTGTGCGGCCTCATCGATGATCAGTGCCCGGGCGGCCTCATCCCCGGATTCAGAAGCCTCTATAGCCAGACGGGCGATGGATGCGGTCTCGGTTTTGCCCCAATCCGTCTGGTACACCCGTGCCTTTAACTCCGATATATCCCGAAGGTTCAGTTTCCTTAGAAGAAGCGGGGTTAAACGGGTTGGAGGAAGAACACCGTCATAGCTCTGCATTACCACTTGGAGTGCACGCTGCCCAATACGATAGCCGCTCCCCTCATCTCCGAGCAGATGACCCCAGCCTCCTGCACGGTATCGCTCTCCTTCCAGCGTAAAACCGTACACGATGGACCCTGTTCCAGAGATGCACAATACACCGTGAGTATGTCCGAGAGAGGCCATCAGAGCAATCTCTCCTTCGGATACAACCCAGACTGGACACCCTTTTGATCCCTGTCGATTCCGAATCTTCATATAGTTATTAACTGCGTCGGCTATAAGTTGCCGTTCTTGGATCGTATCTACACCTGACATGCCGAGGCATATACCTTCACAATTTGTCGATAAATCAATTTTTAGATTAAATAGCTGTTCCAGCACTCGTTGCAGTTCGGAAAGGGCCTGTTCCAGTGGTACGCTGTGAGGATTTGTGGGACCGCCGCTGAGCCGGGCGAGAATTTCGCCAAACTCAGAAATGATTGCTGCATCAGTATTGGTACCGCCTCCATCTACGCCTACATATACTCGCAAAGTGGCTCACCTCGATTGCTTGAGTTTTCTTTTTACATAGTATAGAGGCATAAAATGAAAAAGTAAAATTAAATTTTATAATAAAAAATAATGTTGAATTTTTATTTCATAGCTCATATAATGAACTCAATCTACAATTTTGGAAGGAATTAATACTGTTAATGTTAACTAAGTTGACGTTAATATTGCATTTAAGAGATTAATCCTGCGTACGTTCAGGTCTAATCCATAAGGGAGGTGCATTTTCCTTACTGCCACGCTCAATAATCTGTTAAGTCGTTTAAGGATGGATGATTTCAAAAGGGGTAGCATGGTTAGGCAATGCAATTATCGGGAGACGACACGCGAAGGAGATGAAGGGATGAAAAAGAAGGGTCTGGTATGGGCAATGTTGTTGATGATGGTCTGGGTTACTGCCTGCGGGAATAGCGGGGGCGCTGCTTCAGATGATCCCAATGCAGAAGATACGGTGACCGTATGGACTTATCCAGTACATGGGACATATGAAGATGAACTGAAGGATCTGATCGTTGATTTCAATAAAGAACACCCGAACATTACCGTGAAGACGGAAATGCTCTCCTGGGCGGAAGGGCCCAAAAAATTCGATGTCGCTCTGAACGCGGGCAACCCGCCGGATCTTTACTTTCATAGTGTAGACGGCACATATGTGAATACGGGATTGGCACTTGAGCTGGACAGCTACCTGACACCTGAGATCAAGGATGACTATCTGCCAGGTACGCTTGAATTAGGTCAGATCCAAGGGAAACAGTACGGACTGCCGTTGTATCAATTCCAATGGGCATGGGGTGGCAACAAACGCATTCTCGAGGAAGCGGGTATTGACTGGAAATCCATTCAGCAAAATGGCTGGACCTGGTCCGAATTCAACGCTGCCGCAGCCAAGCTGACCAAAACGCTGGATGGTGGGGCTAAACAATATGCACTGGTTACCGACGGAACCTCGCTTGATTTCATTGAAATGTTGTCCCGAAACAACGGTATGATTGACGTTCTCGATAAAGCTGGCACATTCCAATGGAATGATGGCCGCATTCTGGATACTCTCTCTTTTATCAAAAATCTGATGGATCAAGGTTATATGCCGAAAGAAACGGCTGCTCTTGCTCCAGCAAAACGGACGGATATGTTCTACGCGGGTGAAACGGCGATCATCTCCAAAGCGATTCCTTATTATGATGTGATGATTCAGAACCGCAACAAGGATATTGATGACGGCAAGGTACAAGGGGAGAAAATTGATTTTGTCCTGCTGCCTGTACCGCATAATGATGATCAACCTGCGGCAACAACGATGGGTGGCGAAGGGTATGTAGCCTTCAAACAGAAGAAGGACAAAGGTGAACAGCATGCTAAAAATACGTTCCTGGTTATGGAGGCACTCAGTGGTGCCAAAGCAGGGAACTCGGCCAATGAACTGGCGCTTCCATTCGTAAGACAATCCCAGGTGGATCTGTTTAAAGGAAAAGAACTTGGTCAACCGGATAATCTAGCTGCTGCAAAAGTCATGGCAGAGAATATCGCTATGCCGGTTGTACTGGAACTGGATATCGACAAAGCATCACAGCAAAAACAATTCAAGGAACAAGTTGTGAAGCCTAACATTCAGGCGCTGTTCTCGGGTGAGAAGACACCGGAGCAGATCGCAGAAGACTTCAAGAACAAAGGCCAGCAGATGTTTGGACAATAACTCGGACCATACAACATAACGCAAAACTACACTGATTAGGAGAGGAGGATTCGCCATGCAGACCGCCCTTGCGCCAAAACCGTCTGTGCCCCGGACTTCCCGGGTTGCCCGGTTTTGGCGAGACTACGGGTGGGCGTATTTGTTTATTTTGGCGCCTGTCCTGCTGTTTCTCATTTTCACACTGTATCCCGTTCTGACGGCTCTCGTGATGAGCTTCCAGAAATACAACATTATGAACTCGACGTGGGTTGGGTTGGATAACTACGAGCGACTGGTGAAAGATGAGACGTTCTGGAAGTCGATTAAAAATACACTCATCTTTACTGTAGGTACGGTACCGGTCAATATTCTCATTACATTTGTACTGTCCTACTTCATCTACCAGATGAAAAGCAAGTGGCAGACGTTCTTCAAAGCAACATTGTACCTGCCTGCGGTAGCATCCGGAGTAACCATCTCCATCGTATGGCTGGCGATCTTTGACCCGACAGATTCTGGACTGCTGAACCGCTTCCTCGGCCTGTTAGGCCTTGATCCGGTGATCTGGCTGGGCCAATCGGGAACGGCACTCTTTTCACTCATTCTGATGAACTGGCTCGGATCGCACGGAGCGGGCATTATTCTGTATCTGGCAGCCATGGGCGGTATTCCGAAATCGCTGTACGAAGCGGCGGATATTGATCATGCCAGCGGCTGGACCCAGTTCAGCAAGATTACATGGCCGCTCCTCAAACCAACGACGCTGTATCTGCTCGTGACAGGTGTGATCACGTCTTTCCAGGTGTTCATATCGGTATATCTGATGACACAGGGTGGACCGAACTTTGCGACAACAACGATCGCTTATCTGATCTATGAGACGGCATTCAAGTTCTATGAGTTCGGATTGGCTTCTGCACAGTCGTTCGTTCTGGCGATTATCATTATTGTCATCTCCGTCATCCAGTTCAAATATTTCTCCAGCGATATTGAGTATTAGAGGTAGTTCAAAACACGTACTATTAGAGCATGTTGCATTAAGCATCCGGGGGTGAATGAAATCCATGAAATCAACACAGAAAAAGACACTGCTTGTCGTTGCATCCATTCTGCTGGTGGTTTGGGCACTGGTGACGGTCATTCCGATGTACTGGATGCTAGTCGGTTCGGTGCAGGATAGTGCGATGTCGGCTTCCTTCAAACCGCAGATGATCCCGGAGCAGCTGTCGTTATCACCATATGAGCGCTTTTTTGCCAAAACTGATGCCTGGCGATGGCTGTACAACTCGCTGCTCATCTCGGTCATTCTAACCGTGACGAATGTGTTCTTCGCCTCCCTGGCGGGATATGCGTTCGCCAAACTGAAATTTCCGGGAAGTCAGGCGGTATTCTGGACCTTGCTGGGCACGATGATGATTCCGGCACAGGTGACGCTGATTCCCTTGTATATTCTGATGGTCAACGTGTTTGACCTGGGAGATACGTATACGGCCATTATTCTGCCTGCTGCGGTCAGTGTGGGCAACATTTTCTTGATGAAACAGTTCATGTCAACGCTGCCCACATCACTGATTCATGCGGCACGTATTGATGCATGCAGTGAGTTCGGCATCTTCTGGAAAGTGATTCTGCCGATGGCGAAGCCAGGGATCGCGGTGCTGGCGATTTTCACGTTTGTAGCTTCGTGGAATGAATTTTTCTGGCCATTCCTGATCACTAACTCCAACGAGATGCGCACCGTTCAGGTGGGGCTGGCTTCGTTCGTATTTGCCGAATCAACGGATTTCGGCGCAATGATGGCAGGGGCAACAATTGGTGCGCTGCCGATGATCATTCTGTTTTTCTCACTGCAACGTTATTTCCTACAGGGCATTACGATCGGTGCAGTAAAAGGTTAACTCCTATATATGTTCAACTAAACATTTACACCATAACGGAGAGGACAGAAATAACCTGAAGAAGCGAAGGCGTTCGCCTAAAGCTTTCTAAAAGAAAGCTACATCGGAAGCATACGCTATCACCGGATTTCCCCTTCTTATAAAGGAATCAAAGAAATCTGGGGATAACAGCGATCGGAAGGTTGTTCTGTCATCGGAGTGCCAGTGTAAATATTCGTTAGTTGAACTTATATAGTTCAGGACAAGCGACAACGTAAAGGGGGATCTACCTATGGCACGCGTGGAGTTTCGCCAAGTGCGCAAAGAATTCAAAGACGATCATAAAGGAACGTTCACGGCTGTGGCCGGCTCGGACTTTGTTATAGAGGATAAGGAATTCGTGGTTTTTGTGGGTCCTTCGGGCTGTGGCAAGACGACATCACTGCGGATGATTGCGGGACTGGAAAAACAGACGAGTGGCGATATTGTCATCGGGGAACGGGTCGTGAACGACCTGCATCCGAAGGATCGCGATATCGCGATGGTATTTCAGGATTATGCACTTTATCCGCATATGACGATACGTGAAAATCTGTCCTTTGGTCTGAAAAATCTCAAGAAACCAAAATCCTATATTGATGAACAGGTACAGAATGCGGCCGCCATTCTGGGGCTGGAGGCGATGCTGGAGCGCAAACCGCGCGAGCTGTCCGGTGGTCAGCGCCAGCGTGTGGCGGTAGGTCGTGCGATCGTCCGTGATCCGCAGGTGTTTCTGTTCGATGAGCCGCTCTCCAATCTGGATGCGAAGCTGCGGGTACAGATGCGGGTGGAATTGGGCGAACTGCATAAGCGGCTCGGTGCCACAATTGTATACGTCACGCATGACCAGGTGGAGGCCATGACACTTGGGGAGCGAATCGTGGTCATGAATCATGGAGATATCCAGCAGGTGGCTTCACCTAAAGAATTGTATGCGAGTCCGCGTAATATGTTTGTTGCCGGATTTATCGGTTCCCCGGCAATGAATTTCATTGATGCCCGGATTGAAGGCACGCAGGTTGTTGTGGACGGAGCATCATTCACCTTGCCAGAAGATGTACTGGCTCGTCTTCAGAGCTATCAAGGCAAGCCGGTGATTATGGGTCTGCGTCCAGAGCATATTTTTGGTGACGATGTCGCTCCGAATATCCCAACAGATCATACGCTGCAGGCGCGGGTTCAGGTTGTAGAGCATCTGGGCTCCGAGAATCTAGTGTATTTCCATTTGGGTGCCCGTACCGTTACGGCCAAGGTTCACCCGGAAACACATGCTTATGTAGGGATGGACAAAAATTTTGTACTAGACCTGCGTAAGGCACACTTTTTTGACCCAGAGACGGAACTGGCGATTGGACGGGAATAAGAAACGAGCTGCAAGAAAGGGAGTGTGGGGATGCGTAAGCTGAGTGAAGTGTTGGTCAAGTCGGGGGCGGAAATCTATCGGGATATTATTCCGGTGGCCCTGTACAGTGTTGTCAGCTCCATCGTGCTGGTACCCATTCTGATGTTTGCTCCGCTGCCAATCGCGGTGCTGCTTTTGGCCGTGATTTATATGCCAATCCTGTTCGGTGTCAGTTATGCCGTGCATCACAGGCTGGAACGCAAGGAACGCCGCAATGGGCTTAAGGATATCTGGAAAGGAACGATGAAGGGATTCATCCCGGGAGGGGCAGTAGGTGTGCTTTTCGCCGTGCTTGGCTTCATTCTCTGGTCAACCTGGTGGTATTACGGCGGACAGGGCGGGATTACAGGCACAGCGGTGAGCATGTTCCAAACGTTCTTCGTCCTCATGGCGCTGATGTCGCAATTCTATACCTGGCAGCTTGTTTTGCAAAAAAACATGGGCATCATTCAGGCGATGGGGGAAAGTGTGAAGCTATTCTTCCGTCATCCGGGGTACACGATGGGAGCCTGTTTTCAGGCGCTGTGTCTGACGGCTTTGCTAATGCTGACGGTTGTTGGCTTCGGAGCGTTGTTCGCGGGCATGTTTGCCATCTATCAGCATAAGGTCGCCCTTAATGTGCTTGAACCTGAAGAGGAACCTGTCACATCTGGCGGCAATGACCACCAACATACGGGGTGGATCAGCCCGGGGAATGTGTGATGGGCACTACGAACGTAAAGGGAACGATGGACGGATGCAATGATAGTGACGTATGCAAGGAACCAAGGCTAAGGGATGGCATCAGGCGGGATGGATTCAAGCGGAGAGCCAGGGTAAGCACTGGAGCAGATCTTTTGTCCAGCGGGTTATCCCACCCATGGTTAACGAATGCGCGTATTGGCCTGATGACAAACCCCACGGGAATTACGGCTGATTTTGTCTCTACGGTGGATGTGTGTGCCGGGTTGGCAGATGCCCAGCTTACTGCGCTTTATGCGTGTGAGCACGGTCTGGATGGTGAGCTTCAGGCTGGTGTCCGATTCGGGGATACGGTGCACCCACGTCTGGGCATCCCTGTGTTCAGCCTTTATGGGGAACACAAGAAGCCTACATCTGCGATGCTGGCTGAGGTGGATACGGTGCTGTTTGATATCCAGGATGTGGGCGTTCGTTATTACACGTATGCATCCACTTTGTTCTACATGATGGAGGCCTGTGCCGAAGCAGACAAACGTCTGCTGGTGCTGGACCGCCCCAATCCGCTGGGCGGAGACGCGGTGGAAGGCGGCCTGCTGAGCGCGGGGTATGAATCACTCGTTGGCGCTTGGCGTGTTCCTGTCTGCACCGGACTGACGGTCGGTGAATTGGCTCTGTTGGTGAACAGTGAGATGGACGTACCCTGCGAATTGGATGTCATTGCAATGGAAGGATGGCAGCGCTCCATGGAGTTTACGGATTGTGAGCTTCCCTGGATGCTCCCCTCTCCCAATATGCCCACGCTGGACAGTGTGCGGGTGTATGCGGGTACTTGCCTGTTCGAAGGCACCAATGTATCAGAGGGCAGGGGCACGACCCGCCCATTTGAGTGGATTGGGGCACCCTGGATTGAGGGTGAACGACTGGCGGAACGCTTTCGGGAACACAGACTGGAGGGTGTGCATGTGCATCCGGTGTACATGTCGCCAACCTTCTCCAAGCATGCAGGTGAGCTGTGCGGAGGTGTGAGAATTTTCGTGACAGACAGCAGTGCATTCCGGGCGGTAGATACAGGTCTGGTGCTTTTGCATGAACTGGCATCGCTCTATCCGGGGCAATTTCGCTGGTTGGAGCCACCACAGCCGGGTTCCCGTTATTTTATTGATCTGTTGACCGGAGGCAGGAAAGTCAGGGATATCATTCATGACCGTGAAGAATTAGTACGCTTGATGGAAGCGTGGAATGCAGAGGCAGAGGAATGGAAGGAACGGCGGAAGCCGTTTTTGCTATACCCATAAAGAATGAAATTCATCAATAGAATGTTGCGTAATGTGCGGATGATGTTTGTCATGGGGAGGAGGCATGGAATGAGTGAGCCAAAAGAGATATACGCGTTGAAGCTGAAACAGATGACCCTGCGTGAGAAAATTGGACAAATGCTGCTTTGTGGATTTCATGGCACCGAGGCTGCCGGTGATGTGGATGCTTTTCTGCGAAAGTATCCCATTGGCGGCGTAATCTATTTTGCACGCAACGTCGAGTCGCCGGAGCAGGTAGAGCGGCTATCGTCGGGGCTGCAACGTATTGCTGTCGATAGCGGTAATGTGCCGCTCTGGATATCCATTGATCAGGAGGGCGGCATGGTGGCCCGGATTACAGAAGGAATCGCCCTGATGCCGGGACAGATGGCGATTGCCGCAGCAGGTTCCACCCAGGATGCATACCAGGCAGCCTATATCAGTGGGGTGGAGCTGAAATCCATGGGAATTAACATGAACTTTGCTCCGGTCCTGGATGTAAACAACAACGCAGCCAATCCGGTAATCGGTGTGCGTTCATTTGGGGAATCCCCGCAGTCCGTGGCAGCGTATGGGGTCAGGAGCATTGCGGGAGTACAAGATGCTGGCATTTCAGCGACAGCCAAACATTTCCCGGGACACGGGGATACGGATACCGATTCGCATCTGGATCTCCCGGTCATCCCCCATGATCGGGGTCGGGTAGAGCGTGTGGAACTGATTCCGTTCCGGGCTGCCATAGCGGCAGGTGTTGATGCGATGATGTCGGCACATATTTATTTTCCGGCTCTGGAACCGGAGCGTCTGCCTGTGACACTATCACGAGCCGTGTTAAGTGGATTGCTTCGTCAGGAACTGGGTTATGACGGCATGATTGTAACGGATTGTATGGAGATGGACGCGATTGCCGCCAACTATGGCACTGTCGATGCAGCTGTGATGGCAGTAGAGGCCGGCGCAGATCTGGTGTTGATCAGCCACACGGCTCATCTTCAGGCAGGGGCATTTGAAGCGCTGCTGGCAGCCGTGCAGAGCGGGCGAATCAGCGAGGCGCGCATTGATGAATCTGTAACCCGGTTGCTGAAGTACAAGGCCAAACGAGGCCTGCTGGAGAAGGGAACGGGCACAGGCACAGGTAATGATGAAGTGAACGTTGCGGTGTCGACTTCACTCTTCGCTGAGGTATCAACTGATCCAGCTTCTTCCATACGCCAAGAGCGCAACCAACCGTTACACCACGAGGTGGCGCGACGAATCAGTGAGAACAGCATCACGCTGGTGCGTGACCAACTGAACATGCTGCCTTTGAAGTCGGAACGTACACTGGTCATAACGGTTGCTACATCTGTGACAACGATTGCCGACGAACAGCTGACGCAGGCGGTTACCCTAGGCTCGGCTTTGTCGCACTGCGGTCTGGATGTAGTCGATATAACAGTCACGCCAGAGGAAGTTGCCATTCGCTCTGCTCGTCTGCTCCAAGCTGCGGAAGAAGATGACATTCGCCAGATTATAGTGGGGACTTATAATGCAGGAAGTGCCTCTGGTGATCCGCAGTGCAGGTTAATCGGCTGGCTGCAGCAATTAGGCAAGCCGCTGGCTGTTGTGGCGCTCCGCAGTCCCTATGATCTGCTTGCGATCCCGGAGGTGCAGGTCTACGTGGCAGCGTACGAGAGCAGGCCGCTTGCCATGGTTAGCGCGGCTCGGGCGCTGGCGGGGCATATTCCTTTTGCCGGGAAGCTCCCTGTATCTATAAAGTAGACAGGCGTTAAATGACGAACGAAGCGAAAGTATGATCTGGAAAATGAAGACCAATATAGCAGAAGGGACGATCCTGTAATGGACCGTCCCTTCTGCTATCTAATGAATAATTGCAAAAATTATTGCTGATTCAGTGCCTTAGCTGTCTTAGCCTCGACTTCATCCATAAGCGAAGTCATATCCATGCCAGCATGATTACCAAGCAGGATTATTGTAATATCATCTGTTAAATTGCGTGAGAAGGCTGTGGAGAAACCGCCGCCGCTACCGTTATGGAAGACGGTACGATGCTGATCGTTTTCTTTGAGAATCCAGGCGTAGCCATAATTTTTATCCGAATATGGTTCATACATCTGTTCAATCGTATCCTGGCTCAGAATTTTGTCCGTGTACAGTGCCCGATCCCACTTCAGCAAATCGTCCACAGTGGAGTAGATCGTCCCTGAACCTGATTGTGAGACATAATAAGGAGCAGGTACCCACTGCTTATTCTCCGAAACGAATCCGCTAGTCGTATGGACCTTGCGTGAAGCTTCTCCGGAGTTCTTCATGCCGAGCGGCTTCAGAATGGTTTGTTGTACATAATCGGCATAACTCATGCCAGATACCTGTTCAATAACATAGGCCAGCAGAACATAACCACTGTTACTGTACAAATAGGCACTACCCGGTTCGAACTTCAATGTTTTGTGCCGGATTTCCTCTACCGTTTCTTCCAATGAAGTGCCTTCACCCCGGCCAAAGGCGGATGGGATACCTGAGGTCTGGGATAACAGCATATGGAGCGTGATCTGATCTCCCTTTGGTATACCGGAGATGTACTTGGATATTGGATCTTGCACATCGAGCTTCCCTTTTTCCGCCAAGCTGAGAATGGAGGCTGCGGTGAAGGATTTGCTCAGAGAGGCAATTCGGGTCTTCTGATCCGGCCGATTCAGCGTCTGTTCATCTGCTAGTCCGTAGCCTTGGCGAAGAAGGACTTCGCCATTGCGAGCAATCAGAGCCATGCCTGGGAAATTGATATCGCGCAAATAGCTGTCTACACTGGCGACTTGACTATTTAATAGGCTTACTTTGTCCGTCTGGATACTAACACTCATCTGCCCTGAGGCTGTACGTTGCACTTTAATATCTGCCTTGAGAGCATTGGCAAGGGCTCGGACAGGTAACATCAGGTTGCCGTTAATGGTGCGGGATTGCACACCGGAGGACAGGCGAACGTGATTAACTTGAATGAAGTCACTGCCAGCCTGGTGAACGAGCTTGTCTCGACCAACGGTAATCGTAGCCGTTTTGGTACGAGCCTCCCACTTCAAGGTGCCATTTACAGAGGTAACAACATCTCGCAATGGAACATACGTTGTACCTTTGTATATTAGGGGGGCATTTTTCCATGATTGCTCTTGACCATTCACTTCAATGTGAACTGTTTGCGTCTCTTGTGCCGCGGATGCCGTGAAACTGGCTTGTCCCATAATAGGGCCTGCACAAAGGATGAGGGCTAACAGAATACGGAACATAGATGAATATAATCTGGTAACAGGTTGTTGCACATGTGACTTGCGTAAGATTCGAATCCTCTCCTTCCAGTCGTTTCATGGATAACCAGCTTATGAGATATTGTAAACGATCTCGAAGAGGGGGTCAAAACGGGGAATGAGCATCATTTTCGTCTATCCTAACAAAAATAATATAATTTCGATTCATTTTAGTATCCATACATAATATTTTTACTGCGTTTGTCCGATAAAAAAGGGTGAAGATGATGATGGGGGATATTTAAATGAAGAAAAGGATTCGCAATTGGTTTACATTAACGGTTAAGAAACGTCTGATCGCTTCGTTGCTCCTGTTCCTGATTGTGCCGAGCATTAGCGTGGGATGGTTGTCTTATTTGAAAGCAGCAGATCAAGTCAACGCCGAAATTATTCATTCCGCTCAGGCCAAAACGGAAATGCTCAGTCTGCAGATTAGTCAGATGTTGGATATGGAGAAGGATAACGCAGCGCAGTTCGCAGCTGGTATTAATTCAACAGATATTATCAATAAATCACCAGCTCTACAAAAACAAATGGACCGTATGTCCAAGACTCATAAAGAACTAGGCGTAGTAACCGCCGGCGCTGAAGATGGCAGCTGGATGAAATCCCCTGACCCCGGACAACAAATCTACGATCCACGGGAACGCAGCTGGTACACGATGGCGATGTCATCAGATGAACCAATTATCTCAGATACGTTCCAGTCGGTAACCACAGGAGAATGGGTTGTCACCGCAGCTGCCAAGCTGGCCGATGGGAAAGGGGTATTTGGAGCCAATGTAAGTCTCAATCACTTAAAAGAATCTGTTGATAAGATACATATTGGTGAAGAAGGAAAACTGTATATGCTGGATAACGGCGGGAAGTTTCTGTTCCATTACAATATTGAATCCGGTGTGCAGTCCAATGAGAGCTATATTAATGAGATGTATACGAAAGACCAAGGAACTGTAAAGTACACGTATGATGGACAAGAGTTGCAGGCTGTATTCTATACGAATCCTTCGACGGGCTGGAAAATTGTTGGTGAGATTGTGCCATCCGAAGCAGCAGACGCGGTAAGACCGATTTTGATTCGTGCCTACACATTGGTAGGGGCTTCATTGATTATTGGTATTATTCTGCTCGTGTTCATTATTCGCAGCATTCACCGTCCATTGTTGCAGTTAACGCAGGCAGCATCCAAAGTAAGCGCGGGTGATCTGACGGTTCGGGTAGGCTTGATGCGCCGTGACGAGTTTGGACAACTCGGGGCAAGCTTCGATACTATGACCTCTTCGCTGCGTAACGTTCTAGGAGAAGTACATGATACATCGAGCCAGCTAGCGGCATCCTCTGAGGAACTGATGGCAAGTTCTGAACAGACATCCAGAGCAACGGAACAGGTTGCTGAACTGATGCAGGATGCAGCGTCAGGAACGAACAGACAAAACGCCAGTCTCGCCGCAACGGGGCAACTCGTGGGTGAAATGTCTATAGGGGTCAAAGAGATCTCATCAAGTGCCGAAAACACCGCTCGCATAGCTGTTGAAGCATCTACCAAGTCCGAAGCGGGTATGGTAACGGTGGAAGAGGCAGTTGCTCATATTCAGAAGGTGAATGATGAGAGTGAGGCCATGGCTGCGGTCATTCAGGATCTTCGAGCGAAAAATGAAGAGATTGTTGAGATTGTGGCCGAGATCACCAACATCGCCAAACAGACCAATATCCTGGCCTTGAATGCATCGATTGAAGCTTCAAGAGCAGGTGAACAAGGGCGAGGCTTTGCTGTCGTTGCCAATGAAGTAAAATCGCTAGCCAACAATTCGGGCAGTGCTGCTGAACGTATTAATGAACTTATGCGCGAGATGCAAGAGAAAACGAATGCGGTACAGTCTACCTTTGCCCTTACAGGAGAAGGTATGATTAAAGGTACACAACTGATCACGGAGGCGGGAGAGGCCTTCAAAAATATTCGTAGTGCCGTGCAGTTGGTTGCTGCACAAGCTGGAGAAGTGTCGGTAGCTTCCCGTCAGATTGATGGAGGCATGAGTTATGTGTCCAAGGAAGTGAATGACACCATTGAATTATCCAATCAGATTGCCTCAGGAACCGAAGATGGTTCAGCTGCTGCGCAGGAGCAGCTCGCTACGATGGAAGAGGTTGCAGCTTCTTCTGCGGCATTGTCCCGTATGGCTGAAGATCTGCAAAGCCTGATCGAGAAATTTAAGTTATAGTTCAATAGCATTTCTCGAAGTAGACTGTGGGGGTGAAACCCTTCAGTCTCTTTCTCGTTGGTGATCATCGTTAATCAATGGTTTATGAACGCTCGGAACGGATCTGTTCTGTAAAAGTGAATCTGTCTCTCCCTGAATGTCTCATCCTGTGGTATATTTCTAAATTAAAAGTAATCTACATGATGTGGATGACATGGAGAGGGGATGAACCGGATTTGGATAAATCCATACCACTGACATCCGGGCCCGCAAATACCGAAGAGGTGCTGGATGATGCTACATTTATGCAGGGGGTTAAGGACTGTATCCCAACACTGCTTGGATATTTAAGTATTGGTTTTGCAGCGGGGGTCATTGAAATGACGGCAGGCCTAAGTTTGGCGGAAACGGCTCTGCTTAGTCTGATTGTATACGCTGGATCGGCCCAGTTTATTGCCGCTGGTATGCTTGCCTCGAGTGGTTCGGCGACCGCCATCATTTTCACCATATTCTTCGTGAATCTTCGCCATCTGCTGTTGAGTGCAGCCGTATCACCGTACTTTCGTCATCTGACGCCGCTTAAAAATATGTGGATCGGCTCGCTGCTTACTGACGAGTCCTTCGGCGTGGCGATGACGCGAGCGATTGGCCGGAAAACGTTGAGTGAGCGCTGGATGCACGGTCTGAACATTACAGCATATCTGAACTGGTTTGTAGCGAATATGGCGGGGGCCTACTTTGGACGCTGGATAACCAATCCCGAGCGGCTTGGGCTTGATTTTGCCCTGCCTGCAATGTTTATTGGTCTGGTAGTGCTTCAACTGATGCAGCGCAAAAATAAAAAATTACACATCAATGTGGCGATTATCGCCGTGATCTGTGTAATCTTCGCCAGCATGGCTTCGCTTGGCAGCATGAGTGTCATTGTAGCTGCGGTCATTGCGGCAACGATGGGAGTAGTGATGGAACGATGGAAGTAAGATGGGATGTATTCTGGATTATTATGGGCTCGGCTTTGTTAACGTTCATCCCGCGCGTATTGCCGCTCATGCTGTTCAGTAAAATACAGATTCCGATGTGGTTGTTACGCTGGCTTGAATATGTCCCCGTGGCGGTCATGGCGGCACTGATCGGTCAGGAACTGTTTATGGCGGACAACCAGTTGGTGCCGATTATACATAATCCAGCCTTGTGGGCAGCACTGCCTACGATTGCTGTAGCCATCTGGACACGAAGTCTGCTCGGAACCGTACTTGTCGGTATTGTTGCGATGATGATTTTGCGGTACTTGATGGGAGGATAAGCGGCAAAAGATCCAAAAGCTTGAGAGGCAGTTGGAAAATAGCGCTCTGAAAACGCTATTTCCAGTGGCGCCCGAAAGGGATAAAATGGAGACTGAAGGGTTGAGGTTTTCATTTTGCATACAGGAAGGAACGGTTTTGATTATGAGTACACATTCATCCGTTATACTTTTTCAGGGAGACTCCATTACAGATGGGGGAAGATCGCGCAATGATGATCCGAATCATTTTCTCGGGCATGGCTATGCGTATCTGATCTCAAGCAAACTGGGTGTGGAACTGGCAGCCAAGCAGCCAACGTTCTACAACAGAGGAATTAGCGGGGACCGCGCTTCCGATCTGTATGCACGCTGGAACGAGGATACTTTTAGTTTGAAGCCGGATCTGATTAGTATTCTAATTGGTGTTAATGATGCATGGCGTACCATGAATGGCGAACCTAGTGGAGTGACGGATCGTCTTGGACGTGCATATCGTCATTTGCTGGAGGAAACACGGGAAGTAATGCCGAATACCGGTCTGATTTTAATGGAGCCGTTCATTCTTAAAACGGGAGCTACAGTGGAGCTTTGGGACACATGGCAGGAGCGTATCGGGCAGTATCAAAATCTGGTCCGTGAACTCGCAAGTGAGTTCGGGGCCGTCTGGGTACCTTTGCAGCAAACGTTCAACGATGCTCTCGAACAAGCTGACGCTGCCTACTGGTTATGGGATGGTGTGCATCCAACTGCAGCGGGTCATGAGCTGATTGCACGTCAGTGGCTGTCTGTTGTACAGAATTCTCCACTTGCGATTGGTTAATAGACATTGGATATATCAAATCTGCGCTGCAAAGCTGAATGGAACGAGGAACCCGGGGGGTTCTTCGTTTTTTTATATTTGGGGCAGGAATTGTGTGGTTAATTTGGTTGGATATAACGTATAACTCTTCAAATGTACAGCATTATCCGGTAAAATGAAATCGGTTACATATAATGAAGGTTTCGTATTCCATATAGATTAGGGTGAATTCAATGGAAAACACCAATCAAAGTAAAGTCAGCTCCATCTGCATCCCGGATTCTACGGTCATTCAGCAGGCAGTACATCGGATGGTGCGAGACAGAAATAGGAGTCAGCAGCTTCTGCTTGCTTCAGCAGCACCCTCAATCTGCTCTATCAATGCCATTGGAAAGGCATTATTGCAACCAGAGCTAGCTTCTTTTTACACAGATCTGAGCAGCTATGGGGAACGTGCTCTGAACGAAAGCTTGCCTTCGCTGTCATTCGGTCTTTATCGGAAGTTTGGGGATATAGGGGAACGAAAGTTGTATGAGGATGCGTACTTTGAACGCAGGGGACGTCTGGCGGCAATAGCGCTGCTTGCAGTGGATTCGAATGCGCCGAGATGGATAGAGACATTGGAAGATATGTTGTGGGATGTATGTGGTGAGTATACATGGTGTTTGCCTGCACATTTGGGTTCGGGGGGAGTGGAACAGGTCAACGGTAATATTGATCTGTTTGCCGCGGAGACGGTACATATGCTGGCCGAAATCGTGACGATTCACGCGGATCGATTGGACGCACGTATCATCCAGCGGATTAGGGCTGAGGCCGAGCGGCGCATCTTCACACCGCTCTATCGGGAACAACGTACCTATCACTGGCAAGATGCAGAGCATAACTGGTCTGCTGTGTGCAGCGGATGCTGTGGCATGGCTGGACTATTACTGCTGGAGGAAGAAGCGATTCTGACGGAATCGGTTGGTCAGGCGATTCGATCCATGCAGGCATTTCTGCGTGGATATGGCATGGATGGTGGCTGTGCAGAAGGCATTGGTTACTGGGTGTATGGGGTCGGCTATTTCGTCTATTATGCCGACATGCTACGCGAATACAGTAAAGGTGAGTTGGATCTGCTGAATGGTTCAAAGATAGCGGCGATCGCAGCCTTCCCACTGCGGGTTCATCTGTCGGGGGGAACCTTCGTGAATTATTCGGATAGTGCGGAGCAGCAAGTAATTCCTTCGGGTTTGCTCTCACTTCTGGCATCTCGTTTCGGTATACAGATCGATCTGCCGTTTCATATTCCTTTGTTTACCGATGATCCCTGTCATCGTTGGGCTCACCTGCTGCGCAACGTGATGTGGAGCAGTCCGGCAATGTACCTGCAAGAAAAGGGGGCTGTTCCGGCGGAACGAGTGATCATTTTGGAAGATTTGGGCTGGATGATTGCGAAGGGAGCACTTGATTCTCCAAGCGCTGAACTTACCGGAGATAAACCTCTCGCTGTTGCTTTTTCCGTCAAGGCCGGGCATAACGATGAACCCCATAACCATAATGATCTGGGGCAATTTATGATCCATTGTGGTGGCGAAAACATTCTTTGTGATCCGGGAGCAGGGCTGTATACACAAGCCTATTTTGCTCCGGGCAGAGAGCAGTTGTTCCACATTAGTTCGTCCGGGCATAGTGTGCCCAGCATTGAGGGGAAGGAGCAGAGCTCAGGGCGCGAGGCGCAAGCACAGATTCTTGAGGCGACGGTTTCGGACGATGACCGTACACTGGATGCCTGCTTGGAACTGACAGCAGCTTATCCTGAAGTAACTTCGCTTGCTTGTTATACACGCCAGTTGCGTTGGAGCGGTCCTGCTAATGATGTCGGGAGCGTGGCAGAACTGCGTCTGAAGGATCGATTTCAATGGAAAAACAGAGCGGCGTCTTCGTCAGGCACGTTATATTCGGTGGGAGAACTGCAACGGCCGAGTGTGACGGAGCGGTTTATGAGCAGAAAGGTACCTGAGAAGGTACATGAGGGGCAGATTCAATGGCATGGCGAACGAGCAACGGTATGTATGACGTATGATGCAAACCAATGGCAGGCTGATATAGAGATCATTAATACGGTGGATCATGACAATGTGCCAGTTACATTCTATCGGACATCACTTGAATGGCGAGAGCAGTCGGATAACTCCAGTGCGGGAAGTGATGAAACCGATCTGCTGGAGACGATGTGTGAGCTGAAATTCACGATTGAACCAAAGTGAAAGATGGAGGTGAGCACACGTGAGTAAGTATACAGCCGCATCAACGTATCCATGGAGAGATGCTCTCGAAAATTATCGTACACTGGCGGAAGAGGCGGGGCCTGCCCCGTCAGATGGTTGGAATCAGACTCGCAAATTGGCCCTTGTGGAGAGTGTTGTTCGGGCTTATACACCTTACCAGGCCAGTAGCGGCGCCATTATTGATCCGTTTTCGGAGGCCGAACGATATTATTCCACACCAGCGTATGCAATGGCTGCATCGGTTCTTGTTCAAGCGGGACATATGGACCTGCTTGCTTCGGCCGCATCGGCCCTGTCACACAGCATCGATGTTGTTGTGAAGGGTTGTGCACCGGATCATCACCCGGACTTTTTCCCCGTTTTGATGATGAGAGCTTACATCCTGTTGAAGCCGCATATGCCTGAGCAAGCAAAGGTCTGGGCAGAGGCTCTTAAGAAGATACAGCCAGAACAAGATTATGTTTTTACAATGAGCAAAATGAACAATCCCAATCGCATGATTAACTGGAACGCCATCATGATCTCGGGAGAATATCTGCGCTTGAGGGAACATCTCGCCAGTGAGGGTACGGATTGGATGGACCGTTATCTGAATCTGTATCATCTGCCACGATTTACGGCGCTTGGACTATATCAGGACGGGCCGCTGGATCGACCCAATTGTCCATTTTCCTATGATATTGCAACCCGCTATCATCTGGATGTCATGCTTGAAGCGGGATATGACGGGGCCTGCGCTGGTGAGTTGAAGGAACAATTACGTCATGGTGCATTCAGTACGCTGCTTACACTGTCACCGCTGGGGGAGATTCCTCCGCGTGGACGCAGCTCCCAACATCAATGGAATGAAGCGGCAGCAGCCTACGTATGTTCTGCCCATGCAACACAGGCCTTACAGGCTGGAGATCGGGTGATGGCTGGGGCGTTCGCTCGTGCGGCCAATTGGTGTTTCGAAGCGGTGGAGCGTTGGAAGATGGATGATGGGCGTCTGAAAATAGTTCGCAACGAGTATCCCCCTGAGGCGCGTCATGGCTACGAAATCTATACGAATCATACGGGTTATAATCTGTGGACGGCAGCAGCGCTGGCCCATTCCTGCCTTAGCGATCCTGGTGAAGATGTAACGGAAATATACCTTCCTTCCGAGTTAGGCAACCGGGTGTTGCAGACCGATGGATGGTTTGAAACGATCATTGCCTCGGTACCAGGTCAACAAATGATTCTGCATACAGCTATGAATGATCCATACACGGTTCCCGGTCTCGTGCGCATACAACAGGCGGGATTGTCAGGGCTGATCGGTCCATCCGCTGCTGGACATGTGCAATCTGGATTCACAGAGTTTGCGGAAGGGGAAGTTAGTCCGCTGAGCTATTGTCCTGTCTGGAAGACGGCAGATGGGAATTGGCACAGTCTTGCCGAGGGCATTCCGTCAGGTGCTGATTATGACCGGGATGCCGGGATTAATCCTGCCGATGGCGGAGGTTCGATTTTGCTTGAAACGGTAGATCGAGAGGTCCGAGATGATTCAGCCTCCCCAGAGGGAGATGACGGGAAGCATCAGGAACAGGCCAATGCATTTACAGTATCATGGCTCGGCCCACTAATCGGGCTCGATTCACTGAGCACCCGTTATGTACAGCAGGCGGATTTGCTTACTGTGACATATGAATTCGACGGTGAGCTTGAGGCTGTCGGGGCACTCATTCCATTGATGTTCAGTGATGGACGCGAGCAGGCTGTCATCACTCATTCCAAGCAGACTATGCGCAGCGAATACCGGGGAGCTTATGTGGAATCCACTGTGTTGGATGAAGGAGCCATCATTCAGCTCAAACAACAGCCAGTGGCATCCCGCAATGGGCTGCTGAAGGAAGCACGGATGGAAGTGAGCGGTGGGCGAAGTATAACGTTTACGATCAGATTGGGTGTAGTGCATTGATTAGAGGAGGGATAGGTTTATGAATACATCAACATCCGTGAACTGGCTGGAGGAAGCTTGGCGGCAAGGAGCGGCTAAAACGATTCGCAACGCGAAGCGCATCAAGGATACATTTCCGCACACCGCCCCGCAGGGCATATATGACCGGAATGATCCCGAATGGTGGACCGCCGGCTTCTGGCCGGGGCTGTTATGGCTTGTCTATGGCGAGTCGCCGGAAAACGAAGCTTTCGCTCCGTTATCCCGCATTGCCGAAAGTTGTGAGCGGCAATTGGAAGGTTGTCTGCGTGATCCCGAATCGGTGGATCACGATCTCGGGTTCATCTGGCTGCTTAGTGGCGTAGCCAACTACCGCCAGACCGGCAGCGCAGATGGACGGCGGCGAGGTATGCTCGCCGCCAATCTGCTCGCTGCCCGATTTAACGTGCGCGGTGAATTCATCCGCGCCTGGAACTTCAGCTCGTCAACCATGGATACGCGCGGCGTAGCCATCATTGACAGCATGATGAACCTGCCGCTGCTCTACTGGGCTTCCGAGCAGAGCGGCGACCCGCGCTTCCGCTGCCTGGCGGAAGCGCATGCGGACACCGTGGCGCGCGAATTCGTCCGCGCTGACGGGTCCATCTGCCATGTGGTGGAGTTCGATCCACTCACGGGGCAGAAGCTGCAGGAGCATGGCGGGCAGGGCCATGCACCAGGTTCGGCCTGGGCGCGGGGTACCGCCTGGGCGTTGCACGGGTTTGCGCTGTCTTTCCGGTATACGGGCGAAGCCCGCTATCTGGAGACAGCGGAGCGGGCGGCCGATTTCTTCCTCGCCATGCTTGGCGAAGAGATCGTGCCGGTGTGGGATTTCCGCGCACCTGCCGAGCATCAGGTGGCGTGGGACTCGTCCGCTTCGGCGATTGCCGCAAGCGGCCTGTTGGAGCTGGCGAAGCTGTCGCCGCGCGGCGAGGAATATGCAGCCGCGGCAGAGCGTATCCTCCGCGGGCTGCATGAGAACTACAGCTCCGGTGAGACGGCAGCGGAAGAAGGTCTAATTATGCAGGGCACGGTGCATTATCCAGAGGGTCGTGGCTTGAATGTGCCGATTATATACGGCGATTATTTCTATATGGAGGCGCTGGCGAAGCTGCGTGGCCGCCCGGGTTTATTTTAGAGAAACGAGAATCAGGGAATCAGGAATGTCACACTTCAAGCGGCGAGTATGCGTGAGTTGCATGAGTAGGCGACCCACCATACAGCCGTTCGAGTGTGCCTGCCTCCTAGTGGGAAAGGGTATTCCTGTCTTGGAGGCGGAGCACACCCTTGGTCTCAGACCGATTTATTTTCGATGCCGGGTGTGCGTCTTAAGATGACAAAGTCGGCCGAGGACTGGTCGGGATATCGCTGAGGAATAATTTCATGTACTTTGAATTCGGGATAGTCGAACAGATAGTCAAAAATATTTCGGTCCTGAATGGTGCTAACTCCTGGATTACCGTTTTCTTTCAAACGAGTGTACAACACAACCCACGCTGACGAAGAGTGCAGAATGTCGTAGAGAGTATTACGAAAATCCGTTTCATCCGTAATATGATAGAGCACATCCAGACAGACGGTGAGATCAGCTTGAAGGAAACCGCGGTTAATCCACAGACCTGGTGTATATAACATGAAACTCTTGGAGGTATCGTTAGCAAACTTGGAGGCGCATAGACGCACCGACGAGCCGGCTACATCGACACCTAGATACGTATTATAGTTCATATATTGCAGTTGATTGCCATCCCCGCATCCAAATTCAATGACGCTGGAAATACCCTCACGCTGAATCAGTCCATTTACGACCTCTGCCTTGAATTCAGCCAGTACGCCATACGAACCCCTTCCGGATGTCTCGCCTGAGCTATACGTTTGTTCCCAATATCCTTTGTAGTCAAAAGGCTGACTCATGTTTCTCCCCCGATCATATAAATGAATTCAAAATAGTCACTATACATAGGTTATGCGTAATATTTGCAGGTATGAACCATTTGGAAATCGATAGATCGGATGAATGGATTTCTACTAAATCCCCTGAAAATTCCCTGAAAGTCTAAACATCTGGAAAGAACTTGCCGACATTAAACTAAGGAACAAAATGAAAAGAATCGGGGGGAAATGATGTTAAAGCCAAGATTGACCAAGTACATGGTGATGATGCTGGTATTGGTGCTGAGTATTTCCAACGTAGGCTTGGCCGCTGCGGCAGATAAAGAACTGTCCAAAATTGTAGTTTCCAAAAATGAGCTGTCGCTCGAAGTGGGTGATTCCAGTTCGGTTACGGTGACAGGAGTATATACCGATAATACATCGGCTAACGTAACGATCAGTTCTTCCTGGAGTAGCAGTGATACTTCGATAGCGACTGTATATAATGGTGCCATTACTGCCAAAAAGGAAGGTACGGCGACCATTACAACGTCATATCTGACTCAGAGTCAAACGGTTCAGGTGAATGTAACCAAAAAGGTCAAAGCCCTTTCCAAAAACGTGCAGTCGCTGGACTTGCGCACAGGAGATAGCAAAGACATTATTTTGACGGCAACCTACAGTGATAATACGACGAATGCAGAAGCATCCAAAGTTGCGGAGTGGTCATCCGATGACGAGAAAGTGGCAACGGTTGTGAATGGTAAAGTTACTGGACAAAGCGCCGGTACAGCTGTCATCACAGGTAAAGTCGGCAGTCAAAGTGTGACTGTGGATGTTAACGTTGAGGTTGTTAAACGTGTGGATGTGGACAAGAAGCAGGTCAATCTGCTGTTGAACAAAAGCGAGAGTGTTAAATTGACAGCCACCTATCCAGATGGCACAACCAAAGATGTAACGGATCTGGCAGAGTGGACGTCAAGTAATGAAAAAGTAGCAGATGTATTAAAAGGTGAAATTACAGGATACTCGGCAGGTTCTGCTAAGATCACAGCCAAATACGGAACGAAATCCGTATCGGTAGATGTGGATGTTGATCTGACAAGCAAACTGAGTGTGGAGAAACAGAGTATTTTCTTCCGTCTGAGCGAGTCCAATAAAACGGCAAATGTAGTATTGACTGCTTCTTACCCGAACAGCGCTGATGTGAATGTAACGGATCAAGCGACATGGACATCCAGCAACGAGAAGGTAGCGACGGTATTCAAAGGACAAGTTACAGCCATTGGCGCGGGTTCTACGACAATCAAAGCAACGTATAGCGGCAAAACAGTGGAAATCACGGTTGACGTTGATACAGCAAGATATCTGGATATTGCGGGTGTCGAAGATAAACTGGCTATGAGCGTTACAGGTGATAACAAAACCAAGAAACTGGTAGCCAATGCAGAATATATTGATGCAAGTACAGAAAACGTAACTTCCAAGGCAACTTGGACATCCAGTAATCCGGATGTTGTATATGTGTCTGGCGGTGAGCTGATCGCCTATAAATCGGGTACAGCAACGATTACTGCGACATACGGCGGCAAAACCGTTAAATTCACAGTGAATGTAGACGTTCCGGACAAGTATGAAATGGACAAGAAAAAAGGTTCTGTAGCCGTTGGGGGTACATTATCTGTGAAAGTATTGGCCGTATACGGTGATACATCCAAAGACGTATCCGAAGATGCGGATTGGAGCAGCAGCAGTGATAAACTCGCTGAAGTGGACAGTAAAGGTGTCGTGACGGGTATTGCAACAGGTAAAGTAACCATCACAGCCAAAATTGAAGGTAAAACGTTAACTTTGCCTGTTGAAGTAGGCATGGCTAGTGGGCTGGAGGCAGATGTGAACTTTTTGGTGTTGTCCTCCAAGGAAACACAGCAAATCGTACTCACAGCAACGGATGAAGATGGCTTGACCAAGGACGTGTCATCCGATGCAACATGGAAATCAAGCAATTCCCGCGTAGCCGATGTGAAAAAAGGGGTTATCACTGCCAACAGCAGCGGTAAAGCCAATATCACGGCTGAATATGGTTCCAACAAAGTGACCATTCAGGTTGAAGTGGACGTTATCTCACGCATTGAAGCATCCGAACCGGCTCTTTCCCTGAAAACCGGTGATTCCGCAGATCTTACGGTTACCGCATATCTGAGCGATGGCAGTGAGCGTGATGTCACGGACAAAGCGGAATGGAAAACCAACAGCTACAAAGTAGCTCAGGTAACCAAAGGTAAAGTAAAAGCGACAGGTTCAGGTAAAGCAAAAATTACAGCGAAGTACGGCAGCAAAACAGTAACCATTGCAGTCGATGTAGATACACTGAAATATTTGCAAACCGATAAAGTAACCCTGACCATGAAGCCTGGTGACAAGGCAACCCTGGTTGCTACAGCAACGTATGCCGATGGCAGCGAAGCGAACGTATCCAAGCCGGCACTGTGGAAATCTTCCCGTATAGCGACAGCATCGGTGAAGGATGGAATAATCCAGGCCAATGGCAAGGGTAAGGCAACCATTACTGTAACTTATGCAGGTGTGAAAACCAAAGTAACTGTAGTCGTTGAAGCGAAATAATATCTTTAAGTACGAAGGTAAAACAAGCAATTTTATGTACGGTGATGACAGCTTAAATGCTGGCATCACCGTTTTTTTAATGGGAAAAACACAAAAGAACTAACAATACAAAAAAGAAACGCCCCGGCACTTGTGCATATATCCATACTGGATATAAAAACACATTGTTCCAAGACGTTCCCCGAATCTAAATAATCAATGAATTACATCGTATGAGACAGAACCAGCGCACCGTATGCAAAAGCAATGACGATGAGGATGGCTGGATGCAGCTTGGTCTTGGTCATGACCCAAAGCGAGATCCCTGCAATGATCAGTGTCTGCCAAATGCCGATGGAATTGGTGGATACCTGACCGAATTCCCATGTAAGTAAGATCATAAGTACAGCAATAACCGGTTGTACGAGCAACGTCATCCCTTTCACCTTAGGTGAAGTGCGATGCTTGTTCAGTAAACGAAGCAGCAGAATTAGCGCGACAGCCGAAGGCACAACGGTGGCAAAACTGGCGATGAATGCGCCAAACCAGCCAGCCACCTGATAACCGACAAAGGCGGCAATTTTGGTCGCGATTGGACCGGGAAGTGCATTACCGATGGCGAGTACATCACCGAATTGCTCGGTGGTCATCCACTTGTAGTGGTTGACCACTTCTTCCTGCATTAACGGAATGGAGGCGGGGCCGCCCCCGTAACCCAAGATATTGGCTACAAAAAATCCCCAAAACAATTCCCACCATGTCTGAAGCATCGCTTAGGACACCCCCTTGTCGGAATTGCCTTTGGATTTGAAGCGCTGGACCACATCCAGATGGAAGACGCCATATCCGAGGAAGACGGCAATCACAATACCGGGGTGAATATCCAGCAGCTGCAGCAATACAAATGCAAGGACACCGAACAGGACGGCAAAGGTTGTACCGAGTCCCTTCCACGCTTTCTTGGCGAATTCGTATGCCATCATGCCGAGCATGACAAAAATAACCGGGCGAACAGCGGCCACCATGCCTGCTACGATTTTCGATTCGCGCAGCGCGTACATGGAACCAAGCAGCGCAATGATGGCGATGCTCGTTGGCAAAATGTGGGCCAAAACGGACACAATAGCGCCCAGCACGCCTTTGGTTTTATACCCGAGATACGCGGCCATCTTGGTGGCAATAGGACCAGGCAGGGCATTCGCAATGGCCAAAATCTCGCCAAACTCATCATCGCTGACCCACTTATAGCGGGTAACGGCTTCATAACGGATTAGCGGAATAACCGAGGGGCCGCCGCCATATCCCAAAATTCCGGTTCGTACCATCCCAATGACGAGACCGTTGTAATCTTTCCAACGCATGCTGATTTCCTCCTAGAGTCTCATGCCCATTCGGCTTTTATATCGTTTTAACAACAGCTGTGACTCTACCTTGACGATGCCCGGCATCTTGTAGAGCTTCTCCAGCAGGAACTGCTCCATCTCTTCCATATCTGCAAAAATACCATGCATGTGCAGGGTACTCGGGCCTGTCATATGATAGAGGCTGGTTACTGCGGGTTCTTCGTCCAGTTTCGCGGCCACTTCATCCAGAAATAGCGGTTCTACATCGACATTGAAAAAGGCAGAGACCTGGAGTCCAACTTTGCCCGGATTGAGAACCACAGTGAAGCGTTCAATGATTCCCTTTTCGGATAAAGCATTAATGCGGGCCTGAACGGCCACACGGGACAAACCGATCTGTGCACCCAGATCGGTGTAGGATATCCGGCTATTTTGGTGAAGGGCGGCAATGATTTTACGATCGATTGCATCCAGATTGTGCATTTGCGGGATTTCTCCCCCTTTGGAGGAGCGTTTCTCTGGCATGATTGACCATCCTTTTTTAACTATATAGAATAAAAAAAATTATGATAGGATCTGCGTACAATTTGTATGTAGCATTCATATTTTAATGACGAATCGTAATTGGAGTCAATATAATTATTGTAAATGTTGAATTTATCCGATTCAAAGCTTTCATTTTGTCATTTTTACCAATCCGAGATGATGAATAGGGGCACGAGCAGGAGGCAAGCATGGATCGAAAAAGAGACTGTCACAGAGCACATCCGTAAACAGTCTTCTATATAAAGTACAGATTGAAGCGACTTAATGAACAGTTTTGGGCAGACAAAGGGTAACGACAGTTCCTTCCCCAGGCTCCGAATATACTACGAGTGTACCTCCGGCTCCACGGGCTCGCTCCTCCATGCTGAACAGACCAACGCCGTTACCAGCCGTCGTACTGTTGAATCCTGCGCCTTGGTCCTCGATTCTCACAACGGTTGCCTCTTCCGAATCTTCCACCGTCACATGTGCTTCTGACACATCGGCGTACTTGGCTACATTGGTTAACGCCTCCTGGATAATGCGGTACATGGCGATCTCCCGGTTCATATCCAGTCGTTTTCGCAGATTACATTCCAGTTCCACTTCAATCCCGTAGTGCCGGGTATAGTTCTCGATATACGTGCGAATGGCCGGAACAACACCAAGGTCATCCAGCACGGAGGGTCTCAGTTCCCATGCCATGCCGCGTACATCCTCCATAATGCCCGTAACTTGTTTCCGCAGTGCTTCTACGCCGGATTGGGGCTGATCAGCCAGCAGACGATCCATCTGAATGACGAGGGAGAAGAGACTCTGTCCAATGCCGTCATGCAGCTCGCGGGAGATGCGACGCCGCTCCTCTTCCTGAATGTTCATGACCTGGGTCATCATCGTCTGTAACTCGGCTTCGACCTGCTTCAGCTTCGTTACCTCACTACGAACGGCCAAATACTGATAGGGCTCACCATCGTTATCGAGAAAAGGCACAATCGTTGTATTCACCCAATAATGGCTGCCATCTCTGGCACGGTTACGGATCTCTCCGTTCCACACTCGTCCGGAAGAGATGGTATCCCACAGGTTTTTCATAAAATTCTTGCCGTGATAACCCGAATTAATGATCCGATGATCCTGGCCGATCAATTCTTCCCGATTATATTGTGAAATTTCGCAGAACTTATCGTTTACATACTGGATCTTTCCTTTGCGGTCCGTGAGGGCTACAATGGACGACTCATCCAGGGCAAACTTCAGATCACTGAGCTGATGCAGGGAACCTTTCAGTCTGCTGCGGAATTCAGTATCTGTAATGTGACTGTCGATTTCCTCTAATAACTGACGCACAGGCTGGTCGGCAAATCCGCTAAGTCTGTTTTTGCGTGTGCTACTCAAAGTTCAGCAACCCCTTTTTCATCGCAAATTTCACCAGTTCCGGTCTGGTTCGAAGGCCGAGCTTCTCCATCAGATTGCTTTTGTGGGATTCGACCGTTTTGACACTGATCACCAGATGTTCAGCGATTTCCTTGTTGGCGTAACCCTTGGCAATCCAGGACAATATCTCTTTCTCCCGCTCGGATAACGTGTCATACGGTCCGGCGTTTTCCTGCTTTGCTTTGTCCAGGTATTCACTCATCAGCCGCTTGGTCGCACTTGGGTACAGATAGGCGCTACCCTCTGCTACGGAACGAATAGCGGCGAGCAATTCTTCATGCGGCGCGCTTTTGAGAATATATCCGGATGCTCCCGCGTGGATGGCGCGGAACAGATATTCTTCATCGTCATGCATGGTGAGGATCAATATGGAGACATCCGGCATCAATTTCTTCAATTCAGCGGTAGCGGTCAGACCGTCTTTACCTGGCGGCATGCTGAAATCCATTAAGACCACATCCGGCTTCAGTTCTTGTGCCTTGGCAATAGCTTCATCCCCATCGGCCGCGTCTCCAACAATATGTATATCATTCTTTCCATCGAGCAGGGCGATCAGCCCGGAGCGTACAACGACATGATCGTCGACAACTAATAATTGAATCACAACATTTTCCTCCTGTCCGGTTCCACAGTTCTTTCTTTATCATACCAAAAAAGAAAGCCATTCAGAGGTTAATCTCTGAATGGCTTCGATTCTCTGTAAGTCCGTGTTACTTCCTATAAGGAAATAACAAGACTTCTTAGCGTATTCCAGACAGCTGCCTTTATCCGTACACTTTTTGCTGCAGCTGTATAGCGATCTGTTCGGTCTCACGGACCATCTCCGGTGAGAACGTGCAAGGTAATCTGCTGCCAAGGAGCAGCACGGCGCCAGGAACACTCCCTTGCTGGAACACGGGCACGGCTATGGCACATACCAACCGCTCCGCAAGCATTAACGGGCAACGACCGGGTGTATGCTCCTCGGTGGATTGTGAATCAGATAGAGCGGTGCGTCCAGTTCGAAGCGCTGTGCCAACCAGATCTTGTCCGGGACGCATCTCCATGCGTTTCACACGTTCGTTACTGGCGCCGGATGTATACTTCCAGCGCAGCATCGTGCCTGACAGACAGGCCAGTCCGCAAAAATCGCTGGAGGTACTCAGGCGCAGGCCGTCGATCATCTCCTGAATGCCAGATGGCAGTTCATCATGCATGAGAGGACACTTCCTTTTTTGGAATCATACCGTACGTTACGGTGTAATCAATATCAATATCGTTAACCTGTGGTCAGGGAAATCTTAAAATAAGGGTATTTCGCTGCTACTTTTATTGTAGCCCCTTTCTTCCGTGTTGTAATTCAGGGAAAACCCCTATTTCCGTTCTGCAATTTGCTGATCCTGTGTATGGACAGGCATTCAGGCCAGGAACAGCAAGGCTTTTTTCGATTACGGAGTCGTAAATGTACCTCGTAAGTGTGATTTATCTCACAGAAAATTCAGGGAGTTTCCCCGTGAGGTTCAGGTAATCCCCCGATAACCCCCACGCTATATTCGCGGTATGATGGATACATAAGGAAACACCGAGGGGGACGATGGTAATGGGTACGGTATTTAAAGAAAGAACAACCCAGGCGACACAACAAGAACAGACGGAGGCGAGCAAGATGACACGGGAGACAGGTGGAATCCTTTCGTTCGTGACAGCTGAACAATGGGGCTTGATCGAGACGAAGATGCAGCCAAAACGGGTAAAGTCGGGGTACAGTCTCTTTCTGGAAGGCGATGAAGCCGGATACCTGTACTACATTCGCTCGGGAAGAGTGAAGCTGACCAAGTCAACTGAGGATGGGAAAGAAATTATTTTATCGATTCAACAAACCGGGGATCTGATTGGAGAGTTTGGCGGCATTGGCGGATTGACTCATAGCTACAGTGCAGAGATGGCTGGCAAAGGGGAGCTGGGGATCATCTCGCTCAGCGACTTGGAAAGTGTGCTCAGCAAACACGGTGACCTTGCCTTGAAATTCCTGCAATGGATGGCGCTCGCCCAGCGTATCACCCAGTCGCGTTTCCGTGACCTCTTGCTCTATGGCAAGGCAGGTGCACTCGCATCGACGCTCATTCGTGCCAGCAACTCGTATGGCAAAATTACGCCGGATGGCATCGTGCTCGACATGAAGCTGAATCATACCGAATTATCGGAAATGATTGGTGCCACGCGGGAGAGTGTAACGCGCATGTTGGGAGCCTGGAAAGAACAGGGGACGCTGGACACCATGGATGGAAAGCTGATGATTCGTGATCTGGCAGCCTTGCGCTGCATGTGCGGATGTCCGACATTTCCAAGCTGCCCGGTAGAGCTGTGCCGATTGTAATGAAATCAAGTTGAATAGGGTTGTTTCCTTCCATGGCGATTGGGGTCGTTACGGAGAATTCAAAAAAGCTGATGTCCGATGTACTCGGGATCAGCTTTTTTGGCTTGATATGAGCGGCTTGAAGCAGTGGTATTGAATCGAAAAGTTTAGAGGGTTCAGTTATCCTGGCAGGAAATCAAGAATTGGAAACGAATACATAGTTTGGTTTGCTCAAAATAGGTTGATCAACGTAATTTCAACATTCAAGTAATAAAAGAATCATAAAAAAGGAGTAAATTCTACCATGCTGGATTTACAAAGTTTTGTTTCAGATTACACAAAAGATAAGAAACATTTACAGCTTGTTATCGGGATTGTTAGGGAAGGAGATGTTGAATACTATTCATTTGATAATAATAAAAAGAAAAGTGTGATCCCTCCTGAGCATAAGTTGTTTGAGATCGGCTCCATAACCAAAGTTTTTACATCCATAATTTTATTAGAAATGGAAAAAGAAAAATTGCTTTCCTCGGATGACAGTGTTGGTAAGTTCGTGCAAAACGTAGAAAACGATTATTTGAATAAGATTACCTTGAGAAGCCTGGCTACTCATACCTCTGGATTACCCACATTGGCAACCAACCACAATTTGGCTAAAAAAAGATCGAATCCTTATTCAATGTATACCGAGCAAGATTTAACTGCTTTTTTATCTAATTCTGATTACACGGATAGCATAGGTTCGTTTGCATATTCCAATATCGGTGTAGGTTTACTGGGATACATACTATGTAAGGTGTCAGGAAGTACGTATGACGAACTGTTAAAAAAATATATAACGAGTCCCTTAAAGATGAATGAGACAGCCGTTATGCTTGATGAAGAGCAGAATAGCAGGTTTTTGAATGGACATGCTTCATCTGGGAAAAGAGTCCCTCATTGGGATCTTTCTATACATGTAGGAGCTGGGGGAATTAAGTCATCTGTTAGCGATTTGAGTTTATTTGTCCAAGCTAATCTAAATGATGATCATCCGATAGCCTCTACACTACAAAAAAGTCATCTCCCTATATCGATCGGAAATTCAAACCGTTATTTTGGCTGGGGTGAGGATAATCTTCTAGATAAAGTTATCCTCTGGCATAACGGGGGTTCAGCTGGTTTTAATAGTTATCTAGCTTTCAATAAGGAACTCCGTGTAGGAGTTGTATTGCTATCCAATTATTCTTTTTTCTCAAATTCTCTTATGGATTATTGTGTTGCTCAACTCATAAAATGGATCACTAAAAAAGAGCCTTCTCAAGGAACAATGATAGACTTTACAGGTATAAAAATATTGGAAGAAATGATGCAGAGAGAAATGTCATTAAAGTAACGGGAAACGATAGCAGTATGAGCCACCTAATCATTAGGTGGTTTTCTTATGGTTAATGACTCCATCCAAGATAACTAATATAGGATACAAAAGAGGACGCGTTAACGCCCTCCGTATCATATCCAGGGTATTCACTCACCTGCATATTCCTTTGCAAGAATCGAATATAGATACGAATCATGATATTCCCCTTTGTAGAACCAATGCTCTCGCATCAGACCTTCACGCTGCATACCAATCTTCTGCATAACCTTCTCCGAAGCCTTGTTGTTCGGGCGGCATTTTGCATATATACGGTGTACGCCAAGTGTATTGAAGCCAAAGCCAAGCATGGCTCGGGCTGCTTCGGCAGCATACCCTTTTCCCTGATAAACGGGATTGAGCACATAACCGATCTCAGCGTTCGTCTTTTCGATGTGGAGGCCAACACCGCCGATCAGGATGCCCTCCTTTTTCAAGCATATCGCCAGTTCGAAGCCCTCTCGTGGTTGTGTTTGCTGTGAATTTAGCACAAATTCCACATAATCTCGCGTATCTTCTTCCGTATTAGGTCCCCATGCCGTATGCTGAGTAACTTCTGTCATGGATGTGTAGCTATGTATACTTTCCCAGTCTGTCTCCAGAATATCCCGGATGATGAGTCGTTCGGTCTCCAATTGCATAGCTATTCCCTCCTATATAAAGTGAACTAAAGAATATTTACACTTGCCACTTCGATGACAGAACAACCTTCCGATCGCTGTTATCCCCAGATTTTTTTGATTCCCTTTTTAAAAGGAGAAAATCCGGGGATAAAGGCGAACGCTCCGCTTCTTCAGGTTTTTTCTGTCCTCTCCGTTTCTCGTGTAAATGTTTAGTTCAATTATATAGTAAAACAAAAATAGCCCAATAACCGATTCATGTAAAGAATGGGTTACGAGCTATGTAAGTATAAGGCATGCTATTGTGGTTGTTTACATTCAACTGCGGGATAAGTATAAGCCAGCTTGCGGATAATTTCCTTTTGCCATTTCGTGTCACCCAGGTTGGTTGCCAGGTTCAGAAGATCCAAATAATCGTCAAGCTGCAGATCAGCCTTTTGCAGAGTTGTATTCATTCGATGTTCGTTCCCCTTTATCTATAAAATCGTTAAGTCATGTAAAGTAGGCAGAAGACTTGAGACAGGCTCAAGAATGATAATCATTATCACAGTTATATTATCATTATGCAATGAACGATGTCAAAATGCAATGCCAAGGCTCGAATGTACTCAACTTTTTTTCGAAAAAAGGCTCATCCACAGCACATAGGGAACGTACACACCCAGGTATGCAGACGGATAAAGAAACCATCCATTCAACAGGAAATGGTGAATTTCTGTGGTGAACGTCGTCATATGGGCATTCGTAGCGTACACATCTCCGGCAATGACAGTCGCCGCACTATAGAAGCAGAGCAGTGCAAGTACATGGAAAATGCGGGTCATCATCCGTGAGCGGAGCGCAACAAAAACCATAATAAGTGGAACAATCAGCAGGAGCAGAAGAAAAAGAAACTTCATCATACAGGTCTCCTTTGGGATACTTTTGTTAACCAGTATGGGCAATTGGTGGAATTTCCAAAAGTTTTTTCAAACATTTTACAAAAAGAAAGAGGAATTCAGCATATGAACGATTAAATTAAAGGTGGATAACCCATTATCAGGTAATTACGAGGAGGAGAAGGCAAGTATGAAGAAAGCGATATGGCAGCATTGGATCGGGGCATTCCTGATCTTCATCATGATGGCGACGGCATTGCTTCAACCTGGTTCACAAGGTCCGGTACAGGCCGCTGCAGCACCTATTACGGTATCGCAGGCCATCGCTGCCCAGAGTGGCGGAGCAACGGCAACGGTGGAAGGATATATTGTTGGACATGCCACCGGTTCGCTTACAGCCAAGTTTACATCTCCTTACGCCAATGATTTTAACTTCCTGATTGCAGATTCAGCGACAGAGAAGACTAACGCGAAACTGCTCGACGTGCAGATTCCAGCGTCGTACCGCTCGCAATATGGACTGGCTACCAACCCGAATCTTGTGGGGCAGAAGGTTATCGTAACCGGAACACTTGGCGCATATAACAGTTATGCCGGAGTTAAGAATCCTACCTCAATCGCACTCTCCCCTGGAACAACCAATCCTGATCCTGATCCAGGCACAACGCTGCCGGATGGTACAGGGAAGAAAGTATTATTCGATAACACGCATGCTCAGACAGCCGGGGCTGCGGACTGGGTTATTGATGGGGCATTTTCGGACTTTGCGAATGGTTTGCGAAACGCGGGCTTTACCGTGGATCAGCTGGATCGCAGCATCCCGTATACCTTCGGTGAGCAAGCCATCACCTTTAATAAATTGAAAGATTATGATGTCTTCGTTATCGGCGAAGCGAACGTGCCTTTCAAAGCGACAGAGCAGGCTGCACTGCTGCAATATGTACAGAATGGTGGCAGTGTCTTCTTCATTGCCGACCACTATAACGCAGACCGGAACAAAAACCGCTGGGATTCCTCCGAAGTATTCAACGGCTATCGCCGTGGTGCATTCTTGAATCCGGCCAAAGGCATGTCGTCAGCAGAAGCTGAATCTCCAGCTATGCAAGGCGTGACCAGTTCGGACTGGTTGGCATCCAACTTCGGTATTCGTTTCCGCTACAATGCATTGGGAGATGTTAATGCAACGGATATCGTCGCACCTTCACAGTCGTTCGGCATTACAACCGGCGTGAACGCAGTGGCCATGCATGCTGGTTCCACACTTGCCATTATTGACCCGAACAAAGCCAAAGGTCTGGTGTATGTACCTAGTGGGGTTTCCAAATGGGGCAACGCGGTAGATCAGGGCGTATACAATGGCGGCGGACGAGCTGAAGGAGCCTACGCAGCGATCGCCAAGATCGGGGCAGGAAAAGCAGCATTTATCGGCGACTCCTCACCTGTTGAGGATGCCACTCCCAGATATCTACGTGAAGAAACAGGCGCTGCCAAAACAACGTATGATGGCTTTAAAGAAGTGAATGACGGTGTATTCCTCGTGAATACCGTGAAATGGCTTGCAGTGAAAGAAAGTTACACAAGTCTGTCCCAGGTCGCTGGACTGACATTGGATACGCCGACAAGTCTGCTTGCTATTGAAGCTCCGGCTTCTTCCACCGAGCCGCAAACCGAACCATGGGCTACACCGGCTGCAGGCTACAAATGGTACGATCCTACAACGTTTAAGGCAGGATCGTACGGCAAAGCGCAGTAAGATAAGCAGCAAGAAAAATATACGGAAAATCGGCCTGTTCGCCACAATTGCGGACAGGCTTTATTTTGCATAAATGCCCGGAGCAGAGGGAAACGTATGGGTAATTATGAATGATGAGTGAGATGCCAAGGTGAGGAGGAAGACCATGATGAATCGGCAAGCAGACTGCGACAGCTCGACCATGAGGCAGAAACTCAAAGGGGACCTCCATCGTGTGGCAGATCGAATGAACAAGACGTTATCCACCTTTGACCATGACAGTGTGTGTCTGCTGGGCCAATTTGCGGAGATTCGGGCCGAGATCAAGCAGATCGAGGTGCTGGCGTCTTCCTTTTATCTGGATTGTTATCTGTCTCCCTTCACGGAGAAATTTGCCGAACTGACTGCCAGTGTACAGCATTTGTCGGATCGCAGATATGGTGCGCTCATTGTAATTGAACGGGAAGTTCCGCTTGAACCAATTATCCACTCAGGGGTTGCAGTCGATGCCAGAGTCACGCATGCGTTGCTGGAGTCGCTGTTTATACCGGGTGCACCTCTGCATGATGGGGCGGTGCTGATTCGGGGCAATCAGATTGTATCCGCGGGCAATGTATTACCTTTGTCACAGGCCATTGCACATGAACGGAAAATTGGCACACGGCATAGGGCTGCTCTCGGATTAAGTGAGCTGACGGATGCGGTTGTGCTGGTTGTCTCGGAAGAGACAGGTCAAGCTTCATTCGCCGTGGGAGGGGATCTGCATCCCATCAACGTGGTTGAAACCCTGCCATGATTACTGGTCGCTAGATTTTTTACCGATTCCATGCTGGAGTAAATGAACCTTTTTCCCTGCGAAGAGAGAAAGGTCTTTTTGTTACATCGTGATGTGGTTTTGCACAAACTTGATCATCATGGGTACAATAGAGGATGGAAGACGAACTGAAGAAGGCGAATTGATCGCAAAAATGGTTGGAGGAGACGGTTAACACATGAGCTGGTTTGATAGAATGGAACATCACGATTATGAGGAACTGGTACTGTGCCAGGATAGAGCCTCTGGTTTAAAAGCAATTATTGCTATTCACGATACAACACTCGGTCCTGCGCTGGGAGGCACACGGATGTGGACCTATGCTTCGGAGGAAGCTGCCATTGAAGATGCCTTGCGCCTTGCGCGGGGAATGACATATAAACATGCTGTATCCGGACTGAATCTGGGCGGAGGTAAAGCCGTAATTATCGGGGATCCGCGCCGTGACAAAAATGAAGCGATGTTCCGGGCTTTTGGCCGATACATTCAGGGACTGAACGGACGTTATGTCACCGCAGAGGATGTGGGAACGACAGAAGAAGATATGAATCTGATCTATCAGGAAACCGACTATGTCACAGGTATATCGCCAAGCTACGGCTCCTCCGGTAATCCTTCCCCGGCAACAGCCTGGGGTGTATATCGGGGCATAAAGGCCGCAGCGAAGCAAGCATTCGGCACGGATCTGCTGGAAGGCAAAACCGTGGCTGTACAAGGTGTGGGCAACGTGGCGATGCGTCTGTGCAAATATTTGTACGAAGAAGGTGCGCAGCTGATCGTTACCGATATCCATAAGGATTCCGTGAAGCAGGCTGTGGATCAATTCGGTGCAAAAGCGGTGGACCCTGCCGACATTACTGGAGTGGAATGTGATATTTATGCTCCATGTGCATTGGGCGGTACAATTAATGATGATACGTTGAAGCAGCTTAAGGCCAAGGTTGTGGCAGGCTGTGCCAACAACCAGCTGCTGGAGCCGCGTCATGGTGACAAGCTGCATGAAATGGGGATCGTATACGCACCAGACTACGTGATCAATGCAGGTGGCGTAATTAATATTGCGGATGAGCTGAACGGCTATAATGCAGATCGTGCGTGGAGCAAGGTTGGAGAGATCTACAATAATCTGGAGAAAATCTTCGACACGTCACGGACCGAAGGCATCGCAACGTATATTGCTGCGGATCGCCTGGCTGAACGCCGCATTGAACTGATGAAAAATACACGCAGCACGTTTCTGCAAAATGGTCATCACGCGCTGAGTTCCCGCAGACTGCGCGGGTAAATTCAAAGGATTCACATTACAATAAAATGTAAAACAGCTAAAGGCAGGCATCCCCATGGTGAACTGCACCCCATTTGTTAGAGAGGAGGTGGAGTGCAATGGATGCCTGCCTTCTTTTTGAGTTTAAAGATTTTCTTGTAAGGCGTTTATCGTATGGCTCGGCTAACATTAAAAATTCTTATAACCCGAGAGCAACGCAATGTTATTTCAAAACGTAATGCACTTCTGATTCAGCAGCTTCACAAATCGATCCAGCGCGCTGCTGACGTATCGATCTTCACCCCGGACAAAGGTCGTTGTGGTATGTGTGAATCGTTCGGCCAGATCAAATACAGAGAACTCATCCGGTTTCTTGTGAATAACGCTGCAAGGCATAATGGTAAAAGCAATCCCCGACTCCACACAGCTAAGCAGGTTATCCATCGTGCTGACTTCAATCATATTGCGAGCAGACAAACCTTCTTCCTGCAAATATTCCTCCGTAATTTCACGGTATGGGCAGCCTTTTGGGAAAACGACCCACGAAACCTGACACAGGCTTTCGGGTGGAACGTCCATCCTTTTGGAGATGATATGCACCGTGTCCTGCATTTCATATTCCACTTTCAGACCCTCTTTTACACACGCACCACTAATAAAGGCACCATCAATCTCGTATTCCTGTATTTTCTTGCGCAGCACTTTGGGTGAAGTGGCATTCACAAGCGAGATGGAGACCTCGGGATAGGTCACTTGGTATTCATTGAGAATCTCCATGAACCGGCTGGATGCTGCCGTCTCCACAATCCCGATTTTTAACGTGCCTGAAGGCTCACCGGGATCAGTCATATCCTGCTCCAGATCGTTTAACAGGTCACGGATGCGTGTCGCATACTGGATAAATTGTTCTCCTTTGGAAGTCAGCACCACCCCTTTGGGAAAACGGTTAAACAACTGAACCTGATATTCCTGTTCCAGTTTTTTGATGCGTGTGGTGACGTTGGATTGTGCATAATTCAATTCTTTGGCGGCCTGTGAGATTTTGCCGGACCTTGCCACCGCGAGAATAATATCGATATCCGAGAGTTCCATGGCTCTGGCCTCCTGAGTTGTAATGAAATGAAGTAATGTGAAGTGTTAGGTATCTCTATGAGAGATACAACTATATATTTCAATCATTTTACGATATATATATGCCGGCTTACAATATCGTTATCAACAGCTTTTACAGAGCAATGGAATCATGCAAAACGCTGACAATGGAGAAGGAGTTGTGATGAGAAATATGTCTACATTACTGAGTCCGGTGACGATCAACGAATGGCATTTGAGAAACAGATTAGTGATGGCACCTCTTACCCGAGGGTTTGCCAATGATCAGGATGGGACTGCGACGGAAGAGATGGTGGCGTATTACGAGCGACGTGCCAGGGATGGCGTAGGGTTGATCATTACAGAGGGTATCAATCCCTCGCTGGCAGGCAAAGGAACCTATGGCATCCCCGGATTATATACGGCTGAACAGACCGCTTCATGGAAAAAGGTAACGAATGCCGTCCATAAACACGGAGGGAACATCATCGCTCAGCTGTGGCATGTGGGCAGACTGTCTCACTCCGATCTGATTGGTACCCCGCCGCTGGCACCTTCAGAGATTCCGGCTCAAGGAAGAGTCCATAAATTGCATAAGCCATATCAGATACCTCAAGCCATGAGTGTGCAAGATATCCGGGCAACCATTCAACAATTTCAAACGGCTGCCCGCAATGCGGTACTGGCTGGATTCGACGGAATTGAGCTGCATGCAGCGCATGGTTATCTGATCGACCAGTTCATTAATGAGAAGACGAACCACAGAACAGACGAATACGGAGGCGATATCCAGGGACGATTGCGTTTTCTGAAGGAGATCATTATTGCAGTCCAAAAAGAAATCAGCGTGGATCGCATATCGATACGATTTTCCGAGAAAAAAGATGATGACCCTTCCTATGTCTGGTCAGACAAGGCTGGAGTGCTAAACGCCTATCTGAATCTGTTCCGTGAGACAGGTATTACAATCTTGCATCCTTCAACAGATCGATACACCACAGTCTGGGATGGGGAGCACAATTTCCATGAAGCGATTCGCCAGCAGTGGGATGGAATCATCATTGGCGTAGGGGAACTTGAGGCAACAACCGCAGAGCAGGCAGTGCAAGATCGGAGCATTGATTTGGCAGCGTTCGGCAGACCGTTTATCGCCAATCCCGATCTGGTGCAAAAATTGCGTTCGGGGCAGCAGTTGGTCGAGTACGATGCCAACGCACATCTGACTGTGTTGGTGTGAATGTAGCAAGAAAAGGGCAGAAGCTGATCCTCAAGATCACTCTGCCCTTTGTTTTGTTTACATATGGAAGGATGGTTACGGGTTACTGACGACGGTAACTTTCTTTTCCGTTAAGTAGTATACGAGTGCCAGTAGAGGCATCAACAGACCAATCAGTGTGGTGAGACTCCAACCTCCATGTGCGTAGGACCAGCTGCCAAGAGATGATCCAATTGCGCCCCCTACAAAAAAGATCGACATAAATATCCCGTTTACGCGTCCTCTTGCTTCGCTCAACGAATAAATGATGCGTTGTCCCAGCACCAGATTACCCGAGACTGCCATATCCAGTGTGATGGCAACGACCACAAGCAAAATAAGGGTAGCGGTAGAGTGACCCTGGAACAGATAGGCAAGCCCAAAGGATGCAACCGCGATGACCATGGCGAGTCCGGTTAAGATGCGGGTTAAACCTTTATCCGCCCATCTTCCGGCAATAGGTGCCGCAATGGCACCCCCAACACCAGCCAGTGCAAACCAGGCAATTCCCTGCTGAGACATGCCATATTCGTTGGCGAGCTGCAAGGGAACTGTAGTCCAGAACAAGCTGAAGGCGCCAAACAGACTGGCCTGATAGAGAGCTCGGCGGCGGAGCATGGGGAATGTTTTGAGCAGGGAGCCCAATGACAGAATTAATTGTCCGTACTTCATCGCTGGTTGTGGCTGACGTGCAGGAAGTGCACGTGACAGGAGCAATGTAAGCAATCCGATAATGATTGCCGAGAAGACAAAGACCGCTTGCCAGCCGAGCAGGCTTGTAATAAAACTGGCGACTGGCCGAGCCAGCATAATGCCCAGCAGCAGACCACTCATCACATTGCCGACAACCCGTCCGCGTTGCTCCTCAGAAGTGAGGTAGGTGGCGTAGGGAACCAGAATTTGCGCAACGACTGAACTGATCCCGATGACGAGGGAAGCAGTCAGAAATAATACGGCATGGGAAGAGAAGGCAGCGGCAATCAATGCAACGACTAGAATGATGAGGAAAAAAGTTACCAGTCGCTTATTCTCCAGAATGTCACTGAGCGGAACGATAAACAGCAGGCCAATAACATACCCGATCTGTGTTAACGTCACAATCAATCCCGCAGCAGCAGAGGAAAGCCCTGTTGTCACGCTGATTGGTCCTATAACCGTCTGAGCATAATACAGGTTTGCCGCAATCAGTCCGCACGCCGCAGCCAAAAGTAAAATCAACCAACTGGGAACTGAATTTGATTTCACATCAGTTTGCATATCCATGAGTATCACCCTCCACATGTTCTCAAATTATTTTTTATTAAAGTGAACTTGTATTGAAATTGTTAATTACTAAACGGTGCGTTTACTAATCGTAAGCATATAATAAACTAAACGTTTAGTATTGTAAATAGGCGTGGGACATTTTTCATGTCGAAGTAAAGTAAGAACGAAATTGTTTAATGTATCGGTGTTTTAGTATAATGAACGTATAGTTTTTATGAATTACAGATGCATTGGTTACACCAAGGAGGGTTTATGATGACAGCCAAAAGAGGGCGTCCCCGCAATGTGGAAACCCAGAATGCGATTCTTGCAGCTTCCTATGAATTATTACTGGAACACGGCTTCGGAGCGATTACGATCGAAAAAATTGCTGAACGTGCTAAGGTGAGCAAAGCAACGATATATAAATGGTGGCCCAACAAAGGTGCTGTCATTATGGATGGGTACATGTCTGCGGCAACGGCAAGATTACCTGTACCGGATACAGGATCGGTATTTGAGGATGTGCGCATTCATGCGAGCAATCTGGTTGTTTTTTTGAGCAGCCGGGAAGGAAAAGTGATCACACAGATTGTCGGAGAGGGACAGTCTGATCCAGGGCTTGCAGAAGAATACCGAACCAGATACATTCAGCCTCGTCGGCGCGAAGCGTGGGGAATTTTCGAAAAAGGTGTAGAACGGGGAGAGTTGAAAAAGGATTGTGACATCGGACTGTGCATAGACCTCGTCTATGGAGCGATGTTCTATCGCATGCTGGTGACTGGCGAAGCGATCGATACTGAATTCGTGCAGCGTTCGTTGATTTCCTTATTTGAAGGCATTAAATCTGGATCATAGAGAAAGACATCTTGGGGGAAGGATAGGGCGATTCGCAAGAATCACCCTGGATACATAAAGACTTGTGGATGAACGGGGAATGTGTGGAGAATTGAGAACTACACCTGGAAGATCGGTGAGATGGCTGGGGGCCATGAATCGGGAGAAGGCGAAGTGGAAGAGGGAAGAGGCTGATTCAAGATCGGGGGCTCGTTCCATATGAAACTGGGGATTTCGCGTCGTAACACGGGTGCTATATCCTGGGCGAAGCGTTCTACCTGCTCCAGCTGCTCCGCATGGCTGAGTCCATCCACGCTGATGCTCAGTACCTGATGTCCATATGCAGCATGGTAATTGAGGATCTTCTCAATGACCTGCTCTGGACTACCAATCAGTACAGGGCCATGGGCAATGTTATCCTCCAGGTCCTTAAAGGGTGACTGGTTGTGCTGCGCAGCGGCTGTAGCATGAAAGGCCTCATAATAAGGCGTATAACGACGGATCGCCTCTTCGCGTGTATTCGCGAGGTACAGGCTGCCTGCCCCGGAGCCGACCACCGCTCGGTTCGCATCATGACCATAATAATCGAGACGCTCCCGGTAATGGTCAATTAACGCTTTATATTTTGCCTGCGGGTGGAAGGAATTCGAGCTAAATATCGGTTCGCCATACTTCGCTGCAAGCTCGGTGGAGCGGGTGCTCGATGCGCTGCCATGCCAGATCGGAATGGATTGCTGGAGTGGTCTCGGCTGAGTGGTAACCTCATGAAGGGGAGGGCGGTACGTTCCCTGCCAGGTTACATTCTCTTCAGTCCACAATCGTTTCAGCAGTTCGTAGCGCTCACCGAGTGAATCCCATTGTTCCTCTTCGCTAATGCCAAACAGGGGATAGTGCCGAGGATCATTGCCTTTCCCGATGATCATCTCCAGCCGTCCACCCGATAATTGATCCAGCGTGGCATAATCCTCGGCAACCCGTACCGGATCAAGTATACTGAGAACAGTGACCGTTGTTAGCAACCGGATACGTGAAGTCGCAGCAGCGACGGCGGTCAGCACAACGGGAGGTGAGGAAGACAGAAAAGGTGTGCCATGCCGCTCACCGATCCCATATGCATCGAACCCCAGCCGTTCGGCCAGCTTGGCTTGTTCCAAAATGTTGTGAAACTTCTGTTGTGTTGTTAGTGATTCACCAGTTACGGCATTTGGAAGATTCATCATGAGACTAAATAAGGCAAATTTCATCTAACCATCCCCTTGGATTGGATTGGAAAAGCACTGGGTTGTCTAATCCTATGGAAATAGTAGGATATTCAAGCTAAAACTAACTTTACCATGTTGCCATGCATTCTTCTAATGGATTTTTTCTATAAGGCGGATTAAAGCCGCTCAAACCTAGACAAATGGGCAGGAAATTGCCACGATTTTTATTGACCGCTGTAAAATTTAGGATTAAAATTGTGCATATCATATAAATTCAAATTTATGGATTTTCATTGTGGAGGTGGGAGACATGGAACCTACAACTACGATACGCTCCTTTATTGAGGACTACATCAGGAAACAGGGCTATACCCTGCAATACTTTGCCGATATATCGGGTGTGAACGCTGGAACGTTAAGTGCAATCATCAAAGGAACGCGGCCAATCGCCATGGCTCAACTGGATCTGATTACCCAAGGCATGAAGCTGGAGGAAGGTCATTTCTACGAAATTTATGGCGCTGAGTGTTTTGTGGAATCTGCACCGCACTGGAGAAGACTGGAGCCTTTTCTGCAACGTTGCGCCGAGTTGGACAAGCTCGAGTGTATTCAGCGGATAATCCAGCAAGTGACGGATGACCGCTCCTATATCTCCGAATTGTTTGAAATGGCAGAAGGCATGCTTGAACGCGGACAAAAGAAAGCGGCCCGCATGTTATATGAATGTGTCGCGGAGTGTGAGAAGTACCAACACTCTGAACGTCTCGCATTGTGTCAGTACCGTATTTTCACACTATCTCTGGGTCAGGATCAGCATGAAAATCTCAGGGCGGCAGTTCATTTTGAGCCATATATTAATAGGCTGGATGAAGAGCGGCAGCTGGATGCGATCAAGGACCTGGCGAATACATACTCAGCCCTACGTTATTGGGACAAGCTGTTCGCCCTAGCAGATGAATTGGGGCGTAAAGCTGAATTAATACAATCTTTTACTAAGAAAAAAGTCGATAAAGTAAACAGGGTAACTGCATATCCATTATTCGTATATAGGGCTTACTCGAATCTCCTCAAGGCAAATGCAAGTGAGTGGAGTGGGAAATATACTGAAGCACTCGGCTATACACAAAAATATGCTGATATAGTTAATATTGCAGATCCTAGTGAGGAAGATCAGATATATATCAATATGTTTATTGGTTGGATTGAAGCGAACACCTATTTGTACAGCCTGATGATGGGAAAGAAAGAAGTACTCCCAGCTTATGTGGCTTGGATTGAACAAAATGAGGAAGAATTACTTACTGCTCTCGTGAAAATTGTAGAAGCAGCAAACACTTATGATATGAACATAGATCATGTCCTTTTGAAGTTTGATAGTAAAATTAATACAATTTTGAGTGATAGGGCTTTAAGAGAAGGGTATAATGAGCAAATTAAGGATGATTTACACAGTAAATTTCTAATTGAGTTCGCAATATATCATTTTAACCAAAATCGTTATTCGGATGGGATGCTACACCTTGTTACTTGTTTGAGTTCAGCTATTAAAATTAATAATCATACTGATATCATACAATGTGTTGCTCTCTTTGAGAGATATAGGTCTTTTGCATCTAAAGAAGTAGAGATAACGTACCGATATCTAATGGAGGAGGTATATAATTATTATGAAAATAAAAAAAGTCATGGCTATATTTTTGTGTAGTGTAATTTTTGTTTTTTCATTCCATATAAATCCAATTAATTTAGATCAGAAATATACCCCGTTAACACATGGTACTGGAAATTTATAATCTTATTTGGCTGCAATGTTATATAATATTTACTCTGAGATTTCAACAGCGGTTTATTTCCGGAAGCGGGGGTAAACCGCTTTTTATTTTGCGCAGATTGACCATTGTAAAATTCAGGATTAAAATTACATATATTAAGAAGTGATGAATCCTTAAGTTAGTTTGGTTGATGGGGGTGGGAGAATTGAAACTTGCACCTACGATACGCACATATATAGAGAATCACATAAGAGAACGAGGATATAAACTACAACAATTTTCAGATATCACGGGTGTTAACGTTGGTACATTAAGTGCCATCCTCAAGGGCAGCAGACCTCTGGCTATGAATCAGTTGGATCAAATCACTTCTGGTATGGGGCTGGAGAAGGGATACTTCTACGAAATGTACAGTGTGGAATGTTTTGTCGAAGCTGCACCTCATTGGAGGCGTTTGGAACCGTTCCTGTATCGCTGCGCTGAACTTAACAAGCTAGGCTGTATTAAAAAAGTGGTTTATCAGGTTACAGATGATCGATCGTATATTTCAGAATTGTTTGAAATGGCAGAGAATCTGTATTCCAAAGAAATGAAGGAAGCGGCGCTTATTTTATATGAATGCGTAGCCGCAGGTGAGAAATATCAGCACTCGGAACGGTTGGCGTTATGCCAGTACCGTATTTTTTTGCTTCATAAAACAATGAGTAAATTCGATAATCTGGCTGCAGCAGCCCAATTGGAACCTTATATTGAGAAATTGGATGAAGAAATACAACTGGATGCTATTAAAGACTTGGCGAATGTTTATAGTACAATACATCTCTGGGATAAGGTTTATGATCTGGCAGAGGAACTGGAACGAAAAGTTGATTTTCAACTTGAACTTCAATCTCGAAGACGGAAAAATAGAAAAAGAACCGCCTTTTACCCCATATTTACGTATAAAGCATATGCGAATTTATTGAAGGCAAGTGTCTGTGAAGCGCGTAAGCAATATGAAAAAGCTCTGGAATATACAGATGTTTACGTGACTGTTATTGAAATCTCTAATCCAACAGAAGAAGAGCAAGAATTAATAGAACGTTTCAAAGGATGGGCGGAGGGAAATCGGTATTTATACCATTTGATGAATGGGAACCATGAGGTTATTGAACCTTATCTGAATTACCTTGATGCTAATCCACATGAGATTTTAATAGCATTCGTGAATATTGTGCAAGCAGCTAACCGGCACTCACTGGATATTGATTCTGCATTGGATAGATTCGATCCTTATATTAAACAATTCAACACGGATATACATTTAAAAGGGACGTACAATATGCAAATGTTGAATTATAGATATATATGTTTTTATTATGAGTTAGCGAAGTACAGGCTCAACCAACAAAGATACGCAACGGGGATTGACACGTTACTCACGAGCCTGGAACTCTCATCATCAAGTAACGATGACCTAATGTCTATTAAATCTATTGATTTATATGGTAAATTCAGAAGGCATGTAACGAACCAACAGGAAGAACAATACAATAGGTTAATAGAAGGCCAGAGCTCACAAAATTTTGGAATTAGAATTAAAAGTGTATAACTACTGAGATCTAATCTTGCTCAATATAACGACCTCTACTAAAAGATCTAATACAAAAATTTTGCAAAGCATTCCATTATGAATTTTTAGATAAATGTACCCTAAAATAGGTTGAAAAAGGGGTGCATGCTGTGAGAGAAATCAAGCAGATCAAAGATCAAATCGAGCAGAATCGGCAACATTTGCGTCGGTTGGTGGAGAAACATGGCATGCATGATGATAAAGTTCTCAAGCAGTCTATGGTGCTGGATGAACTGATTAATAAATATATTCGACTAATAGAGAAATACTAGTTATCAAAGCTCCTACCCTCCTCAATAAATCCACCTATAGGTGGACCTACTTATCAACCCAATTGTGGACGCTAGAGCGGTGTTCTCCCTGCTATGCTTAAAGCATCAAATCAAGCAAATTACAGGGGGAACAACGTATGACGACGAGCATGTGGGTTCAGATGATCATCATGTTTGCGGTTTTAGTATTCACTTCAATTGGACGAAAGCCAGTACGTTATTATCGTTTATTGCTGCCTTTCGTTATTATGGGTTATTATGCAGCCAAATTCCTTAAAGACATGACTTTTACAGGCAATAATGTGCTGTTTTTGTTGGTGGCCGTGATTGTAGGGGCATTGTTCGGAATGATTGTGCTGGGAATAACGCGTATGGAATTCGATGCGACGGCAGGTAAGTGGTATACCCGAGTGGGGATAGGTAGTGTGGTCGTCTGGGCGGTGGCATTCCTGCTACGCATCATTCCGGTGGAATGGATTACGCATCATCCGCAGCAAGCATATCACTATGCAATTGAGCATCAATTGGATCTTCAGAATATCGGTCCTGCATTTATATTAATGACCGCTGCTATGGTTTTGGTGCGTGTGTCAGGGATTCTAATCCGCTCCAGAGCGAGCAAAGTACAGCATACGAATGGAACATAATTTATAATGTGTTTCTGTCTTTAGTCTTTGCGTAAAGGGACTCCATTTTCTCATGAGTACGATATGTAGTTTATTGTGAGTGGAATATATCTATATGCTGTAGATGTGACGATTTTCGCGGATTAATGCAAAATGTAGTGTTATGAAAGTATTCCTCTGTAAACAAACATTTTATTTTGCAAAGGAATAAAATATGAATTTTTTGGCAATGTATCCTAAAATGTTTTAAAAAGAGGGGGTGCATGCTGTGAGAGAACCGAAGCAGATTAGAGACCAAATCGAACAGAACAGGCATGAGTTAAGTCGTTTGGCGGAATATCATGGCATGCAAGACTACAAAGTCCTTCAACAATCGATGGTATTGGACGAGTTAATTAATGAATATAATCGCTTCAAATATAAAAAACACTTTATGAAAAGACAACCGATTGCATAATGCAGTCGGTTTTTTGATGCAATAGAAGAGTAGTCGACTGTAGCGATACAGTCGGCTTTTTTGTGTTTCCCGGAAAGCTGCGCTTCAATCTTGAAATTCCGTACCAATCCCATGGTTGGCAGGATAGCCAACGATCCTTAAAACTGGATATGATGAACCCCAGTTATATCCAGATTGATCTGTGAAGGGGGATCATACAATGATCGGAGGGGGAGGGATGAACGGAAATGATGGACAAGGTACAGAGTTATTTCGGGAGAAATATAAATCTGCGAACCAAGCTGCTCCTGTTGTTCCTGGGGCTGACCTTGCTGCCACTGAGCTTGCAGGGAGTGGTGAATTACCTGCATTTCTCGCAGACGATTGATCGCAAGACGGAGCAGTTCACCATTGATATTGTTCGCCAGATTAATACTAATCTGAATCGGCTGCTCAAGGACTTCGAACGTTTGTCGCTCTTGCCGCTCTATGATCAGATGGTGCTCGGCATTCTGGGCAAATACAATGCTCCGATGGGATCGGGTACATGGGCGCGGTCCGATGATTATCTGAAAATGAAGCTCTACACATCCGGTCAGGCGTATGACCGACCTGAAATTCGTGGCATCCATCTAATCAGCAACAGCGGCATTTTGTTCTCCAATCTGGATTCGCTGTCAGTGAATCCGGTATGGGACAGCAGGCAGGATGACTGGTTTGCAGAGCTTAACGGCTCGGAAGGGGAATGGCGTCTGCTTCCTCCGCACGAACCCAGCTATTACACGGGCAGTCATGAAGAGCCGTATATATCGGTTGCCCGTGAGATACGTGATCCGGGTACACTCCAGCGACTGGGGTATATTCTGATCGACATCCGGCTGGAAGCTTTCGGCCAACTCTTGTCCAATCTGAATTTTGAGCAAAATGCGAGCCTGATGATTGTCGACAGCAAGCAGCGTCTTTTGTTCGAGCGGACCTCAGCTGGAGGTCTATCCGCTTACGACCAACTGTTAACGCATGGCCAGCTTCAAGGCTATGCAGGCAACCAGAAGGTTGTCCTTGATGGGAAGCCCTATCTCTACGTGCAAAACCATTCCAGCTATTCAGGACTTTCGGTGATCAGCCTTACGCCTATTGTCGTTATTCAGAAGGAGTCGGGCGAGATGCTCACGTTTACGTTTGGATTCGCTGTGTTGTGTATGGCGGCCGTAGCAGTTCTCGCGGTGCTCTTATCTTACCGTATAACGAGGCCGCTAATTCGATTGAAACACAATATGATTCGGGTGGAGCAGGGAGACTTTAGCCAGCGCGTAGCGCACTTTAGCAATGATGAGTTCGGACAGATTAGCCGGGGTTTTAACCGAATGATGGAAGAGATCAATCGACTATTCAACGAGGTATTTCTGTTGGGCATTCAAGAGCGAGAGGCGGAGTTGTCAGCATTGCAAAGCCAGATTAATCCCCATTTTATATACAACACATTGGAGTCCATCAACATGATGGCGGTCCGCCAGAAGCACGCTGAGGTGTCTGATATGGTGACGGCACTTGGCAAGCTGCTCCGTTATACGATTGATAAGGTGGACCGGAGGGTTCCGCTTCAGGAAGAACTGGCTTTTGTACAATCCTATGTACGCATTCAACAGGTACGTTATGACGGCAAGCTGGAGGTAATCTATGACATCGATGAAGCCATTACAGAGTGTCTGATTCCTAAGCTGGTATTGCAACCGCTGGTGGAGAACGCTGTCTACCATGGCATTGAAGGGCAGGCGGATGGCGGGGTGATCTGGGTATCTGCATTGAAATTCGATGATGAGCTGCTGATTATTGTGCGTGACAATGGCAAAGGCATGGCTCAGGCGGAGATTGATGAATTAAATGAATCCATTGCTCGGCAGCCTTCCAATGAGGCATTGCGTTGTCATGCCGGGGACAGGCTGGGACTTAACAATATCTCTCAAAGGCTCCGCCTCATGTATGGAGAAGGCAGCGGCCTGAGCGTCGATGGCAGTCCCGGGCAGGGCCTGGCGGTGACGATATCCATTCAACTTCAACCGAAAGGGGAATGAAGCGCATGTATAAAGTATTGCTTGTGGAGGATGAGACGGTCATCCGTCAGGGACTGAGAGAGCTGATTGTACAGGCGGCTCCTCAGTTCGAGGTAACAGGTGAAGCTTCGAGCGGAGCCGAGGCACTGGATTTTCTGAGATGTGAAGTACCGGATGTGTTGATCACGGATATTCGCATGCGTGAAATGGACGGGCTGACACTCGTATCCAAAGCAAGAGATATGTACCCTGAACTGCTGATGATCATCATTAGCGGGTACGGAGAGTTTGAATATGCACGCAGGGCGATGGAATACGGGGTATTGAACTATCTGCTGAAGCCGATTGAACGACATGAACTGGCATTATGCATCCAAAAAATTCAATTGCTGCTGGATCGCAGGTATGGTATTTCAACCCTTCCAGTCACTGAGCCATCTGGGAAAGCAGAGCACTCCGGCGGAGATACGCGGAAGATTATCCGAGATGTGAAGGAGCACATCAAGCAGCATCCCGATGGGGATCTGCGACTTCAGACCATAGCAGCTCTGGTTCATCTGAACCCCACCTATCTAAGCCAACTGTTCAAGAACGCAACAGGAACCAATTACTCCGAATACATCGCTGAGGCTCGTATGGAACGGGCCAAGTGGCTGCTGGTTAACACAGGGCTCAAAATCTATGATGTTGCAAGGTTATCCGGGCATCAGAGTCCTAAGCACTTCATGCTGGTATTCAAGCAGCAGGTGGGATCGACAGCAGGGGAATATCGTGACCGATTCAGTAGTTCTTGAAAAACCATACCATTTCTGTAATTGACGTGATTTATGAGCGGCCGATACCTTCGTTATACTTTGGTTGCACATGTATACCACTAAGTCCATAAGGGGGATTTTCATGAAAAAAGCAGGACTGATATTGCTACTCTTACTCATGATGGTTGCTTCAATCGGGTGCACAAGCTCCAATTCCGGAAGTGATCCTGGGCAAACAGCCGGGGAGAATGGAGAGGTTGAGCTGAAATTCATGATGTGGGGCAATCAGGCACATATGGATGTATACAACAAGCTGATCGATGGCTTCACGCAGGAAAATCCAGGCATTAAGGTGACGATGGAATCCGTACCTTTCGCGGAATATCAGCAAAAAATTTCGGTGCTTGCCGCTGGCGGCTCTCTCCCGGATATCGCATGGATATCGGAGCGGATGGTGCCACAATTCAAATCCAATCACATCCTGGCCGATGTATCCGAGTTCAAGGACGATGCACAGTTCAAGCTGGATGATTATATACCAAGCACATTGGATTTGTTCCGTGATGGAGATCAGCTGCTGGGGCTTCCTTTTTCTACACCTCCGGTGGTCATGTTCTACAATAAAACGCTGTTCGACAAAGCAGGCCTGACCGACCCGAATACACTTGCCAGCCAAGGGCAATGGACATGGGAACAGTTCGAGAAGTCCGCTAAGGCGATCACCAGCAAGGAGGCGACCAACCGGATCTATGGCGCTAACTTTTTTCGCGACTGGAAGACCTGGGCTGTGCTCTCCTCGTATTCCTGGTCCAATGGCAGCGGTCCGTTCGACGAAGGCATGACGAAATTCACCTGGAACGATGCTTATGGCGTACAGACCTTTGAACTGCTGGAGCGCATGATGTTTACCGATGAATCGCATCCAAAAGCAGGCGAGCAGGTCAGTTTCGATGCTGGCAATGTGGGCATGTTCTTCGATAACTACAGCTATGTTTCCAAAGCCAGAGAGATTACGGATTTTGAGTGGAGTATCGCTCCCATGCCTTCCGGTTCACAGGGCAGCGTACCGATGCTGGGGCAGGCTGGATATGCCATGTTCAATGACAGCAAACATCCGGAGGAAACCAAGAAGCTGTTGAAGTATTTTGCCAGCGAGCAGGGCATTCAGGCGACGGCCACCTATTTTGTGCCTCCGCGTACCTCTGTGCTGAACTCCGATGCGTTCATTAATCAGCCGAATAATCCGAGCAAGGAGCATATTGTGCAGGCGGTGATTAATGAAATGCCAAAAGCGCGCTTGATTCCAGGTCATATCCGTTGGCAGGATATCGACAATGCGGTGTTGCAGGGATTTGACCGACTGTTCGCCCGTTCAGCGACACCCGAGGATAATCTGAAGCAAATGCAGGAAGAGGTCCAAAGCGTGCTGCAACAATAAATAATCTTATAGAAACAGGAGGTGAACATGATGGGCAAATTTAAGGAATTGCTTGATCGGAAATCCCTGTCACTTGTGGTCAGCTTACCCGAGAACGATCTATCTTTGGCCCGGGCAGCAATTGAAGAGGGCGCTGATGCACTGAAGGTGCATTATAATGTCGGTCATCGCGCCAGCGGGAATCATTTTGGTCCACTGGACAACTATGCCGAAGTTTTTCAGGCGATCCGTAACGAGTTTGGCGGCCCACTTGGGGTCGTACCATCCGGTAGTATAGATGGAGCACGGAGGGAGGACGTGGAGCGCCTCTCCGGGCTGGGTTTTGACTTCTATTCCATCTATGCACATCACTTGCCGTCCTTCATGCTGGATGACCTGGGGTTGGACCCTACGTTTGCGATCAACGACGAATATGAACCTTCAATCGTAACGTCAGCGGCTCATTACGGCTTCACCGCCCTGGAGGCATCCATTGTGCCTGGGAATGAATATGGTACACCGCTAAGCTTTGCGGACGTGCTCAAGTATCGCCGTCTGGTCTTGCAGGCGCAAATTCCGGTATTGGTTCCTTCTCAGCGTAAGCTGGTGCCGGAGGATGTTCGGGTGCTGCACAATACCGGAGTCAAGGCGATCATGCTTGGAGCGGTCGTAACAGGCAGAGCGGAGGAGCAGCTGCGAAGGGCTGTTAACGCCTTTCGTAATGCGGTGGACAATCTGAACCGTCCAGACTAGAGGGAAGAAATTTGATAAAGGGGAGGGCCTGACTGTGACCCATTCACGCAAGCGTACAGGAAGAGGTCCGCTCGCCAGAGAGGCCCAGATCGCGGGATGGCTGTTTGTATCACCGATGGTGCTCGGGTTCACCCTGCTGCTGCTGTTTCCAATGGGTTTGGCGCTTTACATGAGCCTGACCGACTGGCCGCTGCTGGGGGATCATCATTTTATTGGACTGGAGAATTACCGGAATGTGATGACAGACGCCATGTTCTGGAAGGTGCTTGCCAATACAGTCTATTTCACTGCGGGGCTTGTGCCTCTTAACATTGTGCTCGCTCTACTGCTCGCGTTGCTGCTATCCAGAAGTTTGCGCGGTATCGGAATTTTTCGAACAGCCATCTTCGTTCCGGTCATGACCTCGCTAATTGTATGGTCCATCGTGTGGAAGCTGATGTATGCGACAGAGTCGGGACTGATCAATCAGCTTCTGTTAATGATAGGCATCAAGGGTCCGGCCTGGCTCTACAATCAGGATCTGGCGATGCCTGCGGTTATTGTGACGAGTGTACTGAAAAATGTGGGGCTGAATATGGTGCTGTTCATTGCAGCCATTCAGCAGGTGCCGCGTTCACTTTACGAAGCGGCAACACTGGACGGCGCGGGTAGAAGGGGGACTTTCTTTCACGTCACGCTGCCCATGATTACGCCAACGGTGTTTCTAACCATGGTCATGACCGTGATTGGCTCGCTCAAGGTGTTTGGACAGATCTACGTCATGACACAGGGAGGGCCGAGCAACAGCACGAAGGTATTGGTCTATTACATTTGGGAAAAAGCATTCAAATTATTTCAGTTCGGCTACGCCTCTTCGCTTGCCTATGTGCTGTTTTTTATCGTGCTAATTCTGACGCTGCTGCAATGGCAGCTTCGAAAGAGGTGGGTGTTCAATGAAGGCGATGCCTAATCCTTCGGTTCGTAAGACATGGAGTGCCCTTGGGACGTATTTGTTGCTGACACTGATCTCGCTGATTATGATAGTTCCATTTATCTGGATGATATCGACGTCATTCAAGGAGCCCCAGAGCATATTCACCTATCCACCACAGTGGATACCGGATACCTTCCGATTTCAGAACTACATCGATGTCTTTCGATTGATTCCGTTTCATCGTTTTTATTTTAACAGTGTATATATTGCTGCTGTGGTTGTGCTGGGTACGGTGTTCTTTGCATCTCTCGCCGGATACGCATTTGCCAAAATTCCGTTCAAGGGACGTAATGTGGTATTTCTCATCCTGCTGAGTGCGATGATGATTCCCCATGAGGTGACGGCTATTCCCATGTTTCTGTTCATGCGGCAGCTGGGGTGGATTGATACACATCTTCCGCTGATTTTACTCCCGATCTTTGGGGCGGGCGGCGTGTTTGGAATCTTTGTGATGCGGCAGTTCTTCATTACGGTACCCACCGAGCTGGAAGAAGCGGCGATGATTGACGGCTGCAACCGCTTCCGGATCTATGCTCGTATTATGCTCCCGATTGCCAAGCCTGGTATGGCTACCCTGATGATCTTTACTTTTGTGACAATCTGGAATGAGTTTTTCGATCCGTTGATTTTCATTAACTCGCGAGAACTGATGACGCTGCCGCTTGGGTTATCCTTGTTCACGGATGAAGTGGGTACAGCCTGGCAATATCTGATGAGTGCCACGGTCATGGCGACCCTGCCGCTGCTGATTGTCTTTTTTCTGGCACAACGGCGCTTCATTGAGGGAGTTGCCATGACAGGACTGAAAGAGTAGCCCATGCAATAGAAAAGAAGGAGTGATAACTTGAGTGAACGGATAAGGATGAGGTTGAAAAAGGAAGAAGTGGATGTGGTTGTTGTGGGAGGAGGTCCGGCGGGAATAGCAGCAGCCATTGCTGCTGGACGACAAGGTGTTCGAACAGTGCTGGTGGAGCGGTACGGGTTCGTTGGTGGAATGTCGACTGCCGCCATGGTCTACCCTTGGATGACCTTCCATACGGAGAGTGGTGAACAGGTGATTCGGGGTATCGCCCAGGAAATCGTTGACCGACTGCAGGCGCGCGGCGGCTCTCCGGGGCATCTTCGGGATACGGTTGGATTTGTGCATACCGTTACGCCCTACCATCCTGCGATCTATCAAGTGGTTGCGGCGGAGATGCTGCAGGAGGCGGGTGTCCGGTTGTTATTGCACAGCTTCGTGGATGAAGTAGTTATGGTGGATGATCGGGTAGAAGCGGTACGCCTGACGAACAAGTCTGGTCGAATGGAGCTCCAAGCGAACGTACTCGTGGATGCCAGCGGTGATGCGGATGCGGCGTATCTTGCGGGCGCTTCTGTTGCAAAGGGGCGAGATGGCGATCACCAGTCACAGCCGATGACCATGAAATTCCGAATGCGTGGTGTGGACCTTGGACGAGTGAAGCAATACATGCAGGAGCACCCGGAGGATTTCTATGCCAAAACCCCTTTCTCCGAACTGGACAGTATTCCGTTAACCGGGGTGAGCGGCTTCTATTCCCAATGGAAAAAAGCAGGTGTACCGATTAATCGTGATCAGGTATTGTTTTTTACCGGACCGGCCGAAGATGAAGTATTGATTAACTGCACCCGGGTGCAGGGGTTGGATGCTACAGATGCAGAGGATCTGACCTCTGCTGAACAGGAAGGCAGGAAACAGGTGCTGATGATCGCTGAGTTTCTGCAGCGTGACGTGCCTGGATTCGAGCGGGCTTCGATCTCAGCGGTAGCACCGCAGATCGGTATCCGTGAATCCAGGCGAATCATCGGACACTATGCATTGACCAAGGACGATGTGGTTGCAGGGCGAAAGTTTGACGATGTAATCGCCAGAAGTGGCTATCCGATTGATATTCATGATCCCTCCGGTCAAGGCGTCGTAGCGGCTTTTATAGAAGGAGACGGAGCATACGATATTCCGTACCGCTCTCTGATTTCCCGCAATATTCACAATCTGCTGGTGGCGGGACGCTGCATCTCTACCACACATGAGGCCCATGCAACGACAAGGCTGACTCCAAGCTGCATGGCTACGGGGCAGGCGGCGGGAACAGCAGCAGCTTTAGCTGTTCAGATGAAGCTAGATCCGTTGGAGCTGCCGGTAGCGGTGCTGCAAAAGGAACTACGCCGTAAGGGAGCAGCGATTTGAGGAATGATTCCTGTGCGAGCAGACTATCATGAAATCCAAAGAAGACTCCAAAACCACTATTGAAGTGGAGCTGGAGTCTTTGGGTTGTAATGGAAGCATCGGTCAACCGATCATCAAGTCATTCGTGCTTCAAGCCGCCGTGCCACAATGGACAACGTGTAGTTGATGACGAAGTACAATACGGCTGCGAGCAGCAGGGCAGGGATGACGTAATCGAAGCTTTGACCCCCGAGGATCTGCACATTGTGCATCAATTCCGGCAGGGAGATGATGATCGCCAGTGAAGTATCCTTCAGTAAGGAGATGAACTGACTCACCATCGGTGGCGACATGCGCCGCAAAGCTTGAGGCATGATGATGCCGCCAAGTGTCTGCATATAGCTTAGGCCGGAGGAACGGGCGGCTTCCACCTGACCGCGTTCGATCGATTTGAGTCCGCTGCGGACAATCTCTGCGATCATGGCGCCTTCAAACAGACTTAGTCCAACAACCGTGGACCAGAAGACGGACATTTTGATCCCGAGCTGGGGAAGTACGATATGAATGAAGAAAATGATCAGCAGCAGCGGCAGATTGCGGATCGTATCCGCGATGACGGCCACAATCTGTGACAGGACCGGAATTCGGGTGTATCGAACGGTACCAAGCACCGTACCGAGTACAAAGCTGAATACAATCGATAACCCTGCCACTTGCAGGGTTATCAGGAATCCGTGCAGCAGGAAACGAAGGTTGGGCCAGGCGTAGGCCCCGCTAAAGTCCATAGATCATCGGCCTCCTTCTGTGAGTAGGACAAGATTTAGAAAGGATGTCTGTTTTACATGGTGACCTGACCCGTTGGTTTGTTCTTTTTTGGTTTGCCTTTGGCACGGCTGGCATCCGCATCACTTTGTCCGAAACGGCGCTCCATATAGTGAACCAGGAAGCTGAGCGGTAAGGTCAACACCAGGTAGAACAGCGCAACAATGGTGTAGACGCTGAGCGGCAGGAACGTATCCGAGTTGATCAGATCGGCAAAATACATCAGATCCATGCCAGCCACGACCGCTAGGATGGATGAGTTTTTGACCAGATTGATAAACTGGTTGCCAAGGGACGGCAATACAATCTTGATCGCTTGTGGCAAAATGATCAGATTCATGGCCTGTACGTAGGACAGACCGGAAGATCTCGCAGCCTCTAACTGCCCGCGAGGGACCGTCTGAATACCCGCTCGAATCGCTTCGGCAATGAAAGCAGCCGTATAGATGGTCAGACCGAGTGTACCCGAGATGAATCCATCCAGTGAAATGCCGAGTGCCGGCAATCCGAGATAGAAGAAAAACACGACGAGCAGCAGCGGGATGTTACGGATAAACTCTACAAAAGCCGTGCCAATCCAGTTGAGTGGTTTGATGGGGGATATCCGAAAAATAGCCATGATTGCACCCAGAATAAAGCTGCCAATCAAGGCCATGATGCTCACCTGAATGGTGTTGAGGAACCCTTCCAGAAATCGATCCGAATGTTTGATCAGTACGCTGAAGTCCAATTTGCCCATGTAGGCGAAGCCTCCGTTCTCCAGATGTAGAAGCGGCGATTGCGTCCTGCTCACGCATTGCATATCACAGGCGAATTCGCCGCTTAACCATCATTAATCGGGGTTACTCTGGCTTGCTGCCCAGCCATTTCTCGTGCAACGTATCATATTCACCGCTGTCCTTCAGGTTTTTGAGCAGGCTGTTTACTTCTTCGACGAAGGCTGTGTCGCCTTTACGAATTGCTATGCCGTAAGGTTCGCTTGTGAAATTGCCACCAACCAGCTTGTAGTTGTTATCCGTCTGCTGCATGCCGATCAGGATGATGTTATCGGTCGTCAGAGCTTCGCCTTTACCCGCTTTGAGGGCTGTGAAGGCATCCTGATAGTTATCGAATTCCAGCACCTCGGCGTCCGGGGCTTTTTCGCGAATGTTTTGCGCAGAAGTCGAGCCTTTGACGGCAAGTACCTTCACACCGCTGAGACTTTCGAGACCTGTAATTGCGCTGTCGTTTTTCACAAGCAGGGATTGCCCAGCTTCAAAATAGACATCGCTGAAATCCACTTGTTCCTTGCGTTCATCCGTAATCGTCATCGTTGCGATGATGAGATCAATGTCGCCGTTTTGCAGCATCGGAATGCGCGTTTTGGACGTTACTTCCTTCAGTTCTACCTTCGTTTCGTCTCCAAGAATCTGTTTGGCGAGTGCTTTGGCGATATCAATATCGAATCCTTCGACTTCGCCACTTGCGGGGTCCTTCAAACCGAACAATTTGGTGTCGTATTTCACGCCGGCAATGAGCTTACCACGCTCTTTAATCTGTTCAATCGTGCCTTTGGCTTCGGTACTCCCACCAGAACCACCGCTGTTGCTACTTTCCTCTCCAGTGCTACAACCGGACAAGACAAGGGATAGAATCAAGACAAGCATAAACGACGGCCACTTTAATACATTTTTCATTTGGTAAAGACCCCTTTCAAAATGGATTATTCTCAGTGGTGAATCAGACGACTCAGGAATTGCTTGGCCCGTTCTTCTCTCGGGTTGTCGAAAAATTCAGCGGCGGAGGCTTCTTCCACAATTCGGCCTTCATCCATAAAGATGACTCGGTCTGCGACCTCGCGGGCGAATCCCATCTCATGTGTAACAACGACCATTGTCATCCCGTTATGTGCAAGAGACCGCATGACATCCAGAACTTCCCCGATCATTTCGGGATCTAGTGCAGAAGTGGGTTCGTCAAAAAGCATGATTTTGGGCTCCATGGCAAGACCTCTTGCAATGGCTACTCGCTGCTGTTGTCCACCGGACAACTGGGAAGGATAACTGTCTGCCTTGTCGGCAATGCCGACCCGGGTCAAATACTTCATCGCCGTAGAGGCTGCCTGTGCTTTGGGCTGTTTACGCACCTTCATGGGTGCAAGGGTAATGTTATCGATGACTTTTTTGTGAGGGTAGAGATTGAAGTGTTGAAATACCATGCCGATGTCACGGCGGAAGAGGTTGATGTCCACCTTTTTCTGATGTAAAGGGACACCACTGACGACAAGTTCACCTTCGGTAATCGTCTCCAGACGATTGATGCAGCGGAGCAATGTACTTTTGCCTGAGCCGGAAGGGCCGATAATGACAACGACTTCTCCTTCTTCAATGTGAAGATGAATATCTTTGAGGACATGAAAATGGCCAAAATGTTTCTGGACACCCCTAAATTCAATCAAGAGACCCCATCCTTTCTGCAACATCTGTTTGTAAAAGGAATATTAAGGAATAAATTGAAACTAGTTATTTAATCATACATACTCATCCTGCTAAAGGCAATTGGTTTGTGATAAAACATGACATAAGTAATGGGTTCTATAGGGCCATAGCCAGTAATTATGTTATATATTTGTTATATTGACAGCCTCTTTGTGACGAATCCTGACAGAAAAATGAATCCATTCTCCTAGTTGTTTTACAACCATTGGAATAGATGTATAGAGTATACTGGAAGAGATGTTTACTTTATGACTCTGATCATAAAAACAAATAACATCAAATTCTGAATCGTACATGGCAAAAAAGCTCAACCTTATGCCCTATGGCATTGATATGATGGAGCGAGAATGCGCTTTCCAGTAAGTAATGCAATATTAAAAACAGTCCGATCCAATTATAGGTAGAGAGGATGTTCTGAACGATGAATACATATTACTCCCCACTGAGTACAGGAGAAGGTGTTGAATCCCATACGAAAGCTTATGAAGTGAGTCTACCTGTCATCCCTGCACGGGATTTTCAGATTACGGATTATGGTGCGGTAGGGGATGGCTTGACCGATAATACCGAGATGTTTCGACTGGCTATAGCAGCTTGTGCAGAAGCGGGCGGTGGCCGAATTGTCATTCCGGCGGGTGTTTGGTTAACGGGTCCGATTGTTCTCCGCAGTCGAATTGAGCTTCATGTTCAGGCGGGTGCTCTGGTTACGTTCAGCCGTAATTTCGATCAATATCCCCTGATTGCGTCCAGCTTCGAAGGTTGGCAGGCAGTGCGGTGTCAGTCGCCTATTGATGGTGAGCAGTTGGAGGATATTGCGATCACGGGTGAGGGGATTTGGGATGGCGGTGGAGAGGCATGGCGTCCGGTGAAACGATCCAAGATGACGGCCTCGCAGTGGAATCGACTGGTTTCTTCGGGCGGTGTGGTGGAGCAGACTGGCGGAGACGAAGCCATTTGGTGGCCCTCGACTTCTGCTCTTGAAGGCGGTGCGATTGCGAATCGTCTGCATCTGGAGCAAGTGTGTGATGTGGCTGCTTATGACGAAGTCAGAGACTTTTTGCGTCCTAACATGGTCAGCTTGCGTCAATGTAAACGAGTGCTTTTGGACGGACCGACGTTCCAGAACTCGCCTGCATGGAATCTGCACCCCTGGGCATCCGAGCATGTCACGATTCGTAACGTGAGTGTGCGGAATCCATGGTTTTCTCAGAATGGTGATGGGCTGGACATCGAATCCTGCCGTCATGTCGTTGTGGAGCAGAGTGTATTCGATGTTGGTGATGATGCGATCTGCCTGAAATCCGGCAAGGATGCAGAAGGTCGTGAGCTCGGTTTGCCCTCGGAATATATTACGATCCGCAATTGCACCGTGTATCACGGTCATGGCGGTTTTGTCATTGGCAGTGAAATGTCTGGTGGTGTGCGGCATGTCCGGGTCTCGGACTGTACGTTTATTGGAACGGATATTGGGCTTCGCTTCAAAAGCGCGCGTGGGCGCGGCGGAGTCGTTGAGGATATTCAGGTGGAGCGCATTTATATGAAAGATATCATTATGGAAGCTATTTCGTTTTCCTTTTTCTATGCCAATCAGGAGGGTTCCGCTCGTGGTAGCGACTTGACTCAGGAGGTCAGTGAACGGACTCCGGTGTTCCGGGATATTCGGATATCGGATGTGGTCTGTGCAGGAGCGGAAACCGCGTTATTGGTGAGTGGACTGCCGGAAATGCCTCTGGATGGTTTGGTCATTCAGGGATATACGGTGACGGCTCGTAATGGGGTGCAATGCGCTCATGCGAAGCACCTGCGAATTGCCGAAATGAACGCACATATTACCGATGGATCGTTAATTCATTTGCATCAGTGTAAGGGTGCGGAATTGGAAGCGATTGAGGGTGTAGGCGCGGACGGTCGGCTTCTGATGGTGACAGGACATGAATCGGCAGGAATCGTATGCCGGGAAAGTGATGCAGATACAGAGGGACGCCAAATCTCCGTTGGTCCTGAAGTAAGAAGTGGTGTAATTATCCGCAGGTAAGAAGGGTTCGACTTAGTATACGCTTAGCATATCACCGCGGGCATCTCCTGGCGCGCGGTGTCATGATAGGGTGTCATATGACAGGTGTCGGGCTTCGCCAGTCGCTTCCAAGATCTATCGATGTTCTTTGCGATAGCGAAGCGGCGTGGTCCCGGTCACCTGTTTAAACGTTTTATTAAAATGGGCTGTATGCTCAAATCCGACCTTCTCCGCAATCATTTGCACCCGTTCCTGAGTGGAGAGTAAACGTCTCTGTGCCTCCCGAACCCGGGTAACACGTAAATATTCACTGAAGCGAAATCCGGTAAAACGGCTGAACATCCGGCTCAAATAGGATGGACTGATATAAAATCGCGCTGCGGCCTCTTCCAACGTAAGGGGCTCGGTATAATGATTGTTTACATAAGTGACGATCTCACTGATCTTATCCTGCATGGGATGATGCGGGACCGGAGAGGATTGCCGAGTATCTTCTTCAACCCGGTGGATCTGAATCAGGATCTGGGCAAGCAGGCTTCTCACCACGATGTCATAATGAGGTCGGCGCTCCCTGCATTCTTGCAGCATCTGCCATAGCATTCGTTCGATCTCGGGCTGTTCCGCATCAGGAAAGTGCAGCAGCCTTGAACGATCGAAGGGAAGCAGACCACATATTCCAAGCTCCATCCCGGTGGCAAAAGAAGGCGAGAATCCGATCAGGATTCGTTCAAAGCCGGGAATACTTCCTTTGGACGTCGTATGTACATCATGGGGATTGATCAGGATCAAATCACCTTTGCGGGCGGTAAGAAGCTGACCATTCATGGAATAGACGCGTTCTCCTTCAAGCAGATAATACAGTTCATAAAAAGGGTGGGCGTGAGGCTGTGGCATGGCGTTCCCTTCGTGTCTGCTCATGTGTTCAATGGTGAATGAACTCTCGCCAATTCGATATTTGGGTCCAATCCGATCCTCTATAACACTCATAACACGTCTCCCCTCTGCGCCAGCTGATTTACGGTTAATATCCATATCATAACGGAAAATCCAGTTTGTTGTAAACGCTATCATTTGAATAGGGGTCCGACCAGACGAAATGAATAGCATACGGGTGGAATGATTTTCGGCAAGCTTATATATGCTGTAAAGGTGACAAAAGTCTATTCATGTTTTACAGTAGGGGGAGTGAGACTAACCTCTGGATAGGGGTGTCTCCAATTCGATTTGGAAGGAAGGAAACAGAATATGACGACACATGAATTATCGCCACTCGTTGCTGCATTGAATATGCAGCCGCACGTTGAAGGCGGTTGGTATAAGGAAGAATGGAAGGCATCGTACCAAATTCCACAATCCGTACTGCCGGATACATACTCAGGCCCTCGATTCTCGGCAAGTTCGACGTACTTCCTGCTGCACTCCCATGAAGTCTCGGAATGGCATACCGTATTGTCCGATGAGCTTTGGTTGTGGCATAGCGGCAGTCCAGTAGAATTGAAATTGGGCGGCAACGGGGAAAACCCCGAAAATGAAGAAGTGCTCGTGTTGGGTATGGATATTGCTGCGGGGCAATCGCCGCAGGTACTCGTTCCAGCCGGAGTATGGCAAACAGCACGTCCGCTGGGTGATGAGCCTGTACTGGTAACGTGTGTTGTAGCACCAGGTTTCCATTTTGATGATTTCAAACTGGTTTCCAAAGGCTAATATAACTATAAATGAATAAGCAAAATCCCGATCCAGGTGCGTGTGCATCCAGATCGGGATTTTTTGATGTTTTCTAGCTTGATTATATATTGAGGTTAGAAGTTAAAATTGTCCGGATCGGAACCAAAGCGCTTATTCTCGTTCAATTGATTGATGCGCTCGATTTCTTCCGTGGTCAACTCAAAGTCATACAGGTCCGCATTATCGCGGATGCGCTGTGGTGTAACGGATTTAGGTATGGTCACAATGCCATTTTGCAGATCCCAACGCAGAATGACCTGTGCCGGTGACTTGCTGTACTTGGCAGCGATGTCCTGAAGAAGCGGATGCTCCAGCAGATGTCCCTGACCTAGTGGAGACCAGGCTTCAATCTGGATCTGATGTTTGCTGCAATACTCCCGTAGCTCCGTTTGAATCAATAGCGGATGCAGTTCCACCTGATTCACAGCAGGTTTAATGGTGGCATCGGTCATCAGGTCCTCCAGATGGTGAATCTGGAAGTTACTCACCCCAATGGCGCGGATGCGTCCTTCCTTATGCAGCTTCTCCAGCGCTCTCCAGGTATCCTTATACTTGCCTTTGACAGGCCAGTGGATCAGATAGAGGTCCAGATATTCCAGTTCGAGTCGTTCCATGCTTGCTTCAAAAGCCGCCAGTGTGGATTCGTAGCCTTGGTCCCCGTTCCACACTTTGGTGGTAATGAACAGATCCTCGCGGGCGATTCCGGATTCACGAATACCCTGAGCTACACCGGTTTCGTTGTTATACGCTTTCGCTGTATCGATACTGCGATAACCTGCCTGGATAGCCGTTTTGACGGCTGCAACCACTTCTTCTCCATCTTTAACTTTGAATACACCAAAACCCAGCCAAGGCATTTTGACTCCGTTATAAAGTGTCGTTGTGTCCTGCACGTGTTTCATGGTCCGAAATTCCTCCTCTGATTCATTCATTATTCCATTATGTAATTACCCTGCTGACCGCCGGCCAATCCTAAATGGAGGGCCGTCTGTATTGATTATACTAAAACCTTTTTGGTAATGGAAAAGAATACGACCATTTCGATAGGAAAAACCCCTCTTTTATCCTTTTTCGCCAGCCAGAGGTTTGGTTTTGACGCTTACGGGTGATAAGATGAAGTATACGAAATATGGAAACAGAAGCTTTCCTATGGAAGCAATCACATGAAGAACAGAAGAGCACGGGAAAGTTGGGTGTTATTGAACCCGTGTGATTAACGATAAAGGAGTAAGAATACAATGGCTAAACCTAAACAAACCAAAAAAGCAGCAGCTTGGTCTCTCGTTATTATGGGAGCGGGATTTGCCGCATCATTGCCGTTTCAAGGCGGTGTAGTAGGCAAACTGCTGGTAGGGTCATTTGAAGCGGGATTGGTAGGTGGACTTGCGGACTGGTTCGCCGTAACAGCGTTGTTCCGTCATCCACTGGGTATTCCGATTCCCCATACGGCTTTGCTGCCCAAAAATCGGGACAAATTGACTGAAGGCCTTGTCTCCGCGGTGGAAAACAACTTGCTGAACAAGGATAGCATCACCGAGAAAATTGCGGGCTTCAAGGCGGCAGAAATCGTTCTGGATACCATGACAAGGGAACTTCACAACGATGGAGTCAAAACCATGATCGATACGCTCTGCAAACGAATCCTTGCAGGCCTGCCGTTGGAGCAGATTGCTCCACTGGTTGCGGGCGAGATCAAATCACAGGCGGGAGCCTTCGACCTGGGTCCGATTCTGGAACGGGCTTCGATCCAGATGAGTGAGCGTGGATATGATGCCAAAGCACTGGACTATGGTCTGAAGCAGGCAGAGGAATGGCTGGTGAAGCCGGAGACGATCATGTTTTTGGGTGAAAGCGGCCTAAAGGCAATCAGTGGTATCCAGATGAACGGATTAATGCAATTTGCGATGAATGCATTCATGGGTTATCTGAACGAGGAGCGTCTGGGCAGTATTTTGCAAGGATATCTGTTTGATCGGGTGGAGGACATGAAGCGGGAGGGCAGCGCTCTTCGTTACAAAGTGCTAGATCTGTTGCGAACCCAGGCTATCCGGCTGGCGATGAGTGAAAGTGTGCAGGATGGAGTCAACGGCTGGAAAAACAACATGCTGGATGGATGGAACGCAGAGGAAACTGTGCTGAACAAACTCACTGAATTGAGGGAAAAGGCGCTCGCTGCAATGGAAGATGGCCAGTATGTGGAGACGTTTGCTCTACCCGCGATTGAGCGGGTATTGTCTGATTTGCGGTCAGACGATGCTTTATTGGCTGGGTTGAATGCGAAGATTGTGGAAGGTGTAACGACGCTGCTGGAGAAAAACCATTCCAAAATCGGCAACCTCGTACGCGAAAATGTCGACAAAATGGATAATGCCTCACTGATCTCCTTGATTGAGGATAAGGTAGGACAGGATCTGCAGTGGATTCGGATTAACGGGGCTGTTACCGGATTTATAATCGGGATTGCACTGACCGCCCTGCGGATGGTATTGGAGTAACTCATTGATAATGGCAAGATTAGGGCCGCTCTCTGGAGCAGGCTCTTTTTTTGTCTGGGCAAATGATAAATAGAGAAATGATGCAAAAACAGTTGAATTGGGTAATGTACACCCGAATGCTCTATTGGAATCATTTAGGAACAAAGTTACATAAAAACGATGCCAACAGCCGATGTGATCATGTTGATTTTGTACTATGATGCAGATAACAGAAGAAAAGAGTGGGTATACGAATATATTTAATGATAAAGAAAAGGTGATTGATATGAGGTTGGAGCGACGACTCGCATGTTTATTTTTTTTGACCATACTATCTACTTTCATTTTGGGAGGGTGTCAGAACATGAAGGAAAGTGAAAAACAGGCCTATTTTAAAGAAGCCGAAGCGGAAGCTGTAAAATATCTGAAAAATAAATATGAACTGGATGTCGTGATCACAAATAAAGAGCTGTTACCTGAGATGGCGCTTGATTCTATTGCTATGGAAGGGCATGTGGTTGAACATGAAGAGCAAGAATTTACGATCTCGTACGACTATGAGGATAAAAAAATCAAAAACTTTGGCATGAGTCCAGCAATTAAGGAAGCAATTATAGCTAAGGGATATGATCCGTTTAACAAATAAATCATAATTCAGGATTGATTTTCTTGGAGGTGCAACGGTTGTGAGTAAATCACCAAAAATTGATGATGAAACATACAACAAGATGTCTGAATTAGCTTACGAGAATCTGAAATCAGGTATTGAGTTTGACAATCTTCCCGGATGGCAAGTTCTTGAGGACACTCATGGAAATAAAAAATCGGGTTTTGATGCGGTGACCTTCTACAATCCTGAGACCAAACAGGCGGTTATCGCATATCGGGGCACAGAGGGAAGTGCATCGTTGGATCGCAGTGCCCCTGATTATTACGCGGATGCACAAATCGGTTTGCCTGAGCTCGGCAGAAAAATTGAACAAAGTACTGACCTTACGCCAGATTGGTTAGCTAATGGAATCCAGAAGGTAAGAGATGTGACCGGAATCACTAAAGTCGAGAATGTTGTGGGAGAACTGGATAAAAAGCTGGATAAGACAATCGGGCTGGGTCCCAACCAAATGTATGAAGCGGAAGATTACGCCAAAGATATGCAGAAAAAATATAAGGATTTGGATTTTTCGCTGACTGGTCATTCGCTTGGAGGGGGCAATGCCCAGTATGCGGCCGCATACACGGGACTTTCCGCGGTGACGTTCAGTGCGCCATCCGTGATTTCCAGCCTCACGCCAGAGGCAAAACGAAAGGCTGAAGAGGGTGGGTTTGATAGCCAAATCATTAACTACGGACATCCCGGAGATTTTGTAACCAGCGGATTTTTTGGTGGATATGATCGTCATGTAGGTTCCATGTATTACATCAATTCCAACTACAAGGATATGAATGATGACATGGGCATGTTTGATAAAATCAGTAATACCTTTGGTGGTGAAGAGTATCACGGTTTGAAACAGTACAAATTCGAGAATGGCTATATTTCCAACGATCTATACGATCCGGTTACTGGCGAGCAAATCAGTTATTCACCACGTCAGCCATCCAATGTCCTGTCTGATCTCGTAGCATTCATGCGGAACCTGGGTGGGCAAGCAGGCAACCTTGCAAGAGGTATGGCCGCAGCAGCAGGAGCATCTGGCCTGATTCAGGTAACGCCAGAAGAACTCAAAAGTGTCGCTGCCCGGTGGAAGCAAAATGCACAACAGTGTAATGCAGAGTTGAATACGGTACGGAGCCGAATGGCGCATTACCTGCATTCCAGCCGTAGTCGCAGACTTGAGCCTATCGTCACTCATCTGGATGGGTCTATTAACGAATTGAGCACATGGCATATGAAGCATACGAGTCAATTCTTGAACTTTATCGAAGAGAAGGCGGAAGCATTCCGTCAAGCGGATGAGAGTCAGGTCAGTTTTAAATAGAATTTTGCGTGAAGGGCCTGGCGATTGGAACTTACATAAGGGAGGGAACACGAGTGAGCGGACAATTGCTGGTAGAGCTAAATGATCTTCGGATTGCTGAAAAAGAATTGACCCAGCTGCTTGCCCGTCTCCAGGCAGATGAGCAGGAGGCAAGAAGCCTATACAACCGTCTCGACGATTGGAAGGGACAATCGGCCGATTATACAAGGCAGCAGATCGAAGCGTTTTTCGCGGGTCTGTCTGGACGAATACAGTCGATTGAACAACAGAAGAAGAGCTTGCTGCAATATATTGAAATCATGATCCAGACGGATCAGGGACGATAGGGGAAAAGTTGTAAGGGACGCTGTTCTTAATCAGTGAACTTAAGCATGGAAATTTGAAATCGAAGTTGGCGTATGCATACAGATATCAAAAAGGAGCCTCGGCACATCGGGAAAGATCCCGTTCGCCAAAGGCTCCTTTCTTTTTCAGTCTACATACAAGACTCTATGTTAGCTCTTAACGTTTTTTGCGGCGTGTTGCCAGAGCGATACCCAGGAAGGACAGGATCAATGCCAGAATGGATACGATCAGTGTTGCCTGTTGCAGCTTCAATGTGCCTGGGTCTGAATCCGTGTTGTTTGGCTCACCAGTAACGGTGTCGTTCAGCGCGTCACCCAGTGTGGTATCGTCGTTTGCCTTCTTATCATCGCCCGTTGCTGCTTTATCATCATGGCCAGCATTGCCGGCTGTGCCTGCACTATCATGACCTCCGCCTGTAGCAGTATTACCTGCAGCAGCAGGATCTTGGCTGATTGCCGTAATACTGTGCGGGTTGCTGTCACTTGGTCCGCCTGTCCATTCCACGATGCTGCCATCGCTATAATACTGGAACGCATCCCAAGCTACTTCCGTTTCGGCATCCGGATTCTGAGCTACGAAGTTGAACTGCTGGAATTGACCAGCAAGAATTCCTTCGTTATCTCCGTCTACTTCCCAAGTGATTGATGTTACTTCATTGGAATCATTTTTTTCGGTAGTGATTTTCCAGCCTGACAGTGGTTGGTATTGCTTGAATGCAACGCCTTGCGGTACTTTCAGCGTGATCTTGGTAGTAGGCAGCTCTTTTTCGGATGGAATCTTGATGCTATACGTCTGCCATGCACCTGTTTGTGCCACAGTTGGGTTAACGGTAACGTGTGCACTGGCGAATCCCGCGAACAGCATCAGCGCAGCGGCTCCAGCAGTTAGGCTGGATGTCAGTTTGGAAGTCCATGATGTTTTCTTCAAAATAATTTACCCCTCTCAAATCTTCTAATATATAAGCTCAACTAAAGAATATTTACACTAGCCACTACAATGACAGAACAACCTTCTGATCGCTGTTATCCCCAGATTTTTTGATCCTCTTCTTCAAAGGGGAAAATCCGGGGATAAAGGCGAACGCTTCGCTTCTCCAGTTTTTTTCTGTCCTCTCCGTTATTGTGTAAATGTTTAATTGAACATATATGGCCAATCATTAATCGGCTATAACTACGGATTAGCAGTGTCGATCTCAAATTCGGTATCCAGCGAATCCAGAGATCGGGTTAGCAGATGAACCTTGATGTTCCAGCGTCCTGGCATGGAGATATATTCTTCTGCTTCGTATACGCCAGTATCATTTTTCGGAATCGTGATCTCGTAAATGCCCATATCCATATCCAGGTGGGTCAGTGACAATGTGATCTGTTCCAGATCGTTGACTGTACTGCCGTCCGGTTTCTTCACGTCGACCTTGAACTGATTCTCTCCGGTACGATTGGGACTTACCTGAAGCGTAATTGTAGTCCCGTCATCCTTAGTCTGCACTTCTTTATAGGGTCCTACGGCTGCTGGTTGTCCGGGAGACAGGTGTGTCAGCACGGCGGCCAACGCAAGCACGACGGCTCCAGCAATCAGTTCGGCCTTCAGGCTGCCAGCGAGTCGGTTGCCGCTGCTTGCACGTGCCATTCTGGCATGACGCCAGGCCAATAGAAGCATCGCCACAAGCAAGACAACTTTAGCGATAAGCACGAGACCATACGCCGTTGTGAACAAAGACGTAAGAATAGGTGCAGGCAAAATGATCAGGCTGCTGTATATCCCCGTAGCGACGAGAGCAGCAACAGCGCCGATGCCCCAAGCTGTAAAGCGTCGGATCGCCGTCCAGTAGACCTCACCTCGCACCGTGGAAGGCAGTTTATCCGCGAGCGGAGGGAGACACGCAGCCATGGCAGTTAGAGCGCCGATCCAGAAAGCGGCTCCGATCAGATGAACGAAGTCCATTGCAATGGCGAGCGCGCGATGTTCTGCTGCAGCCGGATGTCCTGTCATCGCATGGGTAAACAACCAGCCAAGAACGAGGACCAATGATCCGTATGATGACCAGATACGGATACGCAGCGAGCGATCCCGGTCATATCCGGAGAGGATGGTAACCGCCAGCAGCATCACAATAAGCATCTGTACCATCCAGATCTGGCCAAATGACGTCAATTTGAGTGCGCTACCCATCAGTGCCCAGCTGAACTCTCCGATGGAAACGCCTGATTCATACAACGTGTTCAGGGGCAGACTGATCAGAGCGGCAACAGAAGCGGCGCCATAACTGATCCATAACAACTTGTAGCTCCTTGGCACTTCCAGTGGTTCTCTCGCCATGGAAGCAGGCGCAATCCGGAACAGCAGGAAAGCAAGTGTGCCCAGAATCATAGACAACCCCAGATATTGAATCCAGTCGGTCAGCGACAAAATCCATTTTAAAGGTCCGCCAACTTGGCCTGAACCTGAGGTTAAATCAGCGAGACCAGCAGGAGCGCCAGATGGTTCCCCAATATGAAACACATAGGCCCCTTGAATGGGGTGACCATCAGCAGACACGGCCTTCCAATTCACGGCGTAGGTTCCGTTTCCAAGTCCGGTCCGCAGTCCGGTCTCCAGAATATGAGGACGGTTCTCGTCGACATGCACATTGCCGTCATCTGCCTGTGTTCCGTCAGGTCCGGTGATTTTAATATCAAAAAAGGCCGTCTGTAAAGACTCGTTGAACTCCAGAGTCAGGCGTTCAGGTGCTGTCGCAACAAGTTCATTTTCACCTGGTGAGGCCTGCACAATATAAGCATGGGCGGATGCCCATTGTGGCATAACAAGGCAACACAATAACATCAGGGCGACCATAAGTGCCCAGTGCCGTTTGCCCAATTTCATGGTGAACCTACTCAAAATCAAAAAATCATCACCCTTAGGTCTAGAATTGTAAGTCATTCTTTGTTAACCGAGCACAATCTATACCATTATAACTTTGTCCAAAATAACACTGTATGACTACATTGGGCTATAAAAAAACGAAATGATCCATGGAATTGTGACAAAAACATGAATGTGCCGCTATTTACGCAGCTTACGGCCTGCCAGTCCGCTTTCCAATGCATAGCGGGTTAATTGCACACGATTTTCGAGATGCAGTTTCTGTAAAATATTCTTCAGGTGATTCTTCACCGTTTGGTCCGAAATGCCAAGTTGGTCGGCAATCTCACGGTTAGTATATCCCGCAGATACCCATTGCAGGATCTCAAGCTCCCGCGTAGTCAGCGGATTATCGGGTACATCTTCCGTGCGAGGTGCGGGGAACTCCTGAAGGATTCGATAGGCAAGTTCCTTGCTCAGGGGTGCATCATCACTGACGATGGCGCGAAGGTATTCAAGCCAAGTGGACGGAGATAGATTTTTGAGCAAATATCCTTGAGCCCCTTGCTTCAGCGCTTCGAACAGGTACGTGACATCATCCGATACAGTAACCATGACGATAATGACATAAGGAAAGCGCAGTTTAATCTGGCGGGTGGCTTCCAGCCCATCCATATCCGGCATCTGCACGTCCATCAGAATAAGATCGGGCATCCATTGCCCGGTAAGCTCCAGCGCCTCTAGTCCAGTCGAAGCGGTACCAATAACTTCAAACAGGCTGTCCTCGGATAAAATACTGCAGATCGCCTCACGCGCATGCGCGTGATCATCGACAACCAATACCCGTACAAGTTCCATATTAAGCATGCCCCTTTCCAATGGTTATTCGAGTGTAACCTGGCCTTGAATCAAGAGCGAAAGACCAGCCCATCTGAGCTGCACGTTCCTTCGTAATTCGCAAGCCGTACCGATCCTTCAGATGCAGTGGATCCCCGCTCACACCAACACCATTATCCTGAACGAAGATGGACCAGACAAAAGGGGTTCCTTCTGCAATCACCCGAATATCTGTGGCCCGGGCATGTTTACGTACATTAAGCAGTGCTTCCCGAATGCAGGCGAGCAGCTCTACCTGCTCCTTTGGGGAGAAGAAGGTGCTGTCGAGATCCCATTCCAGACGCGCCGAAGGAACCGTCTCCTCTATAAGTAATTCTACCTGTGAATACAGGGAAGTTCCCTCCGGTACTGCCGCTTGTCCAGGGACGTAGCGGAGCTGGGCGATGGCCTGCCGTACGTAAGCGTTGACCTCATGTACGGTTTTGCGTATTTCCTGAATTTCATTCTCGTGACCACTTCCAGCCAAACTGCGCTCGGCCTTGTCTGTTTTTACCGACAGGAGAAAAAGAGACTGCGAGATACCATCGTGAAGCTCGCGGGCTAGTTGATCCCGAGCTTCGAGAGCCACTTTGGAAGCACGCTCCTGCTCCAGAGCGGCCCTGGCACTTTCCAGCATCTTAAATAAGCGACTTAGCAAGGTGACACTTATGAGGTACAGGATAAGTGGGGTAAGCCAGTTGCCCGCATCCATGGAAAGGTAGGGCATCAGGAATTGGTGACGGATGTATTCCCAGAGACCAACCGTGAATGTGGGGACCAGCAGAATCATCCATTTAATCTGTTTGTATGACATGAATACAGAACTCCTTTGAGATAAGGTCCATTTATATGTACTCCGTTTCAAGGGCTGGCACCATTATAACGCATGCTTGCTTCAGACCCTAGTCTGGCTCTCTTCGGGGGAACCTCGGGTGGATAAGGGAGCATTTAGAAGGATATCTAAGAACAACATGGGGTGAAATTATGTCACGCAGGGTGAGCCTTGGTGAGTACAGATGAGCGGGGCTGTATCCATTTTCCCTATTGGAGAAGGTCCTCTATACTTATATAGAACAGAAATTCATTACAAAAGATGTTAAGGAGTGAACGCAACAACATGAATCAAGAGGTATTGGAACGTCGCAGCGAGTTGCTCAAGAAGAACATTCATCAAATGCTTCTTCAAGACAATCAGCACGGAATCAGTCGTCAGGATAACATGTTTTTGCAGCAGATGATTAAAGAGCTGCATCAGACTTCACATGAGATGAATACCACTCGATAACGCAGAATCTGCACAAGAATGAAGTAATCTCGTGCATGATTCATTCCATGATGAACATGAAAATGGCGCTATCCCCGATTAGGCCGGGGGTAGCGCTTTTGGCTTTGTAAGGGGGAATTCTGCGGGTGTTACACAAGTTGTTGCTGCACCGTTCGTTTCTGAATATATCGGATGAACAGTTCGGCTAGCTCGGGATCAAACTGAGAACCGGAGCACATCTGTAGTTCCTTGATTGCTTCATCGACATTTTTCGTTTCCTGATACGGTCGCTCTGTCGTCATTGCGTCAAAGGAATCAATCACCGTGAGCATCCGGCACAACCGTGGAATCTCACAGCCTTTCAGACCATAAGGGTAGCCTGCCCCGTCATATCGTTCATGATGCAATTCAATATAGGGAATGAGATCGGCAAAACGCTCGTTCGTCATGGCCATTTTTTTGCCCCAGGTGACATGGCCCTTGATCGTTTCCCATTCTTCAGCGGTAAGCTTTTCCTTCTTATTCAAGATGGACCATGGAATTTCGAGCTTTCCGATGTCATGAATCAGTGCGCCCAGTACAAAATTCCGCTTCTCCACATTATCGAGTTCCAGCAACTCACTTATATCGAGAGCATACTTATATACGCGTTTGGAATGTTTGAATGTATCCATATCCTTATACCTGAACAAGTTGAGCTGTTGCTCAATGTCGCGCACATCCTGCACCAGATCAATCTCTTGCTCCATGCCATCATTACTACCGTGGCGATGCACATTGTTTTTGCCTTGCTTTTTGGCATAATACAGCGCTTTATCCGCCTGATCCACAAGTTGTGACTTGTTGTACATATCGACTTCATAACGCGCAACACCTGCGGAGAACGAGAGACAACCGTGCGGAAACACTTCAACCCCTTCAAAAGGTGTGTCGTTCAGCTGCTTGCGCAGCTTGTTCATGAAAGCATAAGCCTCGTCCAGATCCATGCCTGGCATGAGCAGGGTGAACTCTTCTCCGCCATAACGAAAGGCGGTGACCGAAGTGCCTTCCGTCTTCCGACTGAGGAAATCTCCGAGAAGAGCCAGCAGGCTGTCACCCTGGAGATGACCGAAGCGGTCGTTATACTTTTTGAAATCATCAATATCGATGAGTCCCAGTGAAAGTGGGGTTCCCTGAGAACGGGCGTTACCAAGCTCGGTCTCCAGCATACTTTCAAAATGACTATGGTTAAACAAACCTGTACGTTGATCCGTATTCGCCTTTTCCTCAATACTCTGATACATCACAAACAGCTGTTTGAACGCATGTGATAGCAGAATGCTAAGACTGAGGTAGAGCAGCAGACCGAGAACGCCGTTATGCACAACGAGAATGGTCAGCACGAGTGCCAAAATCAATGTACATAAATAGACGAGCAGCGATTCGGTAACGAACACACGCTTCATCTGCTGTAATGCATCCTTTGTTGAGAAATGAAAAAACAGGCCAAGCGTGATTGTATTGATGATGAAGTAGGCTGCAAGTGCCGCAAAATAGGGCAGCAAGTTATATCCATCCAGTGCTCCCGGAATTCCTCCAGTCCAAGTAAATACATAAGCCGCTCCAGCAATCATGAGGCTGTAAATGCTGAAATTGACGATATGTTTCCACCAGGTGAGTTTGCGATCCTTGATTAACAGAATGAGGGAAACAGGCAGCAGTACAGACAGACTGAATGCACCACCAAACATGAAGATAGAGGCGAGGTACACGGAAGAGTCCATGGATTGCTGATTGCCTTTGGGCGGAATTTGAAACGTGAAATAATCCAAAATCAGCGCCGCACCAAGCATCGTGTATACCATTACCCATTCGTCAGAGGATAGATGGAGATAAGACCACTTGTTCATATACAGAAAAATACCGATGCCGGTACAGCTAAGCAAGACGACATACATGCTGCTCCGATCTGCTTTATGGATAAGGTTACGAATAAAGTTCATAAAAATTCTCCTGCTTGGTTTAGTCTGCTCTTGATGTGAATATATCGGCTTGTACTATATTGATGTATAACATAACAAGTTACCTCCCAAAAATCCAGAAAGAAAAAACAGGCCGCTGGCAGCCTGTTTGTCTTGGTTGGCGAAGTATATGTACTAGCCGCCCAGCTTGTATCCCGAAGTCAATGCAACAACGACAGAAGCTACGATGATTGCGTTGATGACGAGACGGGAATATTTAATGCCTTCGAATTTTTTCATGGAAAAGACCTCCCTTCCTTGGAGTCTGTCCGAATGTCTTCAGGCCTGATGGAACTCACTGGCTGCAAAGCTTCTCCGGTTCGATTCACCATCATGTACTGGATAAACAGGAATATGCCAATGTTCATGACCACATCGCCGATGCTGATCACCTGGGTCCGCGGATAAGGGCTGGACAGCGGGATGATATCACCTAGGAATGAAAGATGTGTGGAAGCATCCATCATATAGTGCTTTGATACCGCCCCGCCTTCGCGCAGCATATCTACATAATAGGGCCCAAGAACAGCAGAGGCGTCCACGGAAACCGGCATACGCCCACCGTTCACTGCCATGACGATGAAATTGAGAAAGACACCGATCCAGATCAACGTAAAACCTTTGTAATGTCGATTAAGCCACAAAAATGCTAGACCTGTGACATAAACGGCAGCAAACAGGTACCCGTTGATGGATGCAACCCAATCAAGCCTTTCCTGCAAGAAAAAGATGAAGAACTGGGCCAGCAGCAACAGCGGGAATATCCATCCGCCTCGCAGCTTGAGTGCTGCAAACTGGTGGAGACCATACCGAAATCCTCCCCGGAACAGTCCAACGATCAAGCCTAGCAGAATGCCGTCGTATACCATGATTAACTCCTGTCTTACAGATATGTGTAAATGTGATTGCGTGTTTGTGTATCTATGTTATTCGACCTTTTACTGGTAAATCCTTCAATGGAAAATATTTTTTTGAGAAGAAATTTGCAAAAAAATAAACAAAAAACCGCCTTTACGAACCAATGGGTCGAATCCATTGAAAAGTTCGGTAAAGACGGCTTTATATTATGTCAAAATGCGAGCTTTAATGCACCTAGCATATGTTCGATTTATTCTGATTCCCCGTTGAGATAATTGAAGAACGGGTGGTCAACCCAGAAGGTGTAACTGGAAATATCCGCATCAGGGGCGAGCTTACGGAATCCTTCCTGAATTGCCTTGGAATTCTCCTTAAGGGAGAAGGATTGTGCGTAATAGTTGCCAAGTGAAATTTTATTGTTAGCAATGACCGGATATTCCGCCAGAGCAGTCGGTGAATAATACAGCGGCTGCCACCAGGAAGCATGGATTAAGGCAGAGGTGTCATCGCTATTCTTTTTGGCATACTTCAATATAATATCGTTGAAACGGGCTTTGTCCGCTGTGTTATTGAACTCGAACTGAATGTCATATTCTTTGGCGTAGGCGATGTAGTTGCCATTCTCGATCTGGGTTACTTTGTAATCCGGTGTTTCTTTGGGCTCTCCCCATTCCTTCAAATAGATGAAGGCAGATGTCTTCGGCTGGAACTGTACATCAGCATCGATGCCTTCACTGCGCAACAGTCCAATCAACTGCACAGCATGTTTAATATCATCATGACCGTAAGTTAAAGTCAGTTCATCGATGAAGTTGGAATCAAAGCGACTATCCTTAAGATTGTAACCTGTGACGAGATCATTCCGCAGAGCTTGATCCACAATGGTCCGAAGCTCCGGTGCTTCTATTAAATCAGCAGTGCGATAGGCAGCGTACAATTTGGAGTAGATGTCAGCGTCGCCGGAACGGCCAATTTCATTTTTATATTTACCCTGACTGGTTAATACCCGTCCAAGCAAAATGTTGGCAAAATCGGAACTCGCTTCGCCACCCTTACGAAGAGCGGGGTACAGATTTTCGGGGATCAGACCTGTATCGATGGCAGCGGCCAGTTCCTGCGCGGCTTGTCCCTGCACGCGGCTTGGGCTAATGCCCAGTTTTGCAAGTGCCTTTGCTGTTTTGTCTTCAGGATATGTATAGGCCAGCTCTTTGAATCCGGCTGCTTTGACTGCGATGAAGACAGCGGCATAAGTGCTCAGTTTGTCATTGGCACGAACTTCCGTACCGGATAGGATGCCATTGTTATATAAGGAAACGGCAGCTTTATAAGCAGAATCATTCGATTTCAGATCAGTAAAGGATGGGGCCTTAACTAAACTGTCACTTGCTTCATCTGTAGCAGGAGCAGCTTGATCGGCTTCAAGAATGGTAGCAATCGCCTTGATGAAGTCACCCTTCGTTAACTGTTTCGGCAATTGGATATTGTATTTAGCTTGCAGGAATTGGGCGTAATCAGCTGCACTCTCGGTATAAACTGAAGGAGCTTGTGCTGCCGGTCCTTTAACAGCCTGTGAGGTCGTTTGTCCGGCGGAAGTGGCGGATGCTGCGGATACCGAAGCGGGCAAGCTGAGGCTGCCGAGTGTAACCGGAGCGGCGAGCAGAGCGGCCAGTGTGATCTGGGTGATTTTTTTCAAATGAATAGCCTCCTCAAAATAGGGTTGGAAAATAAATAAGATTGCGTTATAATTCTGACAAATCCTATCTGAATATAATAATTGGATTGACTTTAGCATGGAGCAGCTCTGGATGTCAACGGAAAAAACCTTGGTATAGAGAGGCTTCGGAGGCTCTGTCAAAGGCAAATCAACTATTATATTCCATTTAGTGTATACGCTCAAAGATTTATTGACAAGGATCGACAGTATCCGCTAGGATTATAAAAAAAGAATAGTGAAAAGGGGAATTTTCAAAATGAAAAGAGGTTTATCGTTCGTCTTATCGATCATCATGTTGGCTATATTGCTGGCGGCTTGTGGAAATTCTGCTTCCAAAGACGAACAATCGGCCCAAGGTGGCGACAGTGAAAAATCACTGCGCATGGCGCTTGTACTTCCTGAAAAAATCGGGGTAAACCCGTTCTTCGTACAGATGGATGAAGGTTTCAAAAAAGCAGGCGAGGAATTCAAGGTAGATACCAAAACGATTGAATCGACTGACCCGGCAGCATTTGAGCAAAACCTGCGTGCTGCAGTTGCTGAGAACTATGATCTGATCATTACAGCGACATTCCAGGCAGAAGATGCACTGAAGAAAGTGGCTGCCGAAAATCCGGACAAGTCCTTTGCCGTTGTAGACACAACGGTGGATCTACCGAACGTACGTAGCGTTGGTTTCCATGAATATGAAGGAGCATACCTGCTTGGTGCAGCTGCCGGACTGTCTACGAAAACAGACAAAGTCGGTATGATTGCCGCGATGGACGTTCCATTGATCAAGAAATATACAGAAGGTTTCAAAGCTGGTCTGGAATCAGTTAACCCGAAAGCGGAATTCCTTGTGAACTACGTTGGTGGATTTAACGACCCGGCCAAAGCCAAAGAGCTTGCGTTGGTACAATTCGGCAAAGGTGCTGACTTCATTGCCGCAGCATCCGCTGTAGGGGATCTAGGCGTGTTTGAAGCCGCGAAAGAAAAAGGCTTCTATACTTCCGGTCAGGATACGGACCGTACCGTTGAGGATCCGGAACATATCGTATTGTCTCAATTAAAGTCGACTGATACAGTTTCTTACCAGACGGTGAAAGACTTCGTTGAAGGAAACTTCAAGGCGGGCGCTGTGAACTATGGCTTGAAAGAAGATGGCGTAGGCCTGACTTACGTAACACGTGATAGCGAAACTCCATTGAATGCTTTTGTTGGACAAGAAGTTATCGACAAGGTTAAAGCAATCAAGGATGATATCGTATCCGGCAAAATCGTTGTGAAAGATCCATTGCAACAGTAGTATTGTTTGTTTCATAGGATTGAGTAATTGAGTTGATCAGCCGGCTGCCCGATCAGGCAGCCGGTTTTGCTGCTATTTAAGACCGAGAGGAGAGAACGCGAGATATGCTGTTGGAGATGGAGCAGATTACGAAGAAATACGGCGGCTTCACCGCTAACCGGGACATCCGTTTTAATTTGCGAGAAGGAGAGATTCATGCCCTCGTGGGTGAGAACGGCGCTGGTAAGACAACCCTGATGCGTATGTTGTATGGAATGGAGCAACCGACATCAGGCACAATCAAAGTTCGTGGACGCGAGGTCAGCTTCGCAACTCCGTCTCAGGCCATGGCAAGTGGTATCGGCATGGTGCATCAGCATTTCATGCTGTTTCCTTCCTTTACGGTTGCCGAGAACATCGTGATTGGCCGTGAACCGTCTGCGGCAGGGGTATTTGATCGCAAACAGGCGGCGGCCCAGGTGAATGAATTGGGCAGAACGTATGGCATGCCAGTTGATCCGTGGAAAAAAGTATTTGAATGCCCTCTGGGCATGCAGCAGCGTGTTGAAATTCTCAAGGTGCTGCATCAGGGCGCGGACATCATTATATTGGATGAACCATCAGCGGTACTGACACCGCTGGAAGTGAAAGAACTACTCGCGAATATGAAATCCCTTGCCAAGTTGGGCAAAACCTTTGTATTGATCACGCACAAGCTGCAGGAAGTTATGGATGTGGCAGACCGGATCACGGTTCTTCGTGATGGTCAGGTGACTGGTACATTGGAAGCAAAAGACACGAATGTAGAGGAACTGTCCCGCCTGATGGTAGGCCGTGAGCTGGTTCGCATGGACAAGCAGCCATCCGTTCCGGGAGAAGCTGTGCTTCAGGTGGAAGCGGTAAACTTGTCAGGGGCAGAGGACCGTTCTGCACTCAAGGATATCCATTTGCAAGTTCGGAAAGGTGAGGTCGTTGGAATCGCGGGTATTTCCGGCAACGGCCAGTCTGAATTGATCCAGATCATTGCGGGACTACGCAAGGCAGATAGCGGCCGCGTCCTGCTGTCAGGGCAGGATACAACCAATTGGCCGGTGCGGCGCATTCGGGAGCATGGACTTGCCCATATCCCGGAAGACCGTTATATGTGGGGAGCGGCGAAGGATGCGAGCGTTCGTGAAAATGGACTGATGGGTCATCATCACCGGCTTCACTCACGCGGTATCATTAAAGCGAAGGCAGCACGGACGATGGTGGAGAACTGGATTAAGCAGTTTAGCATCAAAACGGGTTCTGCAGAAACGAAGGCGCAGTTCCTTTCCGGCGGTAACTTGCAGAAGCTGATTGCTGCGCGTGAATTTGCCCAGGATACGCCATTTCTGATTGCGGCTGAACCTACGCGGGGTGTAGACATCGGAGCGATGGAGACTATCCACGCTGAATTGCTGCGCAAACGGAATGAGGGTGCGGGTATTTTGCTCGTTTCCTCGGAATTGTCCGAGATTTTGCAATTATCGGATCGAATCATTGTCATGTATGAAGGCGGAATTGCCGGGGAACTGAAGGCAGATGAAGCAACAGAAGAACAGATCAGCTTGTTGATGGCAGGAGGGAAAGAGCGGATATGAATCGGGTAAAAGAAACACTTCGCGGACTCATACAGCCGCTGCTTGCCGTATTCATCGGTTTACTGGCAGGTGCTGTAGCCATTCTGATCGTTGGCGGGTCCGTGGTGGATACGTATGCGGAGATGTGGAAAGGGGCCTTCGGCAACTTCTACTTCTTCACTAACACACTGGCACGTTCGACGCCCATTATTCTTGCGGGGCTGGGCGTAGCACTGGCGTTCCGCGCCGGATTTTTTAACATGGGCGCTGAGGGACAGATGGTTCTGGGCGGACTTAGTGCAGCGCTGACGGCGCTCTACCTGCCGGGTCCAGGCTGGTTTGTCTGTATTGCAGCCATTGTGGCGGGGATCATCGCCGGTGGGGTCTGGTCGCTGTTTGCAGGTTGGCTGGATGCCCGCTTTGGCATGAATCTGTTGATCACAACACTGCTGCTCAACTATATTGCGATTTATTTTGGAGGATACATGGTATCCTACCCGTTTAAAGACCGTACAGGATCAGCGGCAATGGCCCAGACGCCAATGATTGATCAGAGTGTCTGGCTGCCGAAGCTGTTCCAGGGTATGGGACTGCATGCCGGATTCATCATTGCTATTGTGGCGGCGATTCTCATCTACTGGTTCACACACAAGACAGTAACTGGTTATGAGATTCGCATGTTGGGAAGCAATCCTTCGTTTGCAACGTATGGTGGCGTGCGACGCATTCGCATGATGATGTTGTCCATGATCATCAGTGGTGGACTTGCAGGTCTTGCGGGTGCAGGGGAAGTGCTGGGTACACAGTACCGTTTCCTTGATGGATCGTTGTCATCGGCAAGTTATGCATGGAGCGGCATTATGGCGACCTTGCTTGCCCGCTCGCATCCGCTAGGAACAGCTGTGGCGGCAATCCTGCTTGCAGCGTTGCAGACAGGTGCTATGGGGATGGAACGGAATACGGATGTGCCGCTGGAAGTCGGTAGTGTCATCCAAGCAGTATTGACGTTATTTGTATCGGCTCAGATCGGATATTCATTCCTGAAGCGGAGAAAGGAGAAAAAGTCCAATGCAACAACTGTTTGATGCAGCCATGTTTGGCTCTACCTTGCGGATTATGACGCCGATCCTGCTTGCAGCGCTCGGTGGGGCTTTATGCTCTCGTGTCGGTTTGTTCAACGTGGGTCTGGAAGGACTCGTACTGATCGGTGCTTTCTCCGCTATTGTCGGTAACTATCTGTTCGGCAATGTACTGTTGGCTGTAATATTTTCTATTGTGATCGTCATGTTGTTCTCTGCGCTATTTGCCTTTATCAGTATTAACCTGAAGGCCAACGCCATTGTGGTCGGGATCTCGCTTAACTTTCTGGCCACAGGACTGACGACTTTTGCGCTGCGGGCGATTTTTGATGTAAAAGGTGCTTACTATGACAAGGATATGGTGGGACTCCCCAAATGGGACATTCCTCTTATTAAGGACATTCCGTGGGTAGGCGATGTTATCTCAGGGCATAGCCCGCTCGTGTATCTCGGGATTATTATCGTGATTGCCTTGCAGTTTTATCTGTTCAAAAGTGTCTCCGGTTTCCGTCTTCGTTCCGTGGGTGAGAATCCGGTAGCGGCACAAAGTATCGGCATCAAGGTGCGCGGCATTCAATATGGTGCAGTTCTGATGTGCGGCGTATTGTGCGCCTTGGCGGGTGCACAGTTATCGCTCGGTCAGGTTACGATGTTTACCGAGGGCATGACCGCAGGTCGCGGCTTCATCGCATTGGTAGCGACCATGCTGGGTCAAGCGAATCCGCTCGGCGTTATGGGGTCCAGTGTGTTGTTCGGGTTCATGGAAGCTCTTAGTATCCGACTGCAGGGCTTTGCGCTGCCAACTCACTTTACCATGATGCTGCCGTATATTGTGACACTGGTGGCGATGTTCTTCTTCAAGGACCGTACTTATGCACAAGACGCACTGAAAGCGGGCGGAAGCTCGCGTTAAATCCTGAATGTTATGCTGGAAGCATATAAAGAAGGAGGAATCACGCTTGCATAATAAGGCTGAACGTCTGAAAAAAACGAAAAGCCCGGCACCCAAAGCGGGTGCTGAGCACGGAGACCGACTGCCACCGGGGCAGGTACTGACCGAGAAATTCCCGATTCTGCATGAAGGTGAAGTGCCGGAATACGACCTTTCCACCTGGGATTTGAAGGTATTCGGTGAAGTTGAAGAAGAGAAGGTATTCTCCTTCGCCGAGCTTCAGGCGATGCCTCAAGTGAACACGGTGAGCGATATTCATTGTGTTACCCGCTGGTCGAAGTTTGATACACCATGGGAAGGCATACGGTTTTCGGATTTCATCAAGCTACTTGGCGTCAAACCGGAAGCAAAATATGTTATGATCCACGCGGATCATGATTATGAAACGAATGTTCCGCTTGAAGAATTGATGCATGATGATGTATTGCTTGCTTTTAAATTTAACGGTGAGCCGCTCACACCAAAGCACGGTTATCCGCTGCGCTTGGTTGTTCCACAACTCTACTTCTGGAAGAGTGCGAAGTGGATACGGGGTCTGGAATTCATGAAAGAAGATCGCAATGGCTTCTGGGAAGTCAATGGTTTCCATCATTTTGCCGATCCGTTCAAGGAGCAGCGCTTCTCTGGTGAAGATATTCCGATTCCGGAAGACGAATGGACGAAGAAGGAGTTTGATTAAGATGTTGATGCCTATTTTGCAAATTCATTCCGAAGATATGCCTGCATATGCCATTGTCTGTGGTGATCCGGCACGTGCGGAGAAAATTTCCCGCAAGCTGGAGCAGGCGAGAGAACTGGCGTTCAGCCGGGAGTATCGCACGTTTGTAGGATTGTATGAAGGTGTACAAATGGCCGTGGTCAGCCATGGCGTAGGTTCACCAGGAGCAGCTGTCTGCTTCGAAGAACTGATCCGGGCAGGGGTAACGACCCTGATTCGTGTAGGTACAGCGGGCTCGTACACAACGGATTATCCAGCGGGCAGCGTAATCGTCAGCACGGCCGCTGTGCGTACGGACGGGCTGACACGTCAGCTGGTACCAGATGGTTTCCCTGCGGTAGCGGACCTTGGTGTTACACAAGCGTTAATCGAGGCAACTCGTGAGCATGCAAGTGCAGCGAAAGCTTCAAGTGCGGGTAAAGTTGGCGTGGGCATTACCGTTACGCTGGATGCATTCTTCACAGGCGTTGAAGAGATTCCTCATCGCAAGTACAAGCAGGCGGGTGCTCTTGCCGCTGAGATGGAAATTGCCGCACTTTACATCGTCAGCACACTACGCGGCGCTCGTGCCGGAGCTATTGTCGCTATCGACGGTTTCGCAGACAGCGACCTGGCAGCCGAGTATGATCCGCATACAAATGCGGTAGCTGATGCAGTTGAGCGGGAGATCGAAGCGGCACTGCGTGCACTGGCTGCACTGGCTCGTCAGGATCAGGCGTAAAAGCTGAGATCATCAGGGTATTTTGTAGTACTATTGCTGGTAAAAAGCTAAACGCGTAAATGATGTTCATCTGAGGTGGACAATATAAAAGGGCGTCCCATAAGGTCATATTCATGACTTTGGGATGCCCTTTTGAGTTTGAGATAGAAGCGACTGTTGCTAGATTGGAAGGTGCAATCGATTCGTTAGCGTTGTCCGAACAATTGCTGTGCCGTCTCAATAAATAACCGGGATGCGGGAGAAGCATCAACAAGTGAAGGAACGGCAATCTCAATATTGCGGTAGGCTTTCGGCTCTGTGGGGAGTGCTTTGACACCCGGAGGCAGCCAGGATAGTGAGATCGCAGGCAGCATGGCGGTCCCGAGTCCCTGCTCGATCATGCTAAGGCAAGTGTTTACGTTATACACGACAAATCCGAAATGTAATTCTGCATCTGCTCGATTGAACAGATCAACAATCGGTACCTCATAGCCGCCTTTGCAAATAATCATGGGGTGTTTGTCCAGCATTTGTACCGGCAGAATTTCCTGATTCGCAAAAGGTTCATCGTCCCGAAACACCGCGAGCATCTCCTCGCTATAGAGTGGAAGCGTCTCATAAGCCACATCTACTGGTTCTTTATCTGTGGCAATAATGAGAGCTACATCAATGGCGCGTGAGCTTAGCCACTCCTGAATTTCAAGGATGTTCCCCTCGTGCAGCTCAAACTGAATCTGAGGATAGCGGTCCCGAATCGAGCGGATGATTTTTGGCAGCAGATGGGCGGATGACATAGGGAAAGAGCCAATACGAATCGTACCAATCTCCAACCCTTTTTCGGCCGCAACGACCTGCTGTACCTTATCAAATTGCTGTAAAATGCGGCGGAAAATAACCAGAATTCGCTGTCCCACATCCGTAAGCACGATGCCGTTCCTGCGATCCCGTATGATTAGAGTGACATCCAGTTCATTCTCTAGCGAAGAGATGGCCCGACTGACTGCGGGCTGTGTCATATTCAGTTCCTGGCCTGCACGGGTGAAACTTCCCGTCTCCGCAATTTTCACAAATAACTGCAACTGTGAGTTGTTCATAACAAATATGGTATGCTCCTTATGATTAACATGCATTTCAATTATTTCGATCATTATTGTATCATGAAGACACGGAACGATCAAAGAACGAATGTAAAACGGATCTGGATCGGATTCCAAATGGTTTGCAGGCACAGAAAGAGCGCAGGATAATGTGTACGATTGATTAAACTGCGCCTGTAGATGTGTGCCGGATAGGAGAATAAACATATGGCTTTATCACGTGCAAAAGCAGGCTGGGTCCTGGCTTTTCTGGTACTCATGTGGGGAGTAAACTGGCCCCTGACCAAATACGCATTAAATTTCACACCGCCGCTCATATTCGCAGGCATGCGCCTGTTAATTGGGGGTCTGGTGCTGGGGCTGTATGCTTTTCCCCGCTACAAAACGCTGCGGTTGAAGCAAACCTGGCATATTTATGCCATATCTGCGGTGCTTAACATCATCTTCTTCTACGGTTTTCAGACCGTGGGGCTGACGGAAGTGCCAGCAGGATTATTTTCATCCATCGTGTTCCTACAGCCTGTGCTGCTCGGAATCGGGGCATGGTTGTGGCTGGGTGAGTCCATGTATGGACTGAAGATTGCCGGATTGGTGATCGGTTTTGCAGGGGTGGCTACGATCAGTATTGGCGGCATGACAGGCAAAGTATCCCCTGAAGGGGTTATGCTTGGGCTGTTCAGTGCAATTAGCTGGGCGATCGGGACCGTATATATGAAGCGAAATTCAATGAAGGTCGATGGAATCTGGATGACAGCCATTCCGATTTTGATCGGCGGAGTTGTTCTGACGTTGACAGGTACGGTCACAGAGAGCTGGGCTGATGTGCAGTGGGTGCTTCCTTTTATACTGGATACGCTATTTATTTCGGTGTTTGTCATTGCAATGGGCTGGCTCGCGTTCTTCAAACTGGTTAGCTCCGGCGAAGCCAGCAAAGTAGGATCGTTTACGTTCCTGATTCCGCTGATCGCCCTGTTATGCAGTGTGCTGTTCCTCGGAGAGTCGGTTACGGTCAATCTGATCGCAGGTCTGGTTATGATTATTGCCAGCATCCTGCTTGTGAATGTTAAAGTGAAAGGCAGTAAAGTGGCGAAAATATAAAGTTATTATGGTGAACTTTCTTCAAGTGGTTGTTGAACCTTGTATACATTCCGAATGACAATGCAAAAAATGGGTAAGTTATATATAGGAACATCACCATGATTACGAAGAGGAGGACTCCAGCATGACACAGAACAATCAACCTCAGGATGAGGCGGCAATTCGCAACAAACTGGATGAAGACGGGGATTCCTTGATGGAGAAAAAGAAAATTTTGAGCGGTGTGGATATTGAGCCGCAAGCGGACGAATGGTCTGCCAAACCGTCACCTGTAGCATTTGATGAAGGTAAATCATCCAAAGAATAAGAGGAACCAAATATAGCTTAAAAAGAAGCGGGTACCGTAGAAGGTATCTGCTTTTTTATATCAGAATGGTTAAGCACGTTTCGGAGCATCATCTTCCTGATGTCTTATTGTATAATCATGGGAAACGTTTGTGAGAGGAGAATGTGAAGATGAGTGAGATTAACATTAGAAGGGCTGTCATCGGAGATTACACGGGAGTATCTGCCTTAATGGATGAACTTCATCACTTGCATGTGGAGGCCAGGCCAGACGTATACAGAGAGCTGCAGACGAGAATGAGTCACAAGGAATATGAAGAACTACTGGAAACGGATCATCGTTATCTCTATGTTGCGGAATTGCTGGAACAGGGTGAGATTGTTGGATTTGCGAGCGCACAGTTGAATGTTATTCAGAATGTGGATTTGTTAAAGGATCGAAAGATGTTATATATCCATGAGATCATCGTTGGTAGCAAACATCGTGGACATGGGACAGGCAAACTGTTGATGCAGGAGTTAATCGAACTTGGCAAAAAAATGCAGGTCGACAGTGTTGAACTGACCGTGTCTACATTTAATACTGGTGCTCAAGCTTTCTATGAGCAGATGGGTCTGGCTGTACGCAGCAGCAGAATGGAATACATACTATAACTATAATGTGCTGTACGAAGAATAATGAGATGTCTGGCGCGTTAGTGCAGTCGTAGGAAGCATGGAATACATCCATTTGGAGTAAAATAAAAGAAATAGTCTTGCATACCCCCATGGGGTATGTTACTCTTATAACAGAACGAAAGAAAAGGGGTGTTCGCGATGGAACATCAGAGCCATCCCAAGGAACCTTTGGAGTCATCCGTAACAGAGGTGAACGAAGTCTCACAGACCGATGATCTGCAAGCCAATTCATGTCATACGTCAGGCAGTGATGGAAAGCATGTGCGCAAGAGCCATCACTCCCAAGAGATGAAGGGCAACCTGATTTCCCGCTTGAACCGTGTTGAAGGACAGATTCGCGGGATCAAGGGATTGATCGAGAAGGATACCTATTGTGATGATGTGCTGACACAGATCGCGGCTGCTCAGTCCGCTCTTAATTCAGTAGGCAAGCTATTGCTGGAAGGCCACATGAAGAGCTGCATCGTTGAGCGCATTCAGGCCGGAGAGCATGAGGTTGTGGATGAATTGTTGGTAACGGTAAGAAAGTTAATGAAGTAATTATTTTTGAATGAACTCATCATTTATATATCTAAGGAGGAACTACCCATGTCTAATATTACGTTGAACGTTACAGGAATGTCTTGCAATCACTGTGTGAAATCGGTTGAAGAAGCTGTGAAGAATGCGGGAGCGAATGGTAAGGTTGATCTGGCAGCAGGAACTGTCGCAGTTGAATATGACGAGCAAAAAGTCAATGTGGATCAGATCAAAGCAGCCATCGAAGATCAAGGGTATGACGTAGTCTAATCATCGCAGGCTTAAACTGAACTTCCCTTTGCATGGAAAGGAATTCAACAGGTCTTTTCCATTAAATGAGTTCATTGTTTAAGCCTGATTTTCTGTCTTTTATATACCCCTTGGGGGTATTTAATGTGTAGGGATATTTCATAGAGAAAGGAGCTAACAACATGGATAAGTCATCAACAACGGAAAACGCAACAGCATCAGAACCCGTACCTTCACAGGAAGCAGCGGGATTGCAGACAACACTGCAAATTACAGGCATGACCTGTGCTGCCTGCTCTACCCGGATTGAGAAGGGTTTGTCCCGAATGGAAGGGGTCAATCAGGCGAATGTTAACCTCGCTATAGAACAAGCAACGGTATCCTATGATCCGAAGACAACGAACATCAATGCTTTGCGGGATAAGGTGGAGGCGCTTGGCTATGGTACAGTAACGGAATCCGTGGATCTGGACATTACAGGCATGACCTGTGCTGCTTGTTCTACTCGAATCGAAAAAGGTCTTTCCCGGTTGCCGGGTGTATCCCGTGCAAACGTGAACCTGGCGCTGGAAACGGGACATGTGGAATTTGCAGCAGGAGTACTGAAGGCAACCGATATTACGGCGAAGATCAAACAGCTCGGTTATGGAGCAGAGTTGCAGAAGACACAGGAAGATACCCAATCAGTGCGTGAGCGTGAATTACAGCGTAAAAAGTGGAAATGGATGATCTCCGCCCTGTTATCTTTGCCACTGCTTTGGGCCATGGTGGGTCACTTTTCATTTACCTCGTGGATCTGGGTACCGGATCTGTTCATGAACCCATGGTTCCAACTGGTGTTGGCAACGCCAGTACAGTTTGTGATTGGATGGCAATTCTATGTGGGAGCCTATAAAGCGCTCCGTAATGGCAGTGCCAATATGGATGTACTGGTTGCTTTGGGTACAAGTGCGGCTTTCTTCTACAGTCTGTATCTGACCCTGACCAGTGGCAATGCAGCTTTGACCATGATGGATCATGGTGGGACGGGAATGGCTACAGCAGCCATGCCAACCGTGGAGCTTTATTATGAGACGAGTGCCATTCTGATTACGTTGATCCTATTGGGAAAATGGTTTGAGGCCGTAGCCAAGGGACGTTCCTCTCAGGCAATCAAGAGCCTCATCGAACTGGCTCCGCGTGAAGCCAGAGTGATTCGTGATGGACAGGAGGTTATTGTACCGTCTGCGTATGTCGCGGTAGGTGATCTCGTTCTGGTAAAACCCGGAGACAGCATTCCTGTGGATGGCGTCGTGGAGGAGGGGCAGTCTTCTGTCGACGAATCCATGTTAAGCGGAGAGAGCCTGCCCGTGGATAAAAAACCAGGGGACGCCGTTACAGGCGCTACGCTGAACAAAAATGGAGTATTAAGACTGCGTGCGACCCGCGTGGGCTCGGACACGGCGTTATCCCAAATTATTAAAGTGGTTGAACAAGCGCAGGGTTCCAAGGCCCCTATTCAGCGGATTGCCGATGTGATCTCAGGTATCTTTGTTCCGATTGTTGTAGGCATCGCGGCAGTCACGTTCCTGATCTGGTATTTTTTCGCCAGTCCCGGTGACTTTGCCGGTTCGCTGGAGAAGGCGATTGCTGTACTTGTCATAGCCTGTCCTTGTGCGCTTGGACTCGCAACTCCAACGTCCATTATGGCTGGATCAGGGCGTGCGGCGGAATATGGTGTGTTGTTCAAAGGCGGCGAACATCTGGAATCGGCACAGCAGATCCAAACCGTTGTACTGGACAAAACAGGTACAGTTACCCAAGGCAAGCCCGTGCTTACGGATGTGGTGACGGCTCCAGAATGGACGGAAGCAGACCTGCTGCAACGGGTGGGAGCAGCAGAGCAGAGTTCGGAGCATCCATTGGCTGAGGCGATTGTAGAAGGAATCCGAGGTAAAGGTCTGGAACTGGTCCAGTCAGAGCAATTCGAGAACATACCGGGATATGGTGTGCGAGCTCGGGTTCAGGGACAAGAGGTCCTGGTCGGGACACGCCGACTGCTTACGGATGCGAAGGTGAATGTCTCCGAGGAAACGATGCAACAGATGAACAACCTTGAAGAACAAGGGCGCACAGCGATGCTGGTCGCGGTAGACGGACAATGGGCTGGGGTTGTTGCCGTGGCTGACACCATCAAGGATACTTCAAGGGAAGCCATTCAGCGGCTTCATACTATGGGAATCGATGTTATCATGATTACGGGAGACAATGAGCGGACAGCACGCGCTGTAGCGGAGCAAGCCGGAATTAATAAAGTTCTGGCTGAGGTACTGCCAGAGGGTAAAGCGGCAGAAGTGAAAAAACTTCAGGAGAGTGGCCTCAAGGTAGCGATGGTTGGAGATGGTATCAACGATGCTCCGGCCCTTGCTACAGCAGATATTGGTATGGCCATCGGAACCGGAACCGATGTAGCGATGGAAGCAGCGGATATTACGCTAATGCGCGGCGATCTGAACAGTATTGCAGATGCAATCGAGATGAGCCGGCGCACGATGGGCAATATCAAGCAGAACCTGTTCTGGGCACTTGGCTATAACGTGATTGGGATTCCAATTGCAGCAGTAGGCTTCCTAGCCCCTTGGTTGGCAGGTGCGGCCATGGCGTTCAGCTCTGTGTCGGTTGTATTGAATTCGCTGCGTCTGCAACGGATGAAACTGAAAAGCAATGACTGATGTCCATTGAGGGACGTGATTCAACTTTCTATTATGCTCAAAAGTAAGCATAGGGTGCGGTCCGCTGTGGCGGACCGTGCTTTTTTTGTTGAGGAAAGGTGTTTGAAATATGCTAAGGGAATGGTCCTTTCCTTGTTATTAGAAGGTGAGTATGTGAAGTGATGTCCTCTTATGAAATGGAATTCATTGTTTGCGAAACACATCTTAATCTTTCTGAACCTTTCAGAAATAGATTGACAATATAGACATATAGACTTAAAATTTAAAACGATCGTTTGATTCAAACAATCGTTTACATCAAATTCGAACTAATGAGTAATGGAGGACATCATTTATGTTGCAGGCTTTACGTATATTGTTGAAAAAACCGCCAGTAATTGTGGGGATCGTGACGGCACTTATGTTCCAAGTGATCTTCAGCGTGATCTGGATGACAGCATATTCCGGAGTGAATGACCGGATGAATGAATTGACGGTTGCCGTTGTCAATGAGGATGGAGAGCAGTCCAAGGGGATCGCAGATCGTATGGCTGAGACGCTTCCTTTTCATACCGTAACGAATCTGAGTGCTGCCGAAGCACTTGACCAGTTAAATCATCGCAAGATTCATATGGTGCTGAATATTCCTGCAGGGTTTAACGAGCTGATTCAGACAGCCGGTTCCACTGCCGAAATCAAGTACACCATTAACGAGGCGAACCCGGTTACGATCAAAAGCATGATGCAAGGTGTATCGCAGAGCGTGACGAACACGATTAACAAGCAAGCAACCGCTCAAGGTGTGCAAGCTGTGTTGACGGCTTCTGGAGCGCCTGCAGATCAGGCAGCTGAAGCTGCTGCCAACCTGACTACCCGCGTGGAAGGTACAACGACTTCTATTAATCCGGTTAACGGCATGAACAACCAGATGGTGCCGATGATGATGGTACTCGCTTCTTATGTGGGAGCCATGATTATGGGTATGAACCTGCAGACAGCGATGGGTATGCTGTCGGCTACTCACTCCCGCTGGACTTTGTTTGGCGCCAGAGTAGTCATTAATCTGGGGTCTGCTCTTGTGGTTTCCCTGCTGGGATCATCACTGATCGTGTCGCTGGGCGGACAGATCGAGCAAGGATTTATCGCATTCTGGTTGTTCCAGGCGTTGTTCCTCTGCACGTTCATGTTCTTCTCCCAGTTCTTCCTGATCTGCTTTGGACCAGCGGGAAGTTTGTTCAACATCATTTCACTGTCGCTGCAACTGGTATCTTCCGGTGCAATGGTGCCACGTGAATTGCTGAACAGCTTCTACAGTGGTATTGGTCAGTATCTGCCTGCCACATATGCCGTTCAAGGTGTTCTGAGCGCTCAACTGGGTGGACCTGGAGTTCAATCCGCGGCTGGCTCAATTACCATTGTATTGCTGGTTGCTGTAGCCCTCTCCCTGGTGGTGACGTTGTTGAAAAAACAACCTATGCCAGCTGGGGCACCAAGCCCGGCTCAAATGAACAGCTAATATTCCAGTCATCATGGTTGTTCTTCATAGGATATGATCAAGCACCCCGGTGATTTTCACCGGGGTGCTTGGTTTAATAGTAGGTTGAGGTGGCTAGCTTTGCAGAACCACAGGCGGCACACCTTGCGCTTTGATGCACAAACTTTCATAATGAAACGATAGAGTAGTCTCGCTGCAGCCCGGTGAGCTGGAGCAAATGAATAGAACGGACAAGAGGAGCGGACGGAATGACGGAACCGGAATTGGATATAAAAACGAGGATTTTGCTTGCAGCCAAGAAGCTTTTTGCACAGCAGGGGTATGACGGGACAAGTGTTCGTCAAATCTGTGATGAGGCGGGTGCGAATGTATCGCTGGTCTCGTATCATTTTGGTGGAAAAGAAAAGGTGTTCGAAGCATTATTTGAGCACTTTTTTCCTGATCATATGATGAACGAGTTGGCTGAAGAGTCCATGTCCTCCCCCGTGGAGGGTATCCGACGAATCATAGGTGAAGTCGTAAAATTCACGATGACCGACCGGGAGATGAGCGATATTGTGCAGCTTGAAATTACGCTGCGTACCCATCGCACAGCTACCGTGTTTCGTTTTTTGGACCCCGTCTGGACCAGAGTGAGAGAACTGCTGCAAGAAGGCAAGGAGCAGGGCGTGTTTCAGATCGAGTCCGTATCTTATGCGATGCTTCAGGTCATGGGTGTGGCTTTGGCGCACAAACGGGCTAAGAATTCGCGGTTTAGCTTTGACTATCAGGATATGAACACAGATGAACTGGCTGAGCAAACCATTGAATTCGTACTACGAGGATTGGGAGTGAATAGCAATGAACGAAACCATTGAATTGATGATGAAGCACCGCTCTGTGCGGAAATTCAAGCCAGACCCGGTAAGTGAGGAGCAGCTGGCAGCAATCGTGGCGGCCGGGCAGATGGCTTCCTCTTCAAGTAGTGTGCAGGCCTATACTATAATTGCTGTTACCGAACAGGAGCAGAAGTCCAAATTGGCTGAATTGGCAGGCAATCAGTCTTACGTCAATGAATGCCCTGTGTTTCTCGTATGGTGTGCTGACCTTTATCGCCTGAGTGATGCTGCCAAGCGTCATTTGCCTGAAAAGGAATCCTATGAGGACTCCACTGAAAACTTTATGGTAGCCACAATTGATGTTGCACTCGCATCGCAAAATGCTGCGCTTGCAGCAGAGTCACTAGGTTTCGGAATTGTATATATTGGCGGGCTGCGCAACCGTATTGAGGAAGTGAGCGAAGTATTGGGCTTGCCTGACGGCGTATATCCAGTATATGGAATGTGCATTGGTGTTGCTGATCAGGATACGGGTATTCGTCCGCGTCTACCGCTGGATACGGTCTTACACCATGGCCGCTATAACGCCGAGCAGACCCTCAAAGGCGTCGAGAGCTATGACGAAACGACTGCTGCATACATGAAGGAGCGCACTCAAGGGGAACGTTCTACACCGTGGTCCGAAATGATGGCGAAACGCCTCACAGAACCGGTACGTCTACAGATGAAGCCATTCCTCGAAGGCAAAGGATTCTTGAAACGTTAAGTGTAAATTCAAAAGAAGTCAGTTCGGCAGATGCCGACTGACTTCTTTTTTTGCATACTATATCTATTTAGTTGAGGAACCAGCACAAGAATGGATGCCAATTCGGAACTAAGGAAGACCGTAGAAGCGTTTCGTATTCTGATAAAAGAGACGCGCAGCCCGCTCCGTTCCCATACCGGTCACTTCACTCCACGCTTGAATGACCTGTCTGGTCATGGCTGGATGTGTCATTCTTCCCTGGAAAGGTCCCTCGAAAGGCCAAGGTCCATCAGTCTCTGCCATAACCTGCTCGGAAGGATACTGGCGAGCTAATTCGCGAATTTCCTCTTCGTATATGATATCAGGTGTAAATGAGACGAAGTATCCGTTGTCAGCCATTCGCTGGACGGTCCGCTTGGAGCCTTTGAACCAGTGAAAATGTGCCCGGCGATGATGATATTGCTCCAGCAGGTCACAGGCGATATCGGCATCCTCATATACAGCGTGCAGTACGATCGGTTTACCGTGCCGTTTCGCTAGCTGGATAAATCGCTCCAACAGATCGATATAGCCGCTCTGATCAAAGTACTGTCCTGCCTGTTCGGCTTCCTGTCGGTTGTAATAAGGCAATCCAACTTCCCCAATCGCTGTGGCTTGTCCCATATGCTTTTCGATCCATTTGATAAATAGATCCTGCTCTGCTAGGGACGGCAGGGGCTGCTCGGGATGGAACCCAAAGGCCGGATATACGGTACGAGGGTATTGGGAAGCTAGTTCTAGGTTACTCTGGGCAGAAGCCAGATTCATGGAAACGGCGATGACAGACTCAACCTGCTGGGATGGGAAGGAATGCAGCATCTCACGTTGTTCTTCAGGTGTATATTTGTCCAGGTGAAGATGTGCATCGATCAAGGGTGCAAAAGCTGTTGATTGCATGGATGGACCCCTCCTTTTTGTCTTTTACCAATGATACGCAGGGTAGTTTGTCTTGGATCACCCATTTTAGGGAAAAAATAACTCAAAAACCCGCACTATTTAGATAGGCGGGTTTTCTGCTGTTCTTCTCTCATCCACTGGGAAATCTGCCGTTTCCGTTCAAGAAAAGCAGATTCCTCCGTAATCGCTTCGCGACGTGGACGGTCAAAGGGAACATCGACCTCGTGAAGTACAGCCGCAGGCCGATTCGATAAAACATAGATACGGTCCGCAAGCAATAATGCTTCCTCGATATTATGCGTAATGAACAGCACCGAGCGGCGGTTCTGTTCCCAGATATCGAGCAGCCAGCGCTGCATGTCGCTACGGGTCAGTGCATCCAGCGCACTAAAAGGCTCGTCTAGCAGCATCAGCTCCTGCGGACTGAGCAGGGCGCGCAGAAAGGCAACCCGCTGCTGCATGCCGCCCGATAACATATGCGGATAGGCTTGTTCGAACCCAGCCAGTCCGACACTGCTCAGCCACTTCCGGGCATCTGCAAGCGCCTCTGATCGGGGTGGTGCATCCGCAGACACTTCACCTGCAAGCAGTACATTGTCCTCAATGCTACGCCATGGGAAGAGGGCAGGCTGCTGCGGCATATAGCTAATCTTGCCGCGTTGTCCGGTGACATCCTGACCATTCATCAGGATTTGGCCCGCCTGAGGTTTCAGCAGACCGCCGATGATGTGAAACAGGGTGCTTTTACCGCAGCCGGAAGGACCAACAATGGCTACGAATTCTCCTTGTTCCACGGTCAGAGAAAGGCCATCCAGAACGGGCAAAGTGCTGCGTCGCTCTCGGAACGAAGCATTCACGTTCAGAACTTCCAACGCGGGTGATGAATGATGTGCAGGTAAGGCAACGGCTCCATGCTCAGGAACTCCATTACTCGTTGGAGTGGTTGCACCTTCATCCGGCGCAGTAGCTACCCGCTCGTTGTGTTCGGGTGTCATCTTGTCATCACTTCCTAACCTTTATATGGTGCATATTTCAAAGTTATCGCTTTTGTGGACGCCAGCGTACGAGCAGCTTCTCCAGTAGCGCAATGAGCAGGAAGAGCAGCAGACTCAATGCCACAATAATCATGATTGCCACGAAAAGACGATCCGTCCGATAGGCTGATTTTTGCAGCATCATATAATAGCCGATGCCCTTATCTGCACCGATCCATTCGGCGATAATCGCACCCATGACGCTGTACGTAGCGGCAATTTTAATCCCCGAGAACACCGAGGGCAATGCATGTGGAAGTTCGAGCTTCCAGAAAATTTGGCCGCGTTTTGCACCAGCCATGCGTATATAGTTCATCATCGCCGCATCGGTGCGGGTCAACCCGTCCATGGCAGCTACAGCCACCGGGAAGAAGCAGACCAGGATGATGGTAATCAGTTTGGGCAGCAGCCCAAATCCGAACCAGATCAGCAAGAGCGGAGCAAGCGCAATGGTCGGTATATTTTGACTAAGAATAAGTAATGGATAGAGTGCAGATTTCAAAAATGGAATCAAATGCAGCACCATCGCAATCAGTAATCCCACGAGCGTACCTGCTGCAAACCCTATTAATGTCAGCTGGATTGTTGCCCATGCATGCATGCCAAGTCGCTCGGCCTGGGAGGCTGCTTCATGGGCGATGTCCGAAGGCGCAGGCAGCATCCATTTCTCAATATGGAACAGGGAGACGGCTCCCTGCCATATCGCTATAAAGAGAATAACCGCCACAAAGGGCGGCCATACGCTTTTCCAATAGGCATGCATTAGCGATATTTCTCCGTCAGGGTGTCCATGCTGAAGCCACTTGGGCTATGGGCGATTTTGATCTGTGAGATGATGCTAGGGCTGCCAGCTTCCACGAGAACTTCGTGCATTTTGCGGACAACCTCCAGCAGTTCCTCCAGTTCTCCCTCCATCGTAGTATCCAGTGGATTAACCTGATATTTCAAGCCAGACTGCTGAATGACTTCAATCGCACGATCAACATAAGGATGGGAATTTTCGCCATTTGGCGTTTTGGGAATGACTTGAATGCTAAGTAGTGTGCTTGCCATGAGAGATCACTTTTCCTTTCGAAATATATAAAATGAACTAATGACTGTTACACTTGCCACTTCGATGACAGAATAACCTTCCAATCGCTGTTATCCCCAGATTTTTTTGATTCCCTTCTCCAAAGGGAAAATCCGGTGATAAAGGCGAACGCTTCGCTTTTTCACGTTATTTCTGTCCTCTTCGTCATCGTGTAAATACTAAGTTCGTTTTATATGGATAATTTTATTGGGGTAAGAACTCGTTTGTATATGCTTTGGATACATCTACCTGATCATCGAGCAGTTTTTTGCTAAACATCCAATCCGTGTAGTTCTGCCATACTTCCTGCTTCTGCTCACCCCAGCGCGGTGCGTCATCCTGATATTTTGGACTCAGCCACTTCTGGCTTGCGAGTACAAGATCCTTATCCAGATCCGGTACGGCCTTGATCAGAATGTTAGCAGCGTCTTCGGGATGTTCAATCGCGTATTGATATCCTTCGGAAGTCGCTTTCAAGAACGCTTTAACCAGCTCGGGATCGTTCTGGATCGTCTTTTCATTGGTAACGAGTACAGGTGTGTAGTAGTCCAGTGCTTCGGAATAATCTTTCACATATAACATGTCGATCGGTTCGCCGCGCAGTTCGGCTTCGATACCCGTCCATGCGTAGAAAATCCAGGCAAAGTCGATATCGCGTTTCACAGCGGTAAAGAAGTCTGCATCGCCCATGCTAATATTTTTTACTTTGGATACATCGGCGCCTTCGCCTTCCATAATGGATTGCATCACAGCTTCTTCCACCGGGGAGCCCCAGCCACCATAGGTTTTACCTTCAAAATCTTTGGGAGATTTGATGTTCCGATCCACCGGAGCGGCAAATCCGGACGTGTTATGCTGAATGACTGCAGCGATGGACACGAGCGGTACGCCCTGTGTGCGGGCCTGGGTTACACTCTCCTGATAACTTACGCCAAAAGGCACTTCGTTCGAAGCCACCATCGTATCCGCGCCTCCGGCACCTGGCTGTACAATCTCGACATTTAAGCCTTCGGCTTTGTAAAAACCTTGATCTACGGCCGCATACAGGCCGGTATGATTCGTATTTGGTGTCCAGTCCAGCACCACTTTAATGTCCTTGAGGGCTGCGTTGGCACCTTCATTGCTGTTTTCGGTGTTGCTGCTGCCATTTTCTCCTGAAGGTGCAGCTTCTTTGCCGCCACATGCGGCCACAGCCACGAGTAGTACGCACGAGAGCATTAGGCCCATCATTTTACGCCATCTCATCTTCATTTCTCTCCTTCATGTTGTCCGGCCAGTGGCGCGGGGTACTCCTTGGCTTCATATCCAAGCTTCTTGCATAAATCGACAGATTTATACCAGCTATGATCCGGATGACGTCACTTTTTTTAGCTCTCTGGCTATATAAAAGAACATTAAAAAAGCGCCCCGTTAATCCGGGACGCGTGCAGGCGTTAGAGATGTGGCACTCAGCAAAGAGGCTGGGCCAATTCGATATACTCCGATTCCTACGCTGGCATGATCCAGATCAGGTCTAAGGGTCAGTATCTTGGTGGGATACACTCTCAGCCGGCCTATTCCGACTCCCCTGGGAAACTATGAAGTTACGGGCATTACTAGGTGTAATTATAGGCCAGAGGCCCACGCATGTCCAGTCAGGAACTGGATAGGGGCACGTATGAATGAATCAAAGAGGCCATTATACATGCGTATAACGACCTCTCTAGATGTGTGATTTTCAACAATTATCGTGGCGAATCATATAAGGAAATCTGACTGAGTGCAAAAGCATCGGATTTCGGGTCATAGCCTACCTGTTTCTGAGTGGTTTCCAGATTCAATCGTTTAAACCGATTATTCGAGATCCCATGCAGTATGGTGAAGGGCTCCAGATCTGTAGTTGTAATTGCTTTGAACATCAAATCACACAAGTCAGCCGGACTAATATACGCGCTCATATCCCTTGCCTCCAGCGCGGGTCCATCCGGTTGGAAATCATCATATGCACCTATACGTATTGCTACACTTTGTAAACCTTCGGTATATGCAAAATAGGAAGCGAGCGATTCACCAAAACATTTGCTAACCCCGTACAAATTCCGTGGGCGTGTCGGCATATCCGGATAGACTTGAGCATCAATGGGATACCCCTCAATCGTCTGTGCACTGCTTGCCAGAATGACTCTTCGTACACCCTGGTCTTTAGCTGCACGGAATACATTAAACGTGCCCTTGATATTGATGTCCAACAACGATTCATAGAATCCGGCATGCGGGGAAGGATCTCCCGCCAGATGTACAACCACATCCATGCCTTCGCAAGCGTGCTGACAGGCTTCGGGATCTGTCACATCAAGTGTCATGATCTCATGGCTTGTCCCTTGATACGTATGCAGTCTGTCGATATTCAAATCCGTTAGTCGCAGGTGAAATGCTTCTGACAAGTGTTGGGACAAGTCACGTCCAATTTTTCCGGCTGCGCCGGTAATTAAAATGTTCATAAATCAGCTCCAATTCTTAGCGCTGGAAGAACTCAATCCATTCCTTCTCGGGTCCATAGATGAAGAAATAACGGTAACCGTTAGGCAGTGTAATCATCTCTCCATCAATAAACTCGGCCTCAGTTGCCTTAATGCGGTTGTACTCAGACTCAAGGTCATCGACATGGATAGCAAAATGATGCACCGTACCTTCGGAAGGCAGCTTGTCGCTGTATCCCTGAATCAACTCAATCTCGGTCTCATCGCTTCCGTTGAAGCCGAGAAAGGCGAGCTGAATGACACCGTTGGTGTGGGTTACCCGATCTTTCAATTCAAGACCAACAATCTCCGTATAGAAACGCAGCGTGGTCTCTAGATCACGAACGGCAATGCCGACGTGGTCAATGCGCTTTTGAAAACTCATAATCCAAATCCTCCTTTATATGCAGTGAATCTTTTCTACCATTTTAAGGGATATCATAGGGCTGTACCACGAGGTTGTCAAATAAGATTTTAAGTTGGAAAAATTATAATTGTTCACAGAATGTTCACTTATGAGGAGGGGTTCGTCATCTCTATAATTACGAAGGTAAACAGAGAGGATGAGAGAATTGCCAACAACGAAGAAAGAACAGATTATTTTTGGAATGATGATGTGCACAGGAATGGTCATCGTCATGATGGCCTTCAATTTATGGCACAATGGGTTATTGAGCAAGATGTCCGCGCTTGAAATACTGCTTCAGTTCATATTGTGCTTTGTCATTGCATTTCTGGTGGAGTCTTTTATTGTCGGACCTGTAGCGAGAAAAATTGCATTTTCCTTACCTTTTGACAAGTCCAACAAAATCCTAGGCGTGCTCGCTATGTCATTTTTCATGGTCATTGGAATGGTTCTGATTATGTCCTTGTACGGAATGATTTCCGCTTATCTTGCGAATCAGTTAAATGGAGCATCCGTACTAAGTACGTATCTTCATACGATTGCTCGTAATTTCAGCCTGGCGCTTCCTTACCAAATTATTATTCTGGGACCACTCGTTCGATATGTATTCGGTAAATTCATTAAGGATAAAGGGAGTGTAGTCCCTACAACCTAAATAACGTTAGTTCCGATTTAGAGCACCTGAAAGTATTTCCTGGGCAATCGTCCACTGCACTAAGATAAAGAAGTAATTGTTCATTTTCAAATCAAAAAAGGCCTCGTAGCATTCACGCTACGAAGCCTATCTTTTTACCAGTTATGATTAATGGAATTTAATTTATCTTCGGTTCGGTAGATATTACGATGCCGAACTCACAGTATGCCTGCGCTGCCATTGATAGGCGATCACGCTGATAATGAGCAGACCAACTGCAAAAATGGCAAGCATCCACGCCGACTGGTTAACTTCCAGATGGTCCAAACTCCAGCCTGTAACCAAAGGTAGAATGGCACCACCAACACCACCTGATGCAATCAGGATGCTGGGCGTTGATTCTTCTGTTCCAGGCAGCATTTTGCTGGCGAAGACGAGGGCAATGGAGAACACGCCCGATAGTGCGAGCCCGAGCAACAGGATGATCAGAAATGCCGACCAGATCTGGTTGGTAAAAGGAAAGATCATCAGCAGTACAACTGCTGCAAGACAACTGTACAGAACGTAGACGCGATATTGGAATTTTTCCGCAATATATCCGGCAAACAGTCGTCCAACAGACATGGCGATCCAGAAGCAGGTAACACTAAGTGCGGCACCTGCTTCCTTCATGTTCATTTTCTCAATCAGAATGGCTGGCATGAAGTTGGCAAGGCTCATTTCGGTGCCGACATAGAGAAAGAAAAATAGAACAAATAAAGACAGAAGAGCCAAATTACGGCCGCGATAGGTTGAACGAGTTGGTTTAATGTCTGCAGGATTCATTCCATTTGGCAATTCAGCAGCGTGAGTGTGTCCAGGAGTCTGGTCTGAGTTACGTCGACTAAGTTCGTTGTCCAGCTCACCGAATGAACTTTTGGCCCAGAAGATAAAAGTCATCGCTGCACAGACGGCAACCACGAGGAACGACATGCGCCAGTACCCGGCAGAAATCAGACCGCTGGCAATGAGCGGCATGACCATGGCGCCGATACCAAATAACACTTCGAGTCGGCTCATGGCAACCGCCGTATTATCTTTAATTGCAGCAATGATGATTGTACCGATGACAGCCTCGATCATGCCGAATCCGAATCCAGCTGCAGGTGCAATGACGAACATCCAGCCCCAAGGAGGCAGCAGCATATAGGATAACTCTGCAATGCAGAGCAGAGCTGTAGCAATTAATATGCCACCTCGTTTACCAAAGCGTTTATTCAACCACGGAGATAAAAGTACACCACCCAGGAACCCGGCAAATTGGGCAAATATCAGTGTGCCTCCCTGACTATAATCCTTGCCATAATGTTCAAGGGCAACGGGCAGGATGGAGCCGAGAACGACGTGGGCAAGTCCGATGAGGAAATAGGACAAGCATCCAATCCAAAGCAATTTTTTCATGAAGAAAAACTCCTTCTTGATATTATGTTATGTAGTAAGTCTGCCATTCAGGAGTATTTCCTAAAAACAAACAATCTCTATCATAACAGGACATGTAAGGGTGTGCACGGATAACTTGCAATGGAGGCTAAAGTTCGTATATACTGAAAAACAACAATTACAGATCGGACCATGCCGTTGAAGAGCATCCAACTCTGAGGCGTTTTCGCCAGGGGAGCGTTATTCCCCAAGTTAACCGGAACCGCCCGTTATCGCGGACCAAGAGGCTGAACCAGAATATTCTGGTTTGGCAAGTTGGGTGGCACCGCGAGCAGAGCGCTCCTCGTCCCAAGGGATGAGGGCGCTCTTTGTATTTTTACAGCCAAAGGAGACGGTGACCATGTTGGAAATGAAGTGGATTCGGGAGCATGCAGAAGAGGTGCAAGCTGCGGCAGTTGGCAAGAGAATGAATATCAATATTCGCGAATTGTTGGAACGGGACGAGGAGCGCAGAGCACTTTTACTGGAAACGGAAGAAGGGCGTAGAGTTCGTAATTCGTTATCTGCAGATATTGGCAGACTGATGCAAGCTGGTGAGCGTGAACAGGCCGAGGGTTTAAGGGAACAGGTGAAACAGCTGAATGGTCAGTTAGAGCAAGTTGAAGCCAAGCTTGCCGTTGTGCAAGAGGAAGTGACAAGGCTGCAATGGTTGGTACCCAATGTTGTATCGCCAGACACGCCAGTGGGTGCATCGGATGAGGATAATGTGGAGCTGAGACGTGTGGGTGAGCTGCCGGTATTCGATTATGAGGCCAAGGATCACGTGGAACTCGGTGAACGGCATGATCTAATCGACATCCCACGTGGGGTGAAAATCGGCGGAACACGAAGCTATGTGCTCAAAGGAGCAGGGCTTCTCCTGCACCGGGCTGTACAGCAACTTGCGCTTGATCTGCTGCTGAAGCATGGATTTACGCCAATGGAAGTTCCTCTGATGGTGAGGGAGAATACACTCTTGAACACGGGGTTCTTCCCCACAGGACGGGATCAGGTCTATGAATTAGTAGGCGAGAACAAGTGGCTGGTGGGAACATCGGAAGTGCCGCTGGTTTCGTATTATGCGGATGAGATTGTGGATGTGCAGGAGCCAATCAAGCTGGCAGCCACATCGACATGTTTCCGCAGTGAGGTTGGCTCAGGCGGGCGGGATGTACGCGGATTGTACCGGGTGCATCAATTTGCCAAAGTGGAGCAAGTCATTATCTGTGCACCGGATGCGGAAGAATCGGAGCGAATGCTGCAGGAAATTACGGGACACGCCGAGGAATTACTGCAATTGCTGGAACTGCCTTATCGTGTTGTGGCTGTGTGTACAGGGGATATGTCGCAGAAAACGTACAAACAGTACGATATTGAAACCTGGATGCCAAGCCGCAATGCGTACGGGGAGACACATTCGTCGTCGAATCTGCATGATTTCCAGGCTCGGCGTTCGAATATTCGTTGTCGCGATGCCCAAGGTAAGCTTGCCTACTGCCATACGTTGAACAATACGGCTGTGGCTTCACCACGCATTCTGATTCCATTGCTGGAGAATCATCAGCAGGCGGATGGGAGCATTCGTATTCCAGCCGCACTTCAGCCTTATATGGGCGGTGCCGAATATTTGATTTTGCCGCACCAGGATGAAGAGGTTTAAAAGGATTACAAGCTGTGTTGAGAAACAAAAGGGAACCCTGTTTTTGGGGTTCTTTTTGTTTTGCCTGTGATTTTGGGACCGGTGAAGGTGGGCAGCGTTTTTATGCTACGGTTACCGCAGTACAGGAATGTGGGAAATGGCCAAACCAGATGGGTATGTCACACAGCTGTAACGTACAGATTGTATAGTAGAATGCAGTTTGGAAAGGAGGCACAGATATGAACCTGCTACTCGCGGATGATGAGCCGTTGATGCTGCAAATATTAAAAGCCTATTTCGTTAAAGAGGGCTTTCAGGTGTTTTTAGCCGAGGATGGGGAAGCAGCCCTGAATCTCTTTTATAATAATCAAATCGATTTGGCGGTTTTGGATTGGATGATGCCAGGACGCAGCGGTGTTGAGGTGTGCCGGGAAATCAAGCGTACGAGTCGTGCGAAGGTACTGCTGCTGACAGCCAAAGGGGAATCGGATGATGAATTTCTTGCCTTGAAGGCCGGAGCGGATGATTATCTGCGCAAGCCGTTTGATTCGCGTATCCTGCTATTGCGTGTAAAGAAGCTGCTGCAACTTTCCTCCAAAATCATTGTGGGAGAACTGACTGTCGATCTGGAAGGCCAGAAGGTTTACCGTCGTGGAGTGGATGTAGGGGCTACCCATAAGGAATTCGAATTAATGAAGGTTCTGGGAATGAATAAGGGGCAGATCGTAACCCGTAAAATATTGCTGGATCAGGTGTGGGGTTTCGATTACTTCGGCGAGGAGCGTACGGTAGACACTCATATCCGCAGACTGCGTGAGAAAATTGGAGAAGATTCAATCAAAACGTACCGGGGAATGGGCTATTGCCTAGAGGATCAAGATGAGTAAACTGACCCGTAAACTGCTCGTGCGCATAATCAGTGCATTGTGTGTTGTCTTCTTCCTATCCTTTATCGTCAATACGTTTTTCCTGCCTAGCTATTTTTTGTATCAGAAAAAGCAGAAGTTGGCCGAGTTAACGACTGAAATCTCTGCTTCAGAACATGGCGATCAGCTATCACGGATTGAGAGTCTTGAAACGCAATACGAGGTCGCTATCGCTTATGCATCGTTGAAGGATAGTGTGAATGATATTAACGATCAATTGTTATTTCAATATAACCGCAAGGGAATTGCCCTTAGTAAATTTTGGCTGACAGAAGAGAGTATCTCTGCGCTGCGTGAGGGTGCCCGGGTTAATAAATTCTATGATCAGACCAAGCTGAAATCAAGCTTTCTCGTGAACTTTGTGAAGGTGGGGGATTCCGTGTTTGCTGTCGGCGAATCCATCTCCCATTCATCGGAGACGATTCGAATCATTAATCAGTTCAATGCGTACATATGGCTCGGTATGCTGCTGTTGCTTATCCTGCTTTCCGTGCTGTATACCGCCCGGATCGTTAAACCGCTCGCAAAGCTAAGCGAAACGGCTGAAGCCATTTCCAATTTATCGTTTACGAAGGTTGATATAAAGACAGGTGATGAGATTGAGTCTTTAGGGCGTAGCATCAATGTGATGAGCGACAAATTACAGCAGGCGCAACATTCTTTGGAGATAAAAAATGCCAATCTGCGAACGTTCATCTCGGATATCTCGCATGAGTTGAAAACACCGCTTTCCCTGATTCGAGTTTATGCCTCTGGTATTCAGGATGGCTTAGATGACGGAACCTATGCTGGAGTAATTCAGCAACAGAGCGAAGAGCTGGCTGGTTTAATTGACCGTCTGTTGGAGTTATCCCGTCTGCAGGCCGAAATATACGATTTTGAACCCGTTGATCTTCGTCAATTGCTCACGGAGACCCTTCATACCTATGAAACCGTATTTCAGCAGCATGGCTTGCATGTGGAAGTGGAGGATCGATGGACTGCCGAGACATGGGTGCTGGCTGATCGACGGAAGCTGGAGTCTGTTCTGCACAATTGGATGACCAACGCGGTGAAATATACAAGCGGTGACCGAATAACCATTACCCTTGAACTGAAAGGGGAAGCGGCACATTTCGGTATCGCCAATGAAACGGATAAGGAAGAGCATGAACAGTGGGATCAGGTCTGGGAGCCTTTCTATGTAATGGATAGTTCGCGCAGCAAAAAGTTTAGCGGGACGGGTCTGGGCTTGTCTATTGCCCGGACGATTCTGGAGAATCACCATGCCGACTATGGCCTTAGTGTAGCCGATGGAGAAGTTATGTTTTATTTTTCTTTACCTTTAATACAACGTTAATGAAGGAGCCGCCATGCAAATGGTGGTTTTTTTGTGTGAGAAGCAACCTGAATTAGAGCCTTTTTCATGTTGGGGAAAGCCAATTGTTCCCCTGTCATACTGATGTAACACAATTGCCTTAGGATAGGCCTATCACCAAATCAGAACTTAATTCATGGAGGGATATCCGATGTTCAATAAAACCTTTTTAATAACGGGAGGCACAGGCTCATGGGGAGAAGAGTTGGTCAAACAATTGCTCGTGCAGGAGCCGAAAGAGGTTCGTATTTTCTCACGAAATGAATCGCTTCAGGCTCAAATGAGACAAACCATCTCTGACCCGAGAGTGAAGTTTGTACTGGGGGATATCAGAGACCGATGGGAGCTGGCAGGTGCCTGTAAGGATGTAGATTATGTCTTTCATCTTGCGGCGCTTAAACATGTTCCGGTCTGTGAGGACCAACCGGATTGTGCGGTCAAAACCAATATAACCGGAACGCAGAACGTCATTGATGCTGCAATCGAGAATGGTGTGCGGAAGGTGGTATATGTCTCTACGGACAAAGCAGCGAATCCTTCCAGCATGTACGGGATGACCAAAGCCATCGGGGAAAAATTGATCTTATTAGCTGACAGTCGTTCCGCTACAAGCTTTGCTTGTGTACGAAGCGGGAATGTTCTTGGATCCACAGGCAGCGTAGTACCGTTATTCAAACGCCAGCTTGAGTTGAAGCAGCCACTCAGCGTTACCGATTCCAGAATGACACGTTTTTTTCTTCCCCTTGGAGACGCCGTGGAAATTCTCCTGTCGGCCATGGAGCAATGCGAGGGCGGCGAGATTATTGTGCCTCGAATGCCATCCTGCAAAATAACGGATATCGCACAGGTTTTGGCAGAGGATGCTGGGCAAAAGCATGTTCCGATACATTTCATCGGTGCCCGTCCGGGAGAACGGCTTTATGAAACGCTGATTTCAGATTGGGAAAACGTTAAGGAAGTGGAAGAGGAGAAGTCGTACTTTGTTGTCACCGCCTCATCTTCAACCAAATTAACGGATAAAGAGGGTTGTGAGACATCTGTTCTTCCTGGCAGAGGATATCATTCGGAAGATGTCATCATGACCAAGGCAGAGGTTCGCGACATGCTGTGGAGAGGGGGATTTCTGTGTTCAAGCGGAGGATCATATTTACAGGAGGCGGCTCCGCCGGTCATGTAACAGCTAACCTCATTCTGATCTCCAGATTGCTTCAGGAGCAATGGGAAATTCATTATATCGGTTCCAAGCATGGCATCGAGCGCCAATTAATCGGCAAAATCCCGGCTGTTCATTATCATGCGGTTGCAACAGGCAAGCTGAGAAGATATTGGGCGTGGGCGAATATTTCCGATGTGTTCAAAATTATACTTGGAGTGCTGCAGGCTTATCTGCTCATTTTACGAATTAAACCACATGTATGCTTTTCGTTAGGGGGATTCGTGGCTGTTCCTGCTGTAGTGGGTGCCGGGTGGAATCGGGTTCCGGTGCTGATTCTGGAGCCGGATCTTCATCCGGGACTGGCCAACAGGCTGTCACGGCGATACGCCCAAATGATGTGTACTACGTTTATGGATACAGCGACATTCGCTTCCTCTAAGGCGTCAGACAAGACGATGTACGTGGGACCTGTAATTCGGGAGGAGTTGAAGCTTGGCAGCCGAGCACGGGGGATTCATTTTTGCCGATTTGTCTCCGACAGACCTATTCTGTTAATTATGGGTGGCAGTCAGGGTTCGGAAAAGCTTAATCAAATGGTACTTGAAACACTGCCAGAGCTGCTCAAGCGGTATCAAATCATTCATATATGTGGTACAGGTAAATTGAACTCATCCTTCCCACATTTTGCAGGCTACAAGGCATTTGAATACGTGCATGAAGAACTTGCGGATCTAATGGCTATGGCGGATATAGTTGTGTCACGTGCTGGCTCCAATGCGATACATGAGTGGCTGTTGCTCCGCAAGCCAATGCTCCTGATTCCCCATGCCAACGGCGGATCTCTTGTTGGACAGACGCTGAACGCGAAGTATTTTCAGGAGCGAGGTTATGCAAGAGTTCTCCAGGAAGAAGAGCTGTCTTCTCAGACATTCCTGCGAGATATTGACCTTGTATATAAGGAGAGAGATCATATGGTGGGCCATATGAAGGCGAGTGGAACGGACAACGCCGTTGACAAGGTTCTGCAGCTTATTCATACAACGGTTTCTTCGGTAGAAAGAGCTGAACATGAGTAAAAGATTTCCCGAACTGCTGCTGGTCATGTTCTTTTTGCTCATCGTATCTATCCTGATTATTCTCAAAACGTTTATTGTATTAAACTATATAAGTAGAACTAAAGATTTTACACTGAACACTCCGATGACAGAATAACCTTCCAATCGCTGTTATCCCCAGATTTTTAAAATTTCCTTTTCTCAAGGGGAAGATCCGGTGATAAAGGCGAACGCTTCGCTTTTCCAGGTTTTTTCTGTCCTCTCCGTTTCTGTGTAAATGAATAGTTTAATTTATATAGGGTTGCAACCTGTTACAATCCCGTTCTTCTTCTAAATAAAGAGGCATTCTTCAGTCACTTCCTAATGACTTGCAGAATGCCTCTACTTATTTGGGATATTCACTTTTATGTAATGAGTTTCCGATATAATATAATAGAAGTAAAATATTGGATTACAGGAGATGAAGATTGCAATGAATGGAATGAAATTAGCAATACGAGGCAGCTTGGCCTTTATTTTAGTATTGGTATTACTGGCTCCTTCGTTTGCCCTAGCAGCCACGGGTGACGTGACATCTATCGAGATTACCAACAGTAGTCCGCAACAGATGAGTGTATCCCAGACAACTACGCTTCAGGTAATGGCGGTTATTGAAGGGTTTGATAATAAGCAGGATGTTACTGGAGGCGTCACATGGTCCACGAGTAACGAAGCTGTTGCCACCATTATTAAAGGCAAAGTGAAGGCTGTGGCAGCGGGAGAAGCGACGATATACGCACAGGTAGATGGCGCCAAAGCGCAATTGCTTGTTAAGGTTCAGGATAAAATTAAAAGCATCAAAGCTTCGCCAAGTTCCTATAATTTTGTCAAAGGTAGTGAAAGTGCGCTGCCCAAAGTAAGCATTGTGCGTGCAAACGGCAAGGAAGAAGACGTCACATCCGAGATTGTATGGACGGTGTCGAGTGCCTCAGCGGTGCTGGAGAGTGGTAAAATCAAAGGAATCACGCCTGGCAGAGTGCTGTTACAAGGCAAATATGGCTCAGAGACGGTTAAAGTTCCCGTAGCGATCACGGACGAGATTACCAAAGTCGAAGTAACTCCTGCTGTCATGCAGCTGAATATTAAGAAATCGAAAGCGTTGAAGGTAATCGGTACATATGCCAATGGGAAAACGATTAATCTTTCGAAACAGGTAACGTGGACCTCTTCCAACAATAATGTAGCCATCGTCAAGAATGGTACAGTCAAAACACTGACGGAAGGACAAGCCACCTTGACAGGAACTTATCAAAATCAGACAATAAAGGCAGAGGTTACCGTTGTTCCTTTGCTCAAAAAACTGATTACAGGCCAGAAAACACTCATTTTATCGCCACAGGCAAGTACAACACTGAGTGTGATGGCGCAGTATGATACAGGCAAAACCACGATTGTAACGAGCAGTGCCGTATGGAGCAGCACCAAACCAAGTGTAGCCACAGTAACGGGCGGCAAGATTGTGGCCGTGGGTAAAGGCAAAACATCCATCACTGCCAAGTGGGGCAATAAAAAAGTTACTATACCGGTAACGGTAAAATAAAGTTTCAACAAATGAAGCATATCAAATGAAATAAATTCATCATCGTGAACAGAAACAGATGGGGCGTAGACATACGCCCCTTTTAAGTATAAAAAATTGGATGTGATGAAAACTGAATTCTTCAGTTGAGGACGGGAAGAAACGATCCCATACGAAGTACCTGGAACAATACCGATTGAAATTCAGTCCTGCAAAGGAGGGAGCATCTGAATGACAGATCATCTGCAACCGGAAAATTGGCCTGCATGGGCGACAGAATCGGTAGAGATTGTTGAAGCCAACCCTATGTGGGGCCTACAGGCTCAGGAAGAGATTCGTCAGCTCAGAGAACTATTACAGCAGCTCAATATTCATAAATTTGAACATATCGGAAGCACGTCCATCCCGGGATTGCCCGCCAAGCCCATTATTGATTTGATGGGAGAGGTGCAGTCATGGGAGGACATGGACATGATTGCAGATCAGCTGAATCCGGTAGGCTGGAACTACGTTCCGCCTGAACTGGATGGTCGGGAGTATAGACGTTTCTGGGTCAGAGTGAAGGATGGTAAAAGGGCTGTACATCTTCATCTGATGCGCCCAGGAGAGGAACGTTGGGATCGCCAAATCCAGTTTCGGGATGTGCTGAGACAACGCCCAGATCTGGTAGAGGTTTACGCAGCCTTGAAAGCTAAACTTGCTGATGAGAATAAGGATGACAGAGAAGCGTATACCGCTGCCAAAACGGATTTTATTTTACAAGTGCTTGATGAAGGCATTTGATCGATGATGAAGGCATTTTTCAAAGAGAGGCTGATTTATTTCATCGCAGTGATCATAACCATGGCGGCAGGGTTGGCATCCAGACACTATGGTGAACTTTTACCGGATTTTGTGCATGAGCATTTCGGTGATGCCTTGTGGGCAGCGATGATCTATTTTGGGGTAAGCATGATTTGGATTAATCGCAGCAAAGAGTTGGCGCTGATCGTGAGCCTGATTTTTAGCTGGGCCGTTGAATGTTCGCAAATGATTCAAACCCCTTGGCTGAACGAAGTGCGTTCAACGGTGCTGGGTGCGCTTATTTTGGGACGTGGATTTCTGGTGATGGATCTGCTGAGGTATGCTGTTGGCATTCTGTGTGTGTATGGGATTGATCGTTATTTCCTGAGAAATAAGAAGGCTTGATAATGGGGAGGGACTTAAGTGAATGTAGAGAAGCTTTTTACGGAATCACCCGAATTTGAGACAGATCGGTTGGTACTGAGACGTCTTACGCTCAACGACCTCGATGATTATTTTATGTTTGCCTCCGATCCGAAAGTGAGTCAGCAAAGTTTGTGGAACTGTCATGAGACGTTGGATGACTCCGTTCAATATATTCAAAGAGTGTTAGATAATTATGAGAAGAAAACGGTCTATATATGGGCCTTTATTCTGAAGGAAACGGGGAAGCTGATCGGGCGAGGTGGCATTTTTCATCTGAATGAATCCATGCAAAGTGCTGAACTGGGGTACGCGATTGCCAGCAGTTGTTGGGGCAAAGGCCTCGCAGCAGAAGTGATGCAGCCGATTGTTGAATATTGTTTTCAGGAATTGGACTGCAATCGGCTGGAGGGGACATGCAATGCAGGCAACATCGGCTCTGCACGAGTGATGGAGAAGATGGGCATGTCGTATGAAGGTTTGCTGCGTAAACAGTTGAAGATCAAAGGTGTGTTTACAGATCAAAAATTGTACTCCCGTATCCGGGATGATCTATAATACTTCCAATGACGTACAGGATACATAGAAGAAATTGAAGGAGGCGGAACAATGATCTACAGTATTATTTCCCAAGCGGTATGGGAGCAGGTATCCAAGCAGAGCGTGTATGCACCGGATAGCCTGGAGACGGACGGTTTCATTCATTGTTCCACTAAAGAACAGATTCCATGGGTAGCGGCTCAATTTTATCAAGGACGTACGGATTTGTTATTGATTGGTATTGATGAGAGGGCCTTGAAGCCGGAACTGGTGTATGAGGACCTGTATGAGTTGAATGAACTATTTCCACATATTTATGGTGAACTTAATTTGGATGCTGTACGGAAAGTCATTTCCTTTGAACCAAATGAGGACGGGACGTTTTCTTTTCCTGAATAAAGACATTTTGCGAAGGGTTGTGAACGTGTGGATATGAATCAGGTATTTCTGGATACAGCCGAGAAGCAATTTTTGTATTACAAACAGCTTGGTGAAAAGGCCATGGAGCAACTGGAATCTGAGCAACTATTTCAATCCTGGAATGAAGATGCCAACAGTATTGCAGTTATTGTGAAGCATCTATGGGGCAATATGCTGTCCCGTTGGACGGATGTACTGACAACCGATGGAGAAAAGCCATGGCGTGAACGTGATGCGGAATTTGTGAATGATATTTCGACTCGGGAAGAGCTGCTCGCCAAATGGGAGGAAGGCTGGAACTGTCTACTTGGAGCCATTCGTTCGTTTACACCGGAGCAACTGTCTCATATTATATATATTCGCAATGAAGGACATACCGTCATGGAAGCAATTATCCGGCAATTGGCGCATTACCCCTATCATGTGGGGCAGATTATCTATGCAGCCAAAATGCTCAAAGAAACCGCATGGAACAGTCTTTCCATTCCGAGAAACGGTACTAGTCAATATAATGGCGGCAAATTTGCCAAGCCGAAGGCACGAAAGCATTTTACAGATGATGAATTGCGCATAGAAAAAGGTAAAGGTGAGGAACAGCAATGACACAGATCGCATTAATTCGCCATGGAAGCACGGCGTGGAATAAGGAAAAACGTTCGCAGGGACAGACGGATAATCCGCTGGATCAGGAAGGCAGAGAACAGGCACTATTGCTTGCTGCAAGACTGAGTGAGGAAACGTGGGATGCCATCTATGCAAGTGATCTGGAGCGTGCAAGTGAGACGGCTCGCATCATTGGCGACCGTTTGGGAATACAGGAGATTCACTTGGATCCGAGGTTGCGTGAAATGGGCGGTGGGCAGGTGGAGGGTACGACCGAAGCTGAACGAGTTGCCCAATGGGGAGCGGATTGGAGTGATCTCGATTTGGGCCGGGAGCTTGCGAATGCAGGTACGATTCGGGGCAGTGCCGCGATAGAAGATATTGTACGTCAGCATCCCAATGGAAGAGTGATCGTTGTCAGCCATGGCGCTATTCTCCGTAATACACTGCGAGGTCTGGTGCCTGAACTTGATGTGAGTGCAAAGCTGTCCAACACGTCGATCACCCGAATTTCTTGGGAAACGGAGTCTTGGCAATGTGAGCTATACAATTGCAGTGTACATTTGGACTCCTCCAAGGAGTTGTGATAGATGGATGCTCTGGCATTAAAACAGAAATTGCGGCAGATTCAGTCGGCTAACCTATCCGCCCATGAAGTGGAACATCCTTACGAATTGGCTCTGCATATGATGCAGCATATTGGCAGTCCAGACCCGGTTCTGCGGGATGAATTGATCTATGTTACGTTTGCGACCTGGATTGGACAGGGTGTATTTTCGGAAGAACAGCTCATTCAGCTGTTACAGATGGCGCTGGATGATCAGCATCTTTTTCATGGTATTGGAGAACAAGGCACGGACAGTGTGTTTACCCGAACCTTCTCTGTGCTGCTCCTGCCTCCAATTCTGAGTGTAGATCGTCAGCGGCCTTTTCTGAAAAAGGAAGATATAGAGGTTATTCATCATCGGTTGACCACGTATCTGGAGCGTGAAAAAGATGTTCGTGGCTATACCGATGATAAGGGCTGGGCGCACGCCCCGGCACACGCGGCAGATGCGGTTGAAGATCTTGCACAGTCGCCTTATATGGAGCGGGCCGCCTTGCGGGAGCTTTTGCATGCGCTCACTGTGAAAATTACCGAATCAAGTGTAGTCTATATCCATGATGAGGATCAACGGATTGCTCATGCAGTGGTCACCATCCTTGGTCGCAATCTGCTGGAGCAAAACGATATTTCGTCTTGGATCGATTCACTGAATCCAAACGATAAGAAGGAGGGGAAATCGCTTCTGGAGATCAGCCAGATGAGCTTGAATGTGCGCGTTTTTCTGCAGACGCTCTATCTTGCCATACGGACAGAAGAAGCAGAGCCCTTTCCCGCTGTTCGTTCACTTATTTTGCAGGCTTTGGAGAAAAAATGATCAAGGGACTATAAACTTGTGGAGAAGGAGGGTGATAGCATGACTGAACTGTCGTATTCATGGACTGAGGATGTGCTGTCTCCTTTGGGCGAAACAGGGGTTATGATCCGTTGTGGGGACGCGATATCCGAAGCGGTGCACCGGAGGGTGATGTCGGTATGTACTTTGCTGGAAAAGAGCCAACTACCGGGCATCTTGGAGTGGTTACCTTCGTTTGCATCGGTAACGCTATTCTATGATCCGTTGATTTCCCCGTACCACGAGGTATGCGGAAGGCTGCTTCATGAGTTGAACAAGATGCAAGAGGCAACGCTGGCTGAACCCAGAACGATCATTATTCCCGTATGTTATGGTGGTGAATTGGGTCCTGATCTGGAATATGTCGCTACTGAACATGGGCTTACGCCAGATGAGGTCATAGCTATTCATACATCCGGAGATTACCTGGTTCACATGATCGGATTCGCGCCGGGTTTTCCTTATCTGGGCGGATTATCGGAGAAGATCGCCACGCCCAGACGACCTACACCTCGGCTTCGAGTTGAGGCGGGAACGGTGGGCATTGGTGGCAAACAAACGGGAGTTTATCCGGTGACGACTCCCGGCGGATGGCAATGTATCGGCCGCACACCGCTGGCGCTATTTCGTCCGATGGAAAATCTACCAAGCCTGCTGGCAGCAGGGGATCGGGTTCGTTTTGCATCGATTTCACTTCAGGAGTATCTGGAACAAAAGGAGGGCGAACGATGAGTATTGAAGTCATTCGCCCAGGTTTGTTATCAACCGTTCAGGACGAAGGGAGAATGGGATTTCGCCGGTATGGAATTCATCCGGGCGGGGTTATGGATACCTTTGCGGCCATAGCAGCCAATGCATTGGTTGGGAATTCCCGCGATGCAGCTGTGCTGGAGATGACGATGACGGGACCGGAGCTTCGATTCCATGAAAATCGGCTGATCTCTTTATGTGGTGCGGATCTGACAGCAACCGTGGATGGTCTGTCTGTTCCACTATGGCGTCCGGTCGTGTTGCTTGCTGGAAGTGTGCTGAGATTTGGACGATGCCGTTCCGGTTTGCGGTCTTATATGGCGATTGCTGGTGGAATCGTGGTACCTGAGATCATGGGCAGTAGAAGCACGGATCTCAAGACAGGTTTTGGTGGGTTTAAAGGACGTGCCTTGAAGGTGGGAGACAGGTTGTCTGTGGGGGAAGCTTCTCGTGAAGCGCAAGCGGCGTTGCATGGATTGATTGTAGAAGCTGAAAAGAATAACTGGCGGATGCATGCACCTGCCTGGTATTTGTCCAGCAGGGAATGGCCCGCCTACCATGCTGAACCTGTTATTCGTGTCATGCCGGGCAAAGACAGTGCAGAGTTTAATGAAGATAGTCTGGAACGATTCCATAAAGAACGATATGTAATCTCTCCTCAATCGGATCGGATGGGTTATCGATTGGAGGGTGCAAAGCTAGAACTCGTTCAACCAATGGATCGGCTGTCCGAAGCCGTCACCTATGGTACAGTTCAGGTTCCAGCAGATGGTCAGCCCATCATATTGATGGCCGATCATCAGACTATCGGGGGCTATCCTGTGATCGCACAGGTGGCACGCGTAGATTTACCGATACTGGCACAGGCAAAGCCAGGGGAGCGGGTTACTTTTGAACGGATTACATATGAAGAAGCACAGCAGCTATTCCTGGAACAGGAGTTGGAGTGGCGACTAACCGATCAGCTGATTCGCAGGAGATTGGCAGAAATGGGGGACCATCAATGAACACGGTGGATATCAACTGTGACCTTGGCGAAAGTTACGGGGTGTACCGGATGGCGTCGGATGAGTCGATTCTGCCGCTAATCACTTCAGCCAACATCGCTTGTGGATTTCATGCGGGTGACCCGGCAACGATGCGGCAAACCGTACAGCAAGCATTAGAGCATCAGGTTGCCATCGGCGCCCATCCCGGTCTGCCGGATTTGCAGGGTTATGGCAGAAGACGTATGGATATTACACCACGGGAAGCCTATGACATGGTTGTGTATCAGATTGGTGCGCTGGATGCTTTTGTCCGTTCATACGGGGGGCGTATGCATCATGTGAAGCCTCATGGAGCCTTGTATAACATGGCTGCTGAAGATAATCAACTCGCTGAGGGAATCGCCGAGGCGCTTTATAAGGTGCAACCGGAACTGTACCTCTATGGCCTGGCCGGAAGTGCGCTGATACAGGCAGCGGATCGCATTGGACTGCGCAGTGTCAGTGAAGTTTTTGCGGATCGAACCTACGGACCGGATGGGACTCTAACCCCACGCAGTCAGCCCGGGGCTGTCATTCAGCAGACCGAACAAGCTCTTGCTCAAGTGCTGCGCATGGTGAAAGAGGGAATCGTTGTGTCGACGGTAGGTACACCTGTATCCATAAAGGCAGAGACAATTTGCATTCACGGCGACGGAGCTCATGCCCTTGCATTTGCTCAAGAGATACGTACGTTGCTTGAATCTGATGGAATTAACCTTTCTGCACCTGGAGTTACTAGATGATTGCTAAGGTAACCGAGGGCCAGAGGTCGATCTATAAGAGTTTGTAAGGAGTGAAATTAGAGCATGAAACCGATACGTAATTCGGCAAAGGCCGTTATTGTACAGGATGGACGTTTGCTGGTGATCCGGCTGGAGGATCAATATGGTGACGCTTATGTTTTCCCCGGCGGAGGACAGGAGAAAGGCGAAGAACTTAAGGATGCCGTTGCCCGTGAATGTCTGGAGGAGATTGGACAGGCAGTGACTGTGGGAGAATTGCTGCATATCCGGGAGTATATCGGAAAAAACCATGAATTTGCCGAGTGGGATGCCGATGTCCACCAGGTTGAATTTTATTTTGAATGCAGATTGATTGATCCGAAAGCTACAATCTTTGAAGGCTCCAGCCCAGACGACCATCAGGTAGCCGTAGAATGGATTTCGCTTGAAGAGCTGTCCAAGGTTCGCCTATATCCGAAAACAATTGGTGAGTTGTTACTGGATCAGGCGTCTTCACGTATTTATCTTGGGGATTTGAATTAAAAATTAATCCATAGGGTCACGAAATGCTTCCTTTATGTACACATTTTTATAAATAACTTTTCCAAAACTGTCACGTTTACGAACCGGTTCATGGATTCACCATAGATGAGGTGGGTACACTATAAGTACAGGCTTATTACACCTAACGTAAGCTGACTGTACTTATACACGGCAGCGGAGTGGATAAAAAACCTAAGGAAACAAAACCTGCAAAGTTGAGGCGTCGACAGGTTTTGATTTGAACTTTAGCTTACCCACTCCTCAATTTGAAAGAACAGTAGACGTAGTGAAGGAGACGGAATCGATTCTGTAGAAGCGAAGCGTTCGCCTTTATCCCCGGATTTTATCCTATGAAATAGGATTTCAAAAAAATCTGGGGATAACAGCGATCGAAAGAACGATCCGTACCCGTAACGGCCGCCTACAAGGCTCTTCAAATATCCCCCAAATCGAAAGGAGCATGTCCCATGAACCAGACTGAATTGGAACAAAACATTGTAAAAGCATTGGAAAACAACCCTTTTTGCAGTTTCTCCACGGTGGAGAACGGTAAACCGAAATCCCGCTATATGGCGCTTTTCAACGATGGAATGAACATTCATCTGGCGACAAACCGCCGTACGCACAAGGTAGAGGAGCTGGAGAATAATCCAAACGTCAGCCTTTTGCTAGGATATGAAGCGGGCGGCTCCAAGGAAGTGGTTGAGATTGAAGGAACATGCGAAGTGACGAAAAATGAAGGTTTACGCGAACAGGTATGGAATGATGAACTAAAAGCTTGGTTTGACGGCCCGAACGATCCCAATTATGTCATTCTGGACATTACCCCAAAACGGATTGAATACATCGGCAAAGATCATGAGCATCAGGTGTGGGAGTAACAATTTTAGATATTGAAAATCACCTTTTCTAAGTGGAAGGCCGTGCCGACTATTTGGAAAAGATATAGCAAACCGTGAACGCCAGAAGGCTTCACGGTTTTTTGATATGGGTCGATTCAGCTAATATGGATATAGATGTAAGCCACATGTAATATACGTTTTTAACAGCGTGAGTAAACTATTTTCATCCAAAAACATGCAAAATATGTCGAAATCACGCATGTTATTGTAAACTGGGGTAGGTATGTGCGGATAACGTAAAAAATAATGCTTTTCAATGACTGAACATTGCGTTATGATTTGGAATGTAAACGATACGCACAGATATGAATAGATGTTCATGTGAGATAAACTAACCTGGAATTCTGAACCATACGATCAGGAAATCAGTACGCACAACCCATGAGATCTTTCGCATTTCTGCGCTTATTCGTTTGCTCACTAATGCATGATTCAATGTACATAACCGGGAGGGGTTATTTTGAGAAAGAGTAAAAAAGTATTATCAAGCCTGACTGCCGCTTTGGTTGCATTAAACGTGCTTGCGGTATTTCCGGTACCTGTATCGGCTGCGGACGCTACCAAGGTTAAATTGCGGATCATGGAAACAACGGACATTCACGACAACCTGATTAACTATGACTACTATTCCGACAAAGAGACAGACCAGTATGGTCTGGCGAAGACAGCTACGCTGATCAAAAAAGCCCGTGACGAAGCAAAGAACAGCTTGCTGTTCGACAACGGTGACCTGATCCAGGGTAATCCGCTCGGGGATTATGTAGCGAAGATTGATCCACTCAAAAAGGGTGAGACTCACCCTGTATATAAAGCGATGAACCTGCTCGATTATGATGCAGGAAACATCGGTAACCATGAGTTTAACTATGGTTTGGATTTCCTTGACATGACGCTGGAAGGTGCGAACTTCCCTTACATCAATGCCAACGTATATGTAGATGACGGTGACGACGATGAGACGAATGACAAGAACTATTTTACCCCGTATAAAATTTTAGACAAAAAAGTTACCGATGAGAGTGGCAAAGAGCACACCATCAAGGTGGGTGTCATCGGATTTGTACCACCACAAGTCATGCAGTGGGACAGCGCTAATCTGGAAGGCAAAGTCATTGCCAAAGACATTATCGCTACTGCGAAAAAATTCATTCCTAAAATGAAGGCTGAAGGTGCCGACATTATTGTAGCTATTCCTCACTCCGGTTTTGAAGATATTCCGCAAACGGATCTGATGGAAAACTCGGTATTGTATCTGAGCCAGGTTGAGGGCATTAATGCCATTCTCTTCGGACATGCCCATAAAGTATTCCCGAGCGCTGATTTTGCCGGTAAAAAAGGTGTAGACCTTGAAAAAGGTACAATTAATGGCGTTCCTGCTGTAGAGCCAGGCTTCTGGGGTGACCACCTTGGAATTATCGATCTGGATCTGGAACTGGTAGACGGCAAATGGAAAGTGGCAGACTCCAAAGTGGAGGCACGCCCTATCTATGACACAGCTAACAAAAAAGCTCTGGTAGATGCTGATCAAGAGATCGTTGATGCTGTTCATGACGAACATGAAGGTACGCTTGAGTATGTGCGTGGCCCAGTCGGCGAAACGACAGCTCCAATCAACAGCTTCTTTGCACTGGTTCAGGATGATCCATCCATTCAGATCGTAACCAATGCACAGAAATGGTATGTTGAAAAACATATGCAAGGAACAGAATACGAAGATATTCCTGTATTGTCTGCAGGCGCTCCGTTCAAAGCAGGCGGACGTTCAGGCGCATCGTATTACACGAATATCCCTAAAGGCACCATTGCGATTAAAAACGTAGCTGACTTGTACGTGTATCCAAATACGGTACATGCCGTATTGGTGAATGGCGCTGAGCTGAAAGAATGGTTGGAATGGTCTGCTGGCCAATTTAACCAGATCGATCCGGCAAAAGGTGGACAGCAACAATTGGTCAATATGGACTTCCCAACGTATAACTTCGACGTTATCGATGGTGTTACGTACCAAATTGATGTAACACAACCAGCGAAATACGATGGCAAAGCAACGATTGTAAATGCATCTGCCAACCGGATTAAAGACCTGAGCTTCAATGGTAAACCGGTTGATCCAGCACAAAAATTCATCGTGGCAACGAATAACTATCGTGCTTCTTCGTCCAAACTGGCTAACCCAGACGGTAAACGTATCGTCTTGGCTGCACCGGATGAGAACCGTCAAGTGATCATTGATTACATCCGTGAGAACAAAACGATTAACCCGGCAGCAGATGGCAACTGGTCGCTTGCGCCAATTAAGCCTTCTGCAGGTGTAACAGCAGCTGCACTTAACGATCTTGAAGTGGTGTTCGCGTCTTCCCCAGATGCCAAAGCATTGGTTGAAGCGAACCCGGCGATGTCCTTCATTGGGACAAACAAAGACGGTTTTGCTGAGTATGGCTTGAAATTGACAGGAGAAGCAACAACGACTCCAGAAACAGGTACGGAGCCTGCTCCAACGCCTACGAAACCAGACCCAACTCCAACTAAACCTACAACCAAGCCACAACCTGAGAAACCAGCAGGCGGCAAAGTGGTTCATGTAGTGAAAAAAGGAGATAACCTCTACCGCATCGGCTTGAAATACGGTGTGGACTGGCGCAAGCTGGTTTCCGTAAATAAAATTACAAATGTGCATAATCTTAAAGTTGGACAGAAAATCGTAATTCCCGCTTCTTAAGATTAATTAGCGGTAAATGAAGACCGACAGTCATCAGACTGTCGGTCTTTTTCATGCTATGCTGATACGTTAATGCATCAGTAACCGTCATAGTTGATGTCATCAAAACAGTAGAGATAAATTTCAAGACCCATGCTATAATATTTACAAACTTTGGGTATATACCAGTAAACATTAATGAGATAGAATCACAAACTGGCAAGGGGGTTCTACATGAATTGCAGTGGCTGCAGTCCAATTCATCCTATAGAGGATCAAGGTACCCTGTATATGCGTCCCATCTCCCCCGCTTTGCTGGAAGCACTGCAAAAGCAGGGAAGACATATCGAACATTCGGATGAACTCATCTGGATGCATTTTTTGAATCTTGAATCTGTAAAACGTTGTATTGAGGATATTCTCAAGATTGAAGCGACCCTGCCAGATATGTTAACGGTTCAGGTCACTCCACTGTATGGCCAGGCCGATGCTGATAGCTGGATTAGTCTATCCATGCAGGAAGCTCGCCTCAAACATGCTGATCTGGTTTCTGTTATCCTGGAACATCAATTCAGCAGTCATATGCAGCCGATCGTAGATGCATCGGAGCAGATTATCGGATTTGAATTTTTACTTCGTCCTGCTGAACAGGGTAGACCCTTCAGTGCATATGAATTATTTGAAGTTGCAAGGGATACCGGATTGCATTCTTTTCTGGATCGGACAGCACGTGTTGCTGCCATCGAGACGAGTGCCGTTCTTTTACCGCATGGTGTCAAACGTTTTGTGAATTTCCTGCCTTCCTCCATCTATAACCCCGAATACTGCCTGACGCACACATTTGAGACGATTGAACGCCTTTCGCTAGACCCTAAGGATTTTGTGTTTGAAGTGGTGGAAACGGAACAGATTCAGCATATGTCCATCCTGCAGCATATTTTTGAGGTGTATCGTTCTCATGGAATGTCGGTTGCCTTGGATGACGTGGGGGCCGGATTCTCGACGATCGAAGTAATGAATCGGCTGAAGCCGGATTTTGTCAAAATAGATCGGAGCCTCATTGATCATTGTGATCATGATTTGAACAAACAGCAGCAAATTATCAATATTGTTGAGATGTCGCGTCGATTTGAGGGGCGGGTACTTGCCGAAGGCATTGAACGAATCGAGGAATTTGATTTCTGTCGATCCGTGGGTATTGATTTGGCACAAGGGTATTATTTTGGTAAGCCAACCGCATATCCGCCACAAGGTCCCTACGGAAAAACATCTGCATAAACAATAAAATACGGATGTACAAACAAGTCACTTCGCATGATCGGAGTGGCTTGTTTGTCATGCTATGTAAATTTATAAATACGCTCATCCAACCGATATATAGGATAGGCCTTTAGATTAGATGGGCGTCTATGTGACACCTTATTTAATTAGGTTGGGGAGGTCCTACATAAAAAAGAAAAAGGGCAGATTTATATTTGGAGGGGGAGAAGCAAAATGGGGAACACTCAGGGGAATGAGCAAGTTAAGGCAGCAACCAAGCCAGCCAAGCCAAAAGATAATAAACCGAAAAAGAAAAACAAAAAGAAAAAAGGCTTCGTCTGGAGCATAAGGAACAAATTATTGGTATCCTTCCTGGCGGTTCTGCTCTTGCCGAGTCTAGCCATTGGGATCGTTACGCTGATTATCGCTGATCATACGGTGGAAGACCAACTGATGGACAGTGCCAAACAAAGTGTAGACACAACGAATTCAATCATTGGGACACATGTGGATGCGAAGATTCATGATATCAATTATTTTGCCAGTTTGATTGAGAAAGACATGATTAAAGGACAAAATGAAAGTCCTGAGCTTGAAATGAAATTGAAACAGTATCTGGGTTTACATCCGGATGCTTTAAATATTTTTGTGGGAACCAAAGAGGGAGTCATGGTCCGTGGTAAGGAATCTGCGGGAAGCTCACAAGGGTCGCCCTATGATCCCCGGGAACGCGAATGGTACAAGCTAGCAATAGAGAAGCCAGGCACTACAGTAGTTTCACCTGTATCCAAAAATACGGACGGCATTGCTGTTGTTTTTGTCTCCAAAACGCTTGATGATCAATCCGGTGTTATTGGTTTATCCATGGATCTAACAGAGCTTCAAAAACAGGCATCCATTAAGGTTGGCAAAGAAGGGTATGTCGTCATCTTGGATGCAGACAAAAATTATGTCGTATCCCCAGTCGTGGAAGCTGGTACACAAGAACAAACAACAACGCTGGATCCAATGTTCGATAGCAAGGAAGGTGAGTTCAGCTATATCTATAATGATGATCCCAAAACCATGATTTTCTCTACGAATGAGGAAACCGGGTGGAAAATTGGCGGTACAATGTTCAAAAGCGAAGTATCCAATGCAAGTAAAGACATTCGGATGGCTACACTCATCGTTATCCTGGCTGCCACATTACTTACTCTGATCTTCATTATCTGGTTTACACGTTCGATGCTGCGTCCGATTAAACGTCTGCAGGAATCCGCCAGATCCGTAAGTAAAGGCGACCTGACGGTGAAATTGGACACAGGACGCAAAGATGAGGTAGGCGATCTGGCGAAGTACTTTGAACGGATGGTCGACAATCTGCGCATGATGATTCTGGGTGTGCAGGAAACGGCAGAGCAGGTATCTGCCTCCTCACAGGAATTGTCCGCTAGTGCGGATCAAACAACCAAGGCCATTGAGCATTCAACGATGGCAATTCAGGAACTTGCCGAGGGTGCCGAGCGGCAAGTGAAGAGTGTAACGGATGGATCAGGACAAATGAGACAAATGGCGGAAGATGTTCGCATGATGTCTGAGCGAGTGCAATCCATTACAACGAATATGCGGCATACATCTGGAGCGGCATATTCAGGTAATGAGGCTGCAGGTCACGCAGTAGAGCAGATGAATAGCATTCAAGAAACGGTGGAACAGCTGGCGACGGTGGTTCAGTCACTGAATGCACGCTCCGTTGAGATCGGCAGTATGGTAGATGTGATTGCCACAATTTCAAAACAGACCAATCTGCTGGCTCTGAATGCTTCCATTGAAGCGGCAAGAGCGGGAGATGCTGGCCGTGGCTTCGCAGTTGTAGCGGGAGAGGTACGGAAGCTCGCAGAGGAATCGGGAAGCTCGGCTGCGCAGATTGGTCAACTCGTTCATAATATCCGTCAGGATATGGATGCTGCCCTGAACGCTATGAATGCAGCTCAGACTCGGGTTGGAGACGGAATTCAGGCCGTGAATACGTCCGGACAATCCTTTGCACAGATTCGGGAGGCTGTAGAGGATGCTGTTCATACGCTGGATGACTTGTCCGAAACAACGAAGCAATTGGAGAATGGTGCCTCCCACGTTGCCAAAGCAATGAACAATATTTCGATTGTGACCCAAGAATCTGCTGCGAATACGGAATCCGTCTCGGCATCTTCACAGGAACAGCTGGCATCTGTGGAGGAGATCGCTTCGTCTTCAGCACATCTGAACAGTATGGCGGAGCAACTACAAGGATTGTTGGGTATGTTCAAAATGGTGGAGGACACGCCGAAGGATGGGGACAAGTCCTAACCATTAGGCGATATCTTTTATCTCAGTTTCTATAGAAATTAGAAGGAAATAAAGATAGACATTTCTCCTGCAGCCCTGTATAACTATAGCGTCTGGTTTATCCGCAATAATTGCGGTGTAATCATATCTGGCAGGCCATTCTCATATCATGCTCCAAAACATGATGAATACAGCGGCGCAGGAGGCTTTATGACATATGTAGCAATTCTGATTTTTGTCCTGACCATCACATTGGTTATCTGGCAACCACGCGGATTAGGTATTGGTTGGTCCGCCATGGGTGGGGCTCTGCTAGCATTGATGTGTGGTGTCGTCAGTCTGAACGATGCATCTGATGTGGCATCCATTGTATGGAATGCAACGCTCGCTTTTGTCGGCATTATCATGATTTCATTAATACTCGATGAGACAGGTTTCTTCGAATGGGCCGCTCTTCATATGGCAAGGTTGGCAGGAGGAAATGGACGTAGGCTCTTTATCTATTCCATTTTGCTCGGCGCGGCGGTGTCGGCGCTCTTCGCCAATGATGGTGCTGCGCTCATTCTTACCCCGATTGTGCTCGCGATGGTACGTGCTTTGAAGTTCGATGAGCGCATGGTGCTTGCCTTTGTTATGGCTAGTGGATTTATCGCGGATACAACGTCGTTACCGCTGGTCGTTAGCAACCTGGTGAATATCGTATCTGCCGATTATTTCGGTATTACATTTGTGGAATATGCGGTGCGGATGATCGTACCTAATCTCTTTTCCATCGTGGCGAGTACTGGGATGTTGTTCTTGTTTTATCGCAAAAGCATCCCGCTTCGCTACGATATCTCTGCCGCACGTGATCCACGGGAAGCTATTCGTGATCCGCGGATGTTCCGCATCGCTTGGTTCATGCTGGTGCTGCTGCTCGTGGCCTATGCCTCCAGTGAGTTTTTGCCGATTCCCGTATCGGTTATCGTCGGTGCCGTAGCTCTTTTGTTCGCTATATTGGCAAGAAAGAGCGAAGCTGTGGACCTGAAACGCGTGATCAAAGAAGCACCATGGTCCATTGTCGTGTTCTCGGTGGGCATGTATATCGTGGTGTATGGGTTGCGTAATGCCGGTTTAACCGATCACCTGAGCCGCTGGCTTGATGCCATCGCAGACCATGGCCTGTTGGCAGCTTCAGTGGGGATGGGCATGATCGCAGCGATATTGTCATCCGTAATGAACAACTTGCCCACCGTGTTAATTAACGCACTCGCGATTCAGGGTGCACACACCGAAGGTATTGTGCGTGAGGCGCTGATCTATGCTAATGTGATTGGTTCCGATCTGGGTCCCAAAATGACGCCAATCGGTTCACTTGCCACATTACTGTGGCTGCATGTGCTGTCCCGCAAAGGTGTGAAGATTACATGGGGATATTATTTCAAGGCAGGCATCATCTTAACCATTCCCACACTATTAATCACCTTGGCCGGATTAGCGTTATGGCTATGGATTTTGAGTTAGTAAAATCGTATTTTACTTTAGCAATCATCATATGATCCAACTTATTGTAAAAAGCTGCTCTCACACGCTGGTGCTACCTACCAGCTATGAGGCAGTTTTTTTGTTTCTTCTATAGAAGAAACAAATTCCCTTTCTACATTAAAGCGTGTACATAAAGGCCAGCTTTCTATAGTGCTGGCCTTCTCTTTTGCCGTCCCCAGGCTGAGGATTAAAATGCCTGGGACCCCACCAGCGCTGACACAGCGCAGGGAACGGAACGATTGTGTAAAAGCGAAGCGTTCGCCTTTATCCCCGGATGTATTCCTTGAGAAAAGTAAATCATATAAATCCGGGGATAACAGCGATTGAAACAACGTCCGTTCCCGGAGCGGCCACTTCAGCGCAATTTGTCACAGATGTATTTCAATCCACAGTAAACATTTTTAACATTGCGTTTACAAAACATTGATTTTGAGATGACATAACGCAACTACAATGAATAAAGAGTTGATGGTGAACAAAAATAAAAGCAAATCGCCGTCACTAATTTGGGGGAGGAAAACAAAACATGTTTAAAAAGTTGCCGTTCATTTTGATGACCTTAACGTTCGTACTGGTACTCGCAGCATGCGGATCGAAAAATGACGCTGGTACAGAGGGAAGCAATGGTTCCACAGGAGAAACTGCTACTGAACTTAGTGGTAACATTCTCGCTGTTGGATCAACAGCACTGCAACCTCTGGTAGAGCAAGCTGGACAAAAATTTATGGCAGTTGATGAATATAAGAACGTGATGGTACAAGTGCAAGGCGGCGGTAGTGGTACAGGTCTGACACAAGTATCCGAAGGACAAGCTACAATCGGTAACTCTGACGTATTTGCAGAAGAGAAAATCGATGACGCAGCAAAAGTAAGCGAACTGAAAGACCACCAAGTGGCTGTTGTAGCCATCGCTCCAGTAAGCAACAAAGATGCAGGTGTACAAGATTTGACGAAGCAACAACTGATCGACGTTTTCTCTGGTAAAATCACAAACTGGAAAGATGTTGGCGGTAAAGATCAAGCCATCGTTATCGTAAACCGTCCTAGCAGCTCCGGTACTCGTGCAACATTCGAGAACTTTGCACTGGGAACAAAAGTGGAAGATATCCAAGGTTCTATTCAGGAAGATTCCTCTGGTACAGTTAAAAAGCTCGTAGCTGAAACGCCGGGCGCAATTGGTTACTTGGCTCTGTCCTACCTGGATGACAGCCTGCAAGTTTTGAAATACGAAGGTGTAGAAGCAACGGTTGAAAACGTAGAAGCAGGAACTTATCCGGTATGGGCTTACGAGCACATGTACACCAAAGGTGACCCGGATGCAGCAACAAAAGCATTCCTCGACTACATCCTGAGTGACGAAATTCAACAAAACGACGTGACGGAGCTTGGTTACATCCCAGTATCCGGCATGAAAGTAAAACGTGACGCAGCAGGCACTGTGACTCAATAATCTTTGAACTTGCGCATACAGCGAGAGAGGCGGACCCAGGTCCTGCCTCTTTGCGCGGTTTGCTCTGGATTAATCCCATATTTTGCATGAATTCTACTATAGAAGGATGGTTGTTATGGAACAGACCGAAGGGGGAACGGTAATGAACAACAAGTTGAAACCGCGCCGGCCCTTGAGAGAGAAGCATTATTGGGAAGAGTGGACGGGACGGATCTATACGTCGATTTGTGTCGTTTTCCTGATCGTTGTCATGTTTTCCATCGTTTATTTTGTAGCGTCCAAAGGCTTGTCGACCTTTTTCCAGGATGGCGTGAGTATGCGCGAATTTTTAACCGGAAAAACGTGGAATCCAACGGGAGAACCTGCTGCCTATGGAGCGTTGCCGTTCATTACCGGTTCATTCATAACAACATTGCTTGCAGCTCTGATTGCAAGTCCACTTAGCTTGTGTGCAGCGCTCTTCATGACCGAGATTGTACCAGGTAAAGGTAAAAAGATATTGCAACCTGCGATTGAGTTGCTGTCCGGTATTCCTTCCGTTGTGTACGGGTTTATCGGTCTCAGTGTTATCGTTCCTTTATTGCGCAGCATGTTTGGCGGAGCCGGCGTCGGGATTGCAGCCGGATGTTTGGTTCTGTCTGTTATGATTTTGCCTACCGTAACAAGTATTATGGCAGATGCACTGTCAGCACTGCCGAAAGGTCTGCGTGAATCGTCCTACGCACTGGGGGCAACACGCTGGCAAACGATCTACCGTGTCATTATCCCGACGGTTCTTCCAGCTTTGCTGACAGGGATTGTACTTGGTATGGCACGCGCATTTGGTGAAGCTCTTGCCGTACAGATGGTCATCGGGAATGCACCACATGTACCGACGTCACTGCTCGAATCGGCTTCAACGTTAACGAGTGTAATCACCCTGAGTATGGGTAACACCACGATGGGATCTGTTCATAATAATGCACTGTGGAGTATGGCGCTTGTCCTGCTGGTGATGACCTTTGTCTTCGTCATTCTGGTTCGCCTGCTTGAAAGGAGGAACCGGGTATGAAAATGAAGGCTAAAACGGTAGATAAAGTTGCCACATCCGTTATCGTTGTTCTGGCGCTGTTCATTGTTGTTCTCTTGCTCGGTTTGCTTGGCTTCATTCTGGTACGTGGGATTGGGCAGATTAACTGGCACTTCCTGACCAGTGCACCACAGCTGCTCAAAGGTGGAGGCGGGATTGGACCGCAATTATTCAACTCGATATTCCTGCTTGTTCTGACCTTGATTATTACGATTCCGCTCGGATGGGGCGGCGGTATTTATATGGCTGAGTACGCCAAGCCGGGCCGGATTACAAGCTTTATTCGACTCGTTGTCGAAGTGTTATCCTCGTTCCCATCTATCGTTATTGGTTTGTTCGGACTCTTGTTAATTGTTAATACATTTGGTCTTGGATTCTCCTTATTATCGGGTGCCATGGCCTTGGCTATATTCAATCTTCCACTCATGGTGCGGACAACGGAGCAAGCGTTCCGGGCCGTTCCGAAAGAGCAGAAGGAAGCGGGTCTTGCACTCGGATTGTCCAAATGGAAAATTATCACCTCCATTCTGCTGCCTGTGGCATTGCCAAGCTTAATCACGGGTACGATCCTGGCATCGGGCCGGATCTTCGGTGAAGCAGCAGCCCTGATGTTCACAGCAGGTATGAGTAGTCCACCGCTGGACTTCACGGACTGGAATCCAACGAGTCCAAGATCGCCGATCAATCCATTGCGTCCGGCAGAGACGTTAGCTGTGCACATCTGGAAAGTAAACAGTGAAGGCATTGGCCCGGATTCCAAAGAAGTAGCAGCTGGCGCTTCAGCCGTGCTTGTACTTCTCGTACTGGCGTTCAATCTCAGTGCACGCTGGATCGGTCGGGTGGTTTACCGCCGCATGACAGCTTCGAAATAAGGAGGAACCAACATGGCCATACCTTTTGGTACGGAACAGTTAAGCATATATTATGGGCATTTTCAGGCAGTTAAGCAGATCAGCCTGACTTTTCCCGAAGCCAGTGTAACGGCACTCATTGGACCATCCGGCTGTGGTAAATCCACGTTCCTGCGGTCGCTCAACCGAATGAACGACGAGATTGCCGGTTCCCGCACCGAGGGACATATCTGGATGGATGGCAATGATCTGAATGAGCCGGGCACAGATGTAATCAAACTCCGTCAGAAGATCGGCATGGTGTGGCAGAAGCCGAACCCTTTCCACAAGTCTATCTACAACAATATCGCGTTTGGCCCCCGCTACCGCGGTATTAAGAACAAGAAGGCACTAGATGAAATTGTGGAAAAAAGCTTGCGTCGCGCTGCGCTCTGGGACGAAGTGAAGGACAGACTGAATGAATCTGCCCTGGCCCTTTCGGGTGGGCAACAGCAGCGGCTCTGTATCGCCCGCGCGTTGTCGGTTGATCCGCAGATTTTGCTGCTCGATGAGCCGGCATCTGCGCTTGACCCGGTATCAACGGGTAAGGTGGAGGAGTTGATCTCGGAGCTCAAGAAGGAGCTGCGGATCGTGATTGTTACCCATAATATGCAGCAGGCGGCACGCATCTCGGATTATACAGCTTATTTTTATCTGGGAAGCATGATTGAGCACGGGGATACGGAACATATTTTCACCAACCCGGACAATCGTCTGACTCAAGAATATATTATGGGACGTTTCGGTTAACTGTTAAATTGGATGGAGTATGAGATCGAGATAGATTTATAGAGATAGAAGGAAGCATAACACTCGGGCGAGGTCGTTCGGGGGTTATGCTTTTTTACATCATTCTACATATGGAATAGTTTGCCAAAATAAAAACAATCATGCTACGATATTTGTGAGCACCACCTTTAATTTGATAAGAGAAGGAGATGTGGATCATAACTACCCATAAGATTGCCCATGACACCATGGCAACTGAAATTATCTCGCATTATTCCATAGAAAAGCCTGCAATTTCCTTTATCCGACATAATGAAAATCTAACGTATCAGGTGGTTGATGAATCAACCGGAGAGAAGTACCTATTGCGTATACATAAAGCCGCTTTTGCAAGCATGACGGGCATCCAGCATACACGACCTGCACTTGAAGCAGAGATGAATCTACTTTATGAATTACGGGCTACCAGACCATTGCGGGTGCAGACTCCTGTACGCAATACATCGGATGAGTGGGTCACCGTCTGGTTGGACGAAGCAGGAGAAGAGATCTGTTGTACTGTTCTGGAATGGATTGAGGGCAGGGATATTAAGCAGGGAGAACGTCTGACAACAGCGCAGATTCATGATTTGGGCGTACAGTTGCAGACGTTGCACCAATATGGACGACGACCAACGGGAGCTCCTGAGCCTCAGGTGGGTTCACTGAAGTCTGAAAGCGGGCAGCAGACGAATGACCGTGAACAGCACGCTGATAAGGCGATCATCTCAGATATATATAACGATAGCCCTGCCTTAGAGCAAATGGGAGTAAGACCAGCCTATGGCTCGATCAAAGAGAATCTGGTCATGTTGGAGCAATTGGAGGAAGGCGTTAGACGTGGTATCTTTACTCCTGAAGATTTCGATCTGATTCGTGAGACGTTTGAGAACATTAACGGGCAACTCGAAACGTATCCGCACAATGCCGAGACATGGGGAGTAATTCACGGAGATATTACCCGCGGCAATCTGCTAGTGACGGATCAGGGTATATCTATGATTGATTTTTGTTTATACGGTTATGGCTACTATCTCTTTGATGCCGGAGGTGCGGCTACGATTTTCAATCGGGAGGAACGGGATGTCTTCCTATCGGGATATACGGAGCAGACAGGACCACTGACGAAGCGTGATATTCGGTTAATGGAAGGATTCATGCTGATCTTTACGTTCGGCTATTTTGCATTTCAGATGGAGAATGAGTCCAGGTACGAATGGATGAAAGAGCGGATGCCTCTTATATGCAGCAAATTTTGTAGACCATATCTGCAGAACGAGAGTATTTTCTATGAGTTATAATTTGTGATTTCTAGTGGGTGGGTAGCGCTATGAAGAACATTCGTGCAAAGAGAGTTGCATCGAAGGGGCAGTCTGGTGGCTGGAAGCATGCCGGATTGCTACTTAGCGGAGTGGGCATATCCAATCTGGGTGATTTCATATATATTGTGGCGATCAACCTGATGGTATTGAATATGACACAGTCTCCAGCGGCAGTCGCAGGGTTGTGGATTATCTCGCCGATTGCTTCGGTGTGCACTAAGTTTTGGTCAGGCAGCCTGATTGATCGTTATGATCAGCGACAGCTGATGATTGGTGCTGATATGCTACGGGCATTGTTGGTGGCGGCGCTCCCACTGATGTCCAGCCTATGGATGATGTACGCAGTGATGTTTCTGATCAGCATGTCTTCATCTATATTTGTCCCTTCCTCTCAGGTATACATTACCCGGTTGGTACCTGCTGAACGGCGCAAGCGCTTCAATTCCCTACAAGCCCTGATCAGCTCAGGGGCATTTATTACCGGCCCAGCAGTTGCAGGAGTGATGCTAATTTATTTATCTCCGGCGGCAGCCATTTATGCCAATGCGGTTTCTTTTGCTGCTTCTGCGTTGATTCTAATGTTTCTTCCCAAACTGGGCATTGGAGAACAGAATATAGGGACGGGAAGCAGACTGACACCTCGGATGATTGCCCAGGATTGGAGAGCTGTACTGAGCTTCAGCCGAAAGTCGGGCTACGTGGTCGGTATATATGCCCTGTTCCAGATTATTCTGGTGGTCGGCATGTCGCTGGATGCTCAGGAAGTGGTGTTTATCCGTCAGGTGATGAACCTGCCTGAATCACAGTACGGAGCATTAATGAGTATCACCGGAATCGGTTATTTGGCAGGTTCCATGCTGGTTTGGATGTTCGCCAAACATTTGCCGATCCGTCACATGATGGGTGGCGGTGTACTTCTGGTCGCGCTGGGTTATTTTCTGTTCTCCCGTTCATTCTCGTTTGAGCTGGCGGCGGTTGCCTTTATTCTGCTCGGTCTGTGCTCCGCACTGGCGAATACGGGCCTGGTTACCTTTTATCAAAATAATATCCCTGTCGATCTGATGGGGCGAATGAGCAGTGTACTTGGACTAGTGTTAAGTATGCTACAGGTGGCTTCCATTTTGATTGCAGGCGTAGTGGCCGAGCAGTTGTCACTTCGTATGGTATATACAGTTGTATCCGGGGTTATGCTGCTGGCTGCGTTGGGATTGTGGGTGACGAGTATGCTTCCTTCCCGAAGCAGGTATTACGATGAACCATCGAAGCCCAAGGCGATGGTGGGGTGACAGGCAGAAATACGGCAATTCTAATACAGAATAAAGGTTGCCTGAATACCCGAACCGTTCTGTGGAACATAACATAAATAGTATTAAACACTGATAGTCACTAATAGAAAATGAACAATGTATACGCTTTCGAGATGAAACGCATTAACACATTCATGTGATGAAAGTTTACAGTTCGTTAATTTATTTAGTGTATAAAATGGAAAAAAGCAAATATTCACAAAGAAATCGTTAAGTTTGTTGACACTGATCTTCCGGTCGATTAATCTTAATGAGAAAGTATTAAAAACTTCAATTATCGTTCTGTTACAAGATCAGAATGGTTCCATACAGCGAATGATAGCGAGCGGGAGAGACCTGGGCATGTCGAGTAAAATGGCAGCTGTCGGGCACCGAAGGAGCAAGCTGCTACGCACCCGGCGCAGTGGTTAATCTCTCAGGTAAATGTACCATCGTTGGACGCAACTCTGGAGAGTGCGCGAAACTGCGCCACCCAAGGGGTATATGGTCAAGCAGCACGGTGTGCAGGGTGACATCACCTGTGAATACAGGAATGCATCGATCCGCCGCGCTGCTTATCATGAAACTCTCAGGTATCGAGGACAGAGAGAGGGCCTAGGGCCTTCTTCTGTCCTTTTCTCATGTCATCATTCAGTAATAAAGGAACATTATGGGTGTACGTCTGGATGAAAATGACGATTATAAATGGAGGGTTTGCGATGCGTTTTAAAGACGTTTTTTCAATTATTGGTCCGTCCATGACAGGTCCATCAAGTTCACATACGGCTGGAGCGGCAAGATTGGGGCGAATTGCCCGTCAGTGGCTGGGATGCACGCCTGAACGCGCTCGATTAACACTGTATGGCTCGTTCGCCGATACGTATCAGGGGCATGGTACAGATCTTGCGTTGATCGGTGGCCTGCTTGATTATGTGACTGATGATCCACGTATACCGGATGCAGAACAATATGCAGAGGAAGCGGGTATGGAGGTAGAGTTTTTCACAAGCGGCCTGCCTGCTCCTCATCCGAATACGGTCAAAATTGAACTGTGGCATGGAGCCCGCCAATGCTCACTAATCGGTGCTTCCATCGGCGGAGGTAGTGTATCAGTGCATGCATTGAATGATTTTCGTGTACAGATCAGCGGAGAGTTCCCCACACTTGTACTGCGCCATTCGGACAAAGCAGGGGTGCTCGCTTCCGTAACCTCGACCATCAGTTCGTCCGGGGTGAACATCGGGTACATGCAAGTGGATCGGAAAGCCCGGGATGGTGAAGCATTGACAGCGATGGAGATGGATGGTGTGCCGAATCCTGAGATGCTGAACCGACTGCGGTCACTGGATCATATGCTGGACATTCGCGTGATTGATTTAAAGAGAGGGGTCGAGCCTGATGCGGTTTAAACATCTACATGAACTGAATACCATCTGTACAGCAGAATCCAAAACCATCGCCGAGCTGATGATCGAAGAGCAGGTTCAGGAGACGAATATCCCGGAAGCGGACGTTATACAGCAGATGTCAGATTACTATCAGGTGATGAAGGAAGCTGTACACAAAGGGCTGACAGAAGATACGACATCACGCAGCGGTTTGACTGGCGGAGACGGCAAAAAAATGGCTGAGTACATTCGTAAAGGTGAGACTTGTTCTGGAGATGCTTCTGCACTGGCCATGGCGTATGCCCTTTGTGTATCGGAAGTGAATGCCTCCATGGGCCGGATCGTAGCGACACCGACAGCCGGTTCTTGCGGCATCATTCCGGGTGTGTTTATCAGCTCCCAAGAGCGTTTTGGCTGGAGTGACGAGCATCTGGTGAACGGTCTGTTCTGTGCGGGAGCGATTGGTTATGTCATTGCCAACAATTCATTTATCTCCGGTGCCGAGGGTGGCTGTCAGGCTGAAGTGGGTTCTGCCATCGGTATGGCCGCTGGAGCCATGGTGGAGCTGCGTGGAGGGACGCCGGAGCAAGTGGTTCATGCGGTTGGCCTCGCGTTAAAAAATACATTAGGCCTTATCTGCGATCCCGTCGCAGGCCTCGTGGAAATTCCGTGCATCGTGCGTAACGGACTGGGTGCCGTAACTGCGTTGGCTGCGGCCGACATGGCGCTGGCCGGGGTACGAAGTGCCATTCCTTCTGACGAAGTCATTGATGTCATGCTGGAAGTGGGCAGTGCGATGCCGAGCAGGCACCGTGAAACGGCCCAAGGTGGGCTTGCCCAAACACCGACAGGACGGAAAATGATGGAGAAGCTTGCTAAACCGAAGGCGAAGCGTGCGGAGCCTGAGACTGAAGCTGAGTCTCCTGCTGAAAATGAACCAGAAGCCAAGGCATAACATGCATGAACGTACATGAACTGAATTTAATTCGTGGAGCTTGATCATTAACGGTAATGATCTGTTACCATTATGATAAAAAAGCCGATACGAATTCTTCCTGGTGAAGAAGCGTATCGGCTTTTTGGTATTATCAGGTTAGCCTGTAATTACTGGTTGGCCTTTTTTTGTGGTCGTTTTACGATGGGGAGCCAGGAGAACGTGGCCGCTTGGGGGGACCTCGTTACAAGAGGCTGTTCTCACGCGACCTCCAAAAGATCATTTTTGAGTTGGAAGGGTTTCGACCTGTAAAAAAGAAAGCGCGGTGTGTAGCTGAAATGAAGAAGTTTAGCGATACGAAACAACTCGTGGCATTTGCAGGCCATGACCTTTAGTTCAGGAAAGTATACAGCGACAAGCGCACGAATACAAAACGAGGCTCGAAGAGGCTCGGACGTTCTCTGTACTTGGCTGAGCAATGCGAGATGAGGAAAAACGTATACTTAATCCCCACTGCTTCGTCAGCTCGTGGATTGAGGTCTTCCTGTGAGTTGGCGGCGAAGTACAAACGAGGTGAATCCAGAGATGCCCGGACGCTCGATTGACTCTTCTATCTTTTTGCGATGGGGTTAATGATCTTGGCTCCCGAACCGGCCCTTTAGCAATTGATGAGTTTATTTCTCGACATATCTCAAGCGAAAACAAAAAGAACAAAACGTTTATTTTTTATAACTAAACGAATGGACTCTGGCTTACCCAGTTATATAGGTTTGATTGTGAACGGATATGTGAAAGTTGAGTTATAAAAATTTTTATATAATTCCATTTGTTACTATGGTATTATTATGTTGAAATATACAAAAAAAGGAGGATTTTTTATGAAAAGTATCAAGTTGGCTGCAAATTTTCTTCTTACTTCTGTTCTTGCTTTTAGTTTATCTGTACCAGCCCTTGCCCAACAAAGTGAAATAGAAAACATTGATGTGTCTAAAGGGGTATTCTTGCCAATTAACACATTCAACGATCTTTATGGTAAACCAACGAGCCATACAGATGATATCCCAATTGTTGGAGGAGATGCGAGCATTCAAATCCAAAGTATTAAGCTTACTGGAAGCGAATTATCACTTTCTGCGACAGTAAATTACAATAACCAAACTAAAGCACTTGATGCTACTGGTGAGCTTTACAACAGCTATAAGCAACAAGATTCTATTAACAGTGTTGTCGGTGACCTTAAAGATAGTAACGGTAATTTTGACATTAAATTGTTTGATGTTTATAATGACACATTTAAAGATAAGATGATCGTAGATCAGTCTCTTCAAAACAAACCTCATTTGAAAGCGTATTTAACAGATCATCAGGAAAATATCCTACTATTTGAGATCCCTCTCCCTGATGATTTAGAATATATTTCTGTTAATAATATTGAAGAGATTGATACAAATAAGGACTTTTTTTGGTTTACTGGTGTAATTACCCCATATGAACAAAAAGAAATTCCGACGGATGAAAAAATTAAAGCTGAACTTGGTGTATCTTCTATTGGCCTAAAAGCAGTTGGGAGTTTTTCGGATTGGACACATAGTACAACCTATTATAAATCTTTCTATATTGGTAGCGATTATATTCAAGCCTATTCCTTACCTTATGGCTCATGGAAAGCTTTGGATGTAAAAAATCAATCTACATGGACAAACAGCTTTAAAATTGCGGAGCATGTGACTGTGAATGGAACAACCAATAGAAGTGTTGACAGCCCGTTTAAATATCGTAATGTGAAATTAAGTACGGGGGTTGGAGCTAAGTCTACCATAATAACCGCTTATATTGATGGTAAACTTTCTGGAGCAAGCAATGGATCTAGTTTAGCAATGAAAATTGCAGAAAAAGCATGGTCAACAGCTTTACCTGTAGCACCTTCAATTAGCGATATCAAGGGATGGGTAGATGCAATCATTGATGCCGGTACAAGTAAAACTATAACGCTAGGCAGCTCAAACATTAAGCTTAGTACATCACCTACAGTAGTTGAAAGTGCTAATTCAGGCAGTAATGAATTGTTCAAGTATACAGATGTAAACGGGACTAATACTGGGCATCATCTAGATCTTCAAACTGTTGTTCAATACGAGAGTAGCTCTGGAACATCGGCTACAGCAAACGGACTTTTAAAAATTAAATGGGATGTTTATTATGCAAGTGCTTTACTAGATTCGAATCAAAAGGAAGTCTCGTTCCAATATAGTGTCTCCAAATAACCCCCCTGAAGCGAGCGGCGACTGATGTCGCCGCTTGTCTTTACTCAAACTACCTAAAGAGATAGAGGGCTCAAATATGCTAAAAAAAAATTATGGTAGAATAGTTTTTGTTTGTTTAATAATAGCACTGCTTATCCTTTGTATATCGCAATACCATACTAAAGAAATATATAAATCAGCATTTACAAGTAAGCTTATAGCTGACATTTCGGAGCTGCGGAGTGCAATATCATCAAATGACAATGTATATGGGGAGATTCTGCGCTCAGGAAAAGTCTCAAAAAGTCAAGCTAACTATCTTATGGGAAATAACGATGAAATAAGGAGGATCGTTGGAGATTACTCTGCCTTAGCTGTTCATCTTGGGAAGATGAAGGAAGGGTTTCAATACGTGGACACACCACAAAATGCCTTGAAACTTACACTTTATTTTAAGGATCTACAAGATGCAGGTAAGGAAGATTTTCTTGATCCTAACTCGAAAGTTATAATTGAGAAGGCACTAGATTTGAATTCAAAATGGAGTGGTACAATTTCTAGTAGACAGATAACTAGTATCGCCGATGATTCATGGATTAAATTACTTGTTGACTTTGAAAAAGATACTCATATTTTTCTTGAAGAAAATAAAATTGAAAACATCGAGGAATTTTGGCTTAAGAGAAGAGAGATAAAATAAATGAATTTTCAGTAATCAATTGAATTACTAAATTAATGAGTTGATGTAGTTGCGAACGATTCAAATTCGCTATTATCAGGTTAGCCAGTGAGTACTGGTTGGCCTTTTTTTTGGTCATTTTTCGATGGGGGAGCCGGGAGAACGTCGTTGCTTGGGGGTATGAACCTGTAACAGGCATCTATGTACAGGAGAAGCTGAGCAGTAAAGACCTACTAGGGCAAGTGTTTCCGGGGTATGAAGAGGTATTTTAGAATGTGTTTTTGGTAAGGTCATTAACGGTACTGGCCAGTTGTTCAGAGAGAGATTCCAAGCAATGGGAGATTGAAAAAGTCGGAAAACTGGAGGAAGTGCTGGATGACTGGGGAGTAGCAAGACTTAAAGCCATGCGTTGCTTGGTGTGGTCACGTTATTGCTGACGATGCTCGCCAACTAAACTAGTTGGAAAAGCAAATGAAGGACATTGCGGTAGACTTGGACGAAGCCGGACTTATGAAAAGCATCCGGGAATTGGAGCGAAACTGGCGACAGCGATTGTAGCTGAAATGGGTGATGTGAAGCAGTTTAGCGATGCGAAGCAACAACTCGTGGCGTTTGCAGGCCTTGACCTTACGACTTCTAGTGTTTACAGCGATAAGCACACGAACAACGAAACGGGGCTAGAAGAGGCTTAGACGTTCTCTGTACTTGGCTGTACAATATGTAATGAGAAAACAAGCTGTTCATTACATTTTGATCATCTTGCCAAAGGAGCAGCCCTACCAAACATAAACCATATTTAACTATAACCTCCACGGCAATGGAGGTTATTCGTGTTGGTCGGAAAAAGTGTAACAAGAAAAGAGAATTTATCAACCTGAATTGCTGACAAGTATTAGCTGGTTTTTTGCTGTTCCAACAAAGAAAAATAAAAAGGTATTGACGTTTATATATCGTTTAGATATATTATTTATTGTCATATATCAAAACGATATATAAGATCGAGAATAAGTTATACAAATTAAGGAGATGGATAACATGAAAAGTGTTTTTCAAACGAGTCTTCTGTTTTTGAAAAATGGAGCTACAGTAGTCGGGTTAATTACAGCCGTACTGTTCCAGGTTTTTTTTAATACCATTTGGCTTAGTGGATATGATCAGGTAAATGCACGGATGAATCAGCTTGCTGTGACCATCGTAAATGAAGATGGGGCTGCGGCTGAGCCTGTGGCAAAGTCTCTTGCAGAGGGGCTTCATTTCGCGATTAAACCTTCGGCAACTATGGAAGAAGCCAGACAGATGTTAACGGACCGGGATGTATACATGATTATCGAGATTCCATCCGGTTTCATGCAGCAGGCGGGAGACTTGTCGGGCCCGGTGGCAGTGAAGTATGTAATGAATGAATCCAACGTGGCTACCGTAAAAAGTGTGATGCAGACCGTGTCCGCACAAGTTACAGCGACGTTGAACCGTGAAGTACAGCAAAACAGCATTCGGGGAGTGCTGAATCAATCAGGTATGGCTGACGATCAGGCGAATGTGATGGCAGCGGGGTTATCTTCCCGGGTGGAGGCAGAAGTGGAACGGCTGAATCCAGTTCATAATTTTGCCTTTTCCATGGTACCGATGTTGATTGTGACGGCTACCTTTACAGGTGCAATGCTTCTTGGCATGAATCTGCAAAAGGTTTCTGGTGAACTCAGTAGCAGGGCAGGAAAATGGGAACGCTTTTGGGCGCGCAATATCATCAATGTTGGTGCTGCATTTATCGTATCGCTCGTTGGAGCAGGGATGATGCATGTTATGGGTGTATCATCAGCAGATGGATGGTGGATGTTATGGCTATTTCAGTTGTTGATTACTCTATCTTTTCTATTCGTGGCGCAATTGAGCTTGCTGCTGCTTGGAAATGCTGGAGCATGGTTAAACAGTGCCTTGTTGCCTCTGCTGATGTTGTCATCAGGTGCAACCATTCCGCGCGATGTCATGCCTGACTTCTATCAACAGATCGGTCATTATCTGCCGGCAACCTACGCGGTGGAGGGTATGATGAATCTGGTGCTTGGCGGAGATGGAATTAGTCATGATGTTCTGCTTCTGGTGGTGATTGGAGCGGCGACGTTGATTCTGGGAGCGGTGTGTACGTGGATTAAACGCTCAGGTCCTGCACAATCCGGCATTCCTTTGGAGTCCAAGTCTGCTGCGCAACCTGTCGCTCTGACTGGAAACCTGCCTTCACCTGATCGTGGATAACATGGATAACGATAAGCCCCCTTTTGCCGGATAAGCCAATTCGTGAACGTCTGATGATGTTGAACGTATAAGGGAGGATGTGATACGTTAAGAGCAATTGGAAAGGAGCGGTACACCGATGAACACGCAGCATGTCATCCTCGGAATACTGCACAATCAGCCATGTTCCGGATATGAGATCAAGCAGTACTTTGAACAATATTTTTCATTTTTCTTCGATGCCAGCTTTGGCACCATTTATCCCACACTTGCGAAGATGGAAAAGTCAGGGTTGTTAACCAAGGAATCCGTTAGACAAGAAGGGAAACCTGACAAAAATGTGTATACCTTAACACCGGAAGGGTCTGCGGAGTTTAATACCTATTTGATGAGTCCCCTGGAAGGAGAGGTGTTCCGTTCTGATTTTCTGATGCGTCTGTATTTCGGAGAGCTGGCGGATGAAGATACTGTCGCAGGGTGGGTCCGGTCGGAGCTGAATCGTAAAGAGTTGCTGTATGCCGAGCTGCAGCGCCAGATGAAGCAATTTGGCGAACAGATCTCACCTGCACAGCGTTTGTGTATGCAAGTGGGGCTTGTGCAATATGAGGCTACCATCCGATTGCTCAAGGAACAGCTGACCGCGCCTCAGTAGCTTTCTATAGTATCCGTGTCACTAAATCAATTGACGATCCATCCATAACGCAGAAAAGCGCTCTACAGATCAGTAACAGGTCTGTGAGCGCTTATTCGGCGTTGCTTGCAATGCGTTGGAATTGCAAGGATACAACAATATGAAGGAGTTACGCGATATCTGTACTTAGTACAGCATATCCATATGCGGGCAGCTCAACGGCCAGGATGCCCTTTTCCTTGGCTGTACGATAATTCTCGCCAAATAACTCCGTCCATTCCCCGGCACCCGCTTCGAGCTCCACGATAGCTGTTTCTTCCGAACGATTGAAAAGGATCAGAATGCGCTCCTCCTCATCCTGTCGTTCCATCACAAGCTGGCTTCCGCCTTCACGGGCCTGCAGGAATCGAATGCTGCCTTCTGCACGCAGGGCAGGATGGGCATGGCGAAGTGCGATTAGCTTCTGATAAAAGGTGAACAGCTCGCGATCCTGCTTCGTCTCATCCCACTCCATACATTTCCGACAGCCGGGATCATGATCGCCGTCCAGCCCAATCTCATCCCCGTAATAGATGCACGGGGCACCCATATAGCTGAATTGGAACAACGCGGCCAGTTTCATCTTCCGCTGGTCACCCTCACATAAGGTGAGCAGCCGTGGTGTATCGTGGCTATCAAGCAGATTGAACGCCACTTCGCTGGCTTGCAGCGCATAGCGGGACAGTTGACGACCGATCGAGTTCGCGAACTGTTCGGCGTGCATGGCATCTTTTACAAAAAAACGATTTACGGCTTCCGTAAATGGATAGTTCATCGAGGCATCGAACTGATCACCTTGCAGCCAGGAAGAAGACTCATTCCATACCTCACCCAAGATATAGGCATCCGGATTCGCAGCCTTCACTACACGGCGGAAGTCGCGCCAGAACGCATTATCCACTTCATCCGCGACATCCAGCCGCCAGCCGTCGGTGCCCACTTCCTTGATCCAGTATTCGGCGACCTCCAGCAAATACGCCTTCACCTCGGGATTTTCCGTGTTAAGCTTCGGCATGTGGGCTTCGAATCCGAATGTTTCATACGTAGGAATGCCATCCCTCACGTCCAGCGGGAATTCATGCACATGGAACCAGTCCTTATATTTGGACTTCTCCCCGTTCTTCTGCACGTCGACAAACGGCGCAAAAGTCTTCCCAGAATGATTGAACACCGCATCCAATAGCACCCGGATTCCGCGTGCATGGCACAGCTCAACAAGCCGTTTAGCTGTATCTGCATCACCAAAATGCCGATCTACTCGCAAATAATCTTCGGTATCGTATTTGTGATTGGTCGTTGCCTCGAAGATTGGTGTGAAATAAATGGCGTTAATGCCCAACTCTTCAAGGTAATCCAGATGGTCGATGACGCCCTGGAGATCACCGCCGAAGAAGTTAAACGGGGTCGGCTCACCACCCCAGGGTTCCACTTTTTCTGGATCAAGGTTCGGGTTGCCATTTGCGAATCGTTCAGGGAAGATCTGATAGAAGATCGCATCCTTCACCCATGCAGGCGGTGTAAATACAGCTCCGGGATGGATGTACGGAAACTGGAACATGTGACCAGGATCGTCGGGTTCATGCGTTTGGAAATCCGTTTCGGTCATCCAGATCTGTTCTGTGCCACTTTTCAGCAGGAAGGAATACTTCAGTCGATGATACGGAGGCTTTACTTGTCCCTCATAATAATCGAACATGGAATCGGATGTATATTTGATTAAAGGAACCAGCTCTTTGGTGCGATCCCAGGCGTATTTGTCCCCAGTCAGGGCATGTACCTCGGTGAGATCATTCTTTTTGGCACGCAAACGCAGACGAATGGTATCCTTATCGTAGGCGTAGGCCCAGTTCCGTTTCGGTTGATGATAGATGGCTTCCAGCAGCATAATGAAGTTCCTCCCGTCGTATACACACGTAGTATGTGAGCAAGTAGCCGCATTCGATGCAAATCAATCTCGGGATGAATGCCACATGCTTATGTTGTTGAATCAACCTCTCAATCCCTGCATGAATTATGCGAAGCGGATGATTAAGGTATAATTTAAAATAAAAGGATATCCATGGTCGTTTGATCATCATTCGTACATTTTATATAAACAAGATACTTCATTATGTTTCAAATATATAATTAACCCAAAGGGTACAGAAAGGAAACGAATACGCGCATGAAAACGAAACTGTTATACATTGAAGACGATACGGAAATTGCCACATGGGTTAGGGCCGACTTGGAGGAGCGTGGATATGAGGTGGTATGGCTCGGAAGTGGTGAAGGTGCGGCTGAAGCTGCCGGGGGCTGCTCGTTGGTTATTCTGGATGTCATGCTGCCGGGACTGGATGGATTTACGGTAGGACAGCGACTCAAAAAGGAACATCCTGAAGTGCCCATTGTCATGCTCTCGGCTAGAACGTCCATTGACGACAAGCTGCATGGGCTTGATTTTGCCGATGATTATGTAACCAAGCCATTCCATCCCGATGAACTTGCCGCACGGATTGAAGTCCAGCTTCGGAAGGCAGGGACAGCGATCTCGGCCGATACCGTGGTAAAACTGGACCACTTGTCCATCTACGAGAAGGATCACCGGATCGTGAATGAGGAGACAGAGGAAGAAATTATTTTATCGGGCAAACAGTTTCATATCTTCGCCTACCTGCTCAGGCATATGGGCATGATTCGAACCAAGGAACAGATCTACGAAGCCGTTTGGAACGAGCCTTATCTGGACGGGGACAAGACATTAATGGTACATATCCGGCATCTGCGCGAGAAGCTGGAGCGTGATCCGGCGAACCCAACCATCATTCAAACCGTTCGTGGTGTTGGGTATCGTGTGAAGAAGCCATGAGAAGAAAAGCGACGATGCGTGATCCATCCGATAGGAATAGGGGAGTGAAACGTAGTCTTCCAGGCAAACGGAAAATGCGTTTTGGACGGACCTTGATGTCCCGATATATTCTCCTGATCTTGGCAGCGGTTTTGTTTGTGCCGGTCGTTCTCCCCATTACATCCATTATCTATGTGGTGGTGGTGAACAATACAAATAAAGACAATACGGCACCTTATGGCGATAGCACGAAAATTAGCAACCTGTGGACCCGGGAATCCGAGAAGCTGGATGGGGCGACATCTGAAAAAATCAATCAACGTATGGAACAGCTGCATCGTAAATATCCCAAATCTTCGATGTACCGTGTGGACCAAAACGGTGAAACGGCATTTATTCTCGCTGGAGAGGACGTTGATGTATCGGAGTCCACCGTGGATGGAACAACAATGACGACATTGAAATGGACGTTGGATCATCCGAATACAGAGACCCGGATTCCTTCGATATGGAATGCAAACAGCTCCCTGGAATTTATGAAGGAAGCCTCCTATCGTGATCCGCTAACGGTTGTTTCTTTTGTGGGTGGAGATAGTGAAGACAAGGGACAAGGGTTTATGGTGATTGAGGTTCCAAGGTATCTTTTGCAAAAGCCACAGAACAACTGGCCTATGGAACTTTTGTATTTGGGTGGATTGATGATGATCATCTTCCTGTTATTTATCATCATGTCGATCCTGTTCTTTGCGCGAATTCGCAAGCGGCTCATCCGGCTCCAGACGGCGATGATCACTCCGGGCAAGGAAGGCATTCCCCTTCCTGTGGAGATTCGCAGATCGGATGAGATTGGACATCTGGAGGAATCGTTCAACGAAATGGTGCATCAGTTGACAGACAGCCGTCACCGGGAGCGGGAGGAAGAGCAGCTTCGCAAACGTCTTGTCGCGGGATTGTCGCATGATCTGCGTACACCGCTGACCGTCATCCGTGGACATATGCATTCCCTTCACAAAGAACCACTAAGCACGGCTGCGGATACTTCATTGCGTCGTATGGAAGCCAAGATGGATGATTTGAGCGGATTGATCGATAACATGTTATCGTACAACCTGCTCACCAGCGGAAAATATACATTGAAGCTGGAACAGAAGGACGTCCTGCGAATCGTCAGAGAAACGGCAGCGGCCTGGTATCCCGTTTGGGAGAAAGAGCAGTTTGAGATTGATATCGATCTGCCGGAAGAACCGTTGTTCTGGCAGGTGGATGAGCAGGGATTACGTCGTGTTCTCGATAACCTGTTTCAGAATGTCATCCGTCATGCAGCGAGAGGAAAATATATTGGCATATCGACAGAACAGATCCATGGGGAGAAGGCTCTTGTTATTCAGGATAGGGGCCCAGGATTGCAGGAAGATTCGGATACCAAGGGAACAGGTCTGGGGTTATCCATCGTGGATCTGCTGATTCGTGAGATGGGGCTGCGGAAGAGGGTAGACAGCTCTGAGAATGGATTGCGGGTGTGCCTCTATAGCGGCGGAGGAGCTGGGAAATCAAGGCCGTACCTTTTTTTAAACAAAACTTAAACTTCAACCGACTTCAGCTTTAACCTTGGAAGGTTACGATGATATCCGAGGTGATTAAACAGTGACTGATAACATTATTCAAACCGCTAACTTATGGAAAACATACCGGGACCGTGCGGCGGTCCGTGAACTTGATCTGCATATTAAAAAGGGAGACATTTATGGCTTCCTTGGTCCCAACGGCGCTGGCAAAACAACAACTATTCGTATGCTTCTTGGCTTAATCAAGCCAACCAAAGGTGTCATCCGTGTATTCGACAAGGATATCCGCAAGGATCGTATGGACATTCTGCGACGTGTCGGTTCGTTGGTTGAATATCCGTCTTACTATGGACATCTGAACGCGGTGGAGAATCTGGAAACCTTGCGCCGGATATTGGATGTACCCAAATCGAGGATTGCCGAAGTGCTCTCTATCGTGGATCTGACCCGGGATGCCAAACGTTCCGTAAAAGGTTACTCGCTTGGGATGAAACAGCGTCTGGGGATTGCATGTGCCTTGTTGGGTCAGCCGGAGCTGCTGATTTTGGACGAGCCGACGAACGGTCTTGATCCAGCGGGCATCCAGGAGATCCGGGAATTAATCAAACGCATGCCGCTGGAACACGGCATCACCGTACTGGTGTCCAGCCATTTGCTGAGTGAAGTGGAACAGATGGCGAGCCGGGTTGGCATTATCCGTGAGGGGAAAATGGTCCTTCAAGATACGATCGCCAATCTGCATAGCCAGACGGGCAGCTCCATTCGACTGACCGTTTCCGAGCCGGAAGAGGCGATGAAGCTGGCACGAGAGCAGGGACAATTCGGTCAACGTGAAGGAGCGGCGCTCACGTTCCCGTATATGGATAATAGCGCGATTGCATTGCTGGTCCGTCGATTGGTCGAGCAGGACCATGCGGTTTATCGTGTGGAAGAGCACCGTCAATCCCTGGAAGACTTGTTCATGCGGGTCATCGGTGAGGGGGCAACGGTATGACGGGCCGTGCGTTATCGTCCGACTGGCTCAAAATTCGTGGCAAAGGTATCTGGTTCCTCGTTTTCTTGGCCCCCATTGGACTGACGGCGATGCAAGCTTTGAATTTTGGGCTTCGTTTGGACTATCTGAAAGAACAGTATGGGGGTCATCTGTGGGAGAGTTTGCTGGATAATGTGGTTGTTTTTGTACCGCTTGCCTTGATGCTGGGGGCGACGATTCTCAGTTCGATGATCGCAAATGTTGAACATGAGCAGGGATCATGGAAGCAATTGCTGGCGATGCCAATCACAAGACCTGCGGTGTATTTGGCCAAATTCCTGCTCGCTTGTATGCTGCTCATCATCTCCTGTTTGTTATTAACCGCGGGAACTATTGGTCTGGGACTGCTGCTTGGGTTCGACGCGGGTGAGATCCCTTGGATACATGCAATCAAGTTGGGTTTATTGCCACTGGCTGGCGCACTTCCGGTGTTATCGCTGGAGCTATGGCTGACGATGGTAAATAAAAATCAGGCTCTTCCCGTCACTCTTGGGATTGTACTCGCAGTAATGGGGATGTTCGCACTCAGTATCTCACCGTACTTTCCGCTTGCTTGGGCACAGATGGCTTGGGCCAGCCCGACACCATTCGTGTATGTCGGTTTGGGCGTAGGTTCGGGTCTCTTGATTATGATGCTGGGGATGGTGCACTTTAGCCGGAAGGATGTGGCCTAAGATGAGTTTTGCAACTACTTATTTTCGAATCCTATCCTCTGAACGACTAAAAATGGGCAAATCACCTGTCTGGCTTCTGATTCTGCTGAGCCCATTGATCGCACTGCTTATCGGGCTGCTATCCACACCATCTGGTCAATGGAATGTGCTTATGGGCTCAATGGTCTTTCTGCACGGTTTGTTATTGCTGCCCATCCTGACCGGCGTATTTACGTCATTCGTCTGTCGTTTCGAGCATGCGGGTGGAGGATGGAAACAAATGCTGGTGCTGCCGCTTACTCGTACGGGCGTATATGCAGGCAAACTGACCATTGTGATTTTGCTTCTGGCGGGCACACAATTACTGTTGCTGGGGGCCATCCTGCTGACAGGTACGATCCAGGGCATGACGGATCCCATCCCATGGGGATTGCTTACAGGTAAGCTGCTGCTGGGGCTATTCGCTTGTGTGCCGCTCGCTGCTCTCCAAATGTTCGTTTCCTTGGTATGGAGCAGCTTTGCCGCACCGCTGGCATTGAATTTTGCGTTGACCGTACCGAACATTCTGATCGTGAACTCGGCTACATTTGGCCCGTATTACCCTTGGGCGCAGCCGATGATTCTAATGACACCTTTTGAAGGTGGGGGATTCGGAGCTTATAATGTTCCACTTGGGACCATGCTTGCAGTAGTCGGGGGCAGTGCAGTTCTCTTCATTTTAATTGGAGTTTTATATTTTAGAAAAAAAGAAATTTAATCGTAGAATTTATTCATTAGTTGTGTAATAAATTCCTTTTAAGCAAACATAGACCTCAGTTATTGACGGACTATGTCGCTTAAAGGGGATTTTTTTGTCGCTTTTACATGGTTTTGGTGAAGAGATTGTAAGCAAATTCGAACTGGAATCTGATAAAATAAAAAAAGCTGTTTCTAGGAGGGCTTACATGGTTATTCGAGGGTAGGCCCATTTCGCCGAAAATTATATTTTTTGGTTGTTAGATGAAGATATAGGCTAAGAAAAGAGGGGTAAGCCTTGGATATTAATAAAACGGAAACCCTAAAGCGCATTATTTCTGAGGGAAGTTCTTACCAATCCTTGTTTTTTAATCACCCAGATGCCATATATGTGATGGACATCCATGGAAATTATATTGATGCCAATCCCTCGATTGAGAGGATTTCAGGGTATACATTTGAAGAACTCCGTAGCTTAAATCGAGATAGGATTTGCCCTCCTGAGAGTGAGGAGTTACGAGGAGAATACATTAGTGAGGTACTGGCTGGCCATTCAGTCAGTAAGCCGATCACGTTTTATCATAGAGACGGTTCCCTGAAACAGGCCAAGATTACCTATGTGCCCATAACGGAGAAAGAAGAGATTGTGGGGATATACGGTATTGCCAGGGATGTAACCGAGATCGTGGAAGTGGAACGTAAATTGCATGAAACGCAGGAGAAATATCAGATGTTGGCGGACCATGCTCAGGACCTCATTACCACGAGTTCGATGGACGGCAAGCTGCTTTATGTCTCTCCTTCCGTCTATTCGTTGCTGGGATATCGTCCGAAAGAGGTAACAGGAAAGTTCCTGAAGGATTACTGTTATCCTGAGGATTACCCTGAACTTCTAGAGATGTCGTCGAGTGGGAATGGCTGCAAGATGCGAGTGCTTCATAAGAAGGGGTACTACATCTGGATGGAAACGCTGGCAAAGCCGGTGGCCGGAGAAGAGGGCAAGAATACTCAGATCGTCAGCGTCAGCCGGGATATTACCCAGCATAAAAATGCAGAAAGGCGTCTTAGAGAGAGTCGTCAACGTTACAAATCTCTCTTCGAACATAATCCAGCAGCGGTATACTCGCTGAATCTCGAAGGCAAATATACGGCAGTGAACCGCAATCTGGTCAAAATGCTGGATGTACCTCGGAGCAAATTGATTGGGCAGTCCTTTCTTTCGCATTTGGATAAATGTGAAGTGCACGGCGGGCAAGCATATTTCGAACTGGTGAAGCAGGGGAAACCCCAACACTATGAAACGCGGATCGTGAATTCCAGTGGCCGGAAGGTTGATGTATCTATCATTAATGTTCCCATCATTGTGGACCAGGAACTCGTGGGTGTATATGGGATTCTGTCTGATATTACGGAGCGTAAGGATTATACAGAGCAGATCCAGGAGCTTAGCAAACAGCATGCTCTGATTCTTAACTCGGTTACAGAGGGCATCTATGGACTGGACGCAGATGGCATCACCAGGTTTATGAATCCGGCTGCTGCTTCCATGTTCGGCTACGAAGCGGAAGAGTTTGTCGGCAAAAGCTCGCATCCTATCATTCATCATTCACGTGCAGACGGCAGCTATTTTCCAAAAAGTGAATGCCCTATTCATATGACGGTGATGGACGGGCAGCGTCGCACTGTGAAGGAGGATGTGTTCTGGCGCAAAGACGGAACCAGCTTTCTGGTGGAATACCAGGTTACGCCAATTATCGATGAGGGTCAGATTCGTGGCGCCGTTATAGTGTTCAATGATGTGACGGGTGATCGCGAAATTGTGCGCGCCAAGGAAACCGCTGAACTCGCGGCACAGGCCAAGTCGGAATTCCTGTCCATGGTCAGTCATGAAATTCGTACACCAATGAATGGAATCGTGGGGATGACTGAATTGCTAATCAGCACGGATTTGTCGGAGGAACAGCGAGAATACGCCGAGATCATCCGTGAAAGCGGTGATGCACTGTTAAATATTCTGAATGACATCCTTGATTTCAGTAAATTGGAATCCGGTAAAATGGCTCTGGCCTACGAACCGTTCTCGCTGCGCATCATGTTGGAACAGGTTGCGGAACTTTTCTCGTCTAAAGCGGAAGAGAAGCAGTTGAAGATCCGATATCGTCTCAATCCCGACATTCCTGAGTTTATGGTGGGCGATGCGATGCGTATTCGGCAAATTCTCGTCAATCTGGTGAGCAATGCCTTGAAGTTTACGGATCAGGGGGGCATTGATGTCACGGTAGATATTATTCGTGGCAATCGACCGGAAGCGAGTGTGCTGGACTTTGCGGTGAAGGATACGGGGATCGGTATTCCAGAAGATAAGCTGGATCAGTTGTTCCAGTCGTTCTCTCAACTGCATCCTGTCATTAACCGCAAATATGGCGGGACAGGTCTTGGATTAGTCATCTCGAAGCGACTCGTGGAGATTATGGGGGGCAGTATCAGTGTGGAGAGTGAAGAAGGAAAGGGATCAACCTTCCGGTTCGCTGTGCCTGCCACAAGTGTAGATGCGACTGCAGAGGCAGAGCAATCTGCACGTCAATTCAGCCATGATCGGACACGCCAGGGGGATAAGGTAGCAATACGTATTCTTGTTGCCGAGGATCACCCGGTAAACCGAAAGATTTTATCGGAGTATCTAGAGAAGCTTGGATACCAAGCAGATGTATGCACCAATGGCGTTGAAGCGATTGAAGCCATTTCGCAAAATGCCTATGATATTGTCTTGATGGATCTTCAGATGCCTGTTATGGATGGACTCAAAGCGACAGACCTTGTACACCGATTAATTCCGCAGGAGCGTATTCCAGCTATTATAGCGGTAACCGGAAATGCCAAACGTGAAGACAAGGAAGCTTGTTTGGAGATTGGGATGCGTGACTTCATCAGCAAACCAATCATGCTGAGTGAATTAAAGCGGGTATTGCAGCAATGGGGGCCAACAGATGAACCGCAGCTTGCACCAAGCTGAAGACTCGTACTCCCAAGGTGGATAAAGACAAACAACACAAAAACGCCAATGACGCTTCTGTATCAGGAGGTTATTGGCGTTTTTGTGTTTCTGTTTATTTTGTTATGGACCATCCTTAAATGGCTGAACTGGTCAAACCAGGGTAAGACGATTGATATTGCCTGACAAAACCTCGCAGGAACGCTCGAATTTCTCACGTTCAGATGCATCCAAATTCAATTCGATAATCTCCTGAATCCCATCCCCGCCAATAATGGCTGGAACACCTGCGCATACGTTGTTCTGTCCATACTCTCCATCAAGAATTGCGGAGACAGCAATGATCTTGTGTTCATCGTTGAGAATCGAACGGGTAATATGTGCGAGTGCGTTACCGATTCCGAATTGGGTGGAACCTTTACGAGTGAAAATTTCCCAACCGGCGTCTTTCGTTTTGCGGGCGATATCTTCCAGGTCCAGATGTTTGAAGCGTTCCTTGTGCTGTTCCATAATGTGCATAATCGGTTTGCCTCCGATGGTGACATGGGACCATGCCACGAACTGGGATTCCCCATGCTCCCCGAGAGCATATCCATGCACGCTGCGTGGATCGATGGAGAAGACCTCTGACAACAGCGTTTTGAGCCGGGAGGAATCAATAGACGTACCTGTACCGATGACTCGTTCACGCGGAAGACCGGACAGTTTCCATACCATATAAGTTACTATGTCAACCGGATTGGCCGCGACGACAAAAATCCCCCGGAATCCGCTATTCATGATAGGAACAACGATATCTTTGGCAATGGACTCCGCTTCCTCCAGAATATCCAGACGAGTCTGCCCTGGCTTCGGATTCGCTCCGGCAGTCAGGACTATGACGTCCATGCTGCCGCAATCTGCATAAGTGCCAGCGTATACCTTCGTGCGGTTATGTGTGAAGTCCATACAATGGGAAAAATCCAGCGCCTGTGCAACCGCACGGTCATACGTCCGGTCAACCATCATAATTTCTCTGCATATCGATTGATTAATCATGGAATATGCACAACTTGAACCGACAAGTCCCGCCCCGATCACCGCTACTTTACCTGATTTGCCTAACACTGCTGTTCAGCCCCCATTTACATTTGATTTATCCGTTCGTAATAATACATATGTTAAGTATAGTCCTTTATTTTATGCTAATAGCTGCTTCTACGTTACATAAGATAACACATGGAAAAGCTGTGCAGCAATGATTTCCTCTGTCGCGGGAGCGTATTGGAGTGACGGAGTTAACAAAATTGACATGAATAATTCATCCTCATAAAAAGTGACGGCGTTTGCACCAACGAATTTCGACATGACAGCATTCATGCTCATTGTCGGATGAAGGGTTATTTTTACGAATGAGGCAACTGACAAAAGCTCTTATGAATCCGCAGAAACAGAAGAAAAGCGTCAAAGGGATCTGCAAAGAGACTGACGAATACATACGGACAAGCAAATGAAATATGCGTACTTGATCTATGAGACAGGTTGACCCGATCCGATGACAGTTCCAAAAGGGAACGCTGAAGCCACTACCTTATATTCAAAAAGACTTCATTCCGGGAGGGAATAATAATGATTGAAGAAGTAGGAGCAACGACGGAAACGGCCAAGAGCCTGGGCATTGGTGCCAGTACTCTTCGTAAATATGCGGCAGCGCTTGAGGAACAAGGGTATCGATTCGAGCGTTCCGCCAACAAATCCAGATTGTTCAAGTCGGACGATATCGAGTGCATCGAACGCCTGATGACAGAACTTAGGGAACATAACCTGCCACTTGCAGATGCTGTGGTGACCGTACTGACTCCAGACGTGCCTGTGATGGTAATGGAGGAGGCCTCAGTGGCAGAATGTGCGGCAACAGTGATGCCTGCAATATTTCCTGAGGAACCTGAACTAACTGGAGCATTGAGATCTTATGAAGGTCTGGGACAACTGGTGAGTGAAGTGACTTACGGTGCTGTCGGACAGCAGGATGATCAGGTCCAGCTGCTGCAGCATCGGGTGGACGAACTGGAGTTAACGCTGCAGCATCTGGCGGATACCCATCTTGCTCTCCAGGAGCAGATGGAGAAGCAGCGCCTATGGATGAATGAGAAGCTGGAAGAGGAGCGAGACCGTGAACTGGTCACCAATCTGCGCAGCTTCCAGGGAAGAAAACGCAAACCCAAAGGAACATCGCTTCGAATGTTGTTTGGGCTGCTGCCCAAAAAGCACAAAGAAGCCTGAGAACCCGGTCCATGCTCGTCGTGATTTTACACAGCTAGCTTGGTATAATGAGCCCATACAACAACAAGACTGGCTGCTGATCTGCTCTGCTTGAACGGAAAACAGGAGATCAGATGGCTGGCGTGGGAGGACCTGTGGAGCTGCGACGAAGCTGGCAAAGACTACTCGGCCTATGGACTGATCGTCCCCGGAGGAAAGGTACGAAGATCGCCGGGCGTTATACGATATATGACTTGCTTGGTATGGGAAGTTATGGACTGACATACCTGTGTAACGATGAACAGACTGGCAAGGATGTAGCGTTAAAAGAATCCAAACCCAGCAAGGGTAGACTCGCTGTACGGTTGCTGGACAGGGAGGCGGATGTGATGAATCGGATGGATCATCCGGCCATCCCTAAGTTGCTGGATGTGTTCACATACCGGGCGCGCAGTTACATTGTCACCGAGTATATCCTTGGGGAGACACTGGAACAGTGCATATTCGAGCAAGGTCGCAAATATACGGAACAGGATTGTCTGGAGCTGGTAAAACAACTGCTGGCTCCCATTGTGCATGTTCATGAGCAGGGATATATTCATGGGGATGTCCGTATTCCAAATGTCATTTTACGTGACGGGCAGGTGCATTTGATTGATTTTGGCCTGGCGCGGCGCATGGGGGAGCCGTTGTTGCCTGAGTTGAAACGCCGGATGCGTGAATTGCCCGAGCCTGAAGATGAACTGGCTGCGCCGGATCAGGATTTGCAGGATCTCGGTCATTTTCTTTTGTTCATGCTGTATTCCGCTTACGAGCCAGATAAGGGCCGCAAACCGGCTAGCTGGCAGGAAGAACTCAAGCTTACGCCGGAAGTTCACGATATGCTGGAACGACTGCTTGGACTTCGTCGTGGCTATGAAGGTGGGGCGCTGGAATTACAGGCGGATATTGACCGTGTGCTGATAAAGTTGATATGAAGAAATAAATAAGGGTTGTTTTGCTAACCGTGAAGACGGCTGGCAGAACAACCCTTTTAATACATATACGATGATTTAGCGCCAGTCTAGCTGGAGCTGTATTTCCTGCTTTTATAATAACCGGAGCCGTGGCGGCTATCTCGACGCTTCGCATCCGAAGATGAATAGCGTTGATAGGCACGCTTGCCTGAGGAACTGCTGTGACGTTTATATGAGCGTCTATCCGATGAGCTGTTACGCCTACGATGAGATGAAGATTTAGAATCGAGGAGTTTGCCGATAATCTTTTTGAACATGAAAGTTCATCCTTTCGTCTTCAACCGTTTTAAGCATATACGGGGCTCTGTTGGAGTGGGTTTCGGATTTTTTAAGGGGGATTATATTCATTGGACAGGGGCTAGGCGTATAATAGAATGTTGAGGATTACACGGAATTTTTTATTTTGAGCATTTCGCGTTACAATAGAAGACAGGATGAGATTTTAACGGACAGGAGTAGTTGTAATGATTACGTTGAAGACCAAAGAACAAATCGAACTTATGAAGAAGGCTGGAGAAATTCTTGCCGCATGCCATAGAGAAATTGCTGGAATGATCCGTCCAGGGATCACGACACAGGAAATTGATCAGTTTGCAGAAGCTTTTATGAAGAAAAATGGCGCTACACCGGAACAAAAGGGATACAACGGATACCAATATGCGACATGTGCGTCGGTTAATGATGTGATCTGTCATGGATTTCCAGGAAAATATGTACTGCAGGATGGAGACATCGTTACGATTGATATGGTCGTGAATCTGAACGGCTGGCTGGCCGATTCCGCTTGGTCGTATGCGGTGGGTCAGGTGACTCCAGAAGCACAACATCTATTGGACGTTACCAAAACATCTCTCTACAAAGGGATTGAACTGGCTGTGATCGGCAACCGGATCGGTGATATCTCCAATGCGATTCAGACGTATGCAGAAGGTGAAGGTCTATCGGTTGTCCGTGAATTTATCGGTCATGGGATCGGCGAGAAAATGCATGAGGAACCACAGGTGCCTCACTACGGCCCACCACACCGTGGTCCACGTCTCAAGGAAGGCATGGTTATTACCATTGAGCCGATGCTGAACATTGGTACGTACCGTAGCAAGCTGGACTCGGATGGTTGGACAGCACGTACTCAGGATGGAAGTCTGTCTGCCCAATATGAGCATACGATTGCCATTACAGCAGATGGTCCTGTCATTCTGACTGCTCAATAATTACGCTCAATGTCTCCAATGTGATGATATTTGCATATTTCAAGGCGGCCCACGTTTGTGATCCGCCTGTTTCGGTTTAAACTATTTAGAGGCGATACACATAGAGCCGGTGGTGAATGATATCAGCTGACAGAGGGTTAACCCCTGTCCACTGGCAAGAAGGAGGTCATTTTGGTGTCTGAAAATAAACAGATCGTACTTGCGTCTCGTCCCGAAGGTGCCCCATCCAGAGAAGACTTTAAATTCATTGATGCACCCCTTCCTGAACCGGAAGCAGGACAAGTCCTGGTACGTACGCTATATTTGTCTGTAGATCCATACATGCGGGGCCGCATGAAAGATACAAAATCCTATGCTCCCCCCTATGCGTTGAATGAAGTGATCAAGGGCGGAACGATTGGGCAGGTGGTGGAGTCTTCGGAACCCAATCTGCGCAAAGGGGATTTGGTATCCGGCATGTGGGGCTGGCAGCAGTATGCAGCCGTAAATACGGGAGATATTTCCTTGATTGATACAGAAGAAGCTCCAATTACGGCTTACCTGGGTGCGCTGGGCATGACCGGTTTGACCGCTTATTTTGGCATGGAAGATATTGGTAAGCCGAAGGACGGCGAAACGGTGGTCGTATCGGGAGCAGCCGGAGCGGTAGGTATGATTGCGGGCCAGATCGCCAAGATTGTAGGTGCGCGTGTAGTCGGGATTGCAGGTTCTGACGAGAAATGTGCTTACCTGAAAGAAAATCTGGGATTCGATGTGGTGTTGAACTATAAGCACGAAGAGGATATGTCTGCTGCCATTGAACGGGCTTGCCCGGCTGGCGTAGACGTTTATTTCGACAATGTTGGCGGTGAAATCTCCGATGCGGTACTAAGCCATATTAATCGGAATGCACGTATTCCACTCTGTGGACAGATTTCGTCATATAATTTGGAGAAGCCGGATATCGGCATGCGCCCGCAGACGTTACTATTAACGAATACAGCGTTGATGAAAGGTTTCCTGGTGGGTGATTATGCCAAGTCCTTTAAGGAAGGCCGTGCCAAACTAGCAAAATGGATCAAGGAAGGCCACTTACAGTTTGAAGAAAACATTGTGGAAGGTTTTGACCAGACACCGGAAGCATTTATGGGCCTCTTCTCTGGAGATAACTTAGGCAAACAGCTAGTAAAGGTTGCAGACCCTGAATAGATATAGAATCCCTTGAACATATACCAGGACAGGAAAAGACACGTTCCGCACGGTGAAGTGCACAGAACGTGTCTTTTTAGTTGTTAGGAAGTTGCGATGATGCTAAGATTCCGCAGCAACAACTTCCTTATAGTGCTTGTACATATATACCCTCCAGCGTACGATCATACCGAAGGCCAGAAGGAAGAACAATCCACCCGTTTGAGGAATGCTCACATAACGCTGAATGACTTCATGCAGGATTAGACGTATTGCCAGCAATCCAAGCAGAATGAACGCGAAGCTTCGTGAACGTGTGGCGAAAATTTCTTCATTAACTCTTTCAAAGCGAGTACTGCGAATGAGGGGGTACGAGAATATAAACCAGCCCACCAACAGCGCGATAATTGCCCATAGAAGCGGGACATGTGTCTGGGGTACAACAAACATGAGAAAACCCGTGCTCATTCCCAGCGGGGGAATAAGTATTTTGCGAATGGTTACCGGACGATGGCTGGCTTTCATTCGAATAAAAATGGCAAGCAGGGCCATGACGAGCATACCCAGAGTTGCACCGATCTGAAGGTAAGACGGACTGATTTGAGCCACGTAAAACTCCCTCTTTCTGGAATAATATGTTATCCGGACATCCGGAACATGATGCGAATTACCGGAATTTTCTGTTTCTATTATATCACAAACGAAGAAAGCCGATAGAATGCTTAGTGTATCATTTACCCGGATTGTATATGCAGGATTCATTTGAAAAATTTGTATTATTGTACCCACTGTGAGGCGGTTTATTCGAATAAGGGGAATTCAGGAAATGAACGAACATTTAGGGTCATAAAAATCGGTGATTACAAGACAGATAACCAAGTGGGTCATATAGAGCTTGTTCATGCGACTGCACAAACATATGAAACAGATGAAAGGGCGTGGACGTATTATATACATTCCCGATCCGATCTATGGGTGGATGGGCTACAGAAGGAACGACAGTAATAAGGGAAAGGGGTAATATGCCGATCATAGTAATACCTTGGAACAGAGCAAGGAGGAATACGCTTCATGAATAGAAATCACAGGCCACTCACGGTATGGACTTTGGCTTGCCTGACCGTGGTATCAGTGGTTCTGGTTATCCCCTGGATTTTGTGGCAATCACAGGCACCGACACAGCTTAACATCATGATTGTCGACAAAAGTAAACCGGACTTGTCCTATGTGGGGCATAAGGGACTAGTCTGGATTCTGAATCAGCAGAAGATTGTCCAACAGACAGGGGAACATTATACGTATGAAGAAGACTACTACGGATATGATATACAGAACGGGATCTCCCGGTTTGAACGGAAATTGCCGGATGAGGTGACCGACACGGACCTGATCTATCTGACGGCGAATCATCATATTTCATCTACAGATACGAATGAACGTATACAAGGCAAAGCTTATGAAGGTCTTACGATATATGATGCGCACAAAATTCGTGAAGCTGCAACCAAAGGCGTAACGATTGTCGCTGAGTTTAGCGCCTTGTCGAATGCTGTTTCGAACATGACAAGAGAGCAATTGTATCCGATTCTGGGCATGAAAAGCAGCGGATGGCAGGGGAGATCGGTATCGGATCTGCAGAGCTTGGATGAAGTGCCACAGAAGGTACGAATGAACTATGAGCTTAGGGAGAAAAAAGAGTGGCCCTATCATGGAGCAGGTATTGTACTGGTTCATGAGGATGGACGGGTGATTGTACTGAAGCAAGGCCGTGATGTAAAGACCGGCGACATAAAGCTCTCCTTTACACAGGAAGGTGGGGAATGGAGTGGAATTACCCGGGATATCTATTACAGCGAATGGTTCGACATCATTGTGCCTGAACAACAGGCTACTGTACTGGCCTGGTATAAGACGGATCTAACGGAGAATGGTCAGCAGAAACTGATGGACGCAGGTATTCCGGTGGAATTCGCTGCTCTTATCCGGCATGAGGGATATAATCGGACATATTATATGGCAGGGTCCTTCGGAGAGCTTGAGCATTATTCGTTCTGGCGCCGTATTAAAGGGTGGGATGTGGTAAAAACGAAGCTCACACCGGATCAAAAGGGCGTTCCGGATCGGTTTTACTGGAAAGTATATGTACCCGTGATGAAGAAGATTTTGCAGGAAGTCCAAACAGGGCAAGCACCCTGGCAATAGAAAAACCGTTCCTTTGGTAGCGGGACGGTAGGATACATAAGGAGGGCTGCAGATCATCTGCAGCCCTCCTCCATTTGGCATCAAGATATATCAGGTTTTATGAATGAAGATGTTGCAGCCCATTCAGGAAAGCGGCCACGGACAGTTGCAGGCTCTCATCCGGGTCAAAGTTCATACCGAAGCCACCTTTTTCACCCATGGAGGCGAAGCCGTGGCAAAGACTGCGTAAACCGCGAACGGCATGGAGCGTTTCCGCTTCACTTAGCGTATAGGGCTGCAACAGGCGTAGCAGCAGATCTAGGGCAGCTGTACTCTCCACAACGAGCTGCGCTTCCTGACGGTCCGGGGCGTGGAAGAAGGCTTCGTATAGCCCTGGATGCTTGCGGACGAAGCCGATATATGCGGCAGCGACCTCCTGAATGGCTTCGTCACCCGAACGGCCGACAGAAGCCTCAGTTAATGCATGCCTGAGCTGCTGTGCGGACATCAACGCCAATTCCTGGCGAAGCCCGGGAAGACCGTTGATGTGGTTATAAAGCGACGGGGAGCGCACGTCCAGCCGCTGGGCCAGAGCGGCCAGTGTTAGCGAATGGAATCCGTCGCTGTCGGCAAGCTGGGTGGCGGCACTTAACAGAGCGCCGCGATCCAGCCCTTGGCGGGGGCTCACAGATGCCCCCCGGCAGGGCGCAGCCGCTGCTCTGCGTCTGCTGTAGCTGCACGCATGGCCGCGGCGGGCTGACGCAGCATTCGTCCGTGCCCTACAGCGAGCACGGACGGCTCCAGCTCAGCCAGGCGCTTGGCGCTGGCAAGAGCAAGTTCACGGTTCCACGTCGCCAGCGCGGGGAACGGAAAGAGCGGGCGCAGGCGGCCGGATACGGCGAGGCCGCCGTGCAGCTGATACGCGTCGCCAGCGATGAGCACGCGACTGCGCGTATCCATGAAGGCCATATGGCCCGGCGTATGGCCTGGGGTAGCAATGGCGACCAGGGATCCGATCCGGTCGCCGTCATCGAGCAAGCGATCCGGCCGGGTGCGGATCGCTTTGGGTACACTGCCGCGTACCGGAGTCTGTGGCTCGCCGGGAAGCAGGGAGGCGTCTCCGCCAAGCAGTGGGGCATCTCTTCTTGAGATGCAGACCTCGGCTTCAGGCAGTGCCTCCTTAAGACCATCCAGTGCACCAACATGGTCACCATGGGCGTGAGTCAGAATAATTCTGATAATCGGTTTGCCCAAGGATTGTGCAGTAGCCAAAATCCCCTTGAGACTGAATGGCATTCCGGCATCAATAAGGGTAAACCCCTCTTTTTCTTCAACAAGATATACGTTCACAGGGAAGAGGCGTGGAAGGAATGAAACTTGGACAACATCATGCTCACGTGTAATTCGCATCATTGAATCCTCCTTAAAACTAATGTTATTAGTAATATAACTAATGTAATTAGTTTTTGCAATACCCTATGTAGATTTGCTTAAAAAATAGCATATTTTAAAATCCCAAAACACTTTACAAAAAAAGCGTTTTCAAAATAGGAATAACCGATTATAATAATCTCGTAAGCCCTTTCATATGTCTATCTTATTGGAGCCTTTCGCGAAGCGATAGGCTCACTTTTTTTGTTCTGTTCCCTCAAAATCACGGAGGAACTCAACCTTTTTACTAAGCCTATGAAGGGCCTGTATATACTGGTATGACAGGGGGAATCAGGTTTTCTAACCCCTAAGTTGAGAATGTTGACAAACATAACTGTTATTCCTATAATAACAGTTATACTTACCTTGGATTGAATTTTCAGCGGTGAACGATATGCCGGGAAGGGAGTAAGTAATGAACAGTGAATTTACCATTGCTGTGCACTGTCTGGTCTTTCTGTCCATGAAGGATGAGTGTATGGCCAATAGTGAAGACTTGTCTCAAAGTGTTGGTACGCATCCAGCCAGAGTACGCAAGGTGCTTAGTGTGCTGCGGAAGCATGGATACCTGACCACCAAGGAAGGTGCCCACGGTGGATATCTGCTCAGCCGTCCGAGTGAAGAAATCAAGCTTGGAGAACTGTACAGACTGGTAGCAGGTGGATCACTTGGTCCCAGCTGGTGTTCGGGAGAATCCGGTTCAACGTGCGTTGTTTCTTCCAATATGCAGGATGTGATGGGAAGTATCTACGATGGAGGCGAAGAGGCACTGAGTGCTTATTTTGACCGTATATCCATTGAGGATGTGAAGCATCGTATCGGTAATGGGGAAGAATGTTCTTTGTCTATGGAACCCTTGTCCATGAAGGATAGGTCGTGACAGAACTGATCGTTAACAGCTCTTCATGACCTGGCCTTGGACTGCTGCTGTCAGGCATGGTGGACAGGCTATATAAGGGCGTTTGCTCCGGTTGTAAGATCCGTTGATGTTTCAGGCGATTCCGGGCATAACGTGAACACAGATGGAAGCGATCGTCTGCGCTGATGTTATTTTCGGAAGGTGAGTACTCGGTAGAGTTTGGCCTTACGAACGTAAAAAAATAAAAAAAGAATTTGGGGAGTGGAACGCATGTCCAGCATTGAAAACAATGAAACACTTCGCGTGATTAACGAACGTCACGCTGTCAAAAAGTACGAAAGTGGTTTTGTTATGCCTGAAGCAGATCTGAACGCTATCCTGACTGCCGCTTCCGAAGCACCGTCTTCATGGAACCTGCAACACTGGAAATTCCTCGTGATCGAATCCGAAGCAGACAAAGCCAAGTTGCTGCCAATCGCTTACGGCCAAAGTCAAATCACAGACAGCTCCGTTACGATCGCTGTACTCGGAGATTTGGAAGCAAACCGCAACGCCGTGATTTATGATCAGGCTGTTGAAGCAGGTGCGATCCCGGCTGAAGTTCGTGACGCATTGGTTGGACAGATCAACGGTGCTTACCAAAATCCGCAAATCGCCCGTGACGAAGCAATCCGCAATGCATCTTTTGCTTCACAGAACATTATGCTTGCTGCACGTTCCCTGGGATATGATACTTGCCCAATGGGTGGTTACAACCCGCAACAATTGATCGAAACATTCAACATCCCTGCGCGTTATTTACCAACGTTGTTGATCACTGTAGGTAAAGCTGCAGTACCAGCTCGTCCGGCAGGTCGTTTCCCGCTGTCCGAAGTTGTTGTTAAAGGTTCTTTCTAAGACTGATTTTGGATCAGTTATCGCTATAGAGAGTAATATATATAACGTAAATAGCCGCATGTCCCCTTTAGAGGGAACATGCGGCTATTTGGTATTTAAATGATGAAGAAGGGCATTATTTCTCTGGTGTTTCCGGGATTTTCGGTGCATTGAAATCTTCCAGATACTCAATTGCGTTATACATCATAACCGCAGCTTCGGCGCGGGTAATCGTTTCCTTCGGATTGAAGTTGCCTTCTGCATCGAGTACATTAATCTTCAAGACAAGGGAACGTTGAACAGCACCTTGAAATTCTGGAGTCAGCTCTTTTTCATCCGTGATATCTACAGGTTTGATGTTAATCATCGGCAGGCCGCCTTTGGCTTCAATGCCCTGCATCAAGAAAAGGGTATACTGTTCACGGGTCAACGCCTTGGAAGGATCGATATCGTTGGACATCTTAATGCCATTGAATTGGGCACGGACAAAAGCATCACTGTACCATACGCCATCTTTTACGTTGGAGAAGTAGTCACTTGGCAGGGGTTGTTTGATAAAACGAATCGTGTCCAAATTCAGATGGAGGCCATCTGCAATGAGCTGGATACCCTGAGCTGTGTTTAGTTCCTGTTCCGGTTTGAACAAGCTATCACTCACGCCTTTGATTAAACCATCCTGATGTAGGGATTCAATCTTGTCTGCCCCCACAATACCTTGAATATCAGTGAATTCCGCTTGAGCGGCGTGAATCGGACCAGCGCTCAGAGAAAGGGTAAGTAAAGCTCCGGCTGTTAATGTAGCTAATATATTTTTTTTCATATCAGATTCGCCTCACTTTTCCAGGGAGTATCCCTTTGTATAAAAGTTATTTGTCCCTATAGACGACCCTATTCCTCAAAAGGTTGCTGTAATTTTCCATTGTTTTTCTATAAGAAATTCTGTTGGAATATGTACAAAGTGAATGGACTATTGTAAGGCCTTATGCTTTGTATTATGGTGAGGAAAGATAACCACTGAAGCAAAGGTCTGTGATTTGGGTAAGTACATAACAGTGGAATCAACTATTCGGGTTACAACTTCTTATAATTGCATGTAATTAGAGTGTAAGGTTAATCATTTGAATCAATAAGGAGAGAATGAGACGATGGAACCAACAGCAACGAATGAAGCTTTTTTCTATACAGGTACTTATGCATCAGCAGAACAGCCGGGGATTTTTCTATGTGCGTTGAACAAGGATACAGGCGAGTTGCGGATTGTAAATCATATGGATGGGGTGGATAATCCATCCTACCTGGCTCTATCTCCGGATGGGAATAGTCTGTACGTGGTAAGTGAGACAGATGAGGGAGAGGTGCTGGTCTATCGCAGGGATGCTGCAACGGGAGAGCTGCACTTGATGGATCGCAAGTTAACGAAGGGCGCTTCGCCTTGTTATGTGTCTGTCACGGAGGACGGCAAGTGGGTGCTGACTTCGAACTACAGCAGTGGTAGTGTGAATGTATTCCCGGTAGGAGATCAAGGCACGCTGGAAGAGATGAGTGCGTTGATTGAGCATACAGGAAGAGGGCAGAATGATGACCGTCAGGAAGGACCGCACGCCCATTCCATTCAACCAGACCCTTCGGGTCAGTATGCCGTTGTCTGTGATCTGGGTCTGGATCAGATTATCGTGTATCGTCAGGAAGAAGGCCGCCTGGTTACGCATCGTGAGACGAATCAGCATCCAGGCTCCGGACCGAGACATCTCGTCTTCCACCCAAGCTCGAAATGGGCCTATGTGATTAATGAATTGAGTAACACCGTTACGGCGTTCATGTATGATCAACGCAGAGGTGAGTTCAATACGTTGCAGCATATCACCACACTGCCTGAAGGACATTCTGGAGAAGGTACGGCAGCGGATATCCGTGTGTCCCCGTGTGGTCGTTTCCTCTATGCTTCCAACCGTGGGGACGACAGCATTGTGCTGTATCACATTGACCAGGAATCCGGTGAGCTGGAGGCAATAGAGTGGACTTCCACTATTGGTCAGACTCCGCGTAACTTCAACCTGCTTGCCGGTGGTATTCTGCTGGTGGCCAATCAGGACAGCAACAACCTGGTTGCTTTTCAGATCAATGGTGAAGATGGACGTCTGACACACAACGGATTCAAATTGGAAATACCCCGCCCAGTGTGTATTGCTCCGGTAGTATAAGGTGGGATGAAACAACATTCTTTGTTACGTTCAGATTCCGATCGAGCGTGTGAGAAAGAAGCATCCAAGTCGAAAGATTCATCTTTCGGCTTTTCCCCTTTTTTTCATACATAAAATTACTAAGTTAGACCTATAGATGGAATTATATGTTTAATTTAAAATGAATATATTAAAGCGCTTACATGGATGTGAGATGGCGCTACCAAGGGCATCGGGCTTACCAATTCGATTGGGGAGGCAATGGCTTTATGGGAAAACGATCGTTATGGAAGCGTGCATTGCGGACCGCAGGGGTATCCCTGCTGAGTTCTGCGTTACTGGTTACTTCGCTCGGTCTTGGAAACATACCAGTCACTCATGCTGCTGGTGCCCGTCAGATGGAGTTTCTGGACCGAGGTGTAGTTGCAGTGAAGACAGGCACAGGTGTGTTTGTCAGTTGGCGGCTTCTGGGTACGGAAGGGTCGAATGTATCGTTTAATGTCTATCGGGATGGAACTAAGGTAAATGCATCGCCCATAACGAACAGCACCAACCTCCAGGATGCAAGCGGGACAAGTAGTTCCAAATATACGGTTCGAGCCGTAGTCAGTGGAACCGAACAGGCTGCTTCGGCGGCAGCGAGCGTATGGGGCAATAATTATTTGTCTGTACCTCTCAGTGTACCCGCAGGAGGCACAACACCGGATGGTGTAGCCTACACGTACAGTGCCAATGATGCGAGTGCAGGAGATGTAGACGGGGACGGCGAGTATGAACTGATTGTGAAGTGGGACCCGTCCAACTCCAAGGATAATTCCCAAAGCGGCTACACGGGTGAAGTATTTATCGATGCCTACAAATTGAATGGAACGCGCCTATGGCGAATTAGTCTGGGTAAAAATATCCGTGCCGGTGCTCATTACACCCAGTTCATGGTGTACGATCTGGACGGAGATGGCAAGGCCGAAGTGGCGATGAAAACGGCTGATGGTACGAAGGATGGTACGGGAGTAGTCATCGGGGATGCCAGCAAGGATTATCGTAATTCCAGCGGATACGTTCTGTCCGGACCGGAGTTCCTTACGATCTTTAATGGACAGACCGGCAAAGCACTTTCCACGGTGAACTACGAACCAGCGCGCGGTAATGTGTCCGATTGGGGAGACAACTATGGCAACCGGGTAGATCGATTCCTTGCTGCGATTGCCTATTTGGATGGGGAGCGGCCCAGTCTGGTCATGGCGCGTGGATACTACACCCGAACCGTGCTGGTGGCGTACAACTGGCGGGATGGACAATTGACGAAACAATGGACTTTTGATTCCAATACATCAGGTAATTCCGGTTATGCTGGACAAGGTAATCATAATCTGAGTGTGGCGGACGTGGATGGCGATGGCAAAGATGAGATCGTATATGGCGCGATGGCGGTAGATGATAACGGCAAAGGACTCTATACGACAGGGCTTCATCATGGGGATGCAATGCATCTCAGTGATCTGGACCCGGATCGTGTAGGACTTGAAGTATTTCAGGTGCATGAGACAGCATCCAATGCCGGAGTGGAATTCCGTGATGCGCGTACAGGTCAGTTGATCTGGGGCATACCTACGACAAAAGATATTGGACGCGGCATGGCAGCCGATATCGATCCACGTTATAAGGGTGCTGAAGTTTGGGCAGATGGTGGTTTGTATACAGCCAAAGGGCAGAAAATTGGGACAACCCTGCCTTCCTCCACGAATTTTGGTATCTGGTGGGATGGTGACCTGCTCCGCGAATTGCTGGACAGCAACCGAATTGATAAATGGGACTACGCCAATAGCCAAACGGTTAATCTGTTGACGGCATCCGGTGTTTCTTCCAATAATGGAACGAAATCCACACCGAATCTGCAGGCTGACCTGTTCGGCGATTGGAGAGAAGAAGTGGTATGGCGGACCAATGATAGCTCTGCGCTGCGCATCTATACGACAACAGCCGTTACGGACAAACGGATCTACACCCTGATGCATGATCCGGTATACCGTCTTGGCGTAGCTTGGCAAAATGTAGCCTATAACCAACCGCCACATACGGGCTTTTATTTGGGAGATGGCATGAGCACACCTCCCGTACCGAATATCCGGTACGCTGGCAAATAAGGGGGAAAGGGCATGAACTCATGCCAACCCCAGAGATGATGTTACAGCGAATTAAACTTAATGCTGACAAGGGAACAACGGACTTTGGTCCGTTGTTCTTCTTTTTCTGCCATTTACACAGATATTCGGTAGAAATCGGAAAAAAACGTTTGACAGTCCTATGTACTGCCCTTATGATACGTATATAACTCACTAAACAGGTAGGAATAATAAAAATGACTTCGCTCTATTTGCGGAAGCAGTCATTTACAGTCACATGAGCGATCGTAACGTGAACAGAATAACGTTCTCACCGTATAGACGGAGGAACACCGCAGCGCATCATTTCTGGATGAAGCATACACGGCCTTTGGGCCGGCATGACTTTATGAGGGAGAAGTGCGCGGGGGTTCCTCCGTTTTTTGTTTTTTTTTTCGGTGCGTTCCATGCTGTTCAGCCTGTTGGGGTAATCTTGCAGATCCATTCGGGGGGAGTGTTATCTATGAAAAAGAGAATTCATAAGGGTATTCTGGTTGGTCTGGCATTGGTGTTAACAGGGGTACTGGCGGCATGCGGATCAGATAGCGGTGGCACGAATGCGGCAGCAACATCGGGGGGAACGGAAGGTGGCAAAGAAGGGGCAAAAGCGATCGAACTGCTGAATGTATCCTATGATCCGACACGTGAACTCTATGAACAATATAACAAGGCATTTGCGGCGTATTGGCTGAAAGAGAAAGGTCAGGAAGTAACGGTTAAGCAGTCTCATGGTGGGTCAGGTAAACAAAGTCGTTCCGTCATTGATGGGCTGGACGCAGATGTGGTTACTTTGGCATTGGGATACGATATCGATGCTATTGAAGATAAAGGTCTGATCAATGCGGGGTGGCAGGACAAATACGAGCACAACAGCTCCCCGTATACGTCAACGATCGTGTTTTTGGTACGCAAAGGCAATCCGAAAGGCATCAAGGACTGGGATGATCTCATCAAGGGAGATACCCAAGTCATTACCCCGAATCCAAAAACGTCCGGCGGGGCACGTTGGAACTATCTGGCGGCATGGGGATATGCGCTCAAACATAACAACAATGATGAAGAGAAGGCCAAAGCATTTGTTGCAGAGCTGTTCAAACATGCACCTGTCCTTGACTCTGGAGCACGTGGAGCGACGACTACGTTTGTAGAGCGCGGTATTGGTGATGTACTGCTTGCATGGGAGAATGAGGCTTTCTTGTCAGTTAAAGAGCTGGGTCCGGACAAATTCGATATTGTGGTGCCTTCGGTCAGTATTTTGGCTGAACCACCTGTAGCGATTGTAGATAAAAATGCAGACAAAAAGGGCAGCCGCGAAGTGGCTGACGCCTATCTGAAATATTTGTACAGCGAAGAGGGGCAGACCATTGCTGCCGAGAACTATTACCGTCCAACCCTGGACAGCGTGAAGGAAAAGTTCAAGGATCAGTTCCCGCAGCTTGAGCTGTTCACATTGGACGATGTATTTGGTACATGGCGCGATACCCAGGCCAAGCACTTTAATGACGGCGGTATCTTTGACCAGATTTATGTGCCGGGCAGCTGATGCATCTGCCATCGATGATGTTGCGTGACCATGTAAGCGGCCAACCAGTCCGACCGACTGAAGGCAGAGAGGATGAACGTGCATGAGCAAGGTGATGGTGGCCCGGAGTCGCACACTGCCGGGATTCGGATTAACGATGGGTTACAGTGTGCTTTACCTGAGCCTGGTTGTACTTATTCCACTCGCAGCGCTCTTGTTTAACTCCACGGGGCTGACCTGGTCCACATTGATTGAGGTGGCGACCAATCCCCGGGTACTGGCTTCTTTCCAGGTGAGTTTTCTGACTGCAGGTGCAGCGGCCCTGATCGATCTGGTTCTCGGGCTGCTCCTGGCTTGGGTACTTGTCCGGTATGAGTTCCCTGGAAAGCGGCTGTTTGATGCCGTTATTGATCTGCCTTTTGCCTTGCCGACAGCAGTGGCGGGGGTTGCCTTAACGGCGCTGTATGCCGGGAATGGCTGGATTGGGCAGTTTGTGGAACCTTTGGGCATCAAGCTGGCCTATTCACAGGCGGGCATTACTCTCGCGCTGATGTTTATCGGGATTCCGTTTGTGGTGCGTACGGTGCAGCCGGTTTTGCAGGAACTGGAGACTGAAGTGGAGGAAGCTGCGGCTACGCTGGGAGCGGGAAGATGGCGGATATTTCGTAAGATTCTGCTTCCGGATCTGATCCCGCCGCTGCTGACCGGTTTTGCGTTAGCCTTTGCCCGAGGCATTGGCGAATATGGTTCAGTGGTGTTTATCTCAGGCAATATGCCGATGAAAACGGAGATTGCGCCCCTGCTGATCATGGCGAAGCTGGAGCAGTTCGATTATGCGGGAGCTACGGCGGTAGCCTTGCTGCTGCTGCTGGTCTCTTTTGTCCTATTGCTGATCATTAATTCACTTCAACGCTGGAGCCGCAAGGCAGGCAGAGCTTAGTGAGCAGTGAGCCAACCTAAACCAAAAGGAGGTACAGAATATGGCGGGTACCGTTCCATTGACGCCTGCTTCCCGTGTGCGAACCGGGCCGGGGCCAAACCGTGCAACCACGGAAGCACCATGGGTCAAATGGTTGTTGATCGGATTGGCAAGTCTGGTGCTGCTCTGGCTGCTCATCTTGCCGCTGGTGATCGTGCTGATGGAGGCTTTAAAGCAAGGCTGGGGTGTCTACATCGCCGCGCTTACCGAGCCGGACGCGATGTCGGCATTGAAACTTACGCTGCTGGTTGCCGGGATTACCGTACCGCTCAATACGATATTCGGTGTGGCGGCTGCGTGGGTCATTACCAAGTTCCAGTTCAGGGGCAAAGGACTCATGATCACCCTGATCGATCTTCCTTTTTCGATCTCGCCTGTGGTAGGCGGGTTGATCTTTGTCCTCATCTTTGGTTCAAATGGATGGTTTGGACCGTGGCTGGCCGAGCATGATATCAAAATTATTTTTGCCCTGCCCGGCATTGTCATCGCAACATTGTTCATTACGTTTCCCTTCGTTGCCAGAGAGCTGATTCCGTTGATGGAGGATCAAGGCACGAGGGAAGAAGAAGCGGCGGTTACGCTTGGGGCCTCCGGGTGGCGGATATTCTGGAACGTGACACTTCCCAACATCAAGTGGGGACTGTTATATGGCATTATTCTGTGTAATGCGCGGGCAATGGGCGAGTTTGGTGCCGTGTCTGTTGTATCGGGACATATTCGCGGGGAGACCAACACCTTGCCGCTGCATGTCGAGATCCTGTATAACGAATATCAATTCTCTGCTTCGTTTGCCGTCGCCTCCTTGTTGCTGATTTTGGCTCTGGCAACGTTGCTGCTCAAGAGCTGGTTGGGTCATAAAACGATTCCCGAAAAGTGATGTAACAATCCTATATCCATGCCGATCATCTTGGTTTTGAAGAGGGTTCCGAATGAAAATGGATTTTGTTTAAACTTCATGAAAATTCGGATTGACAGCTACTGGAAGCCCTGCTAATGTATAAACCAAGTATATAGGTTGGATAAGAATGAATTATAAGTCGGGTTGGATGACAGCGCACTTGAGGAATATAGCGGGCAGTAGCCCGAGAAGAGGAGGCGGCTCTATGGCTAAGCCGTTAAAAGTGGATGAGGTATGGATGGATCGAATTGCCGGACAACTGAACGACATGGAGTTTGGCTCGTTACACATCGTTGTACATGAAGGCCAGATTGTGCAGATGGAGCGGACCGAACGCAAGCGTTTTGAAAATACGCCCTCCGGCAGCGCCTCCAAATCCGGCAGCACTGCACGAAGCAGCTCACCCCGTTCACTGCGCTCATCGAATGCAAGTGCGAAGGGATAGGCATCATGTAATCCAGGATCGAATTAGGCATAATGCAAAAAATAGTAGAAACCCAAAAAAGAGAAGCCGCGATTTTCCGGGCTTCTCTTTTTTGGGTTTGAATGAACTGAGTCTGATGATACCAAGCCAACCGAGTTAACAGAGAGGTTCACTTTTCAGAAATGGCTCCAGATGTGCGTGGTTTATAGAGGTTTAGCTCCATATCCAGGTTCTCATCCTCATGTGCTTCTGTACTGCTATTCAATTCCTTATCCGAATCGGTGTGTCCCGCGTACGGGCGATCACTGCGAGAAGGCGTTCCTGTCAGGCTGAAGCCAGAGATGAACAGGATGAGTTGCAATCCCAATGCGTAGGGAGCAGCAGCAAGTCCGATCAGATGAAGCAGCGAGCACATGGCAATTAGAGTAACAAGTGCTTTGGTTACTGTGCCCGATGAACCCTGTCTTGGGCTGGACCAGAGCAGATAACCATAGAACACCGTTATGATCAAGGAAACGAAGCGTATCCATGGCAAAGCATTGAACCATGAATGCCAGAAAGGATACAACAGACCTTGTTGACGAAACACAAAATCAGCGATTAGGTACAGTACAGCTACTACAGCGGTGGGCTCGGCAGCTGGACGAATGACATTCCAGATCGCTCTTCCCCACTGGTCAGGATGTGCGTATCGATTCAATTCATCGGACAATGCTGCACTCTCTCGTTCCAGAGCCCTGTGCATCAATGCCAGTCGAGCGGGATCAACATCGATAATACAGCTGCGGATCTGATCCTGAAGCTGTGGAGACAGATGCACTGCGGCTCGGCAGGACAGCATGGCCGTTATTAATTCATGATGCTCATGTTCCGTTATAGCAACATTCCGTTGTTCTTTGGCTGTGAGTTGTCCCAATAGGGTTGTACTTATGTATAATGTATCTCGTATCGCGTGCATTCGCCTGTCCCGGCTTCGTCTGACCTCAGTGGCTGACCACACGTAGAGTCCAAGCAGCACAGCGATCATTCCGAGTAGAACCGCCACGAAGCCCGGATATGAGAATAGAGCAAGCATCCAGCGTTGAAGCACAATGGTTCCTCCTTTGCAAAAACTGTAGTGTAGCATGAAACACGGTTCACATAAGCTTTCTCTCACTATTACACAGGAATTGCGTGAATTCAAGCAGGAACAGTAGGAATTTACTGTCATAAGAAGGACCACGGCACCCATGCAAAGAAGATGTAATTTCCATGAATTTTTTTAATTCTACACATAATTATAGGTTTAATAGGAAGGGAGCATGATACATGGACCAGATCAACATTGAACACACACCGCCCTCAGCAGCAGAATACCTAGCGTTACGGAAAAGCGCAGGTCTTAGTGCGATGAGCAACGAGGGGGCGGAGATTGGGCTGCCCAATAGTCTTTTTGCCGTATGTCTGCGTGAAGAAAATGAAATCGTAGGCATGGGCCGGGTCATCGGGGACGGAGGTTGCTTCTTTCAGGTGGTGGATATCGCCGTACGCCCGGACCAGCAGGGCAGAGGATATGGCAAATTGATCATGAGCGAAATCATGAATTATTTGCGTGAACATGTGCCTGCTCGTGGCTTGGTTAGCCTATTGGCTGACGTTCCTGCCGATCGTCTGTACGCTCAATTCGGCTTCACCTACACCAGTCCGAAATCGGAAGGTATGTGGTGGAGACAAGGGGAATAGAGCGGAAATAAGCTGAGTTAAGCCTGTTTAAATAAAATTAGCCTTATATATGGGAAATAGCCTATCAATACCTCATTCGTGTATCCAACTAATTAAACCTTTGGTTATCCATAGGTTTTTTTGCTTTACATCCATTTATTTACAAGTATAATGTAATTTAAATACAATTTACGATTTACAAAATACGATAATCATAATAAATGCAGAATGGAGGAGACAAAATTGGATAAAGACCAGCGGACTCAATTTAATCGAATGGTGGAACGGTCCATGGAGCAAGCCAGCAGAAACCTATCGGGAACCAAGGGGGTTGTCTCCGTAAGATTAAGTCAGGAGGAGATTGATATTATTGATCAGCTTGTATTTCTTGAACTGGCCAAGAACCGATCTGATGCAACGGCGATGTTAATCAGGGAAGGGATTCGGACTCATCAATCGTTATTGAACGAGATTCAGGAGTATACGGCAGAGCTTGAGCGGGTAAAGGCCAAAATACAACAGTCCATTCGCAATTCAGGTTTGTTGACACGTCTGCAAAGTGAAACTGGAAGTGAGATCGAAGGGAAAGGAGAGAGAGTGAATGAAACAGACGAAAAATGAAATCCATAACGACAGTTATGGATCTGTTCTGCGTCTTCCATCTTTTTGTGTACTTCTTGCAGGCAGGCTGATATCCGGTGCAGGTCAAATTTTATTTTCCATGGCTACGATGTGGTATATTCTTCAACTAACCGAGTCAGCACTCGCAGCAGCACTGATTCCTATGTTGCCATACTTTATCTATGCTTTTTTGGGTATACCACTGGCTACAATCAGTGATCGGCTGCCCAAAAAGCAGCTCTTGATCTGGACAGATGTACTTAGAGCATGCGTGGCCTGTATATTGGCGCTTTTATTCATGAGTGGTCAGATGGTGCCGTGGCATATCTATGCTGCCAATTTGCTCATTGCGATTCTTGGATTTTTGTTCAATCCGGCAACCCAGACCGTCATCCCCGCAATTCTGCCCGACCCGTCGAAACAGTTAGCACCAGCCAACGCACTTCTAAATTCATCTTCCAAAACAATTGAATTGCTTGGATATGCTGTAGGTGGCATATTGGTGGCGTTCATCTCAGTCCAGTCCATCCTTTTCATCTATGCACTTACCTTTCTGCTATCTGCTCTCTCCATTGTCTTTATTCATATTCCGGTGACCAAAGTGGTCAAACAAAAAGGGATTTCTGGCTTCATGAAGGACAGTTTGCAAGGGATTACCTTTTTGTTCTCACGTAAAATTCTGGCCAGTTGCATCATTTTTGGTGCCATTATCAACTTTGCTGGCGCGCCTCTGCATATCTTCACTCCGATTTTTGCTGACATGGTTCTTCATGCCGGACCACAAGGCTATGGTCTTCTCCAATCTGCCTTTGCCGCTGGTAGTATTGCAGGCTCTTTGCTCAGCGGGAAATATGCCAAACGGCTTTCGCTTGCTCGATGGTTCCTAATCAGTTATCTCATCTCAGGTGCAAGTTTGCTGCTCATGCCTATGTTTCCTAATCTGTATATCGCCATCGTCTGTTCATTCTTTTTAATGTTGGGGCTTGCCCTCGTAAATGTACCTTTGGTTACCTCGATTCTTCTATCCACACCGGAAGAAAAGAGGGGACGTGTCATGAACAGTATGGGGGTCTTAATGAGTGGCATCAGCAATCCGCTGGGTTTATTGCTCGGAGGCTGGCTCATTGAAACGTATAATCCATCCTGGGTGTACATGGGAATCGGCGCATTTGTTATTGTCATGGGACTGGGGAGCATGTTTGTCCGGCCTTTCCGAGAGGAACAGGGGCAACGCTCCAAACAGCAAACGGCATCTATGTGATCAGGATTCGTATGTCATATTATCTCTTTTTTTATACGATAATTCCGATTGGATTAACATCTATATGTCATATAAATGGATAATGTAAATAATTATTGTAAAATAATTCAATTAAAAAGAAGGAATATCAAAATTTATGTAGAAATTGGTTATTAAGAGGGGGAGACAAATGGGAGGTAATTTATCATGGAAAACAAGGAAATTTTATCTGTACAGGACTTGATGGCATTAGAGGTTGAAGAGGATAACTACATGTTCGAGGAAACAAGCCTGTGTACCGTGTGTAGCTGGACAAGCTCACAGACAATCGCTGTCGAGAGCTAGGAACATCTTCATTAAACGCTCTATCCAGTAAATTTAAGGATAAGTCTTTGATTTTCGCATTACTAAAATAATTGTACCTCCCCCTCTAACTTTAACCAAGAGGAGTGATTCTCATTGAAATTCGCAAATGTATCCGCTAAAAAGGACGCCTTTGAGAACGCTTTGGAACATATAATCCGGGAACTTCCCCAATCCATCCAATGGTCGAATGACGGCCATTGGATTTGTTTTAGACCAGAGGATTTGAAACTTCCTTCACAAGGCTGGAAAATACATCTATCTGTGGTTCCTGGAGTAGGAGCTGAACTGTTACGCCGCATTACACCTGTTTTGACGAAGCACGGTGTACAGTGGAAGGTTGTGAACAGTGGATTAAAATTGATTGAAACGTCCAATGGATCTAGCCCCCTGCCTCAAACGGGTAAATGTGTCACGATCTATGCAGCAAACGAGAAACAGTTTCTGAACCTGCTTGAGGATATGTATGTATGCACCAGCGGATTTGAAGGCCCGGCTATTCCTACAGATCGGTCATACCGAGAGAGCGGATGCGTATTTTATCGTTATGGTGCGTTCACAGAACGATTCTATTATGACCGTTACTCGGGAGCAAAAGTGCATGCGATCCAGAATACCGAAGGTAAGTTGGAGGAGGATCGCCGTATACCTGGCAGGTATAAGCCTGAATGGGTCAACGAGCCGGAGGAACTTCTTCGTATCCAGGCCACAAAGAAGGATATTTCTTCCTCCAAAGTATCCAGTGCCAATAACAATGAGTTCGGAATACGAAATATTCGCGTAAAGCGTGTGTTCAAGAAGTCAGGCAAGGGCGGGGTATTTCTCATTTCCAATGCGCGGCATGCGCAAGCCGTTATGAAAGAAGCGGTCCATCGAATGCGTGTCGATAGTGCTGGACGCTCTGCCCACGACTATCTAGAGAATGAATATCATGTACTTGAGTTGTTGAAGGAGACGGGATATACCCCCCAGCCACTTGATCTGTTCAATTATGAGAAGAATCGGTATCTGATTCTGGAGTATTTTGATAGCATCAGCCTGCGGGAGTATATTCATCGCAGACATGTTGCCGCAGATTATACCTGGACGGAGATGGCTCGGATCTGCCAGGATGTTCTGGATATGGTGGAGACCTGTCATCGTAAAGGGGTTATTATTAATGATCTGACACCTAACAATATTGTCGTATTGCCGGATGGAAATGTACGTCTGATTGACCTCGAATTGGCTTACTTACGAAATGGCGAGAGGGGGACCAAGCCATTGACTGGGCATACGCCTGGATATGTGTCTCGTGGTCGGGAACACAGTCAGAGATCAAGCTTCCAGGATGATATCTATTCACTCGGGGCTGTTTTCTATTATATGGCATCATCTGTGGACCCCTATTTCAAATATCAGACGGACTACCTCAAATGTGGTCAGGCTTTGTTGGATGGTCTGGTCAATATGCAAGAACTGCGTGACCTGGGCAATCTTTCTGTGCGGATCATGACTGGTATGTATGATCAGTTGGCAGATATTCGCAACGATTTGGATGCAATTTCGAAAGAGCCGATGAATGAATGGCAAGGATCATCCCTGCCATGGAACAACGAACTAACTGCTGCCGAGGTATTGCGTCAGGCGCAAAGGATGGCCGATTGGCTTTATAAATCGCTTGATTTTGATAATAGGCAAGAACTGTATCCGGAAAACAGCATGAGCCGGATGTTTCATCCCGCAAATTTTAACTTTGGATGGACAGGTATGGTCTACGGCTTTAACCAGCTTGGTCATAGTACACAACTTATTCAGTATCATCAATATGCCCGAGAAGTAATGGAATGGATTTTGGTTCATCACCCATACATTCCGGACGAGACACCGACCGGATTATACTTTGGGTATGGGGCGGTTCCGTGGAGATTGGCTGAGACTGCAGAGGCGTTGAATGATTCTTCATTGCTTGACCTGGCGGAGAATCTGGCATTGCAGCTAACTCAAGATGAACCGACCCAAACCAATATCAGTCATGGAGCTGCAGGTCTGGGATTAATGTTATTGGAGATTTATCGCATTGGAGGCCGCGCGGAACTACTTGAACGAGCTGAGGTATTGGCTGCTTATATATTAAATCAGGAGGAACGGCGCGAGGATGGACTGAGTATGTGGAAAGTGAAAGAGCAGCCAAGCAAGAAAAATGGTGGGCATTATTCCCTGGGATTTTCTCACGGCATCGCGGGGATTGGTTATTTTCTACTCGCAATGGCAGATCGAACCGATAAGGAAACCTATATATCAGCAGTGAAACGAATTGTCTATACATTGGATTGTACCAGTCATACCGGTCAGAATGGCCAGAAGATGTGGCCTGCAACACTTGAAAAACCGGATACGCTCTGGGTACACTGGTGTAATGGATCGGCTGGCATCGGGCGTTTTCTTCTGGCAGCTGCTGATGTGTTGGGTGATCCGTTGTCTGCGAGACTCGGCAAAGAAGCGGCAGATGCGGTGGCACAGACCACGATCTTTGCTTCCTTCGGGCAATGTCATGGGTTAGCTGGCAACGGTGATCTGCTGCTTTTGGCGGAGCGTTGTCATCCTGGCAGGTATGCGGCCAGACTGGAACAATATGCACAGATGCTACTGACGATGAGAAGTGACAACCACGACATGTGGATGTGGCCACTGGAGGATATGGAATCATTCTCACCCGATTACATGACCGGATATATGGGCGTATACTCCTTTCTGCTCCGTCTTTTTTATCCTTCAAGGAGTGCAGAAGCGTTGGTTTATTCGGGTTTCAATTCTGCCAAGGAGGCGATGGATCATGATATTAACATCCATATCTGATGTTCTTCCACAATTTCGGCATGAACAGGGCACGTACGGGGACCGTTATTATGCAGCAGCGCCAGAGTACCGCGAAACCGGGTCTACATTAATGATCATTGATCATGGGCAGAGGCAGTATACACTCGATTTGTGGAGCGGAGCAGGCTCGATGACGTATTGGGAAAATCGGGTCCAACCACTGCTTGAGTCACTTGAATGGGATGCTCTCTATGCAACAGTTCCTGCTTCATTTCCGTGGCGAAAACTTGGATTCCGGGTGGAAGCTCTTGCACATAGACATCGATTTATCGGTAGCTTGAAGGATATCCCTGTTTCGGATATCCCTGATGATGCAGCAACCTGGATTTCTGCGCAGGGGCAGGAGGGGGAGGTAGCCCGCATTCTTTCGGAAAGCGACCCCACCTGTCCCGGTTTGGAAGCCGCCCGTCAGGTCGTCAAAGACATCTATGGCGGAGCATATGGAACTTTGCTGGAGGGGTCCGGATTGGTTGAATTGGAGGGGCAAAGGATGGGAGGCTGCCTGCTAAGTGATGAGTTCGGATCTGTACTGATTGCTCATACTTGCACAATACCCTCTGCTAAACGTAAGGGCTGGGCCCGCTGGGTTGCTGCTTATGGTCTTCAACGATGTTTAACAGAACAATATGAAACGGTAAAAGCTTCGCTCGACGTGGGCAATATCGGCAGTTATCGATTAATGGCTTCACTGAATTTGCAGCAGATTCCCGAAACTGCACATGTATGCCGGATTACGAAAGAGCGTGATTGCTAATGACGCCTGTTTTACTTGGAAGTACGCAATATTGTGATCTGCGAAGCGATTGGCTTCGTTCCAGTCATGAACCTGGACTGTTTGTCGTTGAGGGGGAACCGGACGCGGTGAAGCGTGAGGTTCAAAAGCTGCACACTCACTGGCAGGATCAAGCTATTGCGATATCGGTAGATCACCCGTATTATTCACTTCCCATCATCTATCAGCTAAATCCGGTTCAGCCCACCAGCGATCTTGTAGCCTGCAAAAATGCCATCTTGAGATTTAAAACAGCGGGATGGGCTCCAGGCCAAAGGAAATGGGTAGTTGTGGAGGTTGCTTCACATTTACATGCATCTGACCTCGGGGCCATCCACCATCTTCTGTATCGCCAGAAACTAAGAGGAGTCAGTGTATTGCTCTTTTTCCACCGATATCCCTCCAGAATGCCCACTCACGGTGAGGTGCACTGGCTTCCAATCTCGCTTGTCAGAGAAACGCCTAACCATACCCGAAGTTCGTTGGATGAACATCTTGCAATCGCAAGAAAAAAGGGTGGACAAGAGAAAACATTGGCGCTCTACAACAGGCTGGCCTTGATTTTGTTGTCCAAGTCGGATGATCCGGTCCGGTATAGGGCTTGTTTGCATTTTTTTAAATACAATACGTTATTTCAACGTTTATCAGCAGCCCAGCAATCGGTTCTATGGTTCGAACTGGCGCAGTTGCTCACCAAAAAAGGCATGGATTATACGGCAGCGCGATACTGTTATTCAGAAGCCCGAAAGGTGCTCTCTCATAAGGAATTAACTGAGTCGTACCGCATTGGGAAATGCTGTGCGCTGGATAATGGCGAAGCATTGATCGAGATGCAGGAGGGCAATGTTGAGCGTGCAATTGAGCTGGAACGGCAGGCGAGTCGGCGTATTCAGCTGCTTCCCAGTGGTCCTGACCAGCGTACTTTTCAGATTCAGACTGCGTTGAATATTGCGGGGCTGCAGCTTAGATCGGGCCAATGGGCTGAGGCTAATACAACTCTGCTGGCAGCAGAGAAACTATGCACCGAGCAGTATGTCGATTGGCTCAGTCCCATACTCGATTTAAGAATGGAAATACATCGGCAGCGTGGTGAAGAAGAGAAGGAATACCAACTGCTGATTCGGTTGCTTCGATTGAAGACTGTATCCATCAATACCAAGCGGCTCCGTCGTGCGGTGGAGATTGCTGGAGAACAAGTACGTCGAGGGTCAAACGATCTGGCTGCCGATGTCTATCGTCTATTAATGATGTCCCTTCCTGCTGCCAATCTGCCGCAGATTGAAAAGATTCGGCAGGCCATAAACAGTCTTGATACAGATGTTTCATCTGGTACTTCTGTGCTGGATCAATACATCGACAGATTGCGGAGTCAGTTGGAGGAATGGGAGCGGCTGAAGCTCTGGAATGAAGGGAGGGAAACCAGGTGCATCGTACATTTCTGACACGAATGAGCGTTAATCGGGAGCGCACTGGAATGCTTTTGTCCTATGATAATGGTCATACGGAATGGTGCGCACTTGATGAGACAGGTCAGATAACAGACAGGCAATGGTTGTATGAACATGCGGCAGATCCGGTTGATCGGACGCAGCATACTCAGTTTATTGCACCTGATCAGGTGCTGATCATCACCCAGGGCAAAACCGGAAAACGGCTGCATCTGTATGAAATGCAAGCTCAGGTGAAGCTTGTCCATACCCAGGCTTTGCAATTACCTTTTGCTGTCCTGCAGGCCGCGTGGCAAGGAGAGAAGTTGCAGTTGCTTTTTGCCATCCGAAACAAAGAGAGTTCAGTTCGATTAGGGCTTTACGATGCGAAACGGGAGGAGGCGAGATGGATTACAGCTGGTCTAGATCATCCGGAATTGGCTTTCTGGTCTGCATCAGAACAGGAAATTGGCTTGAATGTTGGTGGACAAGGGAGGGTGTATTCAAACAAAGACCAAGTGGGTCAGAGTGCGGAGTGGATATATACGGCATATCCATATCCAGTCATGGACAAGCAGGGGGATCTCATTGCGGTGTCCATCCCTTCAGAGAAGGGGTTCAAACCGGGATGGATGAAACAGGGCGAGGATATTGTGCATGAATTGCCTCCGAATTGTGAAGGATTCTCTGAACTGGTTCGCGTACAGATTGATACAGTTACACAGAAGATCCTCTGTGAAGGCATAACCTGTGGCAGATGGCATTATGTGCAGTATGCATTGCAGGAGAAGAAGGAAGTATTACAGCTTCGAGATTATCCGGGAACGCTGACACAGGCTGTTCTCAGCAGGGACAAGCAGGGGCTGGTGGGCAAATATGAGTCCATCGCGATAGATCCGGTACCAGGTCTATTCCGTTTCCGAGATCAAACCAATACCATTGCTCGGGTCCAAGGAGAGCAGGAAGTTATTAATAGCTTTCGCAACACTGGGGAGCTGGATGTGAAATACGGGGAAGCCTACTATGGGTCCGAGATCATCCCTTATTTGGATATCCACCCGAAGGATGCCGTACAGGCTGTCATTTACCTGCATGGAGGGCCGCATAACTGCCTGTTCGACAGCTATAGTCCAGTGATGAAGCGGTTATCCGAGTCTGGCGTACGGGTGATTGGGCTCAACTATCCGGGTAGCTCCGGCTTTAATTCTGGTTACAGGCGTCGTAATGAGAACGATTGGGGCGGCGTGGATGTAGATGTGGTCCGGTTTATCCGGGAACAAGTGTTATCCTCTTATTCAGACGTAGCTCTGTATGGCGTCAGTTATGGAGCTTATCTTGCATTGCTTGCCGCGGGCAGAGACCCAGTGCTGTGGAGTGCCGTGGTAGCTTGTGCTCCTTTTACGGATTTGGGCAAGCTGTATACAGAGGGAGGGGCGAAGCTCAGGTCTTTTTTGCAAAAAGAGATTGGAGAACTTCTTAAGGATGAATCTGCTCTGAGGAACCGAAGTCCTGTAGCATATGCTTCTGCTCTAAGCGAAATCGATATCTTGTTCATTCACGGCCAGGCAGATCAGCTCTGTCCGGTGGAACAGACTGAACGGTTATATCAGGAAATACTTCAATACCAAGTGGCTTCGGATGAACCGTTAGGTAGACGGGAGCTTCATATCATCGAAGATTTGGAGCATGCAGTTTACTCGGAACGGTTCTGGGTACAGAAAGCGGTCGATTTTATAACCTTAGCCAAAGTGGGTCATGCAAAATAGAGGTAAGCTGCCGAAGCCGCAATCGCGGCTTTTTTGGCGATGGTTGAGTTTTCTTTTGAACGGAAAAGGCAGTTGTAATTCCTTATTTAATACGGCATGTATATGGGATCGGACGTTTGAACTAGACTCAAGGTTTACAAGTGGGCATAGACGGTTTAAGATGGCGTGAGCCGTTTAAGGTATATAACAATGGGATTAAGTATTAAAATAACGGTAAGTTGACAAGATGATATCTACTGAAAAGAGGGATTTGATATGAAAGTTGCCATTTTTGGAGCAACCGGAGCGATTGGGAAGACGATACTGTGGGAGTTAATGGACCGCGGACATGAGGTAACGGCGATTGTTCGTGATCCTTCGAAGGTGGAGATGGAGCATGAGCGTTTGCGTGTGGTAGAAGGGGATTTGCTTAACCCGGACCAGGTTGCTGATTTTACAGCAGGACAGGAAGCCGTTGTGAGTGCCTATGGACCGAAGTTTGGTGCGGAGGAAGAGATGTTGGAAGTTACACGTTCACTAGTTGAGGGTGTTCGTCGTGGAAAAGCAGGACGTTTGGTTGTCGTGGGTGGAGCAGGAAGCTTGCTTACGGATTCTGGAGAAATGCTGATGGACACACCAGGATTCCCTGAGGAAGTCAAACCATTGGCGAAGGCTCATGTCGATGCGTATAACCTGATTGAAGCATCGGATATTAACTGGACCTACATGAGTCCTGCGGCTACGATCACAACAGGAAGACGGACAGGCCTGTTCCGGGTTGGAATGAATCGTGTGATTACAGATGATCTTGGTGAGAGTTCGATTTCCGTTGGCGATTTCGCAGCGGCTTTGGTGGATGAGCTGGATGATCCGCAATTTATTCAATCCCGGTTTACAGTAGGTTATTAAAAGTTTTAGGTAAGCTAGCAATCTTTCTGTAAATTTCCGAAGAGGCCACCGGGGAGGGATGAACGTTGTTTATCGTAACCGCTGAACAGATGAGAGCTGTGGATGAGCATACGATTCAGAAGCTTGGCATTCCTGCTGCCAGTCTGATGGAGAACGCAGGCAGAGCCATCGCTGAGGAAGTTATCCGGCTGTGCCGGGAAGACGATGTTGACCACCGTTCGAAGCAGTATGGTTGCTGGAACAAAAACGGGAAGCGGGCGCACACCGGGCCCGGCGATCGGCCTGCTCATGGTGGCGACATCATCGCCGATCCGGCGCTCGTGATGGAGCAACCCGGTGATCAGCAGTGGTACATGCTGATCGGCAAGGGTAATAATGGCGGCGACGGGCTGGTTGCGGCGCGCCATTTGGTTGAAGCGAGGCTCGGCGTGACTTTGGTTTACGCCGATGCGCCTGATGCGTTGCGGGGCGAAGCCGCAGTGCAGCGGGATGCCGCTGCGCAGCTCGGCATCCCAGCTCTGGTCCACGGGCGCGAAGCTGTGGACTTCAGCCGGTGCACAGGCATCGTGGATGCGCTGCTGGGCACCGGCTCGAGAGGGGCGCCGCGCGGAGCATACGCGGCGCTAATTGCGGCGGCGAACGACAGCGGCAAGCCGGTCGTGTCTGCCGATGTGCCAAGTGGGCTGAATGCCGACACCGGAGAGGTATATGAGCCCTGTATTCAAGCCCGGGTGACCGTATGTCTCGCGCTGCTTAAGCGCGGGCTGGTGCAGTACCCGGGTGCATCTGCCGCGGGGCGCATCGTGGTGCGCTCCATCGGCATTCCCGCGCGGCTTGCGCCGGAGCATGGCCCCTCAGTCCGTCTGCTGACGGAAGAGGTACTGCGCAGTGCGCTGCGCGTGGACACGGGCCGACTCCGGGCACCGGACGGCCACAAGGGCACTTACGGCCACGTGCTGCTGGCCGCAGGCAGTCTGCCGATGAGCGGCGCAGGCCTGCTCTCGGCCAAAGCCGCGCTGCGCGCTGGCTGCGGGCTCGCCACATGGGCGGTGCCCGCGGCACTGCTGCCGCATGTCATCGGCACCGTGCCCGAGCTCATGCTCGCTGCCGCCGCAGATGGCGACAGCGGCGAGTGGAACGCGGCTTCCGCAGACGCTGTGCTGCGTCTCGCCGAAAGCCGCGACGTGCTCGCGACCGGCCCGGGCCTTGGCCGCTTCAAGGGCGACACAGACTGGCTGCGCCGTCTGTGGCAACATTCGGATCGCCCGCTCGTCATCGACGCGGACGCCCTCAACATGCTGGCAGACGCTGGCCCAACAGGGCCTCGCGACTGGGGCAAACGAAGTGCGGCGACTATCCTGACGCCGCACCCGGGGGAGATGGGCCGACTGCTGGACATGTCGACCCCCGAAGTGCAGCGTGACCGAATCGGACACGCTGCACGGTACGCCCGCGAGCAGGGCGTGACCCTGGTGCTCAAGGGAGCACGAACGGTCATCGCAACGCCATCCGGCGAGGCGTATATCAACACCACGGGGCACGCTGGCATGGCAACCGGCGGTGCAGGAGACGTGTTGACCGGCATTATCGCCGGTCTGCTCGCCCAAGGGCTCAGCGCGGAGCAGGCTGCAGCCTTTGGCGTGTTTCTACACGGCCAGGCAGGGGAGAGAGCTGCGCTGCTGCGCGGTGATCCGGCATCCCTGCTCGCCGGGGATATCGTTGATGCACTATAAAACAGGGGCATGATTGGTGCCGACTCTTGGTACGTACATTCGTTACTTCATAAGCTGCATTTACACCGCTTTGAGCTCGGGTGATAGGTGTGCTGCATGCCTCTGCACAAAGCACGAAGATATAAACCACTCATAACATTAAGAAAGGGATGTCCATAGTCATAAACATGACGAGGACATCCCTTTTTAGTGGTATTAACTTTTAACGAATCAAACACACGCTATGAGCTGCATTTTCCATTAATCTGCGCTAGAATCCCAGCGATGTGATTTCACTGATCGGCAGGTTCTGGCCCAAGTTTGTACCATTATAACGAGAATAACGTGACTGAAGTTCGTTAATCTGTGCATTCGACCCAAATCCTCCAATTAAGGTGTGGTCGATTCGTTAGAATGGATTAGCGCTTCGACCCGAGAAAGGAAGTTCCTTTCAGACGCTTCTCTTCATTCTTTTATCATGGTTCAACTACAACCGGAACCGTAAAAGCTCCTGATGCATCTCTGCACTGATATCCCGCAGGGTTTTCACCTTAGTGCTTGCTTCGGCGAACGAACGTTGTTGCTCGGCCGTTGAAGCTGTAATTTCCTCACTGCTTGCGGCCGATTGTTCCGTAATGGCACTTATATTTTCAATCGCCTGCTGAACCTGTGCGCTAAGCTCACTGGACTGCTGCATGTCTTCCGTAAGCTGATTAATACTTGTGCTAATTCGCTCTACACTGTGACGAATTCCGGAGAAGGATTCGCCGGTTTTTCCGGTGGCCTGCTCCTGTTCTGCAAAGAGCTGAATGCTCTGTGTCACAGAGTTTTTCACTTTGCCCATAGCCGTTGTGATTTCGCCGACAGCCCCAAAGATATGCTGTACCGATTGCTCGGATTGCTCGGCCAGTTTCTTCACTTCCCCCGCGACGACAGCAAAGCCGCGTCCGGCTTCACCTGCACGTGCCGCTTCGATGGAGGCGTTCAGAGACAGAAGGGTTGTCTGCGTAGCGATGCTTGATACATAAGCAGTCATGGTTGCGATCCGGGAGGCACTCTCCTCCAATTCCTGGACAGTCTTTTCTACCTCGGACATGGCAATCCGGTTTACTTCAGCCAGTCGAAGCTGTTCCTGTACGGCAATGTGTCCCTCCTGCACGGAAGTCAAAACTTCGTTACCATAGATGGCCGATTGTGAAGTCGCCCGAAGATTGCTTTCAAACATATGCTGCATCTTGTCCACAACAATAACCGTGTCGCTTAGATCCTCAGCAATTTTCTGACTGCCAATCGATAGCTCTTCGGTTGTTCTGGATACTTGCTGAACAATGGCCTGCACGGTATCATTGCCGCGATCAATGTCCTGCGCCATCCCATCAACACGGTTTCCTGCCGCACCGATAGATTGAATGATACTGCGTATGTTCCCAGTCATAAGACGGAAGGAGCGGTTTAAGTCATCCAGTTCATCCTTGCCTCTTGTCTCCGGAAGCTGCTGCGTAAGATCGCCGTTCGCAATTTGTCCTGCTGCTTCCTTTAAGGTGCGGATGCGTCTCGCCAATTTGCGTGAAGTGTACATATTGAACAGCAGGACAGCGACAAGCAGGATGATGGCTCCGGCGAGAGCAATCTGCCAGGTCCGCTGAATGTCTTGTTCAAGATTTACTGTGTATTGGTTATATCGATCCCGGGTCACCTCATCCAGCATATAGATATCATTTTGTATGCCTTTGACCCGTGAGCTGAAACGTTTGGCGTCCGAACTGTTCATGGCTGTGATGGCTTCGGTGGCGCCCGTGTCCAGAGCTGTTAATTTGGTTTGGATCGATTGGATCAGGCGAAGCTGTTCATCCGTTTCCAGCAAGCCTTCTGTGAGCTGCTTTACCATGGTTTTACCTTCATTCAGCAAGCGTGCAACATTATCCTGATTGCCAGCTGTCATGGAGAACGAGTACACATCGAGCGCCTGCTCGGTCTGTATCTGGTTAGCGTTCAGCTCCGTGACCTTCAGCATGGCAGGCACCAGATTTTGATTTTTGGCATTCATGCTCAGCAATTGAATAATGATATAGGCTACAAGCAAAAGGCATAACAGTAACGATACTACGGCATTCATTATCAGCTTTCCCTGCAATTTCATAAGCGTGCCTCCATATTAGCAATTGGTTTATTGATCTAGGGTAATTTTGGTTTTGCCGGAAGCGATCTGTGCTTTCAAATCTTCGAACGTTTGCTGTTGTTCGTCCGTGAGTGTGATGTTATGTAGGGCGGTTAAACCTACGCCGTTTTCTGCCAGACCATAGAACATTTCTTTTTCGGGAAATGAATGTTTGTTCTGAATGAACGTATTAATGGCGTTATGAAGAGAGACATCTACATTTTTGAGCATGGAAGTGAGTACTGCTTTTTCTGCTAAAAAGAACTGATCCTGGTCCACGCCAATGGCGTATTTACCCAATCTCTGAATCTCTGAAATTGAGCCTATGCCGGTAAGTCCGGCAGCAACGTAAATGACATCAACACGCTGTTCCTGAATCATCTGCGCCGCGAGCTTTCCTCCAAGATCAGGATTGCCGAAATCCCCGGCGTACACGACATGGACTGTGGCATCCGGATTAGCCGCCTTTACACCTTGCTCAAAACCTTGCTGGAAATCGTGAAGCACCGGAATATCCATTCCACCTAAGAAGCCTACATGGTCTTCGGTTGTTGCAAAGCCAGCAATGATACCTGCAAGATAGCTGCCTTCTTCTGCTTTGAAGGACATGGAGGTCACATTGGGGAGATCGGAATGCCCGTCAATGATGAGAAAGTGCTGATCGGGATACTTCTGAGCAACCTTCTCCAGATCGGTTTTTATCGTGTCGCTTAGACCAATAATCAGATCAACCTTATCCTTCGCAAATTGCTCAAAGGCCGCCTCGGATGTCAAATCCTTTCCCGGTTCCTTGTAATCAAAAACAATACTGTTCTCGTTTCTTGCCTGTACCAATCCCTCAAAAGATGCGTCACTGAAAGAATGATCACCCAAGCCGACATCCGTAAGAACGATTCCGACTTTGGTTCGCTGATCTGCGGGGGACGCCTTATCGGTTGCCGAACATGCTCCCAGCACCAGAACAACCAGAACCATCATCATGGTGAACCCGAATTTGATTTTCCATTGTGTTTTCATGTGCGTATGCCCTCTTTTCTATAAGATGGAGATGACGTGTGAGGTGAGCAATTCCTCTATATGTATATCGGACGAGAGCAGAGTCTCTATAATGGGTAAGGATGAAAATTTACGAAAACTCAATAAAATTCCAATTAAACCCATAAATTATACATAGAATTTACATCTGAAGAGGCATGAATTCTATACTGAACCTGTACTACGTCTTGCTGGTCAACGGGAAAAAGAAAGACAAAAAAAGAGTAAAGAAGAGACCGATTAGATCTCTTCTTTACCCTTTCCTTGAAACGAAACGAATGATGAATGACTACATATCATGAATCAAAAAATTCATATATATGAACGGTTTTCCCGGTTCCCGCAGCATATGCAATATTCCTGAGCGTTACGTTCCCGCTCTCATTCAGCTGCACTTGCAACGTATTACCACGCTGCTACCGAGCCATCTGCCCGGCTTTCCGTGCCGCCGCACAATACGCCGTTGTCCGGGTTGCGCCAGATGATCTGGCCGCGTCCAAACATCGACGGATCGAGGGCGACCTGTATATCATGCCCTTTGCGAGCAAGTGCCTGTGCAATATGTTGAGGGAATCCAGGCTCAACCAGAATCGTTTTGCCTTTGGTCCACTGCCAGCGCGGAGAATCGAGCGCAGCCTGTGGATTGAGGTGGAAGTCCACCGTATTCATAACGACCTGCACATGACCCTGGGGTTGCATGAAACCGCCCATGACCCCGAATGGTCCGACTGCTTCATCACCACGTGTGAGGAAGCCCGGAATGATTGTATGAAATGTCCGTTTGCCTGGCTCCAGTGCGTTGGCGTGATCGGGATCAAGCGAGAAATTATGTCCCCGGTTTTGCAGGGCAATGCCTGTGCCTGGCACAACCAGCCCGGAGCCGAAGCCCATATAATTGCTCTGAATGAAGGAAACCATGTTGCCCTCACCATCTGCCGTTGCAAGATACACCGTTCCACTTGCCCTTGGGTCGCCCGCTTCAGGCGGAAGTGCCATATCACCAATGAGCTTGCGCCGTTCATCTACATACGCTTCGGATAATAATTCCTGCACCGTTACGCCCATCTTGCGTTCCTCGGTAATGTATTTCTCTCCATCGGCAAAAGCAAGCTTCATGGCTTCCAACTGCCTGTGGTATGCCAGAACGGATTCCTTTTCTTCAAAATCAAATCCCTTTAACAGATTGAGTGCTGCCAGAGCAATCAGCCCCTGACCGTTCGGTGGGATCTCCCATACGTCATATCCGCGATAGGAGACCGAGATCGGATCAACCCACTCAGGTTGGAATGCAGCCAGATCTTCTTTGGTCAGGTAACCTCCGTGTTCTGCCATAAAAGAATGAATACGCTCCGCGAGTTCGCCTCCATAGAAGTCTCGCGCACCGCTCTCGCCAATCCGGCGCAGTGTTGCCGCATGATCCGGCGAGCGCCACATCTCGCCCACGGCTGGAACACGCCCGCCTGGGGCAAACGTCTCAAACCACGCACGGCCGGCTTCCGCATCGCCTTGGCGCGCATAGATGTCGGCTGCCCTTGCCCAATGGCGAGCCAGCCCCGGCGCAAGCGGGTAACCTTCTTCCGCGTAGCGGACAGCCGGTTCCAGCGCTTCCGCCAGCGTAAGCCGCCCGAATCGGCGGCTCAGCTCAGCCCAACCCGCCGGTGCGCCAGGCACCGTCACCGGGATGACCCCCAGCTTCGGCATCTCCGAATGGCCTGCCGCTTTGAGCGCCTCAATCGATATACTCTGAGGCGCAGGTCCGCTGGCATTCAGGCCATGCAGTTTGCCCTCGGTCCAGACGAGGGCAAAGGCATCGCCCCCAATGCCATTGGACGTTGGCTCCAGCACGGTGAGTGCAGCAGCGGTGGCGATAGCGGCATCGATGGCGTTGCCGCCCTTTTTTAACACATCCAGACCGGCTTGTGCGGCCAAAGGCTGTGAAGTGGCGACCATGCCTTGTTTGGCATAAACGGGCACACGATAAGACGGATACGGTTGGTAGAGTGGATCGTAGTTCATCAGGTTTTCAGCTCCTTGTCGCAAGATGTCAGGTTCCGGCTCGCCGGATCAATTACTCCTAACCCTCTTCGGAACAGGTGGCATGATCTCCTGCTGCCAATGCGAAATCCAATCTGACATAGCCCGTGAATAGAGATGATACAGTTGTATTCATATCAGTGCCAATGTATTTTTTCCAAGATATGAGGTGTTCTCCAGATGACTAGGTCGTTACCATATCGCCGCCATTGACATGAATGCACTCACCAGTGACATAGGAGGAGTCGCGGGAAGCGAGATAGACGTAGGCAGCCGCAAGTTCATAAGGTTGGCCTGCCCGGCCCATCGGCGTCTCGGTTCCAAATACCTGCACGTCTTCAGCGGAGAAGCTGGATGGAATGAGTGGGGTCCAGATCGGTCCGGGCGCGACGCAGTTGACCCGAATGCCCTGAGCAGCGAGTGATTTGGCGAGTACACGAGTCAGAGAGACCACAGCCCCTTTGCTGGATGAGTAATCGATCAGTTGCACTTCACCTTTATAGGCCGTAATGGAAGCCGTATTGATGATGGATGCTCCTTTGCACAGATGTGGGAGAGCCGCCTGAATCAGAAAAAAGTAGGCAAACACATTCGTCTGGAACGTATGGTACAGCTGTTCTTCCGTAATATCGACAATGCTTGGCTGTACGTACTGCACGCCATGATTGTTGACCAGGACGTCGATCTTTCCGAAGGTTTCCATGGTCGTTCGGATGACAGCCTCACAGTTTTTCTTCAACCGCAGATCAATCTCGATTAATAGACACCGTTGTCCCAGCTCTTCAATGCGTTCACGTGTCCTTTCGGCGTCGGTCCGTTCATATAGATAAGCGATGGTGATATCTGCACCTTCCTTGGCAAAAGCAATAGCTGCCGCTCTGCCGATTCCACTGTCACCACCGGTAATAATTGCAACCTTGCCTTTCAGCTTGCAGCTGCCAATATAAGCAGGATCTTCGCTGATCGGTTCAGGCACCATCAGAGTTTCCAGACCTGGCTGCTGGTCCTGATGCTGGGGTGGGAAAGCCAGCTTTTGTGGCTTGCACACCGTTTTCTCACCGTAAAAAGGATAGACAGGATTCATTCGGTTTACATCCCCCTCGCACGTTCGTTCATATGCCTAAACTATGCATTCGCCCAGAAGAAGGTGCGACAGGAGGAAGAAGGGCATTTGTTTTTGGTGCAAAATATACCATAATAAGGATGTATTAATTGCAACAGTTCATTAAAATGTGGAGGTGTCAGGAGCCAAATGAATATTCAGGGAATTAATCATCTGTGCTTTTCCGTATCCAATCTGGAACGGTCCATTACCTTTTATGAGCAGGCTCTCGGTGCCCGTATTCAGGTGAAAGGCCGGAAGCTGGCATATTTCGAACTTGCCGGACTTTGGATCGCTTTGAATCAGGAAGACGTCATTCGCAACTATACGGAACGAACGTATACACATATTGCATTTACCGTAAAAGAAGAGGAATTCGACGAGTCTGTGCAGCAGCTGCGAGCAGCCGGGGCTGACATTCTTCCCGGAAGACCACGCGATCCGAAGGATGCATTATCCATTTATTTTGCCGATCCCGATGGTCATTTGTTCGAGCTACATACCGGAAATATGAAGCAGAGACTTGACTATTACCGTGAGGATAAACCCCATATGACCTTTTATACGTAATCGAATGAGCTGAAATGGAAAAAAATATGACATATCTATTGTGCAAACAATGGATGTGCATATAATATGGACAAATATACCCTTAATTTACCACTGTTTGATACTTCGTTCATACTCAAGGAGGTTTGTCATGATTCAGTTTCCCAAACCGGATGTAGAACAGTATTTCCAGACGTATCGCATTTCCCATTTTGCCGTATCGGCCGACGAGAAACGTTTGTTTTTTGACAGCAATCTGAACGGCCAGCCCAATATCTGGGCGATGGATCTGCCGGGTGGCTACCCGTATCCTTTGACGTATTTGAATCAGAGCAGCCAGTTTATCCAACCAGACCCAGAAGGACGTCATATTCTCACGGCGTTTGATCGGGACGGGGATGAGAATTATCATTTGTATGCACTTAAACCGGAAGGCGGAGTCCCATTTCCTGTTGTTTCGGCAGAGCCCAATGATCGTTGTTATTTCTCTCATCTGTCCGAGGATGGACAGCGTCTTTATTATATGACAAGTAAGGATAACCCGAACTATCTCAACTCACGCCGGATGAACCTGGAAACGGGAGAGGATGAGCTCTTGCATCAAGGGGAAGAGGTCACAAGCAATCTGATTGCTGTGAGTTCGGATGAACAAGCCTATGTAATCTTGAATGTATACTCCAATACCTACCAGACAGCATATGTATACCGGAACGGTGAGTCGGAATCCATTATTCCGGTCTCCGAGCGGCAGAGTCAGGTTTCGTATGTCCTATTTGCAGACAATAATCGGCTTCTGATGATTACAAATGATAACGAACCGTACACCTATGTGGCCGAATACCGGCTGGATACTCATGAGTTTCGTCCTCTGTGCAAAGTGGAGGGAGAAGACGTGGATATCATCCGCTGGCATAAGGATTCAGAGACGTTATACTTCTGGACGTTTACGGGTCCCGAGAATCGGATGTACGCGCTGGACAAAGGTTCCGAGCAGCCTCGGCGTGTGGCCATGCCACTGGACACCGTAGAACATGTGACGGTTACCAAGGCTGGCAACGTGTATATTTCGGGGCGTGGAGCTGTCCAGCCGCATAATATCTATCGGTTGATGACAGGTAGTGAGTCCTGGGAACCGTTGACTGCGAATCGGGTCACGGGGCTTAATCCGAGTGATCTCGTCTACCCGGATGTCATTCGATATAACTCCTACGACGGACTGGAGATCGAAGCGCTTTTTTTCAAAGCGAAGCCGGAACAGGCTAATGGTTACACGGTATTTTGGCCGCATGGCGGGCCACAGGCATCGGAAGCAAAATTCTTCCGTCCGATGTTCCAAATGATGCTGGCTCAGGGTTATCATATTTTTGCTCCGAACTTCCGGGGAAGCACTGGATATGGCGCCGAGTTTGGCAAAATGGTCGAGAGAGATTGGGGCGAGGGCCCAAGGCTAGACTGTGTTGCCGGTATAAACTGGCTGTTTGACGAGGGTATCTCATCACCGGATCGCCTGTTCGTGGTAGGGGGTAGTTACGGCGGGTATATGACCTTGCTGCTGGCAGGGCGTCACCCGGAATTATTCCGCGCTGCGGTTGATATTTTTGGGCCAAGTAACCTGTTCACATTCCTGGAATCTGTGCCGGAAGACTGGAAACCGATGATGGACAACTGGCTGGGTGATCCGGTCCGTGACCGCGAACGCTTAACGAAGGATTCACCGATTACGTATCTGGACCAGATGGTCAACCCGATGCTGGTCATTCAAGGGGCCAATGATCCAAGGGTCGTGAAGGCGGAATCGGATCAGATCGTGACCGCGTTGCAGGGGAAAGGGGTAGACGTGGAATACATCGTTCTGGATGATGAAGGCCATGGCTTCTCCAGAAAAACGAATGAGATTCTCGTGTATCGGCGGATGCTGGAGTTTTTGCAGAAACATCAGGAAGTGCCGGTTGCACAACCGTAATTCATATATGCATATTACCGATTTAAATATATGATGGTTTGAGAAAACCGCCAGGAGTGAGTGCATCTCATCCTTCTGGCGGTTTTTTGTTGTGTTAATCCAGTAAAGCAATTACCGAATCCATGTACTGCTCCGCCCAATGTGCAAAAGGCATATCCGATGCCCAGGTTACTCGGCCTGTTGCTTTGCATTCACCCCATAACAAAATACGCTGATAGAGCAGATGCACCCTAAGACGGGTAGCAAAGTGCTGGTATCGCTCCGTATCTGCTGCGCAGACAACCTCCCGGTAACCGTGAAGGAATCGTTTGGCAAGTTCGGGTTGACCTTCTCGTACATACATGGCTGTCATTTTGGTTAAGTCAGCTGTTCCGTCTCCAAAATAGGCCGTTGTAAAATCAAACAGACCACTAATCTGCCAGTCCGAAGCAAGGCTATCACCATTCCTCTGAATCACAAAGTTCTCGACCTTAAAATCACCCATCACAAATCCGGGAACAGGCATGGAGTGAAATGCAGATTCAGCGTTTTTTAATTGCTCGTCCACCCACTGTGTATCTTCGTCTGTTATCATGGAGTACTTTGCAGCATCCTGCAGCCAGTGATGGATTGTCCCATACAGCCAGTCCAGATATTTGCCCGCAAAGGGAACGATCTGCTTTGCTACAGGATCATACTCTCCCGCATCAGGGACTTTCCAACGGTGTAGTTCTGCTAAGGAGCGGGCAAGCATCGTAGCGATCTTCTCCTGATCCTCCTGTGAAAGTGAAGCCTGTAATGACGGATCATGCAGGTGCATTCCAGGTAATCGGGGCATAATCGCATAGCTCCAGCCAAATACGTCGGTATCTTCATGTAATAAATATGGATCAGGTACAGGAATGTTGGTGTGAGTTCTCAGCTGTTCTACGAAAAACTGCTCTTCCTGAAGTTGTCCTGCATATAATGGGTTGCCTTTCAGAATATATTCTCCCTCTGAAGAGCGAATAAGAAGTGTCTGACCCATCACACCCTCATCGGTTCGCTTATAATTCATAAGCGTTCCCAGATTGCAATCATGAAGCGCCTTTTGCAAGGATGCTTGCTCAATCTCACCAAGTTTATTGGAGCCAAAATAAATACGGGTTGTCATAAGCCCCTCCTGCGATCTCAGTCTTCATCCTCTTCGTCAGACAGATCAAACGTATCGGCATCAACCAATCCGCGAATAAAAGTTTCAAAATTAGGCGCCAGATATGTAATCTCATAATCGTCTTCCTGATCCACATGAACCACAGCAGGTTCGCCTTCAGGGCCACAGAATCGATAATCCAGCATCACTACATCGTGTCCGGCAGACGGACAATCACAGATCACAACACCAAGATCAGGGTATCCCCAATCTTCAATCATGAAACGGCTTCCAAATTCTCCGCCCAGTGTATTGGACTTGTCCCGTGCAATGCCCATAATCCCCGTAATGGCGATATGGTCTTCAGCCCATGAAGTAGCTTCTTTGGTTGGGAAAACAGTGTGTGCGGGGATTCCACCGTTCTGTGTGTTCATTAACTGGATATAGGAGGCAGGTAATTTGTAGCCTAGCTCCTGTTCAATGGTTTGGATCATCTCCTCGTCAAAAGGTGAAGATACATAACTTTCCAACGCATATTCGCTGTGTTCCCAGAATGAAGTCGGATCGTAGGACCCGGAAGCAGCTCTAAGATTGTTCAGCCTGCCACTGTGCTCCAATTCCAACAATATCTCTTGATGGCGCTGTCGATCCTGTTGCATTTTTTCAGCTTTGGGCCGTGTCCATTCGAGAAATTCGATGGTCGATTCGTCATGGGGCAAGAGCTCGTTTGCCATCTCAAAAGCTTTGATTGCCTGCTCGTACATGGCCATATGATAATAAGCGTAACCCAACCGGTACTGCCATAGTGGGTCACTCGCTCCCTGCCCATGGATAAATAGTAACTGTTGGACAGCCTCACGGTAACGACCTTCATTGTTATACGCTCTGGAAAGTTGTCCAATCAGCTCATAATCCCGCTCCGATTCGGGGATTTGTTGAATACGTTCAATAATAAGACTGAACTGGTCCTGTTCATGCCATTTGTTTAGTTGCTCCAGCAGTTCTCTTTCCATCACTATGCCTCATTTCAATAGGGGAATGTGAACCTTTTTCCATTATATCTTACAAGCTGGCAGGATGGATGGATGGGTACAGTATCCTATCCAGTCGCATATAAAAAACACTCCCACAAGCAGAAAGCCATCAAGACATTTCAACAAGGGGAGTGTTGTGCATTTTTATTAGATTGCGTTCATTAAATTACGCTCACTGTATCAATCAACTTACAGATCGTCAAATCCGTTATCGTCGCCGACTTTGCCGTAGTTACGGGATTTGGCTTCGAAGAAGTCTGTTTTCGTAGCATTCAGTGCTTCGTCGGAGAAAGGTTTGATCCAAGGCATGCAGTTTACATCCACGCCTTCATATGCTTTTTCCATACCCATCAGGCGCAAACGTTTGTTGGCGATGTACTTGATGTAGTCTTCCAACTCGTTCAGGTCAATCCCGCGTACGTTGCTGAGGGTGTAGTGTGCCCAGTTAGTTTCGAGTTCAACGGCACGGTTGATCGTTTTGTACACATAGTCCATGTTCTCAGGTGTGTTCAGTTCAGGGAAGTCTACCAGCAGCTGTTTGTACACTTCAGCGAAGAAGTAGCAGTGTTGGTTCTCGTCGCGCTGAATATAAGAGATCATTTGGCTGGTTGCCATCATCTTCTGGTCACGGGCCAGGTTGTAGAAGAAGGCAAATGTACTATAGAAGAAGATACCTTCAAGTACCAGATCGGCTACCATGGCCTGGAAGAACGTCTGTGGAGACGGGTTATCCCGGAAGGTTTGGTAGATGTCGGCGATGAACCGGTTACGGTCAAGCAGCACCGGATCATGTTTCCAGTATTCAAAGATTTCCTTTTGCTCCCGATCGGACACGATGGAGGACAGAACGTAAGAGTACGATTGGTTGTGTACAACTTCCTGTTGTCCAATGATTGCCGAGATCGCTTCCAGTGAGGAATCCGTGAAATAACGTTTCACGTCACCTACAAACATCGTTTGCATGGAGTCCAATACAGCGAGCAGGGAGATGTTGACTTTAAATGTACGCTGTTCTTCCGGATCCAATTGGGCAAATTGGGAAGCATCCTTGGACATTGGAATTTCATCCGCAATCCAGTGGTTGAGCAGCAGTACTTTGTACAGTTTGTACATATGAGGCATACGAATATCGTTCCAGTTCAGAATGCCTGAGCATTCCCCTTCAATGATACGGGTAGACTGGTTAGGCGCTTCGGTATTGAAAATTTTCTGCAATTGCATAATCCGTTCACTCCTTGAAATTTCATAATGTTCTGCCGACAGAACTTTGGAAAAGCATCTATATCAACATCTCGTGATGTTGTGATCGTGTTTTGGGCAAAAAAGTACCAGGGCAACGCCATTTTGCATTCAAAACAGGATGCCCTGGTAGTCATCGTAGATCTAGTGAGCTTTCAGCATCACGATAAAACTTAGCTTGCGCAAGAATCGCATTCTTCAATAGTCAATGCCCGGCTGCGAACATAATAAGTTGATTTAATGCCGGCTCTCCAGGCGTGCAGATGCAGTTCCAGGAACTCCGTTGCTTTGATATCTGGACGAACATACAAGTTGAAACTTTGTCCCTGATCGACGTGGCGTTGACGGGCAGCGGCCATATTGATGGAAGCATGTTGATCCACCATGAACGCTGTTTTGTAATACCAGATCGTTTTTTCGGACAGGTCAGGTGCCGGGTTGGCAATCTTGTATGTCGTTTTCTCTTCATAGGACAACAGTTCGTAAAGCGGATCAATGCTGGCTGTTGAACCGGCAATGATGGACGTTGAACCATTTGGTGCAATAGCGAACAACCAAGCGTTACGTACACCGTTTTGTTGTACTTGGGCTTGCAGTTCTTTCCATTGTTCAGTTGTAACGAATTCGCCTACGCGCTCACCTGTCGTGTAATCCCGTTGGTCGAAGTATTTACCTGTTTGCCAATCGGAACCTTGGAACTTCGGATAATGTCCTTTTTCCTTGGACAATTCCATGCTGGCTTTCACGAGCAGATAGTTAATTTTTTCGTACAGATTGTCGTTATATGTGACTGCTTCTTCTGATTCCCAACGAATGCCTTCAAGAGCAAGCAGGTGATGGAGTCCGAATGTTCCCAGACCAACCGCACGGTATTGACTGTTGGTGTATTGGGCTTGCAGCACTTCAATGTTGTTGATGTCGATAACGTTGTCCAGCATACGAACCTGAATCGGTACCAGACGCTCCAATACATCATGAGGTACAGCACGTGCCAAGTGAATGGAGTTCAGGTTGCAGACTACGAAATCGCCCGGTACTTTGGAAATCACGATGCGGGTTTGTCCATCTTTGGTTACGAGCTCTTCCTTTTCAACTACAGTTGCAGATTGGTTCTGCATGATTTCAGTACAAAGGTTGGAAGAGTACACCATGCCGTGTGCACTGTTTGGGTTCGAACGGTTAACGGTATCCCGGTAGAACATGTAAGGCGTACCGGTTTCGAGTTGGGATTTCATAACACGTTTCATGATGTCAATCGCCTGAACCGTAATCCGGGACAACAGCGGGTGGTTGACCGCTTCCTCATATTTCTCACGGAACGCGCCTTCGCCTACGGATTCATCATAGAAATCTTCCAGTCCGAGTGGACGACCGTTCTCATCTTTCCAGCCCATCACTTTTTTCGTTTCATGCGGGCAGAACAGGTTCCATTCGCCGCGGCTGGCTACTCGCTCCATGAACAGGTCAGGCAGGCAGATGCCGTGGAATACGTCATGTGCACGCATCCGCTCGTCACCATTGTTCAGCTTCAGATCGAGGAAGGCCAGAATGTCTTTGTGGAAAACGTCCAGATAAACAGCGATTGCACCTTTACGTGTTCCGAGTTGGTCTACGCTGACCGCAGTATTATTTAGTTGGCGAATCCAAGGGATTACGCCAGAACTTGTATTTTTGTGACCCCGGATGTCCGAACCGCGAGCTCTGACTTTACCGAGGTAAACGCCGATGCCGCCGCCCATTTTGCTGAGACGTGCTACATCTGTGTTGGAGTCAAAGATACCCTCAAGGGAATCATCCACGGTATCAATGAAACAGCTGGAGAGTTGTCCAGCCACTTTTTTACCCGCATTGGACATCGTAGGTGTAGCTGCCGTCATGTACATGTTGCTCATTGCCCAGTAAGCTTCCTTAACGAGGTCCATACGTCTCTCAGCAGGCTCCTGATGCATCAGGTACATCGCGATAACCATGTAACGCTCTTGAGGCAATTCCATGACTTTTCCGTCAAAATCGTGTGCAAGGTAACGTTCTGCCAGTGTGAGCAAGCCGATATAGTCGAACAACAGATCGTTGCGGTAATCGATGCATTCAGCAAGTTCGTCGATCTGCTCTTTGGTGTAACATTCCAGCAGTTCTTCGCGGTAGATGCCTTTCTTCACAAGATCCACTAGAAGCGGGTGAAAAGCGCCGTAAGGCTCTTCCGGGTAAGATTTGTATCTGCGGTTGGTTGCCGCTTTCTTGTAAAGGGAAGTAAGCAGGGAGCGTGCCGCTGCAAATTTCCAGTTAGGCTCTTCCTTCGTTACCAGTTCCAGAGCGCTCATCATAAAAGCGCTGCTGATCTCGTCTCCGGTAACTTCGTCACGACGGAGCTTGCTGTTTACCCCGCGTATCAGACGTTCCTTGTCCAGCATGTCCAGTCCTTCCAGAATACGATCTGCATATACCGAGATGCGCATATCATCAAAGGCAAGCTGGCGGTTGTTCGGCTTGGTCACAACTTGTGGCATGAATATTCCTCGCTTTCGCATGTTTAAGAGATAAATTGGAGAAATTCTTTATATAAAGAATTGAGTGTCTTCTTACGGTGAGATAAAGATATAAGCTGCATATTGCGGACTGAACGGCGGTAATTGCGAGTCTTGCCTCATCTTGCACATAGGAGCGCACGCAGAACATGGTCACATAAAAAGCATTCCCCTTGCCTCGCGGCTGAAAATGCCCATGGATGCCCTGAGTTCCTTACTGTCTTTGAAGAATCGAAAAAAGACAGAAAAGGGTGCTTATGTAATCTTTTGTCTATAGCAGACACGCCTGTGAATTAGAGGATACCGGTGCAGTCCAAATAGCCCCGTTAACCTCCGAGTCAAGTCTGTTTCGAGAAAGCGATTTACACCTACAGGGACGTGCCTTTAGAGGTGATTTCATCCTGTTTTTCGCGAGATTTCAGAAGATGACTAATAGAAGTGGGGTGATTTAATTTCACTACATTTTGTTGCTGTTCTCTTACTGTAACCCAACATATAGTGTTTGTAAACAGGGTCAACACAGTAAAACGTAATTCCGAGTATACCATTTAAGCCAGGATTCCGCAAAGGAAAAGGACTGGAAGATTTGAAGATTTATCAAAAAAAATTTTTGGTCAAATCAGATGACGTCATCACGTCAGTTTGAATTATAGCTCCTTCAACTGGTAGAATAAAAACAGGCAAAAATCGACTAAAAATGAGCGGCACCGGTAACTTTCGGGGCCCAAGGAAGGCGGAGCGAAATGGCAATAGCAGAAGTGACCGTAATTCCAATTGGCACCGGGACGACCAGCTTGAGCAGTTATGTGGCGGATATGCAGAAAGTATTGGAAAACCAGCGGGGCATTACATATCAGTTGACCTCCATGAGTACCATTATCGAAGGCCCGCTCAATGAAGTATTTACAGCAATTGCGGCTCTGCATGAAGCTCCGTTTCTATCGGGAGCTCAGCGTGTCTCCACATCCGTCAAGATCGACGATCGTCGTGACAAACCGGATGCCTCCAGTTTACAGAAGCTGCAATCTGTTCAAGAGAAACTTTCATCCCGTCAGGCACGGCCGAACTGACGGAAGTCAGCAGCATAAGGAAGATGGTCTTATACAATGTACTGCAAGTCTCTTTTTGGGGCTTGCGGTTTTTTGCATTTCATGGGTTCAAAGAGAAAGAGAATATGGTTGCTTCGTAGGTAATGCCTGCCCAAATTTAATCAGAGCCCGATCTAGTGTGTGATTTTTGCATATAGTGAACTGTACCTCAAATAAAAGGAGGGTTTTGCATGAGTGGAGTTGTAGGTGGATACGGCGGCGCATGGACATCGACTGGTGCCATTTTGGTTCTCTTCATATTGTTGGTTATCATTTCCAAAGCATTCCTCATCTAATAGACCCTTAACACCTAAACCATTGGTAAAGGAGGAATCTCCATGAGCGAAGTACTTGGAGGCGCAGGATACGGCGGCTGGACATCAACTGGTGCCATCTTGGTTCTGTTCATTCTTCTCGTTATCATCACTAAATCTTTCTGGGTATAATATGTTGAACTCCGCCGGTTAACCGGTGGGGTTTTTTTTGGTTTGAGGACAAGCCTACAGGAATAGTGAAAACGCCTATTTTGTCAAAGTAGGGCCATAGCCCGGTCCAGAGGTAGGCATAATACATAGCTTAGGGGTGTAGGCAAATGTTAAGGAGGAATGAACAATGAGCGAAGTAAAACCGAATTCACCGAACGGACAGGGACACGTATACGGATACGTGGGAGGGTATGAGCACATGCATGGATACACAGGTCATGAAATGCATGGGTACGGATATGGTTGTGGAACTATGCCAGCGGGCTATGGCTACGGCTACGCTCATCATCCCAATCAGGCTCCAGTGCTTCATGGGTATCACCATGGTTGTGGAACTTCCTATGGACATAGCGGAGGAAGCTGGGGATCCATGGGTACGATTCTTGTACTGTTCATCCTGTTGGTCATCATCTCCAAAACGATGTTTATCTAGTTCTTATAACAGCAACAGTATCAGGGAGTTGATCCATACAACTCCGATGAAAGGCGCCGAGATTGTATCGGCGCCTTTTAGCTGTCTGGACATTTTTTTATTAAAAGTGGACATGGAAAAACACCCGGAACCCAATTCCGGGTGCTTTGTGTATGTTTTCAATCTTCTCAAGAATAAGTGACATCCAAAACAACAAAAGCCCTACCTCTCTTTTGTCCTTGCGGCTCCGATGACCGCGCCAGTGTGAATGGGAACATCTTGTGAAACTCTGTACTACCGGGTTAATGTGATTCAGGTTCTTCAATCTTCATAGGTTAATGTGCATGTTCGCTGCGGTCGCAGCATGAAGAAAATATTCCGGGGTTTAAAGAAGACAGAAAATCATATGAGGTTGTTTAAATACCAACTCTTAGAGTATACCACAGGCTGTAATTTTTTGCAATAAAAAGGAAGGTTGAAGCTTTTTTTGAAAACAATTGCGAAAACATTTCAAATTTTTTCTTCAATAAGGTAATCCTCTTCAAATGATTCTGCGTAGGTTATAATAAGAGGGATGACACGGAAAGGGGCCCTCGCATGACTGAATCAATAGAGGACAGCAGGTTAATGCGGCAGATTGCGGAACGAGATGCTTCCGCACTGGAGCTTTTATATGACCGCTACGAGCGGGCGGTGTATTCTTTTGCTTATCGGATTGTTGGTGATCCAATGACAGCAGAAGAGACTGTCCAGGAATTATTCCTGCGGGTTTGGAACAATGCTGAACGATATGAGGCCTCACAGGGGAAGCTGACCACGTGGATGTTCGCCATTACGCGCAACATTGCAGTGGACATGCTGAGGCGAAAATCCAAAAGCGCAGCTACGACCTCAGTGGAGAACGAAACACTGGCGGCATATGCCGATGAACATACAAATACAGAAGAAGAAATAGAGCGCAAATGGGAAGGTGTCCGAATCAAGGAGGCGCTGTCCCAGTTGAATGGTGACCAGCAACAGGTCATTGAATCGATCTATTATGCAGGTTTAACGCAACAGGAGGTATCCAGCAGATTCGGGATTCCGCTGGGTACGGTAAAGAGCCGTGTCAGGCTTGCGATGCGGCAGCTTCAGAAGCTGCTCGCCGATGCTGAATTGCATCCGGACGCGGGAAGGGAGGGCATACATCCATGATAGAACGACATGAGGAATGGTCTGATCTGGCACCGGTGTATGTGCTGGGAGGACTCGAAGCGGAGGAAGTGGCAGCATTTGAAGCACATTTGGCCCAATGTGAGTCTTGTCGCCAGGAGGTGAGGGAATTGCAGGAAGTAACAGGCTTCCTGCCACTCGCGGCGGAACCTGTTGCACCGCCGCCTGGCATGCGAGCACGTGTGCTGAGCAACGTGCTTGGACACGCGCAGGAGAGCGCCGGAACGAAGCCGGCGGCTGCTCCTGCGAAGCCTGAAGCACCCGTGGTGCTTCAGGCGGATCTTGCGCCGCAGCAAGAAGCGGCGCAGCCCGGGCAAGGCTTGCCGCCGGAGACGGCGGTGCCTGCAGCCCGGGCAGAAGAAGCTGCACAGGCACAGCCATGGCAGCCTCAAGGGCGCGCGCGTGCGCGCAGCAGTCGCGCCTGGCGCATAGCAAGCGTAGCCCTCGCGGCAGCTGCGCTCGTGCTCGGCATCTACGCCGGGCAGCTGCAAGGCCAGGTCGATTCGCTGAAGCAGCAAGCTGCGGGCTCATCGACAGTGCAAGAGCAGCTTGCTCAGGCGCAGGCACAGAATGCGCAGCTGCAAGAGCAGCTTGCTTCATCCCTGCAACCTGCACAGGGAATGCAGACAGGCGAAGCCGTCAAGCTTAGTCCTGCGACACAGGACATTGTGGCCCAAGGACTGGCTACCATCGTTATTGACAGCAAAGGCACTCACCTGGTCGTACAGGCGGAGAACTTGCCTACTCTGGAAGGAAATGAGGCGTTCCAGGTTTGGCTGATCAAGGGCGATACACCTCAGAATGCGGGGACCTTCCTGAGCCATAATGGAACGGGAGCGGTATACTATACGTTAGACTCTGCCAACGACTACGACACGGTCGCGATCACACTTGAACCGGATGCGATGGGTGATGAGCCGCGTGGTACAATGATTCTCGCTGCCAAGATTAAAGGATAAGAAATGTCTTGCCATAACAGGCTGTTTCCTACGGGGAACAGTCTTTTTTGTATGGTTGTACGCGTACATATAAGTTAAATGAGCGATTCATAGTTAATTCCAGGATGGAGGTTTCCCGTCCGTGAAATGAATTAATTTTTTCAGTCCGAGCAACCGATAACAAATAGGAGGCTGTACCCTTAATTTCCCTCTGTCATCATCAATGGGGAGAACGGGTTTACACCTAGAGAGTGAGGGGTTAGGGTGGAAGTATACCGTTCATTTATCTTTCGTCTGATGCGAAATTATATTATCGGTTCAATGGGAGCAGTTTTTGTGGTAGGTACAGTCGTTATGGTGTCTACCTTACAAATACCAAACATTCAATTTGTACGACTTATTATCATTGTGTTGATATCACTATTGTTCATGCTTGTTGCAGAACTGATTACGTTATGGGCACAACTTGGCCCCATCCGGCAGTTTTTTGCCGCTGAGCATCATGAAAAGGCCGAATTGACAAAGATGTATGAGAGCATTCACCGTTTTCCGGGACAAACGATCTATCGTATTTTGGGTCCGCATATGCTTGGGTTTTCCCTGCCTGCTGCCGGATTGACGATATGGATGATTTCTACAGGATGGCTGGAATTTCCATATGGATATGTCGCAGTTGCAGCGGCGTGTGCCTTATTGATCGCCGTGATGCATGCCTTAATTGAATATTTTCTGACGGTTCGGACCGTGAGACCGCTGCTGCTGGAAGTTCGCCGCAGAGGCAAAGAACAGCATGGTATGGAGCCATCTCTCGGAGGACGTGTCCTGGTGTCCATTCAGCGTAAATTTCAGCTGAGTACGGCGTTGATCGGTTTATTTCCATTATTTCTGTTCTTCCTGGCTACATCGATCCGTCTTCAGTATATGGATAGCGAGTTTGCGAAAGAGTATATTCTGTGGGCAGTTCTTATCGTTGTGCTGGGCGGGGGCTTCGCCCTTGTGGGAAGCTGGCTACTGATTCGGGATGTTCGTGGTCCGGTTGCAGAGCTAACGGAGGAGATGAACCGAATTCAAGAGGGAGACCTGGGCAGAAGAACCCCTGATCTGTACGCGGATGAATTTTCTGCGCTCATCTCCGGATTCAATATGATGATTAATCGGCTTGAGATGAGACAAGAACGTAATCGGCAGTTGCTGCAAAGTTATTTTTCCACCTTGGCGGCTGCATTGGACGCACGGGACAAATATACGGCAGGTCATTCCATGCGGGTGGCAGAGTACTCCATTATGATTGGCAAGCTGAGTGGCATGAATGAGGAACAAGCAGATCTATTATACAAATCAGCATTGTTGCATGATATTGGGAAAATCGGCATACCCGACGAAGTGTTATTGAAAGATGGGAAACTCACTGATGACGAATTCGCCATCATTCGCACACATCCCGTTCTTGGAGAGGGCATTTTGTTACAGATTGAACCGATTGATGCCATGGCAGATTTCCTGCCGGGTGTAAGGTCTCATCATGAAAGATATGATGGCAAAGGATATCCTGATGGCATAGCAGGCCAAGAGATTCCGCTGTTTGGCCGTATCATTGCCGTGGCTGATGCTTTTGATGCCATGACGTCTGATCGTCCATATCGGAATGGGATGAGCCATGAGAAAGCGCTATCTATTTTGGAAGAAGGAAAAGGGACCCAGTGGGATCCCTATTTTGCAAGTTTGTTTATTGATGAGTGGAGGCGGCAACAGCATCTCCAGAAATCGTCGGAGCGAGGGGTCAGCTGATCCCCTCAGTCCACTTCGATTCTTTTCTGCGACGACGGAGCAGCGAGAGCCCAGTGATAATTGTAAAAACGCATTCGCCGAGTACGACTGCACCCAGGGCGTCATAGATTACATGTTGTTTAATCATTAAGGTGGACAATATAATCAGTGCTGCACCAGCAGCAACTAACACCTTAACATGTTTGCGAATACTCTGAACGGAGAGAACAGCACGCATAACCAGATAAGAATGAAGGGCATGAATACTTGGAAAACAATTATATGGACGGTCCTGGCCGTAGAGCCATCCAAGGAGAGATGCGCCTAGACCTGTACCTGTTAACTCGGGACGCGGCACCATAGTCTGAAAATTAAAATAGATCAGGTAACAGATCCAGACACAGATGTTCATGGATAACAGGACGCGATAATAAGTGAGCCGATCTTTGGCACATAAATAAGCCAACACGCCGAAGACAAACGGATACCAACCCAGATAGGGTATGGACATGGAAGGTACATAAGGGATGATCCGGTCCAACGGGGAATTAAGAACAGAGAACCCGCGCTCCGGACTATTCAGAATATCATAGAACATCCCCATGACAGCCAAGGAAAGCATCAAGCTTAACGACAGCCAGTAGGATTTGCTTTTTAATACGTGCACAACACCGTTTCTCCTTTCATCCAGGTTCGCAAGGAACTGGATCACAGCAAATAAAATCGAACAACAATATATTCTACTACGTTCAGCGCACAAATTGAATCCTGATTTGTGTATTTTTGTGCATTTTTTTGACGACGAAGGAATGTCGAAGGTTGAATGGGCATGATATGATAGAGATGTATACGGACTAAAGGTTTTCTGTCAATGAATACACGACAACAGGAGTGAGTGAATGCAATTTTCAAAAATGTTCGTATTAAACATGGGGATGCTCATTACCATTGCTTACCTTGCTAGTGTGTTCTATAAATACGTCGTAATACGAGCTTCATCACGAGTAAAACAGATATGTTCGTTGTTTGTACTTATTTTTGCAGGCTGGATCAGCACGGTATTTGGATTTCAGCTTAATGATGAAGTTGTCTTCGATCTTCGTTTTGTTCCTTTAATTGTTGCCGTTTTGACGTATAGACAACCCTATAGCGTGATTATCGTGGGTGTTGGGATTGGACTGACCCGGTTAACTTTCGGTATCAATGATGCTACGGTGGCTGCACTGATCAACATGTCAATCTTGGGTGTGCTGTGTGCAGGGTTGAATATATGGATGAGACGCAGTGACTACAGGCTAATTGTTAAAGGTGTCATCGTCATATTGATTGTAAATGTGGTCAATAGTGTGAACATAGCTATCGTCGGCGTTATCCCGGCTACATATTTTTTCTCACATATTATGCCGTATACCCTTCCTGTTGGTATTTTACTTAGTCTTATTTTTGCTTTTATTTTACGAGATTTCCAGAATGAACAGAATCGGATTTTGCTCATCCAGAGCACAAATCGTTTATTGTCTGTGCAAAAGGAAGAATTGCAGAAAGCTCAAATCGTGCTGGAAGACCGTGCCAAGCAGTTGATGATTACTTCGCAGTACAAATCGGAATTTTTGGCGAATATGTCGCATGAACTGCGAACACCGTTGAACAGTGTCATTAACTTTGCCCAGATGATCAGCGAGAACGGTGATACGCTGGAGCAGGAGGATGTCGTACGTTTTGCCACAATGATTGAGCATTCTGGTCAGGAGTTGCTAACGTTAATCAATGACATTCTCGATCTGTCCAAAGTGGAAGCGGGCAGACTGGATATCGTCTTGGAGGATATCAGTGTTGCCCAACTCACGGAAGATGCCATGAATCACTTCCAGTTGGTTGCCGAGAAAAAGGGAGTCCAGCTGCAACTGGACAAGAAGCCAGGACTACCAGAAACCCTCTGGTCTGATCCCCAACGAGTCCAGCAGATTTTGCGTAATCTCATGTCCAACGCCATCAAGTTTACACATCAGGGGAAGGTCACACTGACCGTGAGTACCAAGCAAATGAAAAAGTCAGGCGTTCTAAGTCAATGGATTGTTTTCTCGGTACAAGATACGGGAATTGGCATTGCTGAAGACAAACATCAATCCATTTTTGAAGCATTTCAACAGGCTGACGGGTCTATAAGCCGCAAATTTGGGGGAACAGGACTCGGCCTGTCAATCAGTCGGGATTTGGCAAGATTACTGGACGGATCGATCGAACTTAAAAGCGCTGAGGGCAAGGGAAGTACCTTCTATCTCTATCTCCCGTTGAACCGTGAAAAAATGAGTTGACAACCATCACGCTGTGAGTAGAATTTGGGGTGACAACTAGCATCGACCGGCTCTTGAAACCCGGTCTAAGGAGTGTATCCCCATACAGAAGACGGTCAACGTTAACCCTCCTCCGTTTGCAGGCAAACCACGGCGCAAGGGTTCGACACAACGCACGAATTTATCCATTGCAACATGGGAGGGTGTACCGGCAATTATTTTGCAGACGTTGCTGGGAGGCCCATTTTTAACCGGATTTCTGCTGTACCTTGGGGCCGGGTCAAGACATATTGGCTTTGTGCTCGCCATTACGACGTTTGTCAATATCGCCCAGATTGGAGCGGCTTACTGGATGCAGCGCATTCGCAGCCGCAAACGCATGCTTATATTGTTTGTAGGTTTGCATCGCATCCTGTGGAGTTCGACGGGCCTCATCCCGTTCCTGTTTCCCAAGGAGTGGTGGATAGGCATTTATATTGGTGTGTATACGGTTGCATTCATAGCCAATACGATTGGCGGTATGATCTGGACCTCATTGATTGGAGATATCGTTCCTGCCAAGGTGAGAGGGCGTTATTTCGGAATTCGAAACACGATTCTGAACGCACTTGGAAGCGTATGCTTATTTGCTGGAGGCATCGTTTTGGACCGTTTCCCCGGGGAGATGGGTTTCTTAATCCTGTTCATTCCGGTGTGGATTTGCGCCATAGCCAATACAGTTATTTATTGCTTTTATCCAGATGTGCCGTTTGAACGTTCAACTGAAAAGGTCTTTTGGGGCATGTTCAAGAAGCCGTTTCAGGATCCTTCCTTTTTGAGGGCTGCAATGTTCCTCGCGGCCTGGTTACTGATCCAGACGTTGATCGTTCCGCTATTTTCCTACGTGATGCTTGACCTGCTTAACATTAATTATCAGACGGTATCTATAATCACCGTGGTGCAGACGCTCGTTATGATGGCCGGATTCTATATCTGGGGCAATCTGAACGCGAGATTCAGCAATAAAACCTTATTATTTTGGACATTACCGATCATCGCACTCTCCTGTCTGTCATGGGGATTGATGTCGTTTATGCCTGTTTTGATAGCGCTTTTTTTGTCTCATATTTTTCTCGGTATTGGTGTGGGTGGATTTAACCAGCTTGCTTTCAACTTCACAATCGGAGATACACCCAAAAGCGAAAGACCGATGTTTGTCGCCGTGTATTCGGCTATGACCGGAGTGACCTCGTTTCTTGGACCGCTGATTGGTGGCTGGCTGTATGAGAGAATGGAAACCTGGCCGGACGCGATGAATTGGGTTTCCACCTATGGCTTCCAAGTGGGTGTTGGTGCAGCGATGCTGGTTCTTACGTTTACGCTTGGACGTCGTGTGCTTCTGAAATAGAGATATGTGGAGGGATGTACTTGGAAAATCACGAACGGCAAGCTCTTGTGATTGGAGCCACCGGGCTTGTGGGTGGACTACTGGTACGCAGCTTGCTTCAGAATCCGGCTTATGGCCGGATTCGTGTATTGGTCAGACGACCGCTTGAAATGGAACATCCAAAGCTGGAGCAGCATGTCGTGGATTGGGAACAACTTGAAGAGCAGAAAGATCTATTTCGCGATGTTGATGACTTGTACTGTTGCTTGGGTACAACGATTAAAAAAGCCGGCAGTCAGGAAAACTTCCGCCAAGTGGATTTTCACTACCCCGTAAAAGCCGCCAAACTGGCCAAGGAACATGGTGTATCCCAGATGCTCGTCATCTCTTCCATGGGAGCCGATGCCGGGTCACGTGTGTTTTATAGTCGGACCAAGGGAGAGATGGAAGAGGCATTAACGGATATCGGTTTCCGTTCACTGCATATATTCCGTCCGTCGTTAATTCTTGGAGATCGTAAAGAAAAACGGTTGGGTGAGCAGTTGGCAGCTCATGCCATGACGTTTCTGGATCGCTGGATGAAAGGCAGAGTGGATAAATATCGGGCAATCCAGGCTTCAACCATAGCTCGGGCCATGATGAACATTGCGCTTGTTCAAACCAATGGAAACCACGTGTATTCCAATGATGTTATTCATGTGCTTGGTTTGGATGAGTCCTGAGATATTCATGGTTATCCGATAATGGAATGAGAGCTAAGGGTAGACGTTTCTTGCCTGGGTAGGATCGTGGTATAATAAGCTTCAAAAATGAGTTCGAGGCTTGTCTCCTCGCGGTGGCAGGACAGCGAACATGAAGGAGAACTCATCCATGAAAAAACCAATCTCTACCGATCAGGCGCCAGGTGCCATTGGTCCATACAGCCAGGCTGTTGAAGCAGGCGGTTTCATCTATACTTCCGGTCAGCTTGGCCTGAACCCGCAAACAGGAGAATTCGGAGCCGATGTACAGGAGCAGACTCGTTTGTCCCTGAGCAACGTGAAGGCCATTCTTGAAGCAGCAGGCACAAGTATGGACAAAGTTGTGAAAACGACTGTTTTCCTGAAAGACATGAATGATTTTGTTCCGGTAAACGAAGTGTACAGCACGTTCTTCGAACAGCCTTATCCGGCACGCAGCGCAGTTGAAGTTGCTCGTCTGCCGAAGGATGCTCTTGTGGAGATTGAGGTCATTGCCCTCAAATAGGGGAGACTGATATTTGCAAAGCAAGGAAAGTTACATAAAAAGCCGATTTCTGGTCAGATGACCGAAATCGGCTTTTTGAATTTATATGAACAGATCCGGATTAATCCCGATCCTGGTTACGGGCGAAGAATAGCCATACCGCATAAATGGCTAGTACGATCGCAATGATAATTGCCGTATAATATACGGAGGTAACGTCTTTTTGTTTGAGTGCGATGGCAATGTATGCCCAAGTAAAGACAAGTGGGTATACGCTATCCCGGTAAGGGAAGCTCACCAGTACAGCCAGCACAAGGCCTACAATTAACATGATGATGGTCCAGGTAGGTTCACTGAGTCCGAAGCCATCCCAGCCGATTTTATATAATAATACAGCCGCATTGATAATGGTTGCCACGCTAACCCATCCAAGATATATGCTGAACGGCAGCTTCACGAGCCAGATTTCGGCAGTTGTGGGGAGGGTGATTGCACGCGTTTTTACATATAGCATGATCAGGGACAACAGAAGCAGAACGATGACGACTAAGGCGAGACCGATTTTGAGATTTTGAAAAGCAAAGATCCACGCTACATTAAAGGCACAGCTTGCTAGAAACCAGTAACCGAGGCGGGTAATGGAGTCCCTTTTCCAAGAAGAGGGAACGAACTGATAGATGACAAAGCCAGCGAGCAGCAGATAGATCAGTCCCCATATGGAGAAAGCATAGCCCGAAGGGGTGAGCAATACAGGGTACATATCCGATACTTCCTTGTTGGTTCTACCTCCGATAGGCAGCGCGTTGGAAAGATAATTTACTACGATAACAGCGATGAATCCAATCGCGTTTAACCACTTGTACGGATTGTTACGTGACATTGTGTTTCCTCCTTGGTTTTACAAAAATGAATGAACCACGGGTCAGTCTACAATGAATATACCCAGTTCTTTCGCATTCTAATAAGAAGCCGCAAAAAATTCACAGGATCGTTGTCTGGATACCCTGCGGTTTGCCGCGCTCTTATTCGCTGTGCTACGTCTCAATGTACGCTGGTTGAAGTAGAAATATGTTCACTTTGAAGGAGGAAGAAGGTTGTTTACGAGAGAAACGATGGAGAAGCAACAAACGTGGTTTTATGTCGTTGCCCTGTTCGTGGGAGCAGCGATTGGGCTGGGCACCCCTGAATGGGGGTCAGCGCTGCATTATACGGTTTCACCTGTGCTTGCCATTTTGCTATATAGCATGTTTGCACAGATACCTTTTTTACAGCTTAAAGAATCCTTATCCAACCTGCGATTTATTGGAGCTTTGCTGGTGGCTAATTTTATCGTAGTGCCTGTGGTCGTGTGGTTGTTAACTCTGGCGTTTCCGCAACCTCCGGCCGTGCTAATCGGCGTTTACCTGGTACTGTTAACCCCGTGTATTGATTACGTCATTGTTTTTACACAGCTGGGTCGGGGCAATGAGAAATTGATGCTTGCTGCAACGCCAATCCTGTTTGTTATACAAATGGTCTTATTACCAGTATATTTGTGGCTGTTCATAGGGAAGGAAGCGGCACAGGTCATGCAGGTGGGGCCTTTCGTGGAGGCTTTTCTGTTCCTGATCGTTATTCCGTTGCTGTTGGCTATTCTTACGCAAGTTGTGACCAAAGGCAAAGCCGGAGGAGAACGGGTGATGAACGCAACCGCTTGGCTGCCTGTACCCATGATGGCTCTGGCCTTGATTGTGGTTGTCGCATCGCAGATCGGGAAGGTCTACAATGATTTTGCTGTAATTGTGGATGTTCTGCCCATTTATATTATTTTTCTAGTTGCTATGCCCTTCATATCACGAATCGTAGTGGCTCTATTTCGATTGAATACAGGCGCAGGCAGGGCCGTTATTTTCAGTGCAGGGACCCGAAATTCACTTGTCGTTCTGCCATTGGCACTTGCATTACCGCAAGAGTGGGCCACAATTGCTGCCGCAGTGATAGTAACCCAGACGATCGTCGAGCTTGCGGGAGAGTTAATCTATATTCGTATTGTTCCTGCTGTCATACTGCGGGATCGCTGATTCCTTTAGAAAAGAAGATCAGGGTGTATCCATTAAGATGCATCCATATATGTAAAAAGGAAAGGGGCAATTCCCTGAGTCATGAACATGACGGGATGCCCCTTTTATCGTTTAACGAATCGAGCATTCTATTAGAAGAATTTCCACAGATCCGGCGGCTCAATTAAGCATTTCCGTCAGATAACGTTTTGCGGTACTCCCCCGGTGTGATGCCCTCCATTTTTTTGAACACTTTACTGAAATACTTCTCGTCCTGATAGCCGACCATCTCCGAGATTTTTGCAATTCGTAGTGAAGGGTTCTGCAATAGAAGCTTGGCGTTATTGATTCGCAGTTTGCCCAAATACTCCGACCAGTTCAATCCGAACTGCTGTTTGAATTTGCGAGATATATATTCGCGACTCAGGTAGAACCGTGCAGCAATCTGCTGCAGAGACAGGTCCTCTTGATAATGAGCATCCATATAACGTGCAATCTCACTCATTGGGTCCGGTGTTGCATGATGATGTGCAGTGAGGGCTTTTCCGGCTGCGAGCAACCGCTGTTCCAGCAGGGAGCGGAGCAAGGGCAGCGATAACAGTCCGTCACGGTCCAAAGGCAACTCGGCGAATGGAATGGATTGTTCCTCTATCGCTTCATCTTCCTCCTTCGGTGGGGCGCCTGCGGCATCGTCGAGCCAACGGCCAATCATCCATTCCATTTCATCCATCCATTGCTGTACCTGCTCCGCTGTTACGACATCGAGCCGGGTAATGGGATCAATCCATTCTGCAACGGCATTGGACACGCTGGAAGCGCGCCCGCTCATAGATGCCAGCCGTAAGGACTCCTCAAAGGTAGATAACCGCAGCCCTTTGTTTCCGTTGGAGGACTCCATTGCATCGTGAATACACTGCTTCGTTTGCAAGGCATTGCGTCGCCACAACCGCAAACTAGCTTCCTGATAGGCTCCCGAGGTCCCCGTAGGATAAAACTCACAGCTGGATATACCAAAATGAAGACGGCGTTGAATGGTCTGCTCCACACCATCGTTCACTTTTTCGAGAATGGTTTGAAGTGTCGAGCATTGACCCCAGTATAGGAGAACGACTTCATCCGGCTGATCAAGCTGGCGGAACACGACACCTTCAGCAGGCGGGGATAACATCTCCGCACAGATATTCAGCACGGAGAATACGAGCAAATCAGGCTGACTACGATATTTTGCCAAGCATTGAGCATCGAGATGGGAAAGGCTGGTGACTGCCACACTGCAACTGTCGATCTGCTTGGGCAGATTTAATTCATCCCGCAGCCGCTGGAATTGGGTGTTATTGCTTCCGCGTCCAACGACAAGCTCTGTGAGCAGTCTGTCATGATAATGCGGACGCATCTGATTGACCACCATGGATTGTCTTGTGGACTGCACACGAACAGCATCGTCTTCTTTCCAGGCGTCGACTGCTCTAAATAAGGATGAATTCAGTTCGTCTGCTTCGACTGGTTTGAGCAGGTAGTCCGTACCTCCATAGCGAATTGCATGCCTGACCAGTTCAAAATCATCATATCCGCTGATGACCAGTACTTTGCTGTGCGGGGCATGAACAGATATCCATTCGAGCAGAGCCATACCATCCTTGCCAGGCATTCGCATATCGCTGAGTACAATTTGCGGTTGATGAGCCGTAATGGCAGCGACCGCTTCGTGACCATCTGCCGCTTCATATAAGGTATCAATTCCTGCGGCTTCCCATTGACCAAGCAGCTTAATCGCATCGCGGACGTGTTTTTCATCATCGACAATCAAGGCTTTCATGTTGTTCACTCTCCCGCGTATATTTTGACTATGATCTCTACGCCATTCGGTTCCAGATTGCCGATCGTAAGCGTGGCATTGTATCCCGGAGGTGAGTTTAGTTGGAGTCTGCGCATTACGTTACGCAATCCAATCGACTCGGTCTCGTCCGGTTCCTGAGAGGAATCGGAAGATATGGATGCCGGATGCAACCAACGCTGAATTTCGGACAACTTGTCTTCCGGAATGCACGGTCCGTTATTTTCCAGCCGAATCTGAATCCAATCGTCAGGCGTTCGCTGACTGGATATGCGTATCCTGCCTTTGCCAGGCTGAACATCCGCTCCATGCTTAAAGTAATTCTCAATTAAAGGCTGCAAGGTCATCCTCGGCATTTCTGCGCGCAAGGTATCTTCGGCAAAATCCAGTTCAACCTCCAGGCGGTCACCGAACCGCTCTTTTTGTAGTTCCAGATAGAGCCGTGCATGTTCGGCTTCTTCGTTCAAAGTGACCCGGGTCTGGTCACGCATGCTGTAGCGCAGCATTTTGGATAGGGAAGATAGCAGCACATACACCCGTTGTCCTTGCTGTTGAAGCGCAAGTGTACCGATGGATTGCAACGTATTATACAGAAAATGGGGATGAATCTGGGCTTGCAGCGCTTTAAGCTGATTCGTTTTATTCGCAATTTCAAGGCGATATTCCCGCAAAATCAAGTTGTTCACCGTATCCATCATATCCCGGAAATGACGGGCCAGCACACCGATCTCGTCCCCACTCGTTAAACGGATATCCACATGCAGGCGTCCTGCCTGAATCTGGTTCATATAACGCATTAATTGCTTGAGCGGTCCGGTGATCCGGATCGAGATGAACAAGGTTGCCACAATGACCAATAACAGCGCAGCAATAGCGATCATGGCATTATTCCACGTTAGAGTGGTGGCACTCGCGTACAGCGTTTCATTCGGAATCTGTTTTACAATGGTCCAGTCTGCAAATTGGCTTCCTAATTGCTGATACACATACATTGAATGATCTTGTTCAAAATGCCCTGAAGCGGTCTGTACTGTCCCTTCACCGGAACGTGCTGAATTCAGCTCAGTCGCTGCTTCCTGCCGTAATGCATCCGTTCCGCTTACTTCCGACTTTCCTTCGAAAATGATCTGGTTCTTATTGTCGATGACATAGATCTGTTCCTTTGTCGGATCATACAGTCTGCTGCAGATTTCGGCAATGGTATCCATGTTCAAATCGATGGCGAGCACACCCAATCGTTCTGTCGAAGGTACATCCTTGATCACACGGTGAAGGGTAATCACTTTTCTTGGAGGATCATCCGCTGACGCTGCCTTGAAGCCGTAAGAATGACTAAGGTGAGCCGATTCGACCCAGATATCCGGGCTTTTATCGTTCGATTTTCCATGAAGCGAGTCGGAGTAGGCCTGTTTGCGCTCTTCCCGCTTCGGGAAAGGATTCGCAATTAATGTCGATTGATTGGCAGCAAAGGAGTGCAGATACAGCTGGAATACATCGGGCACAGCCGAACGTATCGTCTGCAGAGTGGTGTATACCTCGGCAACTGCGCGATAGTCGCCGGGGATTTTCGCCAGATTTCGCAGGAAATTCGGATCGTTGTACACAGCAAGCGAAGCTCTTGCCACGTTATCCACGTAATTGTTGAGATTGGTGGACGCCTGAAAGATTAGGCGTTTGTTCTCCGCGACGGCCTGCTCACGCAGGGCGGTCTTAGTCTGGATAAACGTCATGCTGATGGATGCCAGCAGCGGGATCGTTGTGGCGATGAGCATAAAAGCGATTAGTTTGGTGCGAATGCTGTAGTATTTTGACATCGTGACACCCCTTCTGGTTGCAGGTTAAGAAAGGACAATATTTTACACCCAACTGTTCACCAGGGTCGGTGTTTCCCTGTGCGAGAATGGGGTTTAATAGAACAAGAGACCAATTTCATCCATCTATAGAAGGGGAGAACGATATGAAGCATCGCAAATCTTCACAGCTGTTACAGCAGCTTGTGTTCGTGGGTCCCTCCATCGTCTTTTTTATTCTCATTATCGTGGTCCCTTTCCTGCTTGGCATGGTATATTCCTTTACCGACTGGAACGGGGTGTCGGCGAACATTCATTGGGTAGGATTCGACAATTTCAAGCAAATTTTTGCGAATGATCCCAAGTTTCTATCTGCGTTTTGGTTTACGGTGCGCTTCACCATGGTTGGTGTAATTTTGACCAATGTTATCGGTTTTTTCCTGGCGTATTTCCTGACCAAGCCGCTCAAGACGAGAAACTTTCTGCGCACGATCTTTTTTATGCCTAACGTGATCGGTGGATTGTTGCTCGGCTTTATCTGGCAGTTCATATTTGTGAAAGGGTTTTCAGCAGTAGGCGACGTAACAGGTTGGTCCTTCTTCAACCTCCCTTGGTTGGGAGACGAGCCAACGGCCTTCTGGGGTATCGTCATTGTATTTGTCTGGCAGACCGCAGGGTATCTGATGGTCATCTACATCTCGTCCTTGACCAACGTATCACCTGATCTGCTGGAAGCTGCCGAAATTGATGGTGCCAGCCGCTGGCAGGTACTGCGCAGCATTATTTTCCCGCTCATTATGCCGGGAGTCACAATCTGTCTGTTCCTTGCAATCTCCTGGTCATTCAAAATGTTCGATCTCAATCTGTCGCTGACCAAAGGCGGACCGTTTGGATCAACAGAATCGGTAGCTCTGAATATTTACAATGAGGCTTTTGTGAATAATCGGTACGGCATCGGTACAGCCAAAGCACTTGTGTTCTTCGTAATCGTTGCCATTATCACCATGATTCAGGTGCGTGTGACGAAGAGCAAGGAGGTGGAGGCATAAATGGAAACGTCAAAAAATTACCGCTTCAGTACCATTGTAACCGAGATTGTTATGGTGCTCATTGGATTATTGTTCCTGGTTCCGTTTTACTTCCTGTTTGTCAATTCGGTCAAAACATTCGGTGACCTGCTTACCAATTCGGCAGCATGGCCAGAGGTATTCCAATGGGGCAACTATGCGAACGCCTGGGAGAAAATCAAGTTCCCATCAGCGCTGATGAACTCGCTCATCGTCACTGTAGTCAGCAATCTGCTGCTGGTGTTGATCAGCTCCATGGCGGCCTACCGAATGGTACGCAGCGATACACGCTTCAACCGGATTTTGTTCGGTATGTTCATTGCCGCCATGGTGATTCCGTTTCAGTCTATCATGATTCCACTCGTTACCGTAACCAGTAATCTTGGACTGATCGACAGCCTCTTCGGACTCATCATCTGTTATCTCGGTTTTGGCGCACCGATGTCCATCTTCCTGTTCCACGGATTCGTCAAATCGGTTCCGCTCGAAATTGAAGAGGCAGCTCGGGTGGATGGAAGCTCCGCCTACGGCGTGTTCTTCCGGATTGTATTCCCGCTGATGAAGCCGATGTATGTAACTGTCATCATCCTGAATACACTCTGGATCTGGAATGACTATCTGCTGCCATCCCTGATTCTGCAAAGCTCCAATTTGCGTACAATTCCGATTGCGACCTTTGCGCTCTTCGGACAATATACGAAGCAATGGGATCTTGCCCTGCCTGCACTGGTGCTTGGTATCATGCCAATTATCATCTTCTTCCTGCTGATGCAGAAATACATCATTCAGGGGATTACTGCTGGATCCGTTAAAGGGTAAGTGCGAGGGCGGACCGCTCCGTGATCATGTGCGCTTACGGTCGCTGTTGCTCCTCGGTGGCCTGAATGAATTCAGGTAAAGAAGCCACCGAGTATCAAAGGCGAACGCTCCGCTCCTCCAGCGCATCATGATCCCTCCGCTCCGACCTGGCACGGAGGTGTGCAAGGGAGTCATGCCCGCTAAGCATGGGCCTGACTCCTGAGGGGAAATGATAAAAAGATGGTCAAAGTTTTAACGAACTCACCGCATCTTATGAGGTGAATAATTGAGGCATGCAAAGGGGAAGCACCGATTCGGGAACGGTTGTAAATCAATCGCCCCCTGCATCCTGGTGGCTAAAAAATGCAACGAAGCTGTTATACTGAAACTACTATAGGGAGAGTGTATGTATGAAAAGAATGACCAAGTTGACGTTGCTTATGCTGATTGCTTTTTCTGTAATGCTTGCGGGTTGTGGCAACGGAGATAAGAGTGGAAGTCCTGTCAAAACAGACGGCCAAGGTGGCGGAGAGGCTGCTGCAGGAGACAAAACCATAAAAATCTTTCAATTCAAAGTCGAAATTGCGGAAGCGCTTAACCGTCTCAAAGCGGAGTATGAATCCTCTCATCCAGGCATCAAGTTGGACATTCAGACCGTGGGTGGCGGCAGTGACTACGGCGCTGCATTGAAAGCCAAGTTCGCTGCTGGCGAACAACCGGACATCTTTAACGTTGGTGGTTATCGTGAACTGGACACATGGCTCGAATACCTGGAAGATCTGTCAGGTGAAGCATGGGTAAAAGATGTGCTTGATGTTGCCAAAGAGCCAATGACCAAAGACGGCAAACTGTATGGACAGCCGCTGGCATTGGAAGGCTATGGCTTCATTTATAACAAAGATCTCTTCCAAAAAGCAGGTATCACTGAAATTCCAACGACACTGGAACAATTGGATCAGGCTGCACAGAAACTTCAAGCCGCAGGAATTACCCCGTTCTCCAATGGATATCAGGAATGGTGGGTACTCGGCAATCATAACGTAAACGTGGCATTTGCGAATCAGGCAGATCCGGTGAAATTTATTCAAGGTCTTAACGAAGGTACGGAGAAAATCCCTGGCAATCAGGTGTTCACGGACTGGATGAACTTGCTCGACTTGACGCTGAAATACAGCAACAAAAACCCGCTGACAACCGACTACAACACACAGGTAACCCTGTTTGCCACTGGAGAAGCAGCGATGATGCAGCAAGGGAACTGGACACAGGTACAAATTGATGGCATTGATCCTAATCTGAATCTCGGCATTCTGCCGATGCCAATTACGAATGAACCGAACGACAAATTGTTTGTTGGTGTACCGAACTACTGGGTTGTGAACAAGAATTCGCAAGTGAAACCGGAAGCGAAAGAGTTTCTGGAATGGCTCGTGACATCTGACATCGGGAAACAGTATATGACCAAAGAATTCAAGTTTATCCCGGCTTTCAGTTCCATTCAGGCATCTGAAGAGGATCTGGGTGACCTCGCAACCGATATCATGAAGTACAGCCAGGAAAACAAAACATTAAGCTGGAACTTTAACCGTTTCCCTGAAGGCGTTCCGCAAGAATTCGGTAGTACGATTCAGGCTTATGTGGCAGGTAAATCGGACAAAAAAGCTCTGCTTGATGCATTGCAGCAAAACTGGGATAGTCTGAAAAAATAACTAATCCAGATTAACCCTCCGTATAAGTAAATAGTGCTGTTCCAAGCTTGAATGGTTATCCACATACTAGTATCCACAGGCTAATGGAGCCATTCGCACATAATTTGGATGAGTAGCCAACTCAAATAGGTCAATCAGAATTTTATTCTGGTTGACCTATTTTTTAGTTGTGGGACTCCGCTAGCGCAGATCGGAAGAATAGCATGAGATAATGCTCCTGAAATGTGGATAACCTCATCATATATAGAGGCTCAAGCCTATTTAACACAGAGTTAATACTATATGTGGATACCCTGTGTGTACAATGCTCTAAATGTGGACAAGTCCGAGAAATTTGGGGCAAAGATCACTTTTTGTTAACTATATAACTTGCGTTTGTTTAATTAGTACTATATAGTTCTATTTATGACAAATCAAAAATCGATCTCGGGTTCTGTGAAATCCAAAAGTTCCAATCCGGTTAATCGGACCAAGGCAGTCGAAGTAGCTGCTCAGTTATTTTTGCGTCAGGGATACAGCTATGTCAGCATGGATGAGGTCGTGCGGGCAAGCGGGGTATCCAAATCGAATATCTATTACCATTTCAAAAACAAGGAGGAATTGCTCCAGGCCGTGGTGCAGTACTGGATTGCCCAGTATGAATCGGAGCTCTACCTGCTGCTCAGTCAGCGTGAACGAGAGGTTACAGAACGGATCTATTCGTTCATGGCGTTACTGTCCGCAGGCATGGAAGGGCGGGATTATAAAGGAAGTTGTCCGTTTATTACATTGTATATGCAGACACCAGCCAGCGCACCCGAAGTGAAAGAAAGTATAGCCCGTTTCTTCCGTGAGCTGCAGCCGATGATGGAAAAGCTGTTGCAGCAAGGGGTGGATCGTGGCGAATTTCGTAAAGGGATTGAGCCTGGACCCGCGGCTGCATTATTTATCGCTGCATTCGAGGGTTCACTTGTACTCGCGGAGACTGCGCGTGATATAGGGATTATTGAACAATCAGCACGTACATTTTGTCAGATGCTTCGGTAAACGAAGCTCTTTTTTTAAATATTACTAGTACTATATAGTACTAAAATAAATAGGGATAAAAGGGAGAGAGATTAGAAATGAGTATACATAATTCATCATTATCAAATGCAGAACGTAAGACTGACCTCAATCCAGCTATGAACAACATGGCGACTGAATCAACGACTATTTTGATGACGGGCAGTACCGGATTTATAGGCAAGGAGGCAATGAAACAACTTGGAGACAGTGAAGCGCAGTTATTACTGCTTGTACGCTCTGAATCCAAAGCGAGGATGGTTCTGAATGCATATGGAGTAACGGATTTCAGCCGAATAACGTATATTCAGGGGGATTTGTCAGCTCCAGGCCTCGGTCTGACCAAAGCTGATCGTGAGCGTGCTCATCAGGCCAATATCATAATTCATGCAGGTGGGACGATGGATGTCACATTGCCACCGAAGGTGGCAGAACAGATTTTTATGAATGGAGCAAGAGGCATGGCCGAACTGGCCGAAGAAATCCAGCGTACACACGGATTGAGGCACTTTATCCACGTGGTTGGTTTTATGAGTCCCTATGGAAGGAAGGATTCTCCGCCCATATCTTCAACGAATGAAGATGTTGGGGATAAGTCGAGCGGGCAGAAGTCATTGATTAGCAAAGCCTTCCATTCGGAAAGTGCTTATGAACATATGAAATTCGAAGCCGATCGTTATATTCGACAGCATGCAGAACAACATTCGTATGTCTTATCTGTTGTAAACCCGAGTACAATCGTGGGTCCATATCCCACTGGAGCAACCGAACAAACGGGCGGAATTGGCATGATGATACAGGCGATGAGAAGGCGTAGAATGCCGGTGATTCCCGGTGGTCTACAGCACTGGCTGCCCCTCGTATCCAATGACGTGGTTGCACAGACCCTTGTTTTCCTGACTCAGGACAGCAATCCATCCGGCGGCACATATCCCCTGTTGTCCAGAAAAGCGGACAGTCCGGATATGAAGGAAATGATTCGGTTACTAGCGGCGGAGTTGGATGTATCTGCACCTCGATGGTCAGTACCCCTGCCCATGATCCATGCAGCGATGAAGGCTGGTGGCACAAAGATTAGCGGAATACCGCCCGAATCAATCGCGTTTATTACCAAACAGGAGTTTGAAGTGCAGCAAACGGAGCGGTTGTTTCAGCGAATGGGACTAAAATTGCCTGAAGTTAGTGAGTTATTACCTTACGTAACAGCTGATTTGGATTATCGTTTCAGCTATCCTGCACAGGAGGATTTGCCTCAGGGTTGGACTCGAACACGTAAGGGAAGTCTTGCGGTGCTGGTCCATGAGGGCAAGGGGGAGCCTTGGGTGATTGTTCATGGTTTGATGAGCAGTGCTGACGATATGATCCCGCTGGGAGATGCGTTATGGAGTATGACGGGAAACCCGATATGGCTTGTCGATCTTGCCGGATTTGGGCGTTCTCCGGTTCATCGGAACAAGGTAAGAGGGACGGCCTTCAAAGGGCAGGTCGAAGGGGTGCGAAGTGTGCTGGATGAGATACAAGGTCCGGTCAAACTGGTAGGACATTCTGTTGGGGCAGCCATAGCCGCGGCGGTGATGCAGGAGAGTGGACGTGAAAATATCCAGCTTGCCATGCTGCAGCCCGTATGGGGAGCCTCGAAAGATGGTATGCAGCGCCTAATATCAAGACTCCCGAGAAGAATGCTGCAAGGACTGTTATCTCGGATGTCTCCACAGCAATTGGCTGGGCAGTTAAAAAGAGCAGAGGCTGCGGGGATCAATCCAACCGTGCTGGAAGGTTATGCGAGGAGATCTTCTTCTGGTATGAAGTCTCCCCGCATCGCAGGAGCGAATGCTGATTTGCTCCACTGGATACAGTCCCATCCAAATGATAAAGTGTCACAGACAAGTGCAGATGCGCAGCGCACAATTATGGTTTGGGGGACAAACGATAAGGGATACTCGCGCCCCGAAAATATCCATTCATCTGTTCAACGTGTGGAACTTCCCTATGGGCATCACTTTCCCCTGTTTCATGTGGAAGAAACAGCTTCACTGCTTGTGAAATGGCAAATGAAGAGATGGTAAGCAAAGAAACGAAGTTTGCGTTCCCGAAATTACAAAATATTTAGGTCACTCGATAATAAAATGTTAAATTATATTACACATACAGTTAGATAAACGGAATGAAAACGTTATTTTCACTGCCATTTATACTTGTCGCACAATAAAACGATGCTCATTTTGGCAAGGCAGTACATTGTGACCCTCTTCTGAACTGCGATAGACTTGATTTCAAGATCAACAGCTAAGAGGAGGATGTGTACGATGCCACTTCAAAAAACGTTATTGGCACTGGACGCGCTGGACAGCGCTTATGTAAATGGTGAAAGTGTAAAGCAACTATTTGTTCAATATCCACAAGTTTCCGTTGAAGTGCTGACCGTACAAGGTGAAAAGGGAAGTACGGATTTTGTTAAAATCATCATCCCTGGTACAAACGGCAAGTTGTCAGGAGGGCAGGCCCCGACCATGGGGATTGTCGGACGACTGGGTGGAATCGGCGCCCGTCCAACACGCATTGGACTCGTTTCGGATGCAGATGGCGCCGTCGCTGCTGTCGCAGCAGGACTGAAACTCGCCGATATGCAGACCAAGGGTGATTCGCTCAAAGGTGATGTCATTGTGACTACGCATATCTGTCCGGATGCCCCGACTCTTCCGCATGAACCGGTGGATTTTATGGACTCTCCGGTCGACATTTTGCAGATGAACGAACATGAGGTTCTGCCAGAGATGGAAGCTATTTTGTCCATTGATACAACCAAAGGAAACCGGGTGATTAACCATAAAGGCATCGCCATTTCGCCCACGGTGAAAGAGGGATATATTTTACGGGTGAGCGATGATTTGCTCCGAATTATGGAGATGACCACAGGGCAGCTGCCTGTGACCTTCCCGATTACGACGCAGGATATTACGCCATATGGCAATGACTTATACCATATCAATTCCATTTTACAGCCAGCTGTGGCTACACATGCACCTGTTGTAGGCGTAGCCGTAACCGCTCAATCCGCAGTTCCGGGATGCGGCACAGGAGCGAGCCATGAGGTTGACATTGCAAGCGCAGTTCGTTTGGTCGTGGAGACAGCCAAGGAATTCACGAATGGCACCTGTTCTTTCTACAATGTGGAGGAATATAACCTGATTACTCGTCTGTATGGATCAATGAAAGTACTTCAGACACCAGGAATCCAGGCAGCTCCGTCTGCATAGTTTAGTCGAGAAGGTCACGGTTGAAGCGGCAGTTAAAAATAATGCTGTGGACATACGTGGCTTCTACAGCCGATCTGATATGTAGGAGGCTATAACATGACCAAGCAGCTAGGCATGATTACGATTGGACAAGCTCCACGAACCGATGTTGCGCCTGTCTTAGAAAAGTACCTGGAGGGGCGGGCGGAACTCCTTCAGGTCGGGGTGCTGGACGGACTGTCGGCAACTCAGATCGCTGCGCTGGCCCCGGAATCGGGTGAATATGTGTTGACTTCCCGTCTGCAGGATGGCAGTGCAGCTATCGTATCCCGTGAAAAAATCAGACCGATGCTGAATCAAAAGATTCGTGAATTCGAAGCCATGGGTGTCTCCAATATTCTGCTGCTGTGCACAGGTTCCTTTCCGGGTCTGCGTTCAGCTAAAGTGCACCTTATTGAGCCTGATCGTATTATTCCTCCAGCCGTACAGGCCATGGCCGATGGCCGCCGTCTGGGGCTTATTGGACCTTTGGCAGAGCAAGCGGGACAGCTTGATTTGAAGTTTTCCTCCCTGGTCCAGCCTGCGTTTGCAGCTGCTTCTCCCTATACATCCGGTGAGGATGAGTTTCGGCAGGCGACGGAATCATTAAAGGGGCGTGTTGAACTCATTTTACTGGATTGCATGGGGTATGATGAGCGCCACCGTCAATGGGTTGCCAATGCCAGCGCAGGAATCCCGGTCATTTTGTCGAATGCTCTAATGGGTAAACTAGTAGCGGAAATGGTCTGACACAGGAGGAGACGAACAAATGAACCAGCAACGAATTGACGTCAGTAAAAATGTTTTGGTGGAATGCCTTGGACTTCGCAGTGGTGAGACACTGGCTGTCGTAGCGGATGATGCCAAGAGAGAACTGGCCGAATCCATATATGAGGCAGGCAAGGCATTGGGAGCAGATGCGGTGCTTATGGTGATGAAGGAACGGAGCAAATCCGGTGAAGAGCCGCCTGCGCCGATTGCCGAAGCGATGAAGCGTGCAGATGTCGCGGTATGCGTAACCCGTTATTCACTAACCCATACGCAGGCGCGTAAACAGGCGGCAGCTGCGGGAACTAGGGTAGCTACGATGCCGGGCATGACGGATGATATGTTCATGAACGGTGCCATTACCGCAGAATATCCCAAAGTGAAGGCTTTGACAGATAAGGTCACTGCCATGCTGAGTGCAGGGAGAAATGTCCGTATCGAGAAAGATGGACACCAGCTGTCATTCTCCATTCAGGGACGTAACGGCGTGCCAAGCACAGGTATGTACCTCAATCCAGGTGAGTCCGGCAATTTGCCTTCCGGTGAAGCTTACATCGCCCCCGTTGAAGGTATTGGAGAAGGTGAAATCCTGGTGGATGGCTCAATTGCAGGAATAGGTGCGATCGGTGAACCTGTTCTATTGACGGTTAGAGAGGGCCGCCTTGTTACGGCAACTGGCGCTGAAGGAGACAAGCTGTTATCCATGCTGGGCGAAGGTGATGGTCGAATTCTTGGCGAGTTCGGCATTGGCACCAATGACAAGGCTCGAATTACAGGTGTTGTCTTGGAGGACGAGAAAGTCTACGGTACGATTCATGTTGCTTTTGGAAGTAACAATACCTTCGGTGGCACAGTCGCAGCAGGTGTTCACATTGATGCCGTTGTGCAGAAGCCGGATGTGTACATTGATGATGTGTTGATTATGCGTCAGGGAGAGCTGCTCGATCAATAATAGAGCAGAATATTCAAGGGATAACCTTGTGGATCAAAAAAAGGGTATGAGAGCGTATGCACAACATATCCACAGTGGGGACCAATGCGTAAATTACGCGGTAGATTTAGCGACAAATACACAACATATTCACAATATATAAAGAGATATCCACATAATTGGGGGTAACTATCAACAGTTTGTGGGTAACATATACACAAGATATCCACAGCCTGGGGAGGAATGCCGATGTTGGGTCTTATCAGAGTGATTACACTTCATCATGAAGAAGATATCCACAGACACGGGGCATTGATTGAAGGACGTTATGGCATTCAGGTTCGGAGTCGCTGCATTCCCGATCAACCGCTGGGGGTATATGATCAGGCCACAGAGCTTGAATCGATTCCCAAAATTGTGGATCTGGCACGAAAACTGGCACAGGAAGGCTGTACCTCTATCGGTATCAGTTGTGCAGCCGATCCGGCTCTTGCAGAAATGCGTGCCGCAGTTCACATCCCCGTCTATGGTGCTGGCTCATGTGCTGCACATCTTGCGCTCACATCAGCGGCGCGTGTTGGTGTATTGACCATCCTAGAGGAAGTGCCCCTGCTGATCCGAGGAATACTAGGTGATGCTTATATCGGGATGGATCGTCCTGAAGGTGTGGTAACCACGCTGGATCTCAACACGCCTCAGGGGCGAATCGCGGCTATGGAAGCTGCCAGAAGACTCAAGGCGAAGGGTGCTGAGTCCATCGTTCTTGCGTGTACTGGTTTTGCAACGATGGGTTTCGCCGTGGAATTGGAAAAAGGACTGCATATCCGGGCGCTTGACCCGATCTATTCATTGGGAGCAGCCGTGTCTGCGTTGAATATCTGATCTATGGAATGCCGAGTGTGGGTATTGAATGATTTTATATTTGGGTTGATTTGATTTTGACGCCGATGCAGTGTGGATAACTGCATCGGCGTTATTTGTGTTGGATAAGGTTATCGGGGCTCTTGGAATAGCATGGCGCAGTGTGCTAGGATCATGGGCATAATTTTTTCTGTTTTCTGATGTGAAGCGATAAAGTAATGAATTTATTTTCCATGCCATCAACTTCTACTAACAACGTATTATTATTGCTGTAATTTATAGAATCAATATATATCATACGTATATCACAGAAATTCCCGTTTTTTTTGATTAGATAGTCTGGTAAACTATCCAAAAAAATTAGATACAGTATGCAAAAATGATTTGCAAATCTGGCTCAGGGTGGTCGATAGGCTTGAAAACGACAGGTATAACACTAAAAGAACTGTTGAATATTCCTATACTCAGCAAGGCCAAAGTCATTAGTGGGCACCAAGGATTGGATCGGGTTGTACGGTTCGTGGATATTATGGAGGTGCCGGATCTGCAAGGATGGTTGCGAGAAGGCATGCTTATGCTGACGACAGCCTATTCGATTCGTGATAATCCCGGCTTGCTCGGAGAACTAATCTATACGCTTAATGAAGCAGGGGCGGCTGCTTTGGCCATCAAGCCTGCGCGTTTTCTCAAAGAAATCCCGAAAGAAGCCGTTGCAGCCAGTAATGACTGTGGTCTGCCCATCATTGAAATTCCTCCGGAGATACCCTACATGGATATTACGCAACCTGTTATGGAATTGGTACTGGATCGACAGGCCGCACTTCTCCGTAGGTCAGAGGAAGTATATCGGACACTGATGACAATGGTACTTGAAAACAGCGGAATTCAGGCGGTGGGGGACAATGTCGCCGAGCTGCTTCAGGCACCTGTGGGTGTTATCGACAATGCTGGTCAGATGATTGTGTCTTCACCGCCGGATTATGACTGGAAAGAAGCGGTGGACCCACTCGTATGGGAGATAAATCTGGATCGGCGGAAGGTTGCCCGACTGCTGGTGGACAAGGACTCCCTGGATGAAATGGAACAAGTCGGCATTGAGCAAGCCAGATTAGTATTATCCCTGGAATTGATGAGAAACAAGGTGGCGGAAGATACCGAATTACGTCTTCGAGGCAATTTCATTGACGAACTGCTGACACCGCCTCTGCTGTTGCCACATGAAGCCGAATCAAGAGGCCGCAAGCTTGGCATGAATCCGGAGCATTTATGGGAAGTAGCTGTGATGGAAGGGGAGACTGCTCCGGATGAAGACCTATTGACCGAATTGCTTGGTCAGGAGGCCAGAAAACGGAGGGTAGCGCCTCATATTGAGTTTCGGACCAACAGGGCAGTGCTCTTCTTGCCAACACCGGAGTCCCGGGATACGACATGGAAGGATGACGTTCAATCCTGGTCTGATACGATTGGGCTATGGCTCGAAGATCCGGCTAACAAGCTTGGACAATTCAGGACAGGCGTAGGCACCCAGGTTCCACTTTGGAATATGCATCAAAGCTATGGCGAGGCCAGAAATGCACTGCTGGTATCCTCCCGCTTGTCGGGTGGGCGTACAACCCGGTTTGAGGATGTGGAGGTATATCATTTGTTGAGCGAAACGGCGAATGAACCAGGTTTTGCGGCATTGTTTGAGCGGAAACTGGGGAAATTGCGTGCTTATGATGATGAACACAGTGGGGATTTGCTGCGTACGTTTTTTTATTATCTGGAGAGCCGGGGCAGCTTGATCGAGACAGCAAATCGCCTCTATATTCACCGGAATTCCGTGAAATACCGACTGGAGCGAATACGGGATATTACGGGCTTCGACCTGAATCATCCGCGTGAACAATTTGTCTGTCATCTGTGTCTTGTGTATTACTACATGAAGCAGGATAAACAAGAGGTGCAGGTCCGCCAATCGGATACTCTCTTCTACAGCAAAATCAACAAAGGATGATATGGTAGATATAGGTCGAAAAATAGCGAAATATGTCTTAGGGCGTAATTTAACATGACATAAATAGGAGACATTAGTGCACAATCGACAAACGGTTGTGCTTTTTTTTAGCTAAAAGGGACGTAGTTCGACGCTCGGATTCTAGGTAAAATAAGCACAATTACAAAGAAGAGACGGATAATCAGACAAGTTTTCAAGACTGGGCCGTCCACAGAGAACCGTAAAACAGCAAGTGAGACATCAGAGTTAAAGGGGTTGATTGATTGTTTGCTTACACGCTCCGAAGGCTGCTGCAGATGATTCCGGCGCTGATCGGCATTGTGGTGATTACCTTCATCCTGTCCCGTGTTCTTCCGGGAGATCCCGCCATTGTCATGGCTGGCGAACAGGCCACGGATGATGTCATTGCCAAAATCCGAATGGACATGGGATTGGACAAGCCATTATTTGTACAGTTTTTTAGTTACGTGGGACAGTTGCTTCAAGGGAATCTGGGATTCGCCTACCATACCGGTCATACGGTACTGAGTGATTTCGCTACCCGCTTTCCGGCAACCATTGAGCTGACATTAGCCAGTGTGATTATAGCCATCTGTGTTGCGATTCCGGTAGGCATTATCGCTGCAACCCGAAAAGAGTCCTTTATCGACCACATCTCCAGGGTGTTCTCACTGATTGGAGCATGTGTACCGATTTTCTGGCTGGGACTGCTGTTTATTTACATCTTCTATTCCATCCTCGGCTGGGCTCCAGCTCCAATGGGACGCATCAGCGGAGACCTCAACCCACCGACGCATATCACCGGATTGTACGTGGTAGACAGTCTTATGACCGGAGATATGGTTGCACTCAAAAGCAGTCTTGCTCATTTGCTGCTTCCGGCCATATGCCTGAGCACAGGGACAATGGCGATTGTGGCGCGTATGACCAGGTCCAGCATGCTGGAAGTCATCGGACAGGATTATGTACGTACCGCACGAGCCAAGGGCTTGAGCGAAACCGCGGTCGTTGGCAAACACTCCCTGATCAATGCCTTGATTCCCACGTTGACCGTTCTTGGCCTGCAGTTTGGCGGATTACTCGGTGGTGCGGTTATCACGGAAACTATCTTTTCCTGGCCCGGTGTCGGCGGTTATGTTACAGATTCGATTCTGGCTGCCGACTATGCACCAATTCAGGCATTCACACTGGTAAGTGCCATTCTGTTCAGCTTTATAAATCTGGCGGTGGATCTGGTCTATGGATTGATTGATCCACGAATCCGTTATGAATAGGGTCGCCGCGAAAGGAGGAGTACCGCTGTGAGTACTGCCGCACCGACTTCCATGGGAACCAAACCTGCACCAGCGGTTGTTCCCAAACCCAAAACCTTTCTGAGATTGTTGCTCCGCAATCGGCTCGCTGCTATTGGTCTAGCCTTTATAGTCATGTGGACTGTCATCGCAGCTATTGCCCCCTGGATTGCCCCTTATGATCCGTACGTGACGAATACGGCTGTGAAGCTGGAATCCCCATCAGGTGGTCACTGGTTTGGTACGGATAACTATGGTCGTGACATTCTGAGTCGTGTTCTGTATGGCGCCAGAATCAGCATCTGGACAGGCTTGATTGCCGTCAGCATCTCGTTTGTCATCGGGGTTCCGCTAGGCGGAATTGCTGCTTACTACGGCGGACGTACTGGCAATATCATCATGCGGGTGATGGATGTGTTGCTTGCATTTCCCTCGCTGGTACTCTCCATGGCAATTGCGGCTTCCATCGGCAACGGACTGACGAGTGCCATGATTGCTGTAGGGATTGTAGGTATTCCCGAATTTGCCAGATTGATGTATGGGCAGACCGTATCCCTGCGCGAAAAGGAGTACGTTGAGGCCAGCAGAGCCATTGGTGTCAGAGACAGAGTGATTCTGTTTCGCCATATTTTGCCGAATGCTTTGGCACCGCTGTTGGTACAAGCCACGCTTGGTATGGGCTTTGCCATCCTGACGGCATCCAGTTTGAGCTTTCTCGGTCTTGGTGTCAAACCGCCTACAGCCGAATGGGGGGCCATGATCTCTGAAGGTCGGGAGTATATCATTTCTGGACAATGGTGGCTCGTGACATTCCCTGGACTGGCTATAGCCACATCCATTCTTGGCTTTAACCTGCTCGGAGATGGTTTCCGTGATGTACTGGACCCAAGGTTGCGTTCGGGAAAATAGGGGTTAGTGTCATCGGTCCCTATAGAACCGATTCATAGATAGCTGGATGGTGGAACCAACTTGCGGGGAATGCCTGAAATAAAGGCAGGCAAGGTTCCATCACCGGCAGTAGGCAGATTGAATGCTGCTGTGGTTGGTATCAGGAAATGGGTAATTTGCTTTCCAAGGTACTGGTCCACGCATTTACTTTGTCTAATAAAAGCTGCAACGTTTTACAGTAACACATCATAAGACTGGTTCAAAAAGGGGAGGAAACTAAAAATGAAAAAGCTCAAATGGTTTTCTGCAATGATTGCTCTTACCGTTGTTCTTGGTGGCTGTGCCAGTAATGCCAACCAGCAACCTGCGGCATCCGGCTCAGGAGAGGAAACAAAACCCGCGCCAACACTGACGGTTGCTTACTCTGAAGGTGGAACCACGATGGACCCGGCGGAGGCGAATGACCTGACCTCGGATACATTGGTACTGGCAACCTATGACCAGTTGGTAACCTATGGTGTCAAAACGGTGGATGGTGCTGATGTAGCCAACACGGAGGATATTCAGCCTATGCTCGCCGAGAGCTGGGAATTGTCTGATGACAATACAACGTATACGTTCAAAATCAAAAGCGGTCTGAAATTCCAAAGTGGAAATCCGGTCAATGCGGATGCGGTTGTGTACTCTTTTGACCGTGTATCCAAGTCCAGCTCCGGCAGCTTTCTATACGGAATGGCCGACATCAAGAGCGTGACCGCAAAGGACGACTCCACCGTCGAGATCGTACTGAATAAAGCAAACCACATGTTCACCCAGATCATTGCCATGTATACCTTCTCCATTGTGGACCAGAAGTTGGTCGAGGAAAAAGGTGACGATTATCTGAAAACAAATGCTGCGGGATCAGGCCCGTTTACACTTGAAAAATGGGACCCGGCCAGTGAAGCGGTCTTCCAGGCCAACAACGACTACTGGCAGGGAGCACCGAAACTTAGCAAAGTCACGCTGAAATTCACGAAGGAAGCCTCCAACCGTGTTCTGCTGTTGAACAAGAGTGACGTGGACATGGCTATCGAGATTCCTCCAAAAGATGTTGCAGCTTTGCAGGAGAACAGTAATTTGACCATCAAGTCGAATGCGAGTAACCGCATTTTGTTCTTCGCGATGAACAACAATGTCAAACCGTTTGATAATGAAAAAGTGCGTCAGGCCATCAACTATGCGATCCCTTATGACCAATTGATCAACGATGTCATGTATGGTCAGGCCAAAGAGATGAAGAGTGCTGTAGCAAGTAACACACCAGGTTTTACCGATGCAGGCTATGTGTACGAGTACAATCTGGACAAAGCCAAGGAATTGTTGAAAGAAGCAGGTTATGCAGAAGGGTTCAGCTTTGACTTTACACTCGGTTCCGGATTTGACGATTGGGAGTATGATGCGGTTCTGATTCAAGCAGAACTGGCCAAGATCGGTGTCAAAATGAACATTAACAAAGTTGCTCGTGCGCAGTTCCTGGAACAACAAAAAGACGGGAATTTAGTCTCTTACATTTCCAAATGGACTTCTTTTGTTAACGATCCTGGATACCATTTGGGCTTCCTGCTCTACGGTGAAGGCTCTTCCAACTACATTCATTACAATAATGCGGAAGTTAACAAACTGTGGGAAGAAGCAGGCGCCGAACCGGATCAGGCGAAACGCAACGAGCTATACATGAAGGCACAGGAGATTATTACGACAGAAGCGCCATGGGCGTATCTATATGAATACAACCGGGTTGTCGGCATGAATAACAAGGTCAGCGGATACGTGTATTACCCGGATGAGGTTCTGCGTTTCTACCCACTTAGCAAAGAGCAGTAAACGAACGGACGATTTGGGGGACAGGCAGTCATGCCTGTCTTCTGACGATTCGTACTGACCACAATACAGCCCATATTGAAGGGAGTCTGAACAGGATGGATTGGAAAAGGAAGGTACTTGATGCAATCGAGGAAGGCCAAGATGAATTACTGGAGCTCTGTTCACAACTGATTCGTTTTCCGACGGAGAACCCTCCAGGGGATTCACGTGAGATCAGCGCTTTTATTATCGAATATCTTCATCAGGCCGGAATCGACACCAAAGTACACGCGGCAACGGAAACGATGTTTAACCTGATCTCCACGTTGAACGGAGAAGGTGCGGACAAGTCAGACAAACATCTGATTTTTTGTGGTCATACGGATGTTGTGCCAGCCGGGGATCTTTCTCGTTGGGATTTTGATCCGTTCTGCGGTGAAATCAAGGACGGATATATGCTTGGACGCGGGGCATCCGACATGAAAGGTGGGCTTGCCGGCTTAATCTTTGCGACGGTTATTCTGGCAAAGTTGAATGTGCCTTTGCGCGGAGATCTGTCGTTAATGATTGTTCCGGATGAAGAAACAGGCGGTGACCTGGGAGTACCTTGGGTTCTGGAACGTGGTCTTGCAACCGGAACTGCCGCAGTAATTGCAGAGCCATCCAGCCCGCAGCATCCAACCATTGGACAAAAGGGGAGCTGCTGGTTTGAGTTTACGGTGGAAGGTACACCGGGTCATGGCAGTCTTCAACCCATTGTAGGCGATAATGCGATTGTGAAGGCAGCCAAAGGCATTGAAGCATTGCAGCGTCTATGGGACATCAAGCCAGACATCCCTGAAGAGGTGAAGGATATTATCCGCATCTCGCAGGAATATGCGCGTGATCGGGAGAAGGCAGGTCTGGCCTATCAGGTGTTCGACCATGTAACAGTGAATATCGGTTCGATTCAGGGTGGAACCAAGGTGAATGTGGTAGCGGATCGGTGCACTGTCCAGGTGGACTCCCGTGTTCCATTTGGTGTGGATTACCGCGATGTATTGGACCGTGCTCGCTCACTTCTGCTTGAAGCAGGAATAGAGTCGGAGCTAAAGCCGTTTGGCTTCCAGGGCAACGCAAACTGGACTCCAGCGCATGAACCAATTGTGAGCCAACTGGTGGAGAGTATCAGTGAAGTGAGCGGCGAAGAGGCTTACGGTGTGCTGCAATGGGCATCCAGCGATGCACGCCACTTCCGTAATCATCAGATTCCGGTACTGCAATATGGTCCGGCAGAGCTGTCCACGATTCATAATTTTAATGAAAAAGCACCTGTATGGCAGATTATCCAGTGCGCTAAAGTATACGCGCTGAGCGCGCTTAAATATTTGGGCGTGGAAGGTATGGAAGATGAGACGTCATTGAAGAATTTGAATGGTGCGGCTTCCGAAGAAGCCACGACGTCCAAGCGCTAATTCTTTTTAAAAGGAGCAAAGTTAAAGGTTCAGAACGTAATGGCATGGGAGGGGAACAACATGACTGAACTGCTCGAAGTTTCGGATTTGCGGACAGAGTTCATCACGGATGCAGGCGTAATCCGTGCCGTGGACGGGATCAGTCTTTCCATACGGCAGGGTGAAACGCTGGGTATTGTCGGAGAATCGGGATGCGGGAAAAGTATTACATCGTTATCGATCATGCAGCTGCTCCCCAAAAAGATCGGCCGCGTGGCGTCAGGGGAAGTCCGTTTCCAGGGGAAAGACATGCTTAAGCTGTCTGGGCGTGAAATTCGCCGAATTCGGGGTAACCGAATGGCTATGATTTTTCAGGAGCCGATGACCTCACTCAATCCGGTATTCAAAATCGGCAAACAAATCTCGGAAGCGGCACGATACCATCTGAAGCTGGGCAAAAAAGAGGCTTGGGCACGGTCGGTTGATATGCTTCGCAAAGTCGGCATTCCCCGTCCTGACAAAATTGCAGAACAATACCCGCACCAGCTCTCAGGTGGCATGCGCCAACGGGTGATGATCGCCATGGCGATGGTATGCAGCCCGCAGCTGCTCATCGCAGATGAACCAACAACAGCCCTGGATGTGACCATCCAGGCACAGATTCTGGACTTGATGCGTGACCTCCAGCGGACGGAGAATATGGCAATCATGATGATCACTCATGATCTTGGTGTTGTAGCTGAGATGTGTGATCGCGTCATGGTGATGTATGCCGGGCAAGTGGTGGAAGAGACGGATGTCAAAACCCTTTTTGCCGATCCCAAGCATCCATATACTCGCGGTCTTTTGGCTTCGCTGCCGCAGCTTGCGGGTGATCAGGATCGTCTTCAATCTATTCCAGGTCAGGTACCGAACCCCGCCCATATGCCGTCCGGCTGTCGCTTTGCTCCTCGTTGTCCGGTGAAGGAAGCACGGTGCGAGACAATACAACCTGAATTACTGGAGACAGCACCAAGTCATAGCTGTCGCTGTCTGCTGCAACAGGAGGGGATTATATGAGTGCGATATTGGAAGTCAGAAACCTCAAGAAGCATTATCCTATCCGCAAGGGCCTGTTCTCCAAACAGGTCGGTGCCGTCAAAGCCGTCGATGGTGTAACGCTGTCTGTGGAGCGCGGGGAAACACTCGCTGTGGTTGGAGAGTCCGGTTGCGGAAAATCCACCATGGGACGTGCCATCTTGCGTCTGATTGAGCCGACGGATGGCGAGGTGTTCTTCGAAGGCAAGGATGTACGGAAGCTTCCGCCAGAAGAGCTGCGCCGTTTCCGTACGGATATGCAGATGGTGTTCCAGGACCCATACGCTTCACTGGATCCGCGCTGGACGGTACAGCGCACACTGGAGGAGCCGCTGCTCACCCACCATAATCTAAAAAAAAACGAGTTGAAAAGCCGAATCGAAGAACTGATGGAAGTGGTCGGATTATCCCCCTATCAGGCACACCGCTTTCCGCACGAGTTCTCGGGTGGACAACGCCAACGGATCGGGATTGCCCGTGCTCTCGCTTTGAATCCCAAGTTCATTGTGTGTGACGAGCCCGTGTCAGCGCTGGATGTGTCGATTCAGGCACAGGTGCTGAATCTGATGCAGGATCTACAGGAACAATTCGGACTGACGTATATGTTCATCTCTCATGACCTGTCCGTTGTTAAGTTCATCAGTGATCGTGTGGCTGTCATGTATCTGGGCAAAGTGGTCGAGCTTGCCCCCACCTCCGAACTGTTCACCGAGGCGCTGCATCCATATACCAAAGCATTGATGTCCGCTGTTCCGGTTCCTGATCCGAATGTGCAAAAGGAACGGATCGTCCTGGGTGGCGATGTGCCCAATCCGGAAAATCCACCGTCCGGCTGCACGTTTCATACTCGTTGTCCGTATGTGAAGGACGAATGCCGCTCCGTTATTCCGGAGCTGCGGGAGATTTCACCAGGACGTCAGGTGGCATGTCATTTGTATTAGAGTGATTATTTGAACTGAAAAATACGATCAGAAAATGCAAACAAACTCCAGTTTACTTGGGTTCTGTTTGCGTTTTTCTTTTTTTATCTTCTCTGCTGTCTTTATTTCTGACGGTAGCATCTACATATTAAGAAATGGGTAAAAATTTTTCTCCCTTCAACCGATATAAACACAGAGAATGCAACATGAAATGTAATTATTCACGATCAAGATGACTATAAAAAAGCTTCTATTGAAACTGAAGACAAGAAGGGTATGAAAACATCTATGGATGAGGAAGTTCAAATTCAATACATTAATTTCTCGGTCGGAAATCAGATTTGTGCGCTTCGTATTGATGAAGTTCATGAAATTATCAAAATGCTCCCAGTAACCACCGTTCCTTTTGGCAGTCCTGAGATTAAGGGTTTCACGCCCTTGTACGGCAAAGTGGTCTCTGTTGTAAGTGTACGCGTCCTGCTCGGCTTGCCTGACGAGGAGACTACACCTTCCACTCGTATCATTGTTGTGCCGTACCACGACGATTATGTACCGCTCGTCGTCGATTCCGTGGATTCCGTGGTGATGTATGATCGGTTTGAAGAGCCTACAGAAGAATATCGTCGTTACACAACGGGAATATTTAAGGAAATCGCACACAATGACGATCATGAAGCCGGTATTCTTAATTTGGATGTATTGCTCGGTAATTTAACCAAATCGCAGTAAACGCACTCTGAAATGTTATATACAAAGCACATAACCGCTTGATTATAATAATGCTCCTTACCCCTTTGTGGGGATGAGGGGCATTTTTTATTGTGATCACCTTATCCTTAATGCAATGACGCGGTGTGTTTCACCTTTTAACAGGCATACATAATATAGTATGAAGTGGTTTGAAGATGGTTTTTTGAAGTAATGTAGCACTTTTTATCCGTAAAAGTTTTTAAATCCGAGCATTTTCGTATATGATGGAGAGTAACAATGCGAAGGGATGACGGGAGACTGTAATGATGCAATCGCTGTATGGAGTATGGCTTGGTGACGTATTTTTTTGTTTTTCCGGTGAAACATCGGAACCACGTGTGGATGCGTGGAGCCACGTGGTACGGAAGCTGAATTTTGGCGACGGGGGTCGTCTGTTTCAGCCTGCCGCTCTGCGTCTTGCGGAGCTTCGTTGGCCCAATCCGATGCGTAATGCCGCGGAAGCGAAGGGTACGAAGCGACGTCAATTGCTCGGACGGACGTTGGAAGGGCTCGCAATCTCGCCCAAAGATACATTCAAGCTGCTGCTCCATTGGGACGACAGTATATTGAATGCGGCAGGAATTCAGGCCGGAGAAGAGATTCGCTACTGGGTAAAAGCAGCACAGTTTACACAGGAACTGCTGCTGCGCGGAGAATTTGCTCCGTCCGCTGAGTTTGCGGCCAAGACGGGGGCGCGTCGTCGCACCGGACAGGAAACGCTGACAGGTGTATGGCGTCCACGTCTGTTGCAGGAAGCGGATGTAGAACGATTCCGGGAGTTGGCGGAATCTATGCCGCCGATCGGATTGTCTGCTCCCGGAGCATACGCATCTTCTGAACCGGAATCACGGGAGGAAGCGGGAGCGGCCGTATTATTTTCATTTATGAGCGGGATGATTCATGCGGTTGTCACGGGTGAGATGGAAAGCATGGACAGTGAGCTGTCTCGTTACCGCACGCCATTCCGGCGTGGGTCCTCTCCGGTAGCAGAGCTGTGGTGGAATAGTCTGATCTCGATGTTCCGCCCGGTGACGGTGCAGGGACCTACGGAGGAAATGGCAGAACTCATTGTAACGCTGCAAGAAGCTGGCGGTACAGCGAAACCCGTGGTAGGCAGTGAAGAAACGGCTCCTACGGAAGGTGAGCTGAAGCTGGTACTGCGGCTGGAACCGCCCCTTGGTGATCATGAATCATTGTGGGGGATTACCTTCTGGGCAGACAGTGTGCAGGAATCTGGCCTGAGATTGCCTGCACGTACGATCTGGGCACATCCGGAACGAGATCTGGACCGAGGCAAAGTACGTTATATTTCAGCTGCAGAACAGCTCCTGATGGCGCTGGGGCATGCATCAGAACTGGCACCGGAGCTGGAAACGGCGCTTCTTCATGCACGACCGGAAGGAATGAAGCTGGAACAGCAAGCCTTTTTTGAATTTTTGACCTACGCTGTGCCTCGTCTGCAGAAGGCGGGAGTAACCGTGTTAATGCCTTCCCGCTGGAGCCGTGCAGGGAAACGCCGCGCTGGACTACGTCTGCAAATGCTCAATCGTGGAATAGAAAGACCGGTTGGGGCCCCGTCTGCACTGGGTATGGAGCAGCTGGTTGCCTTTAAGGCAGAACCGATGCTGGACGGAAAACCTGTTACGGCGGAGGAGCTGGCTGCCCTTGCAGAAGCAACGGTACCTTATGTGATGTTCCGCGGCGAATGGATTGAAGTGGATACAAAAGAGATTCGTCAGGTTCTGCGTTATATGAAAAAAGAAGAAGAACAATATATGCCACTCTCCGAATGGCTGCATCTGGCAGCGGAAGAAGGCGAAGATACGGCATGGAAGGGGCTTTCCGTCTTTGGTGCGGAATCCGAGGGGCTGCTATCCTTTTTGCTCGACGGACAGGTGCTCCGCAGTATTGAGCCTCGGCAGGTTCCGGCAGAGCTGCATGGCGAGTTGAGACCTTATCAAGAGCGCGGGTACCAATGGTTATCCGCCATGCGTGAGCTTGGGTTCGGAGTATGTCTTGCCGATGATATGGGACTGGGGAAAACGATTCAGGTTATTACCTGCCTGCTGGACTTGAAACATGAGGAACAGCAAGCCGCGGCGGAGGAAGCACGTGAGCACGAAGCGTTTATGGGGATGGAAGAAGAATCCGCGAACGTTGAACAGCCGCACGTGCATGATGCGCATCTGCCTGCACTTATTGTGTGCCCTACCTCGCTGCTTGGGAACTGGCAGCGTGAGCTGAAGCGGTTTGCCCCGAATCTGTCGTTATATATTCACCATGGCGGACAACGGTTGCACGGCAATGCCTTCCAGGCAGAAGCGCAGTCCCATGATATTGTGCTGACGACCTATCATCTGGCTGGCCGGGATGGCCCGGATCTGGCTTCGTTGCACTGGTCTACCGTTGTGCTGGATGAGGCGCAATATATTAAAAATTATCGTACAAAGCAAGCGCAAAGCGTCATGCGTCTGTCTACGCCGCATCGCATAGCGATGACGGGTACGCCAGTGGAGAATCGACTAAGCGAACTGTGGTCCATTTTCCAATTCCTCAATCCGGGGTATCTGGGTACGGCTTCTTCATTCCGCCAGCGCTATACCGGACTGGGCCCATCCGAAGAAAATGCAGCTTCTTTGCGTGAACTTCATCGGCTTGTATCGCCTTTTATGCTGCGCAGGCTGAAAAGTGATCCGGATATCCGCAAAGATCTACCGGAGAAGCTGGAACTGAAATCCTATTGTTCCCTGACACCAGAGCAGACCGTTCTGTATCAGCGGGTGGTGGATGATCTAATGGGCGGATTGGATGGACGAAACGGTATCGCCCGTAAGGGAATTGTTTTGTCATCCCTGACCAAGCTGAAGCAAATCTGTGATCATCCGGTGCTGGCGGACAGCAGCCGGAAGGAACATGGCAAGGCTGAGGCATCCGGCAAAATGGAACGTCTTCTGGAATTGGTGGATGCGATCCGTGACAACGGGGAGTCGGCGCTGATTTTCACTCAGTATGTGGCGATGGGGGAACTGCTCGTATCCCGGCTTACACAAAGGTATGAGGAAGAACCGTATTTCCTGCATGGCGGTGTTTCGAAATCGCAAAGGGATGATATGGTGGAAACCTTCCAAAAAGGGGAGGGCCCATCCTTGTTTGTCCTGTCTCTTCGTGCCGGGGGTGTAGGCCTGAATCTGACGCGTGCCAGTCATGTCGTTCATTACGATCGCTGGTGGAATCCTGCGGTGGAGAATCAGGCGACAGACCGGGTATTCCGAATTGGGCAGAATCGAAACGTACAGGTGCATAAGCTGATCTGTCAGGGTACCCTGGAGGAACGGATTGATGAGCTGATTGAGAGTAAAAAGGCACTTTCTGAGCAAGTGGTCGGTTCTGGTGAGAACTGGTTGACCGAGATGTCGGATGATGAACTGCGCGGTCTGATCTCGCTTCAGGGCGAGACATGGCTGTAAGTTGCTATATAAGTTCAACTAATGAATATTTACACTGGCACTCCGATGACAGAACAACCTTCCGATCGCTGTTATCCCCAGATTTCTTTAATTCCTTTATAAAAGGGGAAATCCGGGGATAGCGTATGCTTCCGATGTAGCTTTCTTTCAGAAAGCTTTTAGGCGAACGCTTTGCTTCTTCAGGTTATTTCTGTCCTCTCCGTTATTGTGTAAATGTTTAGTTAAACATATATAGATACACACTCACATACATGCAGAGTGTAATGATAGGAAGGGGGATTGTTGTGAGCGAAAAATGGAATCTAGAGCTGCATATGTCCCCCGGTGGATGGACAGCAGAAGTAAGTGCGGCGTCTGATGCAAGCAAAGAGGTATTAGCCGCCGCGGGCAAGACTGAATCAGCCGAAGGCTTGTTCACGGTAACAGGCACGCTGCAGCAGTTCAGTGAAGCTGAACGCGAGGCTGTGCTGGCACAGCTGCGCAAGCGTCCGCTGGCGCTGTACGCGCTGCTGCGCGGCGGCCCTGCCCCGGCGGAGCTCGCCGGGCTGCTGCCCGCTGCGCCAAGCGAGGCTGAGCTTGGCACAGCCGCTGGCGGCTCGCTTAGCGCTGGCGGCGCAGCGACGTGCACCTGCGGCCGCCCGGGCTGCGCGCATGCCGCGGCCGCTGAGCGCGCCGTTGCAACGCGCTTCGCGGCCGAGCCGCTGCTGCAGCTGGCGCACGCCGGCCTGCCGCGCGAAGCACTGCTCGCCGGCGTGCTGGGATCATGGGCGGAAGAACTCGCCCATGATCCCAGCGGCCCCGGCCGCGCAGCCGAAACGGCCGGCCGCCCGCAGGCGCGGGGCGGCGAAGGCGGCGCAGCCGTCGGCGAGTGGATCGCCGAGGCAGCCGCGGACGGCGCCATGCACCAGCCGGGGCCTGGTTTCGGCGCCGTGAAGGTGCGGCTGGCGCAGCCGGGGAAACCCCCGGCAACGCCGGAACTGGCGGCGCTGCTGCCAGGCGTGCCTGCCACCGCAGGGCTGGCATTGATCCGCGAGCGCGTAGCTGCGCGGATGTGGGAGGCTGTCCAAAAGAAGAAGAAGGACAGCCCGGCAACCAAATGATGCATCATTCAGAGCGGGGGGAGATCTTAGATCATCCCCCGCTTGTTTGTGATGTGCATCGGCATAATCCTTTTTATCCAAAATGGATATATACATTTCTAATTCGCTTCTATGGCGTTGAACCTTGGGATAGGGCTCTAAAAGTCCAAAAAACGACCGTACAAGCTGTACACCCGGCATATCTTTAGGGTGACCTCCTCTCAAGGAGGTCTTTACCGGTGGAGCTTCGCTGCAATTTAAGGTATACTGTCGCAGGGGAAGACAAGCCCACATGCACGAATACTGCAATCATTATTACAATATGCGATAGGAGTTTTTACATGAAATTACGTACAGGACGACAGCGCCAAGTTGCGGTTATGCTGTCCTCACTTATGATATGCGGAGCTTTGTTATCCGCTTGCCAGGACGGTTCGGGCTCAGAGGAGAACCAGAATCTGAACGCAGCAGGAAGCGCACAGCAAGAGTCGGACGGTACCACGGTTCATTTGACTGAGGATACTGGCAAGGATGGCAATAACACAGGTGGGGATGACAGCTCATCTTCGGACAATAACAATGAAGGTACAGATAGTGGTTCCGGCAATGCTTCAACTGGGGGAGAAGGTTCTTCTGACGCAGGCAATGGAGCCACAGCAGAGGATCCCTTGATGGAGAAACGCAGCATTAGCGCGCTGCAAACGACGATTGATGCACAAGCGGTAGTGACCAATTCAGAAGCGATGACAGTGATCGTTAACAAACAGCGCAGCTTGCCAGAAGGATATGAGCCGGATGATCTGGTTGAGCCTAACGTACCGTTTTCCTTTGACGGTCCGCATGAAAAGCGCCATATGCGCAAGGAAGCTGCTGAGGCGTTGGAGAAGCTGTTCGCCGGTGCCAAAGCGGACGACATTGAGCTTCGTGCGGTATCTGGATATCGTTCTTATCAGCGTCAGGTTTCAATCTATAACAACAATGTCAAAACCAAAGGTAAAGAATACACGGATCGTGTAAGCTCTGTGCCAGGCCACAGCGAACATCAGACCGGACTAGCGATTGACGTTTCCAGTCCAAGTGTAGGCAATGCCATAGAAGAGGTGTTTGGCACATCGAAAGAAGGCCAGTGGTTGGCTGAGCATGCAGCAGAATATGGGTTCATCATCCGTTATCCAAAAGGTGAGGAAGGGATAACCGGTTATGTGTACGAGCCATGGCATATTCGCTATGTCGGCACTGATCTGGCTCCTGATGTTGTGAAAAGTGGACTGACACTTGAAGAATACTTTGATGAGGCTAATATCAAGCTGTAAGCCTGGTGCTTCATCTTTTGATTGAAGACTAGGATCTCAATTTCATAGAGCCCCTGAATGATTCACCCTTGTCCAAGGCACGGAAGATCACTTCAGGGGCTTTTTGGTTTGAGCTAAATTCAGTTATATCCTATTTTATTTGCTTGTTCAGCAGGTCGGCAGGCTGATATAATTCATGTTTAATCAGGAGTTCAAATCACATGTAAAGCGAGGGAAAGCAGAATGAACAGACAGCAGGTGTTTACCGGTTCTCCATGGGAGCCGCTTGTAGGATATTGCCGTGCCATTCGTGTTGGCAACCGAATTGAGGTTGCGGGTACTACAGCCATGCAGGACGGTGTTGTGGTTGGAGCAGGTGATCCATATGCACAGACGAGATTTATTTTGCAGACCATCGAAAATGCACTGAAAGAATTGGGAGCAGACATGTCTCATGTCGTGAGAACCCGCATGTTTGTTACCGACATTTCCCGGTGGGAAGAAGTGGGCAAGGCTCATGGTGAATTTTTTGGTCAGATCCAGCCTGTCGCCACGATGGTAGAGGTTAGTGCACTCATTGACCCTTTGCTGATGGTGGAGATTGAGGCAGAAGCGATTGTTGAAGCAGAAGCTGAAGTTGATGCCGAAATAACAATAACGGAATAGAGCTATTACGTACATATATATATAAATGCAGGATCGAGAAATAACCTTACCCCAACCTCCATGAAGGAGGAATCGTGGGATAAGGTTATTTCTGCATTAATATAGTGTGGTCTAGATCTGCTGTGCTCTACGCATAAAGAAGGCTAGCCTTCTTTTCTGGCAGCTTATTTCGCTTCAGGTTGATCGGCTGGTGTTTCGATTACTACTTTCCAAGCCGTTCCGATTGGAGGCAGGCTGCGAGTCAGGACCGGGCTATAGAAACCAATCACTTTGGCCCCTTTGGTCAGTTCCTCTGGTTTGATCGTTTCCCCTTGATGATTCACCAGTTCTGTATCTTTGCTAATGTTAAGAATAACATGGTCAGGTGCTGTCTCTGTCAGACGGGAGCCGGAGATCTCGATCTGAGTATCATTATCTTCTGTTGTTTTTACATTTTCAATCGTACCTGCTGTACCCAGAACTTCTTTTGGTTGTGCTTCGGATTCCGAAGCAGCAGTATCCAGTACAGTGACTTTGTAAGTAGGTGTTTGCGGCGGTAAACTGAGGGTTGCAATCTCAGAATGCTCAGCTTCAACGTTCATGCCAATGGTAAGATCAGTAAGCTTGATATCTTTGCCATCTGCGGATTTGAACACGGTATCTTCACCAACATTAAGGACGATACCATCTGTACCTGCACCGCCGATATGGATGGATTGATATTTGCCTTCACTGTTAATTCCCGTAATGACCCCACGCTCAGTAACAGTTTTCACTTCCTCTTCACTGGAGATGGTTACTTGGTTACCTTTTGTATTCACTTGTGCGTGCAGTACTTTATCTGCAAAAGAAGCGGGTACAAACAATGTACCATTTGTGATTTCAGGTGCTGTTCCCAGCTTAAGCAGCATTTTATTAACTGAATACTGGTCTTTGCCTGTGGTGACGAGTGTCCAGAGGGTACCTTTTGTCAGCTCAGCAGATTTGTTTTCTTTGTTCCATTTCAGTTCAATGCCAAGTGCTTCTGTGAGATCACGCAGCGCGATCATGGGTTCTTGACCATCTTTGTTCCAATAGCCGTCAGCCATCGGTGCTCCGTTCACAGATACTTTTACGGCTTCAGTTCCTTTGCTGTCGGCTGATACGGAAGTTGAATTGATGGGCTGAGTGCTGTCCAGGTTTGCAGCGTATGCGGCTCCCCCGCCCAGGGCCAAGGACAGGACCATCAGGGCACTAACTTTTTTCATGTTGTTGTTCATCGTTGATTTCATCCCTTCTCATCTTGGTTATGACGCGGTAAACTCCTATTAAGGCCACGTTCCAACCTTATAGACGGGACAACTTCGTCCAGTGTTGCACTTTGAGGTAATTAATGTGAGCAGCATGTTAGTCTATTATTTGAAAAACAGACCAATAGCCGGTTATAAGAAGCGGGATGCGGTTAAGGATCAATAAGTGGAAGACGTGTGATTCAGATTTTGAATTAACCTAGGATTACATGGGGTTGTGGAGCATCCAAATATGAGGAGGGGGGCAATCATATGAGTGATATGTTGGTTGCGCTTTACCATTTGCCAGAGCAAGAGAGTGGACTTAAGAAGTTGGAGGAGTCCTCCATTGTCATCCGAAGAGCCATCGCACCAGAGAAGCAGGTTGTGCTGGATTGGGTGAGATCCCATTTTAGCCAGCCCTGGGTGGATGAATGTAATGTAGCTTTTGCACGTCAACCCGTGACTTGTTATATTGCGCTTGAGCATGGGAAAATGATCGGCTTCGCTTGTTATGAAGCAACGTGTCGTAATTTCTTTGGTCCAACAGGTGTTGGTCAGGAGGCACGGGGCAAAGGTGTCGGTACAGCGCTGCTGTTGGCCTGTATGCACGCCATGAAGACAGATGGTTACGCTTACGCGATTATTGGATCGGCGGGACCCGTTGATTTCTATGCTCAGACCTTGGGGGCCGTGAAGATCGAAAATTCAACACCAGGGATTTACAAAGGCATGCTCCGGGCAGACTAGACGATATTCATGTTCTGGAAAAGGAAGGGAGGAAGAAGATGAGTACTAGCAAAATGTTGCATATCGGCATGATTGGCACAGGCTCCATCTCGGATCTTCATATGAGGTGTTATGCCAAGAACGAGAATGCCGTCATTTACGCCATCTGTGACCTGAACGAACAGCGTGCAGCCGCGGCTGCTGAGAAGTATGATGCACAATCCGTGTACACTGATTATCGCGAGATGCTGAAGGATCCGCATGTGGATGCCGTTAGTATCTGTACGTGGAATAATACGCATGCCGAATTTGCCATCGCTGCCCTGGAGGCAGGTAAACATGTGCTGCTTGAAAAACCGGTAGCCACCAATGTGGAAGATGCGCTGCGGATCGAAGAGGCTGTGAAGAAAAGCGGATGTACTTTTGTCGTGGGATTTGTGCGTCGTTATGATAACAATATGCAGATGATGCGCAGTTTCATTGATGCGGGTGAGTTTGGCGAATTGTATTATACCAAAGCTTCTATCCTGCGTCGCTTGGGAAATCCCGGAGGATGGTTTGCGGACAAAAACCGTTCCGGCGGTGGCCCGCTGATTGATCTTGGCGTACATATTATCGACCAATGCTGGTATCTGATGGGCAAACCGAAACCTGTTTCGGTGAGTGGCAATACGTATCGAAAACTGGGCAATCGTGCCCATATCGAGCATCTTTCTTTTTACAAAGCCGCAGATTACAGTTCCGCTGTCAACAATGTGGAGGATATGGCGAATGCGCTGATTCGCTTCGAGAATGGGGCTTCTTTGGCGGTAGATGTGAGCTTTACCCTGCATGCACGTGGGGAAGAATCTTCAGTCCGATTGTACGGTGAGCGTGGTGGAATTGAGCTGGAGCCGGAGACGCTAATCGTCACCGAGAAACACAATACGATCCTGAACATTGAACCTCAGACAGACTATAAAGGTCTCGATATTCACGGTGCCTTCCAGAATCAGATTGATCACTTTGTGGATTGTTGTCTGAATGGTACCGAGCCCATCAGTCCCATTGCGGATGGTGTGGCTTCGACTCGGATGCTGAGCGGAATTTATGAGTCAGCCGAAAAAGGTCAAGAGATTCGTCTGGACTGATATAGAGATTAAATCTAACGTGATATTAAAGGGTGTTGTTTCTCTATCTTTTCAATGGAGAGACAACACCCTTTGGTTAATTTATTGATCATGATCAGACAAAATGGATGTATGTTTACTTTTCAAACCCTTCCAACACGATTTTGCCAATTGCAGTGCCCGATTTGCTCTTTCTGTAGGCTTCCAGCAGGTTAGCTGCATTAATAGGTTTAATCCGCTCGGCCATCGTTGTATGAATCTTGCCAGCATCCACTAGATCTGCAATTTCATTAAGTAGAAGATGTTGTTCAATCATATCATCTGTCTGGAACATCGGACGGGTGAACATCATTTCCCAAACGAGTGTTACGCTTTTTGAGAATAACTTTTGAAGTTCGGCTGGTTTTTCGAAGGGTAGAATGGAGCAAATTTTCCCCTGCGGTAAAATAACTTCTGCCATCTCATCCATATGCTCATCTATATGATTTAGCACGAAACTATATTGTACACCAGCGAGTCCGAGATCTTTAAGTTGTGGTCCAAATGGTTGATGATGGTTGATCACGTGGTCTGCTGCGTTTGATTTTACCCAAGAGACTGATTCGGGACGAGAGGCAGTTGCTATAACTTTAAGTCCAGCCAACTTGGCTAATTGAGTAGCGATCGATCCGACGCCTCCCGCTGCCCCGATAATAAGCATACTGTTACCCTCATTATCCGATGCATTTCTGGAAATGCCCAAGCGTTCAAAAAAAGCTTCTCCTGCCGTAAGGCTTGTCAGAGGTAAAGCTGCCGCCTGGGCGAAATCCAGATTTTTCGGCTTTCTGCCGACAATTCGTTCATCTACTAAATGAAACTCACTGTGTCCGCCTGGGCGCATATTGCTCCCCGCATAATACACTTCGTCACCAACGTTGAACAAATTGCAATCGGAGCCGATGTCCACTACTATTCCCGCTAAATCACGACCAGGCACGGTCAGGGATAAATCGTCCGGATGTTTGGAAAGATGTGATCTCCAATCCGTCGGATTGATAGACACCGCCTTCACCTCAACGAGTAAATCCTTTCCTGTAGGTTTTGGTTTCTCAACTTCCACCTCCTGAAATGGGGGTATATCGGTCTCTAGTCCAGGCTCGTAATATCCGAACGCTTTCATCATGATTGGATTTCCCATCGCTATAATTATCCTCCTCGCAGAAATAAGTTATATATAAAATATATAGTTTAATATCTAAAATGAATAGTAGTATCATTTTTGGTTTATAGTATCAATAATCATACTATTGGGACCGAGCTGTAAAAAAATAAAGACTCCCGTTACTCCTGAAGCAGGTCATTGGCCTGAATTCATCGGAGTGGAAGTCTTTGTGATAAGAGTTCATTTATTCAGCGGTGAGTTCTCATACCCCGGATCATCATAATCCGTATCTTGCAGCCGTGAAAGTACATTCATGCTCTCAATCGCCTGCCGGGTATCCGAAGTGCCATGGTCGTAAAGAAACGTGTACAGCAATGTCATGCCATCGGAGAATTGTTCTGTTGCTTCGTCATGATCCGCCGATTTGTAGGGTACCGGGGCCCGTTGCAATGTATAGGCATCTTCATCCTCCAGCACTTTCATCAGGTCTTTCAGCCGGTTTAGCTGTTCATCGTCCACCATGATTTCAAACGGTGTTGATTCGTTCTTGGTCTGTTCAATAAGATTATGGGTTACCGATACATAGTAATGCTTTTTGCCGTCCTGCATAATCCAACCTCCATTCTAAAATGGAAAAAAGACGCTTCTACTGTTAATAAACAGCAGGAAGCATCCTGAAACGAATGGCAATTGTTCATCTTCCGAACCGCCCAGTTACGGGAACCTTACGGGTACCGGCTTCCATTGTGCCTGAACATAGCGGACAAGCCGGGGGGCCGGACGCCGCCTTTTTGGATACCTTGGCTGAAGGACCATCCGGTTTCTGGCGCAGCCATGCTTTGCAGGTGGAAGAACTGCACTTCCAGATCGCTACGGTTTCTGTACGTTCTGTACCTGAAGATTGAGACCCCGAACTGTTGGAGGACGAAGCTGCCTGATTCACACCCGTGGTGCTGAACGCCGTGTGATTGCGAATCACCCCGCTGCCGCGCCGCTCACTGAGACGATCCTCGTCTCGTTCATCGAGTACTTCAAAATCACGCCGATCACTTTGACGGATCGCGCTGCGCTGATCTGCACCACGCTGAACTGGACTCACCGCATCGCGTCCCTGTAGCCGCGAACCTGAACGGGCGTATGCTGCATTTCCATTTCTAGTTCTACTCTCATTACTGTTAGCTTTACCATTCGTGTTCCCGTTTCCCTTCCAGTTGCTGCTAACGCTGCCGTATGACGCGTGATTGCCAGTCTGGCTTTCCTCGCGTTTTTTGCGTTTGTCTGGTACCTCCATGCCGAAGGCCTCCAGCAGAAAGCGGGAAACGTCCGCCGGTTTTCCGTGATGACTGGCGGGAGAAGTGATGTATAAATACTGTTTGGCCCGTGTGATTGCGACATAGGCGAGTCGTCGCTCCTCTTCCAGAGCCATGTCCAGTTCGGCATCGGTCTGCTGTACGGTAAGAGCAGCCTTCTGGTCTTCAGGGATATCCTGCCGCAGTGCCGTGCTGTGAGGTACGATTCCTTCGCTGGCACCGATCCAGTATACACATGGGAATTCAAGTCCCTTGGCCCGGTGAATCGTCATCAGTTGGACTGCATCGCTGTCCTGTGAACGGCGCAGTGATTCCATCTCGCGGTGTCTGCGGGACAGTTCATCGGCGAATTGGATGAACTCTTCAACGGTTTCGAATTTTTTGGCTGCAGCTTCGAATTCGTCCAGTGTCTCCAGCATCGTTTCCTTATAATGAGTAAAGATGCTTGGATCACCGCTTTCCATATACTTGTCGTAAAACTGGCGGCGCATCTCTTGGATCGCGATCACTGGTTTCAGCTTCGTCAGTGATTTGATCAGCTTGATGCGCTCCTTGACCTGTTCCTGCTGAAAAGGCTTCAGCTTGTCCCATTTGGCCAGATGAATGAGCGGATATTTCTTCGCTTGCTGCTCTTCACTGCGCTGAATCCACTCCAATCCGGCATCGCGGGATACATAGAGAGGCCCCAGCGCACTTGGCAGAGCATCTACAGCGCGTGGGTTCAGTGACAAGCGCATATGATCCATTAACGGTCGAATCAGTGACTGGTCATAGAAGACCGGGGAAGCACCATGTTGTACAAATGGCACATCTTTCAACACAAGCTGCTCAAATATAGCCCGACTGCTGCTGGCTGTCCGGTGCAGGATCGCGATATCCCGATAGGTATGCAGACCTTCCTCAACTTGCTGACACAACTGGTTAACAACCCAAGCTGCTTCTTCCTCGGTATTGGAGGGGGTGGCAAACCGAGGCGCATCTCCACGATGCCCGGCTGCGCGCAGCCGCTTGTCACGTCTTCGTTTGTTCCGGGCAACCAATTCGCTGCCCAGTCCCAGAATACGCGCATCGCTACGGTAATTGATATCCAGCGTCACGATGCGTGCACCGGGGTAAACTTTATCGAATTCCAAAATGGATTCCTGCCGTGCCCCATTAAACGTATAGATCGTCTGGTCATCGTCTCCCACAACCATCAGGTTGCGGTGGGCGGCAGCCAGTTTTTGTACAATTTCATATTGGAGACTATTCGTATCCTGGAACTCATCGACCATGATGTACTGAAAACGCTGCTGAAGCGGCCCCAGTACAGCAGGATCACGAAGCAGAGCGGCAGCTCGCAGCAAAATATCATCAAAATCCATTTTGTTGCGATCCCGCTTCCAGGCTTCATAACCAAGGAGAACACGTTTGGCATCTCGTTCCTCCTGTGATTTTTCGGGAAGATCGCTTGTTTCTGAGCCCTGCATCTTCCAAGCGGACAGCATAGCCAGCAGACTCTCAGGCTGAAACGCCTCACTCATGCCATTCTGGCGCAGAAGCATCTTGAGTACCGTATGCTGCGCACGGGACTCTCCAAAAATCTCCTCCTGCACGCCGTAATGACGCAGCAGCGTCAGAGCGAACGAGTGAAATGTACGGGCCTGCACCGCTCGTGCGGCTGCGGGACGAATGCCAGGCAGCGATGCGATGCGGTCTTTCATCTCAGTGGCAGCTTTGTTCGTGAACGTCACCAGCAGGATGCTTCCCGCGTGAGCACCACTAACCTCCATCAGGTAGCCAGCTCGTGCAGCCAGTACGGTTGTTTTGCCGCAGCCAGCTCCTGCGAGAGTCAGCAGGGGTCCTTTGCCGTGGCGAACCGCTGAGATTTGGGGTCCGTTCAGACGGATGCCTACCTCTTCCAGAGAGCGGAAATAAGGCGCATCCCGTTCATCGCTTGCCACGAGTTGCCTACTGGTCTCCAGCGGAGCCGAAGGGGATTGGGGCAGGGATGCCGCGGGGGTAACCCCGAGCGGACGGGGGTAAAACGTTGAGTTCGGACTTAACATCATTCATCCACCTCTATATGCATTCAGGGATAGGACTATCCCGGCTTAAAAGTAATTCATTTGCCCTTTTCACAATCACATTGTAAATTGGTATGATAGGGATAACCGCCCAAGTAGGCGGATCAGCAGGGCCAAAGCTTCATTATACCCGAACGTATGGTCCTGACGAAAGCCCCCGAATTCATCCAGCATCGGCAGAAAACGGGCATTCACGCCAGATTTCGCAACTTTTTGGCATGATATCGTATAAGTTATATACTATAAAAAAATCAAATGAAAATGGGTTTTGGAACAATTGATGTTGAATCAAAAGGTTCAACTCTGACGGGACAGAGGAGGAGAAGTCATGAAACTGCTTCAGCGAATTAAGAACGGAGCAAACAAAGCAACAGAGCGTGCCCAGCACGCCGTTGAAATCGGAAAAATAAATAATCAGATTGTGGGCTTGCAGCAGGAACAGGAAGTCCATTTTACAGATATGGGTCGTATCTTCTATGAAGGTTATCGCGCACAGGACATGACGCGTGCCGAAAAAGAGATGGTGGATCTATCGGGGCTGTGCGATGAATTGCAGGATGAGATCGATGGTCTGCGCAACAAGATTGCACAACTCAAAAATGAGCGCTTATGCGAGTGTGGACACGTCGCTTCACTGGATGCCAACTTCTGTCCGAAATGCGGACGCAAGTTGGGTGAATTCAAACCCGCAGCAGCATCTGTAGGGGCGACAAACCCTGCGAGACAGGAAGCAGCTGTGGCCCAAAGCCCGGAGGGACCAATCTATGATGCGCCAGCTGAAGAGGAACTGGAGGAAGCTGAGCCGTATCACACGGTAATTCCGTCCATTGCGGACCTGGAGACCGAATCCGAATATAACAGTACGGAATTTACCCAAGAGGAAAAGGAAGCGTTCGATGCCGAGTGGGAACGCCGTCGGGATGAAGAAATGCAACGGGAGCGCGAGCGCCAGCAGGAGCTGGATGAGCGCATTCGGTACTGGAAAGAAAATAATCCGATCGTGAACACGGTGGACGTACAGACGGAAGTGCCACGCGAAATGGTAAATTGTCAGATTTGTACAGCAGAGCTGCCCAAAGGTTCGAAATGGTGCCCACGCTGCGGAGCAGAACAGATTTGATGCAGTAGAAGCGCTGCCGAATCAATGTGTGGCAGCGCTGGTTGCTTACAGCATGGGGGGACGGGAATATGGACCAACTGCTGCATCATTTGCGTCATCTGGGGTTTACCGAGATGGAATCTAAAATTATGGTGGAACTCGCTCGCCAAGGCTCAGCCTCGGGATATGAGGTTGCGAAAAGGCTGGGTGTGTCCCGTTCCAATGTATATGCCACCCTGCAACGGCTGGAACAGCGGGGATTCCTGCGTTGCAGCGCAGGCGAGCCCGCGAAATACAGTGTCTTGAAGCCTGAGGAGATGACAAGCATGATTTCCGGTCAGATGCGTGCATCCCTTGAATATGTGCAGAGCAGTATGCCGCAGCATGAACCTGAGAAGCCGGTCTTTTACAATATTGAAGGCGACAAAAATGTATTTGAGAATCTAAGCCGTGAACTTGCTGAGGCTAAACATGAGATTGTGGTGGACGTGTGGCGTGAGGAAGCGGAGTTGTTGCGTGCCGACTTGCAGCGTGCCGAAGACCGAGGCGTGCGCCTGTTATGGTCATGTGATGGTGGAGAGGGTATTATGGATCAGCCCGCTCCTTGGCCTGGTTTGCCTTCATACGGAGCAGGGAATGGCCGGAAGTTCTCTTTAGTGGTCGATCGTCGTTGGTGTATGTTAGGGATGCGCGGGGAATCTTGCGCCACTCAAGCGATGGTGACAGAACATCCGGTCATGACCGGACTGCTGTTGAATCATTTTGCTCAGGAATTGGTGTTGTATGAACTGGAGCAGGACATGGGGGAGGAACTGGAGTCTCGATACGGGCCTCGATACCAAAACCTCTCAGCGCGTTATTGGTCAGTACCTTCAGATATCCTATGAACTCCAAAATACATGCTTAAAGGAAGCAGGCGTTGCCATGAGGCAGACGCCTCTTCTTGCTAGTTAACAGAAGCAGTGATGTTCATCACAGCAAATGTTCCCTGTTGAGCTAATGTAATAGGGTATGAATTCATGCTATTTTTGAGAAAATGAAGCTATGAACGTAACTTTATCATAGGCAAAATTGGTTAGTTTTTGGGCACGTGAACTAACGCTTCAAGTACATCGATATAATATTCCGTACCGTGTGGCACGAACTCGGCTGCTCTAATCTCGCGCATGTGACGTGTTTGAACGTGAAGAGGAACAGAGTTACTATTTGCCTGATCCGCCTGGTCGGACGCTGACTGCACGGCTTGCACTCCTGCGGCTTGAATCACATGGGTTTCGCCACGGAACAAGGCAATCAAGTCATCCAAAGGTACTTCGTATAAGCTGTCGACTTCACTTGCCTGCAAGGTATAGGCTTCGAGAGGCTGGTTTAAGCACAGTCCAAAGACAGAGCTGAATTCCCGATCAATAAAAGGTACACCGCGAACCTGCCCTTCAAGTTGCTGTCTTGCTGTCAACAGGTAGGTCAGCGTTTCAAAAGGTGCTTGCACGCCCAGTTCTTCCTCCAGCTCACGACTGGCTTCATGCAGCTGTTCGCCTGCTGTGAGATGCCCTGCTGCGGTAATGTCGTAACATCCGGGGAAGGTATCCTTGATATCCCGTCTTCGCTGAAATAGAACCAACCGCTGTGAGCCTTCGTCCCGCACGATCCAGCAGTGGAATGAACGGTGCCAGAATCCCTTGGCATGAACCACGCTGCGCAGCTCTGTACCTATCCAATTTTGCTGATCGTCGTAAATATCGAAACGTTCTGGGGTCATGATACGTATCTCCTTATATAGCAAGTTTTAAAGTTCAAAATTTCACAAAGTATGTTTTAAACGAAAGGGGAACCATCTTATGGAATGCATTGTACACTTTCAGGTCATTTATCCGCAACCTCAGGAACGTAAAAGTCTTAGAGGATTGATTATGGTAGGGCAAGGTCAGGAACCGGCGAATAGCCAGCTAACAACGATGTTTAAGGATATGGGATTCAACGTACGTCTGGAAGACGAGAGCCAATTGTTGTTTAAACCTGTGGATGCGTCGATGAATTTTGATTATATCCGGGTAACAGAGCTCGATACCGGGGAAGAGGTTTATAAGGAAGATCGGGATTTGAAGTCGATTTTGGAGCACTTGTTGCCGCGTCGATTCTAGTTTGTAAGCATGGTGAGCGTAAGATAATAATGACATTAGAGCAACATACCTGCTTGTGAGATAAAGAAAGGCCCCACCTTTACGGTGAGACCTTTCATGTGGTTGCCGATTTGATTCCACCCGCTCCGTGCGGGATTGCAACAACACGGATGAAGAAGCATGACGGACAGATCAAGCAGGAGTTTTTTTACATAAGCCTTTATATATTAACAATTATCCACTACTGTTCTCTATAGAGAGTTTGGGTACACTGTAAATTCTGATGCACTTCAAGCATGGAAACGATTAAGCCGTTGCGCCGTTACCTTCAGCTTCCAGCTCTGAAGTACAGTGCGAACAGCGAGTAGCCGCAGCCGGAATTTCGGACAGACAATATTTGCAAGCCTTGGTCGTTTTTTGCGGCTCGGGCTTTTTGTGTTCTTTGCTTTTGATGTAATTGATACCCTTCACCAGCATGAAAATACAGAAAGCGACGATGAGAAAATCAATCATCACGTTGATGAACTGCCCATATGCAATCACCGTAGCGCCAGCCTCATTGGCTTGAGCGAGAGTTGTGATCTCCTGTCCACTGGCAGTTTTCATATCCCAATCCAGATTAATGATTTTCTGACTGAAATCAACACCCCCAAGCAGTTTACCTACCGGTGGCATGATAATATCATTCACGAGGGACGTGACAATTTTACCAAAAGCAGCCCCGATTATGACACCTACTGCCAAATCGATGACGTTGCCACGTACAGCAAATTCTTTAAATTCCTTTAGTACGCCTTTCATGTCTGCAAATCTCCTTTACCAAATATATTCATAATACAGGCGGCGTTTCCATCGATTCTCCGTTCGGACACGCGCTTCCGTTCTCATATTGTACATAAAAAAACCGCAGCAATCATCCCTTCAATGCAAATTAAGACAAGTTTCCGCAACTTCCATGAAAATACTTCTTTATTTCACAGCGCCGATTCGGTATACTTCTAACATTATCAGTTCCGTTCATACTTTTACATTCAGGTTCGCGATCATACATTGTAACGAATCATGGAGCTCTAAAAATTTAATATGCCGACTCGTATATGTGCAGGAATAGGCCTGCATGTTTCTACCCGATCACCGGAATGATCGGACTACGGGAAAGATCCTGCAACGTTGTTAAGGTATGGAGAGAGATGATTATCGGGCAGTATGTCTGAAAAAGGATGTTCAAGTAGCTTCATATCCCTTCTTGAATAGGGAGTGAGGTTTGCTCTGAGTTATCCTGTTATCATGCTCTTCCATTACACTACACTTGCAGTATCCATGCGGCTTGTCCACATATGTACAAGTCCGTCTTTTCCCGTCTCCGGTTTTTCCGCAGCGTGTAAAAAGGCGGGCTTTTTGTTTTTTTACAGAGGGGATCGAGGTCATGCAGGCTTCTGTACGGGAGGGCGCACAGGGGGAAGAATTACGATGCAATTGTTAAAAGACAAGGTAATACAGGAAGGCATTGTCCTGTCCGAGCAGGTACTCAAAGTGGATTCATTCCTGAACCACCAGATGGACCCGGTTTTGATGAAGGAAGTCGGTAAGGAGTTCATCCGCCGTTTTGAAGGGGAGAACATTACACGTGTCCTGACGATTGAATCCTCAGGGATCGCACCAGGCATCATGACTGCGCTGGAACTCAACGTTCCGCTTATTTTTGCACGGAAGCAGAAGTCACTTACACTCACGGAAGACATTCTGGTTGAGAAGGTGTACTCCTTTACCAAGCAGGAGACCAATGAAATTACAGTTGCGAAGAAGTTCATGCAGCCTGGTGACCGTGTACTGATCATCGATGATTTTCTGGCCAATGGCGAGGCAGCATTTGGTTTGGCACGCATTGTGGAGCAAGTAGGTGCTGAAGTGGTTGGTATTGGCATCGTGATTGAAAAGGCGTTCCAACCAGGAGGCCGCTTGCTGAAAGAAGCAGGATACCGTGTGGAATCACTGGTTCGCATTGGGGCGTTGTCAGACGGGAAAGTTACGTTTGCGGACGAGGAGGTCACGATCTAATATGGCACGCGAACGTATTTTTCAGCGGCATCGGCATCCGATCAAAACGTTCTCGCTAGGTCTCCAGCACGTGCTGGCGATGTATGCAGGAGCTGTCGTTGTACCGATTATTGTCAGCAAGGCCCTTGGTTTTACTACGGAGCAGTTGACCTATCTGATTGCGATTGACCTGCTCGCCTGTGGTGTGGCAACACTGCTTCAGGTATGGGGCAATCGTTTCTTCGGAGTGGGGCTGCCCGTCATGCTTGGCTGTGCATTCCAGGCTGTATCACCGATGATTTTAATTGGGATGAAGAGCGGTGTGTCTGCCATTTATGGTGCGATCATTGCTTCAGGGATATTCGTTGTATTGTTCTCGGGCATTTTTGGCAAATTGATACGACTCTTTCCGCCAGTCGTCACTGGATCAGTAGTAACCATTATTGGTCTGACCCTGATTCCGGTTGCGTTCAACGATCTCGGCGGCGGTCAGGGTGCAGAGGACTTTGGCAGTGGGGTTCATCTTCTGCTCGGATTCGGCGTATTGGTGTTCATCATTCTGATGACACGGTTCACGACAGGATTCGTTCGTTCCATCTCGGTGCTGATCGGCCTTCTCGTGGGCACAGTGGCAGCAGGGCTTATGGGTGAAGTGAACTTTGCGCCAATTCGTGAAGCAAGCTGGTTCCATGTCGTGCAGCCGTTCTACTTTGGTACGCCGACATTTGAGATTGTACCGATTCTGACCATGATTCTAGTGGCGATTGTCAGCGTAGCTGAATCTACTGGTGTATTCATGGCTCTTGGCAAAATTTTGGATAAAGACCTGTCCTCCAAAGATCTGGCTCGTGGCTACCGTGCAGAAGGTTTGGCGATTGTGCTGGGTGGTATCTTCAACTCATTCCCTTACACGACCTATTCACAAAACGTAGGGCTTGTACAGATGACTCGAGTCAAAACGCGCGATGTTATCGTTGTAGCGGGTGGGCTGCTTGTGGTTATCGGCTTTGTACCGAAGATTGCTGCATTGGCGCAGCTAGTTCCAGGTTCTGTTCTTGGCGGGGCCATGGTTGCATTGTTCGGTATGGTGGTATCGTCAGGTATTCGTATTCTGGGCAGCCAGGTTGATTTGAACCGTCATGAGAACCTGTTCATCATCGCCTGCTCTGTAGGCATGGGTCTGGGTGTGACGGTTGTGCCTCAATTGTTCGCAGGTGCGCCGGACTGGGCACAGATTATGCTCGGTAACGGAATTATTGCAGGTAGCTTTACGGCCATTTTCATGAATTTACTCTTTAATGGTCTGGGTACTGAAGCAACGGCTGCCAAAATGGCTGAACGTCAAGCGGATGTGATTCTTGGAGATAACGGCAAGTCGGCGTAAAAAGTAAAGAGCTGAAATCGTCGTTGCCATTACCCGACGCCTTCAACATGTATATTATGTTAACTTTTAATTCCTCATGGGTTGAATAATAAATGTTGTGAATAAAATAGTTAAACGGCCTGAACTATTCAGGGGATGAATCATCTATCCTGTTAATCGTTATTGAAGGCATAATAAACGGAACACCGGAGACCTTGCTCGTTAGAGAGCAGGAGATCCGGTGTTTTTTCTTTTTTTTGCCGAAAACAAGATGGATTATTATGTAGACTCACGGGATGAATTACTTTGAGATGAAGCCGATAGTCACGTTACATCTTACAGATGCCGCATCTGTTTCTCTGCAAAGTCTCCGACCCACGGCAGCTTAAGCCATTTGCCTTGCAGACTGGTCACCACCATGAGAAGCCAGACCACCACACCAAGCAGGGACAACAGTGATGCCAGCAGTGGCCCAAACAGTGGGAGAAATGCACACAACACATGACCGACCATAATGAGGCCAAATACTGTAACGGATTGAAGTGCATGAAACAGAACGAATCGGCTTCGTTTTTCTACAGCCAGAAAGACGATTCCACCTACAAAAGTGAACAGATAACAGAGCATGCCGGCAATATTTTCATCCAGACCGCTTGATGATTTCATGGGGGACATTCGGTCCAGCCTCCTTTGTCCTTTTTAACTAGGTTATGAAGGAGGTGGACAGAACTGAACCGAATGGGACGAAATGTATCTTTGCTAGCTTAAAAGGGACATGTTCCTAATACTGCCCTGGAACATGCCCCTTTCCTTGCCTCATTATATAACTTAACGGTCACCCCGCTGGAAATGTCTGCGTGGATGTGTGGTCTTGCCAATCTTATCGGTATCATTCTCTTTAGGAACCAAACGCTCGTCGGTACGACCTTCGTGATGGTTGTCAAAAGCGAATTCCGTCAGTTCCCATTCCGTCTTGCCGAGAACGGGATCGGCCGGGAATTGTTGTCCGCGATGCAGATGTTCTTCTTGTCCGGCTTCGTTGGTATATATTCCGTCCACTTCCACCTTTTCATGCGAAAGGGGCAGCATTTCTTTATCTTTCTGATCCATAAAACAACGCCTCCTTAGATCCCAGTATTTTAACTGTATGGGTTGTCCGTGATAATATCCCCCGAATAGTTCAGTGTTATGCTGGATATATTAATTCCGTATAGAAGTATCGTATTTATAACATATGATTCGGAATTAAACTTTTTGGGCATAAAAACCGTTATAAATATTAGGTAAAATCGTCAAGTCGTCAGATACTTCCGAATATGCTACAATAAGATTATGATTCACACCGAATCATATCGGGTATTTATAGTGTCAGGTACTTGCTTAAGCAAGGGTTCCCGACCTAAAGCTTGCTTTGAGCCGCGCACACAACTTCATGGATGGCATTTAAGACTTATTCGGCATTCTCTAAACGGAGCATTCACTTTCAACGTTTTGGGAGGGAATTACAATGGCAACGAAAGGTCACAATGAGGTCAAAGAAAGTTTGAGGGAAATGACTCGGATTTTCCGTCCTAAAGATCCAAAAAAATTCGTGAAGGAGTACGTGAGAAAATACCGGATTACGGGTGGATACGAGGAAGAATTGACTTCTGTGGTTGAGCATGAGCTTGTCAAGATGGATTCTTCCGTGTCCTGAAACACACACAACTCTGATTATACTGTTCCGATATGAATAGAACCGTCTCCCGGGCGTTAAGCTCCGGCAGACGGTTTTTTTTGATTGAAAAATGATATGTACATATTTCCAACGTGTAAACCTTTCATCTAAAAGAAAACAGAATTAGCTGTAGAGCTTCGCTCCACTTTTGGGGGCTTTGTTCCGTTCCTGCTGCATATACATGGAAGTACACATATGGCAGGAAGGATGAATGCATGTGGACCCTATTTTGAAAACGAAAGAAGAGATTGGCTACATGCGGGAAGCAGGACGAATCCTGCGAAGCTGTCACGAGCATATTGAAAAGTGGTTGGCCCCCGGTGTAACGACAGGAGATATTGACGAACGGGTGGAGGTTTTTTTGGCTGAAAGAGGAGCTACACCTGAGCAAAAGGGGTACAAAGGTTATCCTTACGCTACATGCGCTTCAGTTAATGAAGTGGTTTGCCACGGCTTCCCTAATGACCGGAAACTGGTCGAAGGCGATGTGGTGACCATTGATATGGTGGTGAACAAAGACGGCTGGCTTGCCGATTCTGCATGGACGTATGGGATCGGTGAACAACGCAGGTCCATACGCAAACTAATGAATCGAACGGAAAGGGCGCTTCATAAGGCGATAGCACAGGCAGTGCCAGGAAATACGCTGGGGGATATCGGTAACGCGATTGAACGGACAGCGAGGCTGTATCGTTACGGGATTGTGAAGCCTCTTATTGGTCATGGGATCGGTCAATACATCCATGAACCCCCGAATGTCCTCCCTTACGGGAAACGCAGGACGGGCATGATGCTGACAGAGGGCATGGTCATTACGATTGAGCCTATATTTACGAAAGGCAGCTCTGGAGCAGTTGTATGGGATGAGGATGGCTGGACGGTGAGAACAGTGGATGGAAGCTGGGGCGTCCAGTATGAGCATACGGTAGCCATAACAAGTGATGGTCCTCTTATACTAACTGACGGGACTTAGACGCTGTATCTATGGCAAGCTGGTAAGGGTGCTGCATACGGTGTAAGGGATACACAATAGGTTCAGGCTCCATGCCGTTTGGTTCTATAAGGGAGCGGTATGGAGCTTTACTGCGGCTTCCAGTAGTTGTAAGAGAAACAAGCTGATGCAGGCTTTTCTGTTTTGCATAATACTGCATGTTTTCAATGTGAGAAAAATCGGCAAAAAAATCAATTTCATCACCGAAATTTGGCAAAAATTTTCAAAAGTAGAGAGTAATATTTTTAACTGAAATCGGTTACAAATCAAGTTGTGGTGCGGTTTTTTACATATAGTGAACAATTTGTGAACATGTGTCCAAAGATTGACAAAATCATACCCTCAACTTATATTTAATAAGTGATTGAACCATATAGAATGAATTGGAAGAATGCGCAGACATGCCCTTAGCAGGAAATGACGGGAGTGGTGGAAGCGTTATTTTTGTAAGCGTTCTGTATGTCGGACAGGATTACGTGTATCGTGCTGAAATGAACTGAATTAAGTTTATTTTGGGCGACAACGGCAATCTACGAAAATGTTAAAAAAGTGGGGTAGATCAATGATGAAACAGTGGCAGGTTGCAAAGCGAATTCTCCCCTTGCTGGCGGTGTTCTCTTTGCTGCTATCCGCATGCGGGCGGGAAGACTTGTCGGTAATGAAACCTCAGGGTCCTGTGGCGCAAGGCCAATATGATCTGATGAAGCTGTCCATTGCGATTATGATCGTGGTGCTCATCATTGTATTTGCTATTGCTGCGTATGTGTTGATCCGGTTTCGCAGACGAGCCGGGCAGAATGAAATGCCCGAACAGGTTGAAGGTAATTTCAAGCTGGAAGTAATATGGACAGCCATTCCGTTGCTGCTCGTAATTGTTCTGGCAGTACCGACGGTAAAAACGATTTTTGCCCAAGGCGAAGATCTGTCCAACGACAAAAATGCAATTCAGGTCAAAGTCACCTCGCATCAGTACTGGTGGGAATTCACTTATCCTCAATATGACGTAACCACCGCTCAAGATCTCATCATCCCGACCGGAAAGAAAATCGCATTCGAATTGAAAACCGCTGACGTGCTTCACTCCTTCTGGGTGCCGTCACTTGCGGGTAAAATGGACACAAACCCGGATGGAACGCTTAACAAGTTCAGCTTCTCGGCGCCAAATGAAGGCGTTTACCGAGGCAAATGTGCTGAATTATGCGGCAGGTCGCATGCCTTCATGGAATTCAAGGTAAAAGCGGTCAGTCAGGAATCCTTTGACAAATGGGTTAACGAAATGAAAGCCCCGGCGGTACTTCCGGAAGATACCCAATTGGCTGAGAAGTTCAAAACGAACTGCCTTTCTTGCCATGCAGTTGGGGATCAGGGCGGGCCCGTTGCGCCTAACCTTACAGGTATCGGCGGCAAGCAATCCGTGGCAGGTATTCTGCTGAATCAGGGCGAAGGCCAGGAAGACGGTAATCCGGTGCTGGACAACATGAAAGAATGGCTCCATGATCCACAATCCGTGAAGCCGGGCAATACGATGCCTAATCCGAAAGACCTTGGACTCACAGATGAAGAAATCGACGGAATTGCCGAATATCTGGCCAACTACAAATTGGACTATGAATAGAACAGCAAGGACGAAGAAGGGGGTACACAACCTTGGCTCATGCTCATAGCGTCAAGCGGTATAGGGGCTTGATGGATTGGATCACCACCGTCGATCACAAAAAAATCGCCGTTCTCTATTTGATTGCGGGTGGATTTTTCTTCGGAATCGGCGGCATTGAAGCCATTTTGATTCGGATTCAGTTAATGAAACCGATGAATGATTTTGTGTCGGCACAGGTCTTCAACGAATTGATTACGATGCACGGAACAACGATGATTTTCCTTGGTGTTATGCCTATTATTTTTGCACTTATGAATGCCGTTGTACCTTTGCAAATTGGGGCACGGGACGTTGCTTTCCCTTTTGTTAACGCGCTTGGTTTCTGGACGTTCCTGTTTGGCGGACTGCTCTTGAACCTGAGCTGGTTGATGGGAGGGGCACCGGATGCCGGCTGGACTTCGTATACGCCACTCTCTGGCAGCGAGTACAGTGGGACGCACGGTGTGGATTTCTACACGATAGGTCTCCAGATCGCCGGTCTAGGGACACTCATCGGGGGCATTAACTTTCTCGCGACCATCATTACGATGCGTGCGCCGGGAATGTCCTATATGCGGATGCCGATGTTTACCTGGACCACATTTATTACATCAGCCATCATTCTTTTTGCATTCCCTGCCATTACGGTAGGACTTGTACTGTTAACGTTTGACCGTATACTTGGGGCGAATTTCTTCGATGTTGCAGGTGGCGGTAACCCGGTACTCTGGCAGCATATCTTCTGGATCTTCGGGCACCCGGAAGTATACATTCTCATCTTGCCGGCTTTTGGTATTATCTCGGAGGTTATTCCAACCTTTGCACGTAAAAGATTATTCGGTTACAGCTCCATGGTGTTTGCAACTATCCTGATCGCCTTCTTAGGATTCATGGTCTGGGCGCATCACATGTTTACGACAGGTCTGGGAACAGTCGCCAATGCATTGTTCTCGATCTCAACCATGTTGATTGCTGTACCAACAGGGATTAAAATATTTAACTGGCTCTTTACGATGTGGGGCGGACAGATTCGTTTTACGGCAGCAAACCTGTTTGCTGTTGGATTCGTTCCAACCTTCGTTATGGGCGGGGTTACTGGTGTCATGCTGGCCTCAGCGCCTGCGGATTTCCAGTTCCATGATACGTACTTTGTTGTGGCTCACTTCCATTACGTTATCGTTGGTGGATTGGTGCTAGGTTTGTTCTCTGGATTACATTACTGGTGGCCGAAGATGTTCGGTCGCGTCCTGAGCGAAACGCTCGGAAAGTGGACCTTCTGGACATTCATGATCGGTTTCCAATTAACGTTCTTCGTACAGCATTTCCTTGGTTTAATGGGGATGCAGCGCCGGATCGTTACATACTTGCCGAATCAGGATTTTGACCTGCTTAACCTGGTCAGTTCCGTTGGTGCATTCCTAATGGGTGTTGGGGTTATCATGTTCCTCGTGAACATCGTAATTACAACGAGAAAACCAGTTGATGCGCCGAATGATCCGTGGGAAGATGGTCGTACGTTGGAATGGTCAATCCCATCTCCGCCACCGGAATACAACTTTAAGCAGACTCCTCTGGTACGTGGAATCGATGCGTATTGGAAGGAAAAGATGGCAGGACATACGGAGATGACACCGGCCGAACCTGTTGGTTCGATTCATATGCCATCAGCGACTCCACTGCCGTTTGTTATGTCTGTCGGTATATTCATTGCCGGACTTGGTCTCATGTTCAGCAAAGATGATTTTGGCAATGCGTTTATGAACGGATTGTTTAACAATTACATTGTAGTCATTATTGGCCTTCTGATTACATTTGGTGCGATGGCGCTGCGGTCACTCTATGATGATCATGGCTGGCATATTGAACCGGAGGATCAGGATGAGAAGGGGGTTAGAACATGACAACTCCACATGCCGAACCGGTAAACGGCAAATTGCCGCATGAGCCGGAGAAAGCAACGCTGGAAGGACGCAACAAGCTTGTCGGCTTCTGGTTGTTCCTTGGCGGCGAGACCGTATTGTTCGGAACCCTCTTCGCAACCTTTTTGGCCCTCCGTGGCCAAACGAATGACGGACCGACGGCGAATGAATTGTTTCATCTGCCACTCGTGGCTGCAGCAACCTTTATTCTCTTAGTCAGCAGTTTGACAAGTGTATTTGCCATCCAGGCTATGCATAAGGGGAAGCGCAATGCTCTTGCTCTCTGGCTTGGCATTACCGTTGTACTGGGTCTTGGATTCCTCGGTCTGGAAATCTACGAGTTCTATGAATATGTGAAACATAAAGAGTTCGGCATGACTACAAGTGCATTCAGTTCAGCGTTCTACACGCTGGTTGGGTTCCACGGAGCTCACGTTGCATTCGGTATTATGTGGATCGGGCTCATTATCGGGCAACTGTTCAGAAAAGGATTAACGGTCGTAACTGCACCTAAAGTATACGTCTCCGCAATGTACTGGCACTTTATTGACGTGGTCTGGGTGTTTATCTTTACGGTCGTGTACCTGCTCGGAAAGGTGGGGTAACACATGTCGGTACAGGATAAGAGTGATCAGCAGCCTGTGAAGCATCGTCACCGGGCGGAAGGGCCACAGAAACACGTCGTTGTTTTTATTTTCTCAATTGTCCTGACGCTAATTGCGTTCGCGGCTGCTGCCGCGGGAGGAGTCAATACGACCTTTACCATTATTATATTGGTGGTTATGGCGATCCTTCAGGTGTTTGTACAGCTCGGTTACTGGATGCACTTGAAGGATAAAGGGCATTTGATGCCGATCCTGTTCATGAGCTTCGGATTTTTCGTAGCTTTTACGTGCATCATTATGGCACTCTATTGGGTTTGGTGGTAAAAGAGATGGCGGCGGCGCAGTGTCGCCGTCTTTTCCCCTTTTAGGCGGATCAATCAGTCAATGGATTCAGGCAACAACCAAATCAGGTCACGGGGAGGTTTCCCGTATGCTCGGGTTGCAATATTTTAGTTTCAACGATTTATGGAGTCCACTTATTATGGCATTGTTTCTGCTCATTGCTGCAGCTTATCTAGTGCTCGTTGGTCCGTTCAGTGAGCGGATCAAGGGGGCAGATCAGGCTACGGTCGCACAGAAAATGATGTTTATTACTGGGCTTACCGTGTTGTATCTTGCACAAGCGGGGCCATTCAATCTGCTGGGTCATGTGATGTTCAGCTTCCATATGGTGAGTATGGCTCTGTCCTATCTGGTAGCGCCACCGCTATTGATGAAGGGATTACCCCTCTGGGTATGGCGCGGCATCATCCGGTGGCTGCCGACACGGCAGTTATCTTTTTTGGCTCATCCGATCGTGGCGGCTGTGCTGTTTAACGGGTTGTTCTCGTTATATCATCTACCCGTGGTACATGATTACGTGATGTTAAATTTTACGGTTCACCGTTTGTATTACATTGTACTTTTCATTACTTCCATGCTGATGTGGTGGACGCTGCTCAATCCGTTGCCGGAAGGGAGACAAGCGTCGGGGCTGTCTAAGATTGGTTTTATTTTTCTGAACATGGTGCTTCTGACACCAGCTTGTGGACTGATTATTTTTGCTTCCGAACCCTTGTATGCGACCTACAGCAATCCTGCCGTATGGGCTGAGGCGATGCGGTATTGTGTATCCGGGGATTCTACGGCATTGCTGCGATCGTTCGGTGGACCGGCGTTCTTCAACTTTCTGTCCTCTGCCAAGGAGGATCAGCAGGTGGGCGGTATTTTGATGAAATTCATACAGGAAGGCATCTTCGTCTCCATGCTGGCGTATGTCTTTTTCCAATGGTACCGCAAGGAAAAACGGGAAGATGATGATGATCCGTACCCTGTAGAGAATACGGGAGGACCGCTCAATCCTGCAGCGAAATAACACAAGTTTTGTTTGGACAAGAGGGGGAAACACACGATGGATATGTATTTTCTGCTACCCACGATCAGTACTTCTTTCATTGTGATTAGCGCAGTGCTGGTTGGAATTGGCTGGGTGCTAATTATCCGTGGCAAACGGGAGGCGCACCAAACCGCGATGATTGCAGGGGCCATTGCTGCCCTTCTGTTCTTTGTCATTTATATGTCTCGTACCATCTTTGTCGGGAATACGGCTTGGGGTGGGGACCCGGAAATGGAGATCTTCTATCGAATATTTCTGATCTTTCATATTATCCTTGCCACGGTGGCAGCGGTCTTCGGGATTTCCACTTTGGTGCTTGGGTTCAAAAAGAAATTCAAGACACATCGCCGTTGGGGGAGATTTACATCCATGATCTGGTTTAGCAGTGCTATCACAGGCGTTATTGTATACGTTTTGTTGTACCTGCTGTATCCTGGTGGACACACTCGTCCGGTATGGGAAGTCATTTTGGGTGTTTAATGCAATGAATTGAATTCTTTGAAAATATGAAAATGGATGTATCCACCCGTGGATTGGTCCAAGCTTCCTCTCGCATTCATTCATAGAATGAGTTCGAGAGGGGGAAAACAAATGAAAAAAACAGTCCATGTAAGTCAAACGTATCCACGTCTCACGGTGTATTCAGAAGAGGATTATCGTGGAAGAAGCAGGGTATACCGTGGTAACACAGGTCTCCGTAATCTGGACAACATCCTGGGTGGGGTAGAAAGCCTGCGTTTCTTCTCGACAAGTTCGAATGCAACGTTGGTTGTGTTTACGAGACCTAACTTTCAAGGCGGATTCCGCGTCTTTCGTGGGAACACCAACTTGAGAGATTTGGATGATCTGATTCGTGGCAATGATGTGGAATCTTTGATTTCCACCAATCAACGGCTTACTTTGAACGAAATTCGTGCGATTCGCAGTAATCGCAGCCTGCCAAGTGGCTACAACCTCGTTTAAGGATTAAACCTCTTCAGTATTCAGGTGCCGAAAAAAAGGAAAGAGCTGTTCCGAATTGTGTTCGCACAATATAGGATACAGCTCTTTTTTTGGTTTGAGGAGTTATCCTAATCTCCACCACCGCCGCCACTGTCCCCACCGCCACTATCTCCACCACTGTCGTTGCTGGTTCCGCTATCGCTACTGTGATGGTGATTAGATCCCGAAAAAGAATCACTGTCATGATGCTTGTGATCGTGTGAATGTTTGGAATGATGAGTGTAGGAGTCATCATTGGTGGTAATGACCGGGTATGCCGGAGAAGAGTCGGTGTAGCCGTTGTTACGGCGAACTCGATGTCTGCCTTTTTTGGCAGCATGACGCTTGGGTTCATCCCGCAAAATGAGCCAGATGACCACGATTCTGACGTGAATCCCATCCTTTCTTCCTGATTCAGGAAAATAAGGAGTTGACGGGAATAGGGAGTGGTCTGTATACTGTGTATATTGATATATACAGTGAGCACAGTCGAGATGGAAAGGCAGGCAATGATATGAGCGCATGGAAGCAGGCGTGGTGGTTGACCCGCAGTGAGATGAAAAAGGATAAGCTCCAATGGCTGTGGACCGCAATTTTTATGATATATACGGGCAGCATGAGCGGTGTGATGTTATTAGGACAACAGAAGACAGATTTCATTAATCCTGTTGTTGATACTTTCTTTTTGATCATGGTGCCATTTCAGGGGTTCGTGTTCAGCAGGCGTTCCTTCCGTTACATACAGGAGGATTCCTATACACAGATGTTGGCCTACTATCGCAGACTTCCCATTCCACACGAGACAGTGATGTGGTCGAGACTTCAGCAGGCTCTGATGGCGTTTACGTATAATGGTATCTTTTTCTATGGATCACTGTATGTGGTTGGGTTGCACGAGGAAGGGTTCCGGTGGGATCAGTACCTGGCCTTTGGTATAACTTGTACAGGTTACGGACTTCTCATGACAGGCTTATATATTTACGGAGAGTTTCTGCACAGTGGCAAAAATTATTTGCTTCTCAGTTCACTGTTTTTGCCGCTTACGATCATCCTATCCTTGCTGATCCGAACGTCGGGCAATTACGGATTTTCGATTGTAATTGATATGAGTAAATCATGGGGGCTGCTTTCCCCGATTATGTGGGTTGCTTTGGTGGCTGGCATAGCAGGATTATGGCTTTTCAGTCGGTTGACGCTGAAGAAACTTTCCACTCGGGATTTGAGTTAACGGTATGAAGGATGAACGCAAAAATGAATACAGGATGAAACCGGCACGGACAGGTAACAGACTGGAGTGTACCGGAGGGCGAGGTGCAAGATGTGAAAATACCCATTCAAATTAATGAAAATAGCGCTGAACCTTTATACCACCAAATTGAAAATCAGTTAAGATCGTTAATTGTTACGGGTCAGTTGGGGGAGGGAACACATTTGCCGTCCATTCGCGAATTCGCCGGATCACTGAATTGCAGTGTTATAACGGTTAGACGGGTCTATCAGGATCTGGAGAATGAAGGGCTGCTTCGTACGAAGCAGGGGACGGGTACATTTGTGGCCCAGGTAGAAGCCGGCGACAGAGAAAATTATAGATTAAAGGCCGCGCAGGAAGCGATGCAGGCAGCGGTGCAGTCCGGAAAATCGGTAGGATGTACGGAAGAAGAACTGGAGAGTCTGTTCCGGGAAGTCCTGAGGGCAGTTTACTCGAAGTGAGGGAGTGATTCATACATGGAGCCCATAGCAGTTCAGTTGAACGGCGTATCCAAAATGCGAAAACGCAGAGTTATTGGCCCAATCGATCTGACCATCCCGGAAGGGTATGTAGTTGCTATTCTCGGTCATAACGGTTCAGGTAAAAGCACACTTCTTAACATGCTACAACAAGTGGTACTGCCAGATGCCGGGCAGATTATATGGTTTGGGAAGGAACATGAGGGGCCTCTTCCCATTGAACTGAGACAACAGATCGGTTTTGTGGCTGACAACGCTGGGCTCGAAGAGAACCGGATTACTGCACAGGAAGCAGCTGATTTTCGAGCCTACTGGTACCCGCGTTGGGATATGAAGTTGTTCAACCAACTGATTCACGATATGGAAGTACCTGTTGATGTGAAGCTGAACAAGATGTCCAAGGGTGAACGGAGGAAATTCGAGATCGCTGCTGCAATCGCAGCTCGCCCAAGACTATTGCTTTTGGATGAGCCTTCATCAGGATTGGACCCCTTTGCCTGGAAAGTGATGATCGAGCAGTTCCGTACCTTCATGGCTGAGGGAGACACCACGATTCTGATTGCCACACATATTGCGGACGAAGTCAAAAGGCTTGCCGATTACATCGTATTGATGCACCGTGGTCAGTCCCTGGGAATGGCCGAGAAAGATATGGTGCTCGATCAGTGGAAAGAAGTCTGGTATGAAGGAGACTTACGACCAGAGAGCATCCCTGGGGTTGTGGAATCTTCTTCTGAAGAGAGAGGACTGGTTCGCGTCATTACAACCCGGGTCAGTGAAGCGCAGGAAAGGCTGGAGCTGGCAAATAACCGGGTATTGAAAATCCGCAACTTGGAATTGGATGAAGTCTTGGCATTCTGGATTGCCGGGTATGCACCCGTACAGTGGAAATAACCGAAGGGAGACGATAAATGATGAACCGATTGGAATTGAAGCAGGTAGTCAAGCAATATGCAGACAAAACAGCAGTTAATGGTGTGACGCTTAATGTACAAGAAGGGGAGATTTACGGTCTACTTGGAGCCAACGGCGCTGGTAAAACAACAACGATGCGTATGGTGCTCGGGCTGATCCACCCGGACGGGGGAAGTATCCAGTACAACGGCAAACCCTATAGCAAAGAATTGCAGCAGATTATGGGATATCTTCCGGAAGAGCGCGGTTTGTACCCGAAGGTAAAGGTCAGTGAACAGATCAACTATCTGGCCCGTCTGCGCGGCATGAATGGAAAGGATGCGGATCAGAGCCTGAAGTATTGGTTGGACCGATTCGAAGTGCCGGAGTATTACGACAAAAAGATTGAGGAACTATCCAAAGGGAATCAGCAAAAGATGGGCTTTATTGCCGCAGTGGTTCACAGACCGCAAATTCTCATTCTGGATGAAGCCTTCAGCGGACTTGATCCGGTCAACGTGGAATTGCTGAAATCCACGGTGAAGGAGTTGCGTGACGAAGGTACAGCCATTCTGTTTTCAACACACCGCATGGAGCACGTCGAAGAATTATGTCGTCAGATAACAATCCTGCATCGCTCCAACACCGTTGTGCAGGGAGAGATTAAGGAGATCAAGAGCCGTTATCCACGTGAGCATGTATTCCTGAGCACCACGGGTAATGTGGGCGGTCTGGAACAGCTGCCGGGTGTGGAAAAGGTAGAGCAAAATGAGCGTGGATACCTGATCCATATTGGTCAGATGGAAGCAGCTCAGGAAATTCTGAGAGCAGCCATGGCTCAGACGACCGTTGAACATTTTGAAATCAAGGAACCAACGCTAAACCAAATCTTTATTCGTGAGGTAGGTGAGTCGAATGAATAAAATGGGGACAATTATCGGATTTACGTTCAAAAACAAAGTGAAAACGAAGTCTTTCATGGTAACGACTATTGTACTTGCACTTTTAATTACGATTGGACTCAATATTCCATATTTCATTACCTTATTTAATGGCGGTTCCATCGGTGGAGGCTCGAGCACGAATCCGGTGAATATCGGTCTGCTGAGTAAAGGACAAACGGAGGTAGCCGAGAAGCTGGAGACATACTCCTCCGCACAAGGTAACCAGACGTATCGTTTTGTTAACGACGCGAGTAAAGATGAAGCGGCACTCAAAGCCGATGTGGAGTCGGAGCTTTTGGATGGGTACCTGAAGTTTGAACCTGTTGCGGGGCAAGATTTCCCACAACCTGTTTTGTACTCAAGTGAAGATATCTCCCCGCAGGTTATAGCACCCATTGAAGCTGCACTGCAAATTGTGAAGCTGGATGTCGTGGTGAAGGATACACTCACGGCGGAACAAAAACAGCTCATCAGTACCCCAGTAAAACTGACAGAGCAAAACCTGGATTCTGGCCAAAGCGGAGCTGCAGCGGAGTCGGAAGGTACCATGAGTGGCATTAACTACATTGTGGTATATCTGCTGATTATCCTGTTGTTCACATCAACGATGATGACAGGTAATATGATTGCTTCCGAGATTACAGCCGAGAAGAGCTCGCGTATTATGGAGATTTTGATTACGAGTGTATCTCCGCTCAGTCAGATGTTTGGTAAAATCATCGGTATTTTCATGGTAGGTCTGTTGCAAATCGGTATCTTCGGTGCAGTAGTTGCTGGTAATATGCTGTTACCGCATAACCGCGATGTATTGAGTGATTTCAACATGAACCTGGGTGATGTGAACGTCGCAGTCATTGTATATGGACTCATCTTCTACATTCTGGGTTACTTCCTGTATGCGGTGATGTTCGCGGCCATTGGTTCCATGGTGAGTCGGACAGAGGAACTGGGTCAGGCCGTGCTGCCGATTACGATGTTGTCCCTGGTTTCCTTCTATATTGCAATTTTCAGTATTGCTACACCGAACATCCTGTTGTTGAAAGTAGCAAGCTTCATTCCGTTCACATCGCCAACGGCAATTCTGGTACGGATTGGGGCGGGCGTTGCGCCAACCTGGCAGATCTGGACGTCCCTGGCCATTCTCGTGGTATCTATAATGATCTTCGGCTGGCTCGCAGCGAAAATCTATCGTACAGGTGTGCTGATGTATGGTAAACGCCCAACGTTCAAGGAATTGTTCAAAGCGATGAAGGCTTATAAGATCTAATCCAAGTTTACGAACACGGGTATTCAATTTTAAATTAGTGGTTCAATAGAACCTTCATGATCTGGAACGGAATTGGCTTGAGTAATTAAAGCAGAGAAGGTGCTATGCTTTAAAGAGGAGCATCTTCTCTGCTAAATTCATAATAATCCAAATATCTTTATTCAAATTACTATATTGCTTAAAGGAGAATACATAATATGAAAAACTGGAAACGCATGCTCTTGTCCCTGACGATCTCCGTAGGTTTGCTCGCATCGGCAGTACCGGCTATGGCCTCTCCGCAAGAGACATCGGTAAAGGTGAATGACGAAACGGTTGAATACACGGCGGGTGCACCGATCAACGATAAAGGAACAACACTTGTGCCGCTGCGCTCCACGCTGGACGCAATGGACGTGAAGCTGACGACAGCAACAGATGATACAATTACAGCCGTCGTTAACGGCAAGACGATTACGTTGAAGAGCAAGCTTACACGTATTAATGGCGTAACATATGCGCCGATTCGAATTGTAGGGGATGCGGCAGGTTATGAGGTCCGTTGGGATGCTGCTGCACGCACAGTGCTGCTGGTTTCCAAAGGTGGCGAAACAGAAACTGTTCAAACCGGTGGACGTGGCTTCATGTGGGAAGTCGAAAGCAACGGCAACACCGTGTACCTGGTAGGTTCTATGCATATTGCGGATGAAAGCTTTTATCCATTGCGTAAGGAGTTTGAAGAAGCCTTTGCCGAAGCGGATTACTTAGGCGTAGAGATCGATATCAGCAAAGCGGCTGACGAAGCGCAGCAGAAGATTGTTCTGGATCTGGGCTCGTATCAGGATGGCACAACACTGAAAGATCACATGTCCAGGGAGACGTATGCTCAGGTGGGAGACATTTTGAAGAAGAATGGATTGGAAGCGAATGCACTGGATACCTTTAAGCCTTGGGTAGTGGAGAGCACACTGGCCAGCCTGAAATCCATGAAAGCGGGCTATGAAGCTTCTTCGGGGGTTGACCTATACTTCATACAGAAGGCAATTGAGCGCAAACTTCCGGTAATCGAGTTGGAATCCTATGAATCTCAATTGGGAATGTTCAATGACTTCTCTAAGGAGCTGCAAGAGAAAACATTGAAAGCGACTTTGGACAATTTTGATGTGTTGGATGACAGCGTGAATCAAATGGCCGAAATGTGGAAGACAGGGAATGACGAGCAACTACTGGAACTGACGAACAGCTTCTCTGATGACGAAGAATACAACAAAGCAATGCTGATCGACCGTAATATCGGCATGGCTGATAAGATTGATGGTTACCTCAAAAACGGCAAAGGTGAAGAGTACTTCATCGTGGTTGGTGCAGCGCACTACTTGGGTGATCATGGGATTGTGAAGTTGCTGAAAGATAAAGGATATACAGTGGTACGAAAATAAAAGAATCAAAGCACTTTTTATGGGAGCTTGGTATTCTCCCCACATGGTAGACAACAGTGAAAAAATAGATCAATAAAATCCCCTCAAGCACTGGAAGCTTGAGGGGATTTTGTATGTCTGCGAAGAAAGGAGTGGTCATCCATACGTGAGTGAATGAAGGCTTGATATTGAATTAATTAGGGTAGAGAGGGGTGATCTCTACCAAAATGTCGAATCAGGACTTTAGATTCAATCTCAGAAATCTCTATTTACAAATATTAGAAAATCATTTAAAATAAATGTAAGCGTTTTAAAAGTTAAAGCGCTTTAACTTTAAGGCGGAGGTGATTGTGTCTCGCGAGTATCGAATCATGGTTTCTCCATCAAGATGCTGCATTGAATTTTAGGCTTAAAGGTTATGTCATGGATCAAAACCCATTTGGACCTAAAAGGAGCGTAAATTTATGAGAAAAAATAGGGGATTTTCAGTTAGCAGCAAGGCTGTTATGATGTGTTGTCTCGCTTTTCTTCTGATTCCGGCGAGCTTTGCTTTCGCCGCTCCAAACAAGCCGTTTCCGCAGCACACGACATATACCAGCGGCTCGATCAAGCCTAACCATGTTACGCAAAGTGCGATGGATAGCTCCGTGAAAGCGAAATGGGACAGCTGGAAATCGGCTTATCTGAAAACGGCGGGCACAGGCAAGTATTATGTGAAGTATCAGTCCAACGGGGATACCGTATCTGAGGCACACGGGTACGGAATGCTGGCAACGGTTATAATGGCCGGTTATGACGGTAATGCGCAGACTTATTTCGACGGACTTTATCAATATTATAAAGCGCATCCTAGCGCCAACAATTCGAAATTGATGGCATGGAAACAAAACAGCAGCTTCCAGAACATTGAAGGCGCCGACTCGGCCACGGATGGAGACATGGACATTGCTTATTCGCTCCTGCTTGCGGACAAGCAGTGGGGTAGCAGCGGCAGTATCAACTACCTTCAGGCCGGCAAGGACATCATCAATGCCATCATGCAAAGTGACGTGAATCAGTCCCAATGGACGCTGCGTCTTGGCGACTGGGCAACGGATAATACGTTCAAAAATGCTACCCGTCCATCGGACTTTATGCTGAATCACTTGAAGGCGTTCCAGGCAGCAACGGGTGATGCCAAATGGGCGAACGTGATCGACAAAACCTATACCATTGTCAACTCCTTATACAACGGGTACAGCTCATCAACCGGATTGCTTCCAGACTTCGTCGTTCTGTCGGGCTCGACGTACAAGCCAGCTTCAGCCGATTTTCTGGAAGGGGCGAACGACGGCAGCTACGATTACAATTCGTGTCGTACGCCTTGGCGGATCGCAACGGATTACCTGATGACTGGTGACAGCCGGGCACTCAGTCAGCTCAATCAAATGAATAGCTGGATCTCAACCAAAGTAAGCGGTAATCCTAACAACGTAAAGGATGGTTATAAACTCAACGGCACGGTTACAGGTTCCGGCGGCAGCGGCGCGTTCTATGCACCGTTTGGTGTCAGCGCTATGACCTCGTCCGTGAACCAAAACTGGCTGAATTCCGTCTGGACCAAAACGGCCGGCAGCTCCAATGAAGGCTACTATGAAGATAGCATCAAGCTGTTCTCTATGATCGTGATGTCCGGCAACTGGTGGACATACTAAGCAACTTATAATCCGATGATTGCTCATATGCAAGCAGGCCGCGAGATTAGCTCCGGGCCTGCTCTTTTTATGGATAGAGAGCTAGGAGAATGTATTTAATGATTGATTTAAGAAAGCCTTATAGATAGCAAATGCCTAGAAACAACAAACCGCCATATCTCAGGAAATTCTGGGATATGGCGGTTTCTCTTAATGTGAAAGTACGTCGATAGACGTTTTTCTTATGGTATCAGGACGAATGGATGATAGCCGAATTATGCTTTAGCTGCAGATTCAGTAAAGAACTGCGGCAAATATTCCTTGTTGGCTTCGAGCATTTCATCCAGCATCTGAATCGCCACTTCGACCGAAGGGACCAAAGGATGATGGACCAATGCCTGTATGGCCAATCCACGATCGCCGGTCACGGCAGCATCGATGGCGAGGCGCTCATAGGTTTTAACCGCATGGATCAGTCCAACTGCCATTGGAGGAACCTTGGTCAACGGCAGGGGCAGTGGACCGGTTTTGGTGACCACGCAGTTGACTTCAATGCTGGCATCGTCTGGCAGGAAATCAATGATACCTTGATTGGCTACGTTCAACGTCTGAATGTCATTCGTTCCGTTGTAGAGTGAGCGCATCAGGTTCACGGCAGCTTCGGAATAGAAGGCGCCGCCCCGCTGTTCCAGCTGTTTCGGTTTATCTTTCAGGTCCGGGTCATTGTAAAGCTCGAAAAGTTCTTCTTCAACGCGTTTAACCACTTCCGCACGGTTGCCGCCTTTTTGTAAGGATTCCAGCTGCTCTTCGAGCATGGCGTCGGTCATATAGAAATATTTCAAATAGTAAGAAGGCAGGGCATGCAGGGATTGCAGGAATTCCGGATTCCACTCCCGTGCAGGCACGTTCTTCGCGCTGTAACCGGCCGTATCGGACAGCATGTCATCCAGTTTGTCTTCTCCATTCACATCAATACGCGTAATCCAGTGGAGATGGTTCAGGCCAACAAACTCGGCATAGACGCGGTCCGCTTCTACGCCGTATTTGGCTGAGGTTTGCTTGATTAGGCCGATTGGTGCATTACAGAGACCAATGCTTTTAACGTTGGAATACTTCAGAATGGCTTCCGTGACCATACCCGCCGGATTCGTAAAGTTCAGCAGCCAGGCATTAGGAGCGAGTTCTTCAATATCACGGCAGATATCAAGCAGGACCGGAATCGTCCGCAGTGCCTTCATCATGCCTCCGGGACCAGTGGTTTCCTGACCGATCACGCCGTATTTCAGGGGAATGGATTCATCGCGGCCACGGGCGTCAAGCATGCCGACACGCATTTGAGTGCTGACGAAGTCCGCACCCTTGATGGCTTCGCGACGGTCGAACGTCAAATGAACTTCAATCGGAAGACCCGATTTCTCCACCATGCGTTTGGCTAAGTTGCCGACAATATTCAGTTTGCGCTCTCCCGGCTCAATATCGACCAACCACAGCTCTCGTACAGGAAGCTCGGCATGATGGAGGATGAACCCCTCAACGAGCTCCGGAGTATAGGAAGATCCACCGCCGATTACCGCTATTTTTAGCCCTTGTTCATATTCCATTTTGCACACTCCAGTCTTTTAAGAATTTTTTATGATGACATTGTTTATAGACGTTTATCTTGTTGTTTGCTTAATATGTTCGAAGTCACGGAAGGCCCTCATTTTGTCATATACATCCTGGCTTACCGCATGTCCGGCCGCATCCATAGCAGACCATAAGGCACCGACAACAGGCTCGGTGGCCAACGTTACGATGGTCGCATTTGGAGCGATGGTTGCAACAGTCTGTTCAATTTTGCTGCGAATCCAGCCGCGATCTCCCCTTGTTAGCAGACTTCCCGCTAGTATAACGTCAAAGGCGTCCTTTTCCATTCCAAGTTTATGGATAACCGCAGCTGCTGATTTGCCAAGCTCTACGCCTTGACGGTTCAGAATTTCCAGAGCTACAGCATCGTCCTCTGCGGCAGCTTCAAATAGCAGCTTTGCTACATGGACAGGCACATGCTTGCCGTGATCCTGAAAGTCATCGAACATATCGCTGACACTGTCATATCCAAGGAAGTTAAGCAGCAGGGGACTCAGGAGCGTTGGCTGCTCACGGCCGTCCCAAGAACGGATGACAGAGCGGAACACCTCAATATTGAGGGAACCGCCACCGCCGAAATCACCGTACATATAATCAAAACCACCGACCTGTACATGTTCTCCTGCCGGATTGCGGCCTGCGGAGTTGGTGCCTGTGCCGCAGATCAGCGCGACCCCGTAAGGCCGGTTCGTACCTGCGCGCAGACCGATCATCGTGTCACAGTTAATCGAGTAATTCTGGGTGAATCCGATTTCCTGAACCAGAGGGTGCAGGATTCGGTAATCTACCTCCCGATCTGCGCCCGCAAGTCCGAAATAGGTGTGCGAGATTTCATGAATCCGCAGTCCTGCTTCGTTTAGAGCTCCTTCTGCAGCTTCCCGTATGCTTTGTGCGGCCAAGGCGCGGTCAATCTGGTGATTGCCGTTGCCGCCCACGCCTTTGCCAAGCACATTGCCGAAGTCATCGGTCAGCAGGGCGTATGTTTTTGTTCCTCCCCCATCGATTCCCAAGTAGTAAGCCAATGGTCGTCACTCCTATATATAAGGTTATATTTATTATCCGGTCGTACCTTTTGTTGGTAATCCAGTAGATTCTCTCACGATGAGTTCAGGATCGATCCTTACATTAGCCCCGCGTTTCATCGTACCGTCCATGCGTTTCAACAGCATATCCGCAGCGGCGACCCCAATGCGGTCGGCAGGCTGCCGGACCGTTGTCAGATGGGGGTGCAGCTTGGATGAAATATACTGATCGTCATAGCCGACGATAGCTACCTGTTCAGGCACCTTGATGCCTTCTTCCATGAGGGCGTTCACGACCCCAAGCGCGATATGGTCATCGCCCGCGAACACCGCGGAAGGCAGGCGTCCCTCACGCAGCCATTTGCGGCAGATATCATAACCAAAATCGATTTCGAAATCGCCCGTGATCATTTCAAATGGAGCCAGATCTTTTTCCTTAAGTGCCTGCAGGAAACCGCTGCGACGCTCTCTCGTACTGCGGAACATGTTTTGACCGCTTAAGTGCGCGATGGAGGTATGGCCGAGATCAAGCAGATGCTTCGTAGCGGCATAGCCACCTTTGTAGTTATCGATCGTTACCGAAAAAGTATCATTCTCCGGCTTCTGATTGTCGATTAGGACATAAGGAATATTGCGCCGCTTCAGTTCCACGATGTAGTTATCCTCTTCCATCGGCGAGAGCAGAATAAGTCCGTCTACCCGGTCCTCCTGGATCAGGTAATGGGTTTCATCGGAGCCAATGCCGGTAGAGACCGAAACGGCCAGAAAATAGCCGTGAAGTGCAAGCACTTCGTTCAGTTCTTTAACGACGGTGTCGAAGAAGGAATCCTGAAGAGTGGTCATGATCAAACCGACGATTCCTGTCTTACCGCGAGCTAAACTCCGCGCAGCAGCGTTGGGATGGTAATCGAGCTCCTTGATGGCTTCCAGAACCTTTTGCCTATTTTTCTCTCGCACGGATTCGGCACCGTTTAAGACGCGTGAGACCGTTACGACGGACAGCCCTGATTTCTTTGCAACATCAAATATACTAACCTTCATTGTTTATTCTCCTTGCGGCAGATTTTCCGTACTTTATATTGACTTAACAATAGTATACATGTACGGAGGCTTAGCCGCGAAGCTAATTTGATAGATGCACCGCCCCTTGCAGGACGGCACAATGTCTAGCGTTAACGTTTGATAATTTCCATGACCTTTTTCTGAATCGTCGGCATCACTTCTTCAACGGTGTTGTGTCCGGTATCGATCGGCTGCATCTCATTAATGAACATGTCGTTGATCTGAGAATAGTGGGTGATCAGGTGGTTATAGGATTCAAAGCCGTATTTCACAGCGCCTTCGTAAACCTTCTTCACATCTGCCGCATCGATGCCATCAAAATGCTTGTAATAGGTTTCGGCTGCCTTCGTATTCACTGGAGGGTTACCACCGCTCAGGTCGATGGATTTTTCCTGAATTTCGTCGCTGACGAGATATTTGATCCATTCAAAAGCTTCCTTCGGATGTTTGGAGCCCTTCAGAATCAAGAGCGGATCGACGAACAGCACGCTGCGGACCTTGTCATTGCCGCCGGCAGGCACTGCAGCCACGCCAACCTTGAAAGGAAAGTCATTGGAGCCCGCAAGGCTCCATGAGCCGCTGACGGTCATACCCACCTTGCCGGTTACGAACGCATCGCCGTTTTGCCCCGCTACGCTTTTGCTCCATTCCGTTGTCGGAGACACTTTATCTTTTAAGATCAGGTTGAACAGCTTGTTATAAGCTGCGATGACTTCAGGCGAATCAAAATGAGTCTCGGATGGTACGCCGCCGTTCGTCCAGGTATCCTGGGAGTAGGGTTCAGCTCCGAAATAGAGCGGGCGCATATCGCGCTCGGACCATGTGAAGTCAACGCCATATTGAGTTTTAGCAATATCATTGGATACATGCGTCATTTTCTTCGCGTCTTCGACCATTTTGTCAAACGTCCAGCTCTTGTCCTCGTAATCGCTTGGAGGATAAGCAACGTTGGCAGCATCGAACATGTCTTTGTTGTAGAGCATCAGAGAGACGTACATGTTGACCGGAATACCGTAGACTTGGTCTTTGACGGTGTAGATTTTCATAAGATCATCCGGGATGTTGTAGTCGGACGCCTTAAATCCGTCTTCCTTAATAATGTCGTTCATATCAAGCAGCATGTCTTTGTTGTAATACTCTGCAAAACCGCCGTATCCATAATGGCTTGTGACGTCAGGCGATTTGCCCCCGGCAATCAGTGTTTGGAGTTTACTGTCGAACTGCTCGTAAGGAGCTTTCTCGATTTTTACCTTAATATTTGGATGTTGGGCTTCAAAATCCGGAACGAGCTTTTCGATAAAGGTGCGATCCTCGGAATCGATGGTGTAGTGCGTTATGGTTACTTGCCCACCTGAGTTAGCGCTATCGCCATCGTTACCAGGTACGACATCTCCCGCTGATTTGCCGCCGCTACAGCCGGACAAAGCCAATACGACGAGCATGCTGGTCGCAAGCAAAAGTGTAAAAGACTTTTTGATCCTTATCGTTTTCATGAATTACAGTCCCCCATATATTCAAGTTTTTTGCCGCCCCTGCGGCGGAGTCTTTACTTGATGCCTGTAAGTACAATTCCTTCCACAAACCGCTTCTGGGCTAGCGCAAACAGGGTCACGATCGGCAGCATGGCGAGTACAGAGGCGACCATGAGCAGATGCCACGGCGGAATTCGGAAACGCGAAGATGTGAAGGAAGACATACCGACCGGAAGCGTAAACTTATCCGATGAGCTTAAATAGAGCACAGGTGTCAAAAGGTCATTCCAGCTGTAGATGAAGGCAAAGATCGCAACGGTTGCAAGTGCTGGACCAGACAGAGGCAAAGCAATCTGTCGCCACATCCGGAACTCGCTGCAGCCATCGATACGTCCGGCGTCAAACAGCTCATCCGGCAGCGTGGTAAAGAACTGTCGCAGCAAAAAGATGTTGTATGCTGAACCGAAAAACGCAGGGACAATCAGCGGCAGGAAGGTATCGATCCAGTTCAGCTTGGAAAAGAGAATGAACTGTGGGATCATAATCGCTGGATATGGAAGCATCATGGTGCTGAGCATGAGCATGAACCACAAGTTGCTGCCCTTGCCCCGATATCTGGCGAAGCCATAGCCTGCAAGCGCCGACGAAAACAGGGTGCCGACAACAGTCAAAATGCCGATAATGAGACTGTTCATATACATTTGACCGAAGTTCAGCGTGTCGAAAATTTCTCTGTAGTTACTCCACTGCCAGGACTCCGGCAGAAAGGTCGGAGGAAACGTCAGCAGTTCCTTCTTCGATTTCAATGAGGTAGAGACCATGAAAAACAAAGGGAGGAGCATGAGAAAGGTGGTGACCACTAGGGCAATGAAGCTGGCAATGCTAACCGCATCGATTTTGCGCCGGCGTTTATTCACAGAAGGTGAAGCCCCTGGGCCGGCAGTCGGAATCGTACTCATTTGCGTCCGCCTCCTTCATAGTGAACATAACGGTTCGAGAGTTTGATAATAAGCGCTGTAAACGCCATGACGACGATCAGCAGTACCCAAGCGAGTGCCGAGGAGTAGCCCGCTCTGTATTCCTTGAAGGCGCTGGTGTACAGGTTGTAAACGTAGAACCAGGTCGAGTAGTTTGGACCCCCTTGGGTCATTACATACGCCTGCGTAAATACTTGGAAGGAATCAATGACGCCCATAATCAGTTGGAACAAAAGTACCGGTGAAATCATGGGCAGCGTTACGTTCAGGAAAATCCGGAAGCGTCCCGCACCGTCAAGCTTGGCGGCTTCCACGAGGCTTGAAGGAACGCCCTGAAGTCCCGCAAGGAACAAAATCATGCCTGAGCCCACCGTCCAGAAGGACATAATCATCAGAGCGTAAAGCGCATAATCGGGGCTCATGAGCCAGGCTGGGCCGCTAATGCCGAACCAGGACAGCACGTAATTGAACAGACCGATCGATGGATTGAAAATCCAGTACCATAGCAAGGACATGGCGACGCCGGATACCATGCTCGGAAAATACATGGCCGTGCGGAAAAATCCGCGAAACGGTATTTTCGCATTGAGCAGGAGAGCAAATCCCAGTGCCAGCAGCAGCTGGATCGGTACACTGATAAATGTATAGCGTACCGTTACGACAACAGATTTCCAAAACAGGTCATTTTGAAACATTTCTTTGTAATTCGCGAGTCCGACATATTTCGGGGGGTGGATAATGTCATAGTCCGTGAAGCTGTAATAAAGGGATGACAGAATCGGATACAAGGCAAACACGAAGAAACCGATAAGCCATGGAGAGATGAAGAGGTACATGTAAAGTGTCTGCCGCCGGCTTTCGCGATGGGTCACATAAACACCAACCTTTCTATTTGATATAAAGTTATAACGCTTTAACTTTCGTAGTTGAGTTTCCCCGAAATAAAAAGGCTTCATGTGATGTTATGTAATTGAAAGTTAAAGTGCTTTAACTTTATTATCCGGACTGATGAGATTATCATAGTGGATGGTTTCTCAATTATCAACCCTTTTTTTGGATAGTTGAAAGCGCTACCTTCATTGGTGCTTCGGAAGTTCTTTCAAAACGCCTGATAAAGGCTGATTTAGAAAGGCTTTTTGGGGGGAATCAAGCCCTCGAAAATTCACGAAACTTCTTGGAAGGAATTTTTGCGAAAGGATCGGGTAACTTTGTTCGAAAAACTAGAAATGGCCGGCGCCAATCATTCAGCAACCTTTCAGTTGAATTTAACGTTCCTATCGTCTGTATGGGATATAGTGGAACCAAGAAAGAGGAGGAGATCAACAATGAATATTTCTTCAGCACCAAGTTCCACGACATCCTACATATCCACGTCTTCATCCAGTTCGAACAGCACAAGTGAGTTGGAAAAACAAAAGACGAAGCTTGAGGCCGAATTGGAGAAAGTGCAATCCAGCAAGGACGATGATAAAACCAAGGAGACCAAAACGAAGCAGCTGCAGCAGCAAATCAAGCAAATCGAAGCTCAAATCTCGCAGCAAAGCTCCCAGAGCAGCGGGACAACCGGAACCAAAGAATCGCCGCCGGCCAAACCACCAACCAATGGCATGCAAGCAGCATCCCCGCAACAAATTGCAAATGCAACGACGGACAGCAATGGCCGATTTGATATTCGGGTATAAGAAGGAATACAGAACTTAATTTAAAACCGAATATAAAATAATTTAAACCAACGAGCTAATCGATAAGTTGGAGCTGATTGGCTCAACCAAAAGACCTGCCTGATCTCTATAGATCAAGCAGGTCTTTTGGTTGTTCACATGTACATGTTTTATTCAATCGTTAAACCGTTTATCCGTTCAGAGATGGTTCTTTTTTTATAGTACATGCCGATAGTCACCAGAACCACCATCTCGGATAGTGGAACGGCAAGCCATACGCCAGTGACACCGAAGAATGAAGGGAGGATCACAATCAATGCAACCATAATAATCATCTCGCGTGCAGCTGTAATCCAGATGGCCATTTTGGCATTTCCGACAGATTGAAAGTACGTGCTCATGACAAAGTTAATACCCATGAACAAGTATGCAAAAGTAAATATTCGCAAACCGTACACGGCGTTATCCGTCACGCTGGCACTGAAGTTCCCGAAGATTTGCACAAAATAAGGTGCGCCCAGTTGTACAACGAGTAACAGCAGGACCCCACATGCCAGAGCCGTTCTGGAGGCTAAACGAATGGTCTGTTTTTCCCGATCCATCTGTTTGGCTCCGTGATAATAACTGACCAAAGGTTGGGCAGCGGAGGCTAGACCGAGAAATGCGAGCAGTACAACACCATGAATATAGTTCAAGACTGTAAAAGATGCCACGCCATCCGTGCCCGCAATCCGATCCAGTGAGATGTTGTGAGAGATGGAGAAGACGGACATGCCTAGTTCAGCAAGGAAGCTTGGAAACCCAATGAGTACAATAGAAGCCAGCAGTTTGGTATTCCATTTGAAGCGAGTGAATTTGAGATTATTATTTTTCCTGAAAAAGTGAGTCAGCAACACAAGAAGCGCCAGAGATGCCGATACAATTGTACCAATCGCGACGCCGCGAACGCCCCATTCCAGTACGTATAACGTTATATAGTTAAGCACAATATTAGCTACCGCAAATGTAATCTGAGCATACATGGATGTATTGGGATTGCCGTCGTTACGAACAAAAATAGTAAGTGCATTCTCAATGGTGAAGACAAAACCGAACAACAGCATAATATTCATATAGTCCGCAGCAAACGGGAATGTTTCAGTATTGGCACCAAGGGCCAAAACAAGCTTATCTCTGAAAGTATATGCCGTATATCCGATAACCATTGTAATCAGCAAAATAATCGTAATGGATTTGGTGAAGATTTGTTTCGCTGTCGTGGGGTCCTTCTTACCCATATAGGTGGAATACAAGGTTGCCCCGCCCATTCCGATCCATAGCGACATAGCTACAAAAAGCGTATAGACAGGAGATGCAATCCCGATTCCCGCCAACGCTGTAGAACCCAGTTTGTGTCCAACCATAATGCCGTCGATAATAAAATTAAAAGCGATAACGAGCATCCCTAATATGGAAGGCACGAGGTAGCTTACAAATGCCTTACCTACAGATTGCCTTTCTAATGGATGCGTCCAATTTGTGTTCATGATGACCTCCGTTAGTATACTGAATGTTCGTTCTATATTATATTATACTGAACGTTCGTTCTGTATAATAACATGCCGAGAATTTGGTTGGCAACTTTTCCAAAAGATGATCGTTTATATGGTAGAGTTAATAGAGCATCTTTTATGACACGGGAGGGAATCTCTTTATGAAGCAAAACAAATATGATGAAGCTGAGTTTTTCGGCAATTACAGTCAGATGGCTCGATCTACCCAAGGGTTGGAGGCTGCTGGCGAATGGCATGAACTGCAAACGATGCTGCCTGAATTAAAGGGCAAGAACGTATTGGATCTGGGGTGCGGCTTTGGTTGGCACTGTCGATATGCACGTGAGCAACACGCTAGTTCTGTGGTTGGCGTGGATTTGTCTGAAAATATGTTGCAACGTGCACGCGAGATGACGGATGATCCTCAGATCGAGTACCAGCGTATGGCGATTGAGGATATTGATTTTGCACCCGGACAATTTGATGTGGTGATCAGCTCACTGGCTTTGCATTATATCGAGCGTCTGGATCAGGTATACGCCAAAATCAATGCATGTCTGGTTCAAGGAGGTACATTTGTCTTATCTGCGGAACATCCCATCTTCACGGCGCGGGCGGAGCAGGACTGGCATTATGGAGCTCAGGGTGAAATACTGCATTGGCCTGTGGATCATTATCAAGAGGAAGGGCAGCGGGTAGCGAACTTTCTGAATCAGGACGTGGTGAAATATCATCGGACGATGGCGACTCATCTGAATGAATTGATTCAGGCTGGTTTTGTCATTCAACAGGTAGCCGAGTCCAAGCCATCTCCTGAGATGATGGAGCAGGTTCCCGGTATGCGAGACGAGAATCGTCGGCCGATGTTTCTGATGATTGCCGCGGTTAAGGCTTGAGCAGCAGCTTCGGCATCAAAATGAAGTTTATGGGTTTTATACTCGATAGACCAGCGCGTTCAGTACATCTGGACTTTGCTGGTTTATTTTATTTTGTAGGAGAGGGAGAAGAAGTAAACCGTTTGGGAACCAAATCCGAATGGACGTAGTCTTATTAAGTGAGGTGAATATCAGTTGGACTATCAATATCTGGCACACGCTCAGACGATCGACAATTACACACTTAGCAGCATGATGGATGAGTACGGGAACGACGTATGGAACTACGCGTACTTTCTGACCAAAAGTACCGAGCAGGCGGATGAATTGTCACAGGAAGTGTTTATCCGGGCATATTCCGGGATCGCCCATTTTCGAGGAGAATGCTCATTGAAGACATGGCTGCTGACCATCACTAGGAACACGACATTTACATACCGGAAATCCAGATTTTTTCGCAGCAGTTTATGGGGAGAGACACTGCCAATCCCCACGGAACAGGTGAATACGAGCATGGGTGAGATGAAGCCTGAAAAATGGGTTCACCCCTCTGCCGAAGCCGAGGCGATCAGCAGGGAGCACATTCACGAAATCTGGGACATCATCATGGCTCTGCCGGACAAATTCCGGGAATTGCTTTTGCTGCATCTGAAGTATGAGCTTAAGACGAGTGAAATTGCGGAAATGCTGGGCATCAGCGCGGGAACGGTCAAATCGCGACTGTCCAGAGCGAAGGCCAAAGTACGGAAACAGTGGGAGGAGCGAAGTGAATGAAACATATGGATGACGAATGGGAAAAAGTAGTCAAACAGGAGCCGTTTGCGGCGTCTCCTTTTACCGAGGAGCATAAACAGAACGTACTTCGTCAGGTAGCCTGGCTCAAATCGGGATCTGCACAGAAAATGAGTGATGTTGGGGATAAGTCCGCCGAGCAAAACACCCTGCCCAATCAACACAGACGCCGTCTTCGCTCCCGCAGAGCTGTTATGGCGTGCACGACGATTGCAGCCGTGGCAGCGGCGGTCATTCTCTGGAACGGACAGATTGTGGAGCCTGTAATTGAAAAAGTATATCCCACAGCAGCGCTGCAATATACCGATGATGCCGGCATGAGCCTGCTCACTGACAAGATGAAAAAGAATGTAGCCGTCACGATGCGAGACTATCTTGGCAAACAATTACGTATAACCAAAGTGCAGGACCTGCCTGTCTCTGGAAGAGTCTCCGTCGAGGCTGGAAAAGAAGGCGATGCAGAATATGCGTTGATCTGGCTTGATGCGGCAACAGGCAATCTACGTGAGGTACAGATGAGACGGGAGATGGCAGCTAATGAGCTGGAGCATCGTTATTTGCGTCAAGTACCGTCACTGCTTGAAGGCATAAACAGTGACCCTACGCTAAAACCGATCTCAGCCAGACGTTATGTGAAAATGAAGCAGGGTCAGGAAAAACCGGTATGGTTCACTACATTGTTTTTGGAGAATAGTAGGGGCAGTGGTAGTATCGAATGGACAAGGGATGAAGCAGTATCCGTTTCTGGTAGTGTGAGTTCAGATACTGTATCACAAGATTTAATAACAGAAGCCAGAATGTCGATTGAAGCCTTGTCTGGTAAGCCCGTACCTGATTTGAAAGATATAATATTTAAACAAAATGACAAGAAGCTTGAAGATACAACGGACCTATATTTTGGAGATCGGTACTTAGTAAGAGAAATTGGTGGGAGATTTAGTAATGAATACACTGTAATGGATTTCCAGAGGGGGATTCCAGAGTTTGAAACTGAGGAAGAGTATGGGCTTTACTTTGAGAAGTTACGTAACATGAAGGAAAGTGTAATCAGGCAGAATGCAGCACCAATAATCAAACAGATGTTCAATATCGATCTTGATAAATATAAACTAAAAAGAGACCCTAACACGCTTGGAATGGTCACATTCAGTTCAGCAGAGACAAAGATCTACAATACTTTTAAGGTTCGATATGAAGACGATGCACGGATCACAATGATTACAAGAATTGACCTCTAGGCCTGACACATATGGTACAATTAAATTAATATATGGATGGAGCATAAGGAGCATAACGATGAAATATTTGGTGAGTTCATGTCTTGCTGGCGTAGCCTGCCGTTACAACGGAACAGCGAGTCTGGATGCAAAGATTCAGGAGCTTGTGGAGCAGGAACAGGCAAAGATGGTCTGCCCGGAGCTGCTTGGAGGGTTTTCTACCCCGCGGGAGCCAGCTGAAATTATCGGCGGTACGGGTAAGGATGTGCTGGCAGGTACAGCCAAGGTGATTGAGAAGAGTGGCAATGACGTCACGGATCTGTACATTAAAGGAGCCTATCAGACACTTGAATGGGCGCAAAAACTGGATGTCACCTGTGTGGTGCTTAAAGAATTCAGTCCTTCCTGCGGTACACAGATGATCTACGATGGCAACTTTGCCAACCACAAAGTCGTGGGCGAAGGGGTTACTTCTGCTTTGCTGCGGCAAGAGGGATTTACGGTTATCTCGGAAAATGAGTTCATGGAACAGTTGTAATTGTCGTAATCACAATAATCTCTGATACGAATTACAGGTAAGTCGCCTTGGGGAGCAGCAGATCCATGGCGACTTGTTTTTTTGTTACAACAGGGCATGCACTTGATTATCGAAAAAACCTTGTTAGAAATAATAGTTACTTTTATATACTAAGAAACATTATTGTGCGTACTTTTATATTTTGATTATAAACTCTAAAATAATACTCAGGTATTCAAGTTCAGACCATAAACAGGAACATAAACAAGAAAAGGATGTGCAGATCATATGGAAGCCTCGGCAAAAGCCATTTCGAAAGAAAACATCTTGAACGCTTACTATTTTCGGCATGCAACCAAACAGTTTGATGCTTCACGTATCATTTCGGCTGAAGATTTTGAGTTTATTCTAGAAACGGGACGGTTGTCGCCAAGCTCGATTGGTTTGGAACCATGGAAATTTCTGATTGTGCAGAACCCGGACTTCCGTAAGCGTCTGTCCGAAGTTTCTTCCGGGGCTCAGAAACAATTAGCGAAGGCAAGCCATTTTATTGTCATTCTGGCGCGGTCTGAGGCGAGTTATAACTCGCCTTACGCGGAATATATGCTGAAAGAAATCAAGGGCATGCCGGATGACGTATTTGAGCTGACCCGTGAAGCTTATGGCAAATTTCAAAAGAACCAACGAATGCTTGAGAACCCGCGTACTTTATTTGACTGGGCGTCCAAACAGACCTACATCGCTCTCGGTAATATGATGACTGCGGCAGCGCTGATTGGTATCGATTCCTGCCCAATAGAAGGGTTTAGATATGAAGACGTACATCGTATTCTGGAAGAGGAAGGTTTGCTTGAGGATGGACAATGGGATGTTTCCGTCATGGCAGCCTTCGGTTATCGGGCGGAAGATCCGCCACGCGAGAAATCCCGTCAGCCTTTGGATAAAATCACGCAGTGGATTGATTAAGCTTATCAGTCCATGCTGGAACAAGTAAAAGAAACGGTCAGCACCAAGTTCTAAACGTATACACATGTATTTATTGGCAGGCCGGTTCGTTCGTTGAATCGGTCTGTTTGGTTTGCAAAATGAAAGAAAGGCGGTATAATCTTACCCATGGAACCTATACTCATATTCAAAGCATTATCCAACGAGACACGTCGACAGATTCTGTTGTGGCTCAAAAACCCGGAGCAACACTTTCCACCGCTGGAGTTATCCCAGCATCCGGATGCAGGAAAGAGCGGCATATGTGTTGGAACGATTCAGGTGAAGGCCGGACTGGCTCAATCCGTCATATCCAGCTATCTGCTGACCATGCTCAAAGCCGGGTTGCTGATCTCCGAGCGTAGGGGACAGTGGACGTATTATCGCCGCAACGAAGAAACCATTCGTCAATTTGCCGAGTACGTACAGCACGAGCTATAAGCCGGACGCCGAGACGGAAGCAAGAATGCAGGTGCAGGCGGGTATTCCGTCCGGATGTAAACGGCTAGAGGAGCAGCTCTGTGACATCATTTTTTTGCGCTTTTACATCTATATATCTGGATATACAAAAATAAAAATATGAACAAAGAGGAGAACTTTCTATTATGTCTACCGAAAACACAGCTTCATCCCATAAAAAACTTATTAACGACGTTAAATTGTCCATACTGGATTTGGCTCCTGTCGTAGTAGGTGCCACACCTGCGGATGCGCTTCGCAACAGTCTGGATCTTGCTCAGCACGCCGAGCGTTGGGGATATCACCGTTACTGGGTAGCGGAACACCACAACATGCCGGGCATCGCTTCTTCCGCGACCTCGGTTGTCATTGGTTACCTTGCAGGTGGAACGAAGACCATTCGTCTCGGATCAGGCGGAATCATGCTGCCTAACCATGCGCCGCTCGTCATTGCCGAACAGTTTGGCACGTTAGAGTCACTGTATCCAGGCCGTATTGACCTTGGGCTGGGCCGTGCACCGGGAAGTGACCGACGTACGTCTCTTGCTTTGCGTAAAGACCTGAACAGTGGTGAAGATTTCCCCGAATTGCTGGCTGAACTTAGAGCATACTTCGATGCTTCTGCTACATCGTATCACGCGCCTGTTCGCGCTGTACCCGGTGAAGGGTTGAATATCCCGATTTACCTGCTCGGCTCCAGTGATTTCAGTGCTCGTCTCGCCGGACAGCTGGGATTGCCGTTTGCTTTTGCCAGCCACTTCTCACCGGATTACACCCGGATTGCACTTGAAACGTATCGGAGCAGCTTCCAACCATCCGATTACTTGAAGGAACCCCATGTTATTGTGGGTGTAAATGCTGTCGTGGCGGATACCGACGAAGAAGCAGCATGGCTTGGCACAACGATGCAGCAGCAGTTCTTGAATATTATTCGTGGCACAACCGGATTGGTGCAGCCACCAGCCGATATGGAAGGCAAATGGACAGATCGTGAGAAAGCTGGTGTAGAGCAGACGCTAAAAGCAGCTGTGAACGGTTCTCCAGAGACCGTGCGTGGTCAACTGGAATCATTTATTGCTCAGACCCAGGCGGATGAGCTGATTATTACGTCGATGATCTATGATCATCAGGCACGCCTGCACTCGTATGAGCTGATCGCTCAACTGGCGGGAAAAGCATAAACAAAAGCATAAACTCAACAGCGGACGTGAACAAAAGGCTCGCATGCCGCTGACATATTAACGGTTTGTCTCTTCGGAGGCGAGCCGTTTTTTGGTAGGGAAATTATTCAAAGGAGTTGTATGGGGCAGAAGGTTCTTTTTAGGGTAAAATGAACTTACCGGTCTAATTTGAAACGGTTAAACAGCGCCATACGTATAAACTCAATGTGTTATACATATGTTGGCTTGTACAAGCAACTTTATGCGCAGTCAAGAAACATGCAGGTTTACAGCTTATGCTTTTGATAAAGGATACATAAGAGAGGAAGACACGCCTATGGAGCAACCCGAGCAACCCCGCATTTGGCCGGATCGGTTTAAGCGATTTTTTTTGAATAATAAGTTTGTCCTTTTTCTGTTAATTCTGCTGCTGGTAGGACTGAACGTGATGGTTCTTACCAAAGTATCCTTTGTTTTGCACCCGCTCGCGGTGCTGATCAAGACGATTGTGCTGCCGATTATTCTGTCGGGTATTCTCTATTACCTGCTGAATCCGATTGTGGATGTTATGGAAAAGTGGAAAATCAAACGTGGCTGGTCCATTCTGATCTTATATCTGGCTATCGGGGGCATCCTGACAGTCGTGGTACTGGCTGTCATTCCGGTCGTACGTAACCAGATTACGAGTCTGATTGAAAATTTTCCAACGTACAGTGAGACGGTCAAACAGCAGTTTGAGCAGCTTACGGGCAGCAAGCTGTTCGGTCAGTTCCAGGAGACAGTCAATTTGAATTCTCAGGACTGGTGGGGCACGATTTCCCAGAAAGCCACTGACATTCTGAACTCAACCTGGAACAAATTGGGCGGATTCCTCGGAGCGTTCACCGAGACGGTGCTGTCCATTGTAACGGTTCCGTTTATCCTGTTCTATCTGCTGAAAGACGGCAAGAAGCTTCCATCGAAAATTCTGTCTTTCCTGCCAATCAAGAGTCGTACAGGTGCAATGCATGTGCTGGAAGATATCAATCACCAGATCAGTTCGTTCATTCGTGGACAGATTATCGTTAGCTTCTGCATTGGTATTCTGCTATACATCGGTTATATGATTATTGGTCTGGACTATGCGCTGATTCTTGCGATTATCGCATCGTTTACGAGTGTTGTACCGTACCTGGGACCTGCAATTGCGATTACGCCTGCGCTGATCGTGGCTCTGGTCACTTCTCCCGTGATGCTGCTGAAGATGGTAGCGGTGTGGACGATCGTGCAATTAATTGAGGGTAAATTCATCTCACCTCAGATTATGGGCAAAACGCTCAAAATTCACCCCATCACGATTATCTTTGTCATTCTGACTTCAGGTAATCTGTTCGGTGTAGTGGGCATTCTGCTGGCTGTTCCGGGATACGCAGTGCTGAAAGTATGTGTGTCGCATATCTTCAACTGGTTCAAGGAACGATCCGGCCTGTATGATCCGAAGAATAACAATCTACTGTAACCGAAGTGGGCAAGCCCGTAGCTAGAGCATGATAAACTTCTTTTTCTGGCAAAACGGTGCCCTAATTCAACAGAACCCCCGTCCATCGGCTAACAGCCGAGAGGCGGGGGTTCTGTTGTGTGAACAGGCTGGCTGATGCCTAGCCATGTTTAATATGCTGAAGCGTCTGCAGGAAAATCTGCTCAATGTGTGTATCATCCAGAGAATAATACACGGTCTTGCCTTCTTTGCGCCGCTTGACAATCCGCATGTTGCGGAGTGATCGCAGCTGGTGCGAAATGGCCGACTGTCCCATATCGAGCAGCACCGTCAGATCATGAACACATAATTCCTTCTGCAACAGTGCATCAATAATACGAAGCCGTGTCGGGTCACTGAAAGCCTTGAACCAATCAGCCATCTCGGAAGAGGTATCGCGATCCATGAGAGAAGCACGAATGGTCTGCACGTCAGCCTCTGTTCCAGAGCAGGCCGCGTCGCATTCGGCTGGAGCTTTAACCGGTTGTTCCATTTCCTATCACCACCTATATTAACTCAACCTTTGATTTGATCAAATGTTCTTCGATAAGCCTATTATATCCAAAAAACGTCTAAAGCGAAATGATTACTATTAGCATATTCTGTATGAAAAATCAAACGGAATTGTTGACACTCATGTTTAAGCGTGCATATAATAGGGTTAACAAAACATATGAATGATTGCTCATATATTGATTTTAACGTAAAAATTACGAATAATAATATTGATTTACGTACTGCAAAGGGGAGAGTTCACATGGGAACCGGACAGGAACAGGTGAAAAGGGAACTGCTGCTGGATGGATTGGATTGCGCGAACTGCGCATTGAAGATTGAGAATGGCGTCAAAAAAATTAAAGGCATTTCCGATTGCTCGGTCAATTTTGTGACCAAAACCTTATCCATGCACACCACATCCGATATGGATGAGCAGGTGGTGGAAGAAGCGAAGCGCAAAGTACTTCGGCTGGAGCCGCATATTCGTATTTCGGAAAAAGGTAAATCATCACAAGGCAGTCGTGGTTCTGCTGATTCAATAAACCAAGCTAACGGCAATGTGCACGCACATGCAGGTAGCGGAGCTCACACGCATGAGCATACTCCGAGTAGGCACGATCATGCTGGTCACTCCCATGACCATGACCACGGTCATCATCACGGAGCCCAAGATCACACGCATGATCATGGAAGTCATGCCGGACATGATCACGGTCATGCGGACGGTCACGATCATGACGATGCGCATGCCGGACACTCACATGAACATGGCGCTGGGCAGACGAAGGTGCTGCTTGCACGCCTGGCGGCAGGCTCCATTTTGGTAGCAGCCGCGATCTGGTCTCCGCTGGAAGGCTGGGCGCAGCTTGCACTCTATGTTGTCGCTTATCTGATCGCAGGGGGAGATATCGTTCTCCAGGCGTTCAAAAATATTATTCGCGGTCAGGTATTCGATGAATACTTCCTGATGTCCGTGGCTACCATCGGTGCTTTTGCCATTGGTCAATACCCCGAAGGTGTTGCGGTTATGCTCTTTTATCAGCTCGGTGAGCTGTTTCAGGGGCTGGCGGTTAATCGGTCAAGGAAGTCGATCCAGTCGCTTATGGATATTCGCCCGGACTATGCGAATATGCTGATTGGCTCGGGAGAAGAGACCAAGCGAGTGTCGCCGGAAGAAGTACGTATTGGAGATCGCATTTTGGTTAAAGCGGGTGAGCGAGTACCTCTGGACGGGATTGTTAAGGCAGGTCGTTCCATGGTGGACACTTCCGCTCTGACAGGTGAGTCAGTTCCGCGTGAACTGGAACCCGGTAGTGATGTACTGAGTGGTTTCGTGAACAAAAACGGAATGTTAACTATCGAAGTAACAAAAACTTTTGGTGAATCCACGGTATCCAAAATTTTGGACCTAGTGCAGAATGCGAGTAGCCGCAAAGCCAAAACGGAACATTTTATTAGCAAATTCGCCCGTTATTACACGCCGGTTGTTGTCATTCTCGCCGCGTTGATTGCGCTCGTTCCACCATTGGTGCTCAGTGGTGCGACATTTGCCGATTGGATCTATCGTGCACTGGTCTTCCTCGTGATCTCTTGTCCGTGTGCGCTGGTCGTTTCCATTCCGCTTGGTTTTTTCGGCGGTATCGGAGCTGCCTCGCGTAACGGTATTCTCATCAAAGGAAGTAACTACCTTGAAGCCTTGAACGATGTCAAAGTCGTTGTTTTCGATAAAACGGGTACACTAACTAAAGGTGTTTTCAAAGTAACAGCTATTCGCCCTGAAGGTGGGCGTAACGAAGATGAATTGATGGAGCTTGCTGCAATTGCCGAGGCTCATTCCAATCATCCGATTGCTGAATCCATTCGCGCAGCTTGGGCAAAAGATATCCGGACCCAAGGTGTGGATGATTACGATGAGGTTGCAGGGCATGGCATCAAGGTCAGTGTGGATGGACGTGAAGTGCTTGCTGGTAACGCCAAATTGATGGAACAGGCAGGTATCTCCTACACGACTCCACAAACCGTAGGCACAGTGGTGCACGTTGCCGAATCGGGTTCGTATGTCGGTCACCTGATCATTGCCGATGAGGTTAAGGATGATGCAGCGGCAGCCATTCAGGCACTCAAGAAGCTCGGTATTCGCAAAACAGTGATGCTGACAGGGGATGCCAAGGCTGTTGGTGAAGCTGTAGGGCGTGAGCTGGGTGTCGATGAAGTATACGCTGAGCTGCTGCCACAGCATAAAGTCGAACAGCTGGAGCGTCTCGAAGCTGCCAAATCGTCGAAAGAGAAAATGGTGTTTGTCGGGGATGGCATTAACGATACACCGGTTCTGGCACGTGCCGATGTAGGTGTAGCAATGGGGGGACTCGGTTCGGATGCCGCGATTGAGGCGGCAGACGTTGTCATCATGACGGATGAACCATCCAGACTGGCAAGTGCGATCCGAATTGCAAAACGGACACGAACCATTGTTTGGCAAAATATCGGTTTTGCGTTGGGTGTCAAAGCGATCTTCCTGCTGCTGGGTGTGTTCGGAATTGCCACCATGTGGGAAGCGGTATTCTCTGATGTAGGGGTGACCGTACTGGCTGTCCTGAACGCCATGCGTGTACTGCGCGTGAAGGACATCTAAGTTTTACGAAACGATCCGGACGGCTCTTCGTATATACGTAGAGCCGTTTTTTTGTTTTAATATCTGTGGTGTATTTTTAATGGAGTTAGGGGAGAACATTGTGGCAGGAGCAGTAGTTGGGATTATATGCGGAGTGTGCTATTTCATTCTGGGATTAATGGTGTACAAAAAGCCGCCGAAAAGGATTAATGGCGTTTATGGTTATCGTACTCCGCGAGCAATGAGTCATCCTGAGTTATGGGAAGAAGCGCAACGTTATAGCGCCAATCTGATGATGCAGTTTGGTGTGATTATTACGGTATTCGGCATAATCGGTTTTTGGCTTACGGATGTACGAGCTTTGGTTCTAAGTCTTGTGGCTATAGGATTCTATACATTCAGGCTGTTTACCAGAGTCGAAGGCCGTTTGAAGCAAATGCAGCGTGTCCAGCAACAGGAACAGAAGGAGCAAGGCGCTTAGAGGCACAATGTGAAATCGCACCTGAACGAAGATCCGCGCGAGCGGATCTTTTTTGCATCTTATAGAGGCGAAGGATAACAGAGGTCTGCTTTTAACAACGTGTTGTAAAAATTACCACTGCAATAATTTATTCTTGTTTGAGACATACTACATATTCAAGTCCAAAATCTAACGTTGACGTTAACGTTAATAATATATATAATTATGTACATAACATTATAGACATATTGAAGTGAGGTGAAGGAAATGAGTTTATATAAAATCGATGACGTAGCCAAGGAATGTGGTTTGACCAAGCGTACCATTCGGTATTACGAAGAGATCGGTGTTATGCCTTCACCTCAGCGGACGGACGGTGGCACACGATTATACACCCGGGAAGATATCGATTATCTCAAAAAGGTGGTTCGGGCGAAGGAAGTTCTTGGTTTCTCGCTTCAGGAGCTACATACCTATGTGGCAACGGCGGATGCGCTGAACGAACAGCGTTTTGACTACCAACAGACCACTGAGGTGAGAGAACGGATCGAGAAGCTCACCAAGATGGAAACGACGTTGGATGACCAGCTGCAACTGATCGAGCAGAAACTTCAGAGTATTCACGCCGTTCAGGAGGAACTTGAGGAATTACGTGAACGGGTTCAGAACGGCATTCGACGATTAGAAGGGCACGAGAATGAGACATAATTAGTATTTCACGATAAGCACCGGGAGATCCGGTGTCATTTGTGCCGTTTTCTTTCCTATATTTCTGAAAAAAAATGAGCATTTCATTGTTTTTCACAATTTATTTCACAACATAAATCATGAACCAGGAGGAATTACGTATGAAAAGAGAACCCTCATTACCTGATGAATTGCCGTCATCCCGTGGAGGTCTGTTATCCCAGCCCAGAGCAGTATGGGCAGTAGCCTTCGCCTGTATTATCTCCTTTATGGGTCTGGGATTGGTTGACCCGATTCTGCCTGCGATTGCCGATCACCTGCATGCATCCAAAAGCCAAGTATCTTTATTGTTTACAAGTTATAACGCGGTTACCGGGGTAGCCATGCTGATTACAGGTGTTGTATCCAGCCGGATTGGTGTGAAGTGGACACTGCTCAGCGGGATTTTGCTGATCATTGTTTTCTCTTTCCTCGGAGGAACCTCTGACACTGTAGGTGCGCTCGTCGGTTACCGTGGTGGTTGGGGACTAGGGAATGCCCTGTTCATCGCAACTGCATTATCCGCTATTGTAGGACTGTCCACTTCGGGGACAGCCAAAGCGATTATTTTATACGAAGCAGCGCTTGGTCTGGGGATTGCCGTTGGTCCATTGCTCGGTGGTGAACTGGGTTCCATCTCATGGCGTGGCCCGTTCTATGGTGTAGCTGTTCTGATGGCGATTGCTTTTATCAGTATTACGTTTATGCTGCCTAAGATGGCCAAACCGAAAACGCGTAGTTCCTTGTCCGATCCGTTCAAAGCTCTGGGTTATCCTTCACTGAAAACATTGGCGATCACAGCCTTCCTGTATAACTTTGGTTTCTTTACCTTGATGGCTTATTCACCTTATGTCATGAATCTGGATGAACACGGACTTGGTTATGTATTCTTCGGTTGGGGTCTGATGCTGGCGATCACGTCTGTCTTTGTCGCACCAAGACTGCAACGTCGATTCGGATCCGTTCCTTCCATGAGCGTTATGCTGACCCTGTTCGCCATTGATCTGCTGGTAATGGCGGTGGGTACGGTAATGGGATCATCCACAACGGTTATTGTGGCCGTTATCGTTGCCGGGATTTTCCTCGGGATCAACAACACGTTAATTACAACGGCAGTTATGGAAGCTGCCCCAGTGGAACGTTCTGTGGCCTCGGCTGCATACAGCTTTGTCCGGTTCCTTGGAGGTGCGCTGGCACCTTGGCTTGCTGGTAAATTGTCCGAGTGGTTCCTACCGGAGACACCGTTTTATTTTGGCGCATTGATGGTTCTGATCGGGGTCGTTGTGCTTCTGGTACGCCGCAGACATCTGCGCGATATCGATGCTGCCATTACGCATTAATGAACAGGAGGAATGGAAAATGCTGAAACGAATATTGGTTGCTGTCGATGGGTCGGATCATGCACACAAGGCTTTGGAGCAAGCCGTTGTTCTGGCAGAAAGTATGAAACAACCGGCTTCCTTGATGATCGTGCACGTTAATCCTTCGATCTCGCTGAATGAGCCCGCACTGGGTGTGGATCTGGAAGCACGGATCGCAGAAGAAGGACAGCATATTATACAACCTGTTAATGAATTGTTAGCTGCGCGTTCTGTTCATTATGAAACGTTGCTGATAGCTGGTGATCCCGTGAATGAGATCTGCCGTGTAGCGAAGGATAGAGACTGTGATCTCATTGTGATGGGGACGGCGGGGAAAAGCATGCTCGCTGAGATCGTCGTGGGCAGTGTCAGCCACGGAGTTTTGAAACATGCAGCATGTCCCGTAATGACTGTGAAATAGTGGTATGACTTTCTTGTGTTGATGATGCTAAAGTGGTGTATAAATAGGTATGGGAAAACGCTGCGTTAAACATGAATGGAGGATACAACTATGAAAAAACAACATCTGTTCATCGGGGGCAAGCCCACCGAATCAGTAGACTATATAGCACTTCAGGCACCATACTCGAAAGAAACACTGGCAGACGTATCCTCGGCGACAGCTGAGGAAGTGGAAGCGGCGATTGCCGCCGCAGTTCAGGCGGGCAAAGAGATGCGCAGAATGCCTGCCCATCAGCGTGCAGACATCCTTTACAAGCTGTCCACCCTGCTGGAAGAACGGAAGGAAGAAGCAGCACGGATCATTGCGCTGGAGGCAGCAAAGCCGATTACTGCGGCACTCGCCGAGGTTGACCGTACGGTGGAAACGTATCGTTTCGCCGCAGAAGAAGCCAAGCGGCTCACCGGAGAGACGGTTCCCATGGACGCAGCCAAAGGCGGTGAAGGACGCGTAGGCTACACGATGCGGCAGCCTTTGGGTGTTATTGGAGCCATTACGCCGTTTAATTTTCCGATGAACCTGGTGGCTCACAAAGTAGGACCGGCACTGGCAGCAGGCAATACGATTGTGTTGAAACCTGCGGAGCAGACACCGCTGTCCTCGTATTATATTGCCAATTTGCTTCAGGAAGCGGGATTACCGGATGGCGCATTGAATGTAGTGAGCGGTGACGGTAAAACGATTGGTGATGTGCTTGTAGAGCATCCTGACGTGGCCCATATTACGTTTACAGGCAGCCCGGCTGTAGGCACCAGCATTCGCAGTAAAGCCGGACTGAAACGCGTCACATTGGAGCTAGGGTCCAATGCAGCCGTCATTATAGACGCGGATGCCAATTTGGACAAGGTGGTACCGAGATGTGTGACCGGAGCTTTTACTTACCAAGGTCAGGTATGTATCTCGCTACAGCGGATATATGTGCACAGCGCTATCGCGGATGAGTTCATTCGTCGTTTTGCTGAAGCGGCCCAAAAAGTCGTGGTTGGAGACCCGTTGAATCCAGATACCGTTGTGTCTGCGCTCATCACATCCAAAGATGTACAGCGTACGCTGGATTGGATCGATGAAGCGAAGCAGGCAGGCGCTGAGGTGGCAACAGGCGGCGAAGCCGAGGGCGGCGTATTGCGTCCAACCGTGCTTGTTAACGTTCCGCGGGATGCCAAGGTGTCTTGTCAGGAGGTCTTTGCCCCGATCGTTGTCATTAATACGGTGGATTCGGTTGAAGAAGGCATCGAGCAAGTGAATGATTCCATCTACGGGCTTCAGGCGGGTGTGTTTACCAATGATATTCATACTGCATTGCATGCAGCGGACCACATCGAAGCAGGCGGCGTGATGATTAACGATATTCCCACTTTCCGTGTGGATCATATGCCTTATGGTGGTGTGAAGCAGAGCGGGATGGGACGTGAAGGTGTTAAATATGCTGTAGAGGAAATGACGGAATTGAAGTTTGTCATGTTTAACAAGAATTAAATATCCACTCCTAGGACGAGCGGAATTCGAGATAAAATAGAACAAGATGATCCTGTACCCGAGTTAGGGGTGCGGGATTTTTTTCTTTTCTACATTCAGCCCTTACCGTAAAAAAATACATAGCCTTTCTTTATTAACCCCGGGTTCACATCTGATGAGAAGGGTATAAATACTTATCATACCGCAAATGTACCAATTAGATGCCGTTCATATCACCGAAGCATTGTGTATCCATCCAGAGAAATGAACGGATTACTGGGGTACAGAATTGTTGGAAGTTTTATAATATCTCACTTAAATTTAAATAAAATGCAGTATGAACAAGCCTGAACCTAGGAGTTACAGGCCAGACAGGAGGTGTATTCAAATGGCATATTCCATGGTTGATGTATCCGGGATGTCCGGTGTAAGTCTGAGTGAATTGGGACAGTATGCGGAGACAGGTCTGCTGAATCCAGCCTTCGTTGGTCAAGACGAGGATATCTACTATGAGAAGCCGGAGCTGCTGAGACTACAGCAGATTCTGTTCTGTAAAGAAGTAGGCATGGAGGAGGAAGAGATCGGCCCCATGCTCAGGGATACTCCCCGTGACATGATCCGTATTATGCAGCAGCATCGGCTCGAGATGCTGGAGAAGGCACTTCATCTGCACGGAATGATTCAAACACTGGATAAAACCATCTCCTACTTACGTGGAGAGCAGGAACTGGATGAGTACGAACTGTACGCTGGGTTTTCCAACAAGGGGCGTCACCAGCTTCTAAATGAACCGACCTCTGACCAAGCGTCAAAAAATGACTATTCTGAACGGATGCAGACAGAGGACAGTCAGAAGTACAACGCCAATTCACCGGAGCAATCCACAATGCCTGATGGGCAGGAGATGAAGTCGAAGGAAGATTTTCTCGATTCACAGGCGAAGATTGACCGGATTCACTTGGACTTGCAGGGCGCTATTGAGGATGGGTTAGAACCCGGCAGCTCGGAAGTACAGCAGATTATTGGAAGACACCTGGATTGGATCAAGGATTATTACACCCCAACAGCAGAGATTTACCGGGATTTGGCCAATCTGTACGTCGAGCACAAAAATTTTCGTCAGATGTATGATGGCTACCACCCCAAGCTGGCCGAGTTTTTGCGAGATGGGATGATGATTAAAGCGGAACAGGATTTATCCTAGATGCATAAAGTATCTTGGGCGAGCAGAACATGGGTGTGAAGAAAAATAACTAACAAAGAGCGCAGATCCTCTAGGAGGATGGCGCTCTTTGTTATTGCATATCATCGTAAGGTCGATAAACCCTCCATCGGCTTAAGATGGTATTTCAGGCAGTTAGGATAATTCCAGCTGCTCTGTAATTAGGCTTACCGCCTTTTCCAGGAAGACGCGGTCTTCATCGTCAAAACGGTTTTTGATCGGGCTGTCGATGTCGAGCACCCCGTACAATTCGCCGTTTTTGATAATGGGTACAACGATTTCACTGTTCGATGCGGCATCACAGGCGATATGGCCTGGAAAGGCATGAACATCTTCAACGACCATTGTACGCCGTTCCGCAGCAGAAGTGCCGCATACACCGCGTCCAAGTGGAATACGGATGCAAGCAGGCAGTCCCTGGAATGGACCGAGTACAAGTTCTTTTCCATCATACAGATAGAATCCGACCCAATTGGTGTCGGTCATAAATACATTGAGCAACGCCGCAGCGTTTGCCAGATTGGCAATAGCGCTAGGTTCATCGCGGATCAGAGCACTTAACTGTCCCAGGACGGCGGTTTGCTGCTCGCTTCGTGTTCCTTCATAAGAAACAGCTTGAAACATGATGAATCACCCTCCCGAGCAAAAATGGTACTTATTTTCAAGATAGTGCAGAGCCTGCGGTTAGTCAAGCGGAGGATTTCGGAAAGGGCAGGTCAGGCATGAATATTCCTCCTGTTTCTCATCTTCCTGGGTGGGGTAAATACTTAGCAACCACGGCGGGCTACAACCCGGGAAGGAGCTTGGCTTATGCATGCAGAGGTACAGAATCTTTTTGTACGAATTCATCTTCTATATTTAGCTCAAAATCAGGATTTAACTGTTAGCGACGCATTGCCTCTATTGGAAGAACGGGGGTATCGCGTTGGAGAACGGGAGATCAAGCAGGAACTTGAGCATCTGACACAGGAAAACTTCCTGACCGCCCATGGAGATCAATGGAGCCTTACCGGGACTGGCATTGAGGAGTTTAAGGAAATCATAGCCGTGTTCGGCCGGGTTAGTGAGGAATTGCTGGGGACGGGCAAGAAGACGTCTACAGCCTGAAATTAAATTTGGATAAGGTATCCCGAAATAGGATGCAAACTTGAGTTGATCCATACGTACAACAAGACCGGGAGCGGAAGTGGCCCGGTTTTTTGACGTGATAATGATGACTGAACAGTTGCCATTCGGTGCAGGTTATGGTTAGATGGCTATTGAATATGAGGTCTGTGGGATAGATCGGATCGGAGAGTCTTTTCATGTACAAATGCAAAGGGAGAATTCCCGAATTAGAGACAGGGCGGTTGCTTCTGCGCAAAATGCGCCGCCGAGATGCGGCCCAGATGTTCGCTTGCTGGTCAGACCGGGAAGTGACCCGTTATATGAATTTGGCGCCCATGATCGGGACAAGTGAGGCTGCGGATATGATTGGGCTGTTGAACCATATGGCAGGAGAAGAGGAGGCGATTCGCTGGGGTATTGAACTCAAGGAGACGGGCCAGCTCATCGGAAGTTGCGGATATAACACTTGGCAACTTGAAGGCGCATTCCGTGGGGAGATCGGTTATGAACTGGGGCGTGACTACTGGCGTCACGGTTATATGACGGAAGCATTTTCAGTTATGTTACCGTTTGGGTATGAGACTATGGGTCTCAATCGGATTGAAGCGCTGGTTGATCCGCGCAATGTGGCTTCGGGAGAGTTTTTGACGAACCGCGGTTTCACGAGGGAAGGCCTGCTGCGTCAGGTGCAACATACATCTACCGGATATAAGGATATGGTGATGTATTCCCTGTTGTACGATGAGTTTTTGCGTAAGAGAGATAAATAGAGATTAGAACGACTTGAAGAGAGAAGGGTTTGTGTGAATACAACCGGAGGTTTGAACCGCAGTTTCATCTTGGCGGGATTGCTGCTGGCGACTTTTTTGTCTGCAATTGAAGGTACAGTCATTGGTCCGGCAGGGCCAACCATTGTCAGTGAGCTGGGAAGTGTGCAGCTGTTGAGCTGGATTTTCACTGCTTATCTGTTGACGATGGCTGTGAGCACGCCGATTTTTGGCAAAATCAGTGATCTATACGGACGAAAGCCAGTATTCCTGATTGGCTGTGCCTTATTCTTACTAGGCTCGCTTCTGTGCTGCCTTTCGCAGAACATGGAGCAACTGATTATTTTTCGTGCGATTCAAGGGATTGGCGCAGGTGCGGTTGTGCCTGTTACGTTTACGATTATTGGTGACATCTACCGCCTTGAAGAACGGGGCAAAATACAGGGCTGGATCAGCTCCGTGTGGGGCATTTCATCTCTGGCCGGACCGCTGCTTGGCGGGTATTTCGTAGACAATCTGGGCTGGCAGTGGATCTTTGGGTTCAATTTGCCGTTCGGACTGCTGGCGATGTGGTTTGTGTTCCGTTATTTGAAGGAAGAAATGTCTCCGCGTACCGCGAAAATTGACTATATGGGTGCGTTGACTTTTACCGTTGGTATTACAGCATTGCTCTTTGTATTGTCCGCGGGTGGACAGTATTATGCCTGGAGTTCTCCTATTATTGTGGGACTGAGTATCGTAGCTGTTTTGTTTATGATTTTATTTTTTGTGGTGGAAAAAAGAGCCCAGGCCCCAATGGTACCTCTTCATCTATTCCGTATTCGGGACATTCGGGTGGCGAATATCGCCGGACTACTGACCAGTACCCTGATGATTGGCCTAACCAGTTATTTGCCACTATGGGTGCAGGGGGTTCGGGGCGGTAACGCGACTGAATCAGGATTGCTGCTTGCACCGATGTCTGTTGGCTGGCTGATCGGTAGTGTACTTGCTGGCCGTCTGCTAATGAAAATTGGATCACGCTTAACAGCGGTGATTGGATTAACCGGGATTGCCATTGGATCGGGAGGACTCTTTCTGGTCGGTGGAACATCACCCCAAGCCGTACTGTTTATTTTGACCTTTATTTACGGACTCGGCTTCGGATTTGCTTTTACAATATTCACGATCATTTCACAGTCGTCGGTTGGGTATAAAGAACGTGGATCTTCCACGGCCTTACATACCTTTATGCGTACGCTTGGACAAACCATTGGTGCAGCAGCCTTCGGCACATGGTTAAATTACCGAATTTCAACGTTGTCGAGCGAACAGCATCTGGCAGAGGCGGGGATTTCGGATGGGGACCTGAATCAACTGCTTGCTCCGCATACGGATGCCGCTCTATCGGATGACAAATGGGCGCTACTGCGTAACGTGTTGGAAGGAAGTCTGCATTCCTTGTTTGTCATCATGTTTGTCATTGCCATTATCTCATGGGTGACGACACTGGCCTTGCGCAAACGGCTAATCGTTCCCGAAGATGCAGATACTCCGCCACAAGCACAAGCTTCAGCGAAGTAAACGAAGTGAAAAGAAAATTCATTGGATTAGGGCAGCTGTTTCTTGGCTGCTTTTTTGTTTATTATTTTCTAGAAGGGATTATCTATAATTTACAATAATGGAATGGGAGGCGAGTTAAGATGAGTAAGCAATCGCTGCAATCATTCTGGTTAATATCCTTTTCAATCAAGCTTCTGGCAGTCATTATGACTTGCATTTCGCTCTCAATTGTTGTCGGACTCATGAAATATGTTCCCTTGGCAGAACGAGCGGAACATACATATTACTATCCCTTCTGGTATACATTGATCATAAGCATTCTTATCAACTTGGCTCTTCTTCTGTTTCTGACCCTGCCTTTATCGTTAATTGCGGACAGTGTGCTTGCTTCCCTGAAAATGAACAGATCTATATCCAAGGTAATAAGTACAATCGTAGCTTATTTTCTTCTTGGTGTAGGTAGTGCGCTGTTGTTCTCCATCTTTGTGTACAGAATGCATGCCTTTCAGTATGCTGGCCCTTATCAATACGTAGTAACAACAACGTTTGTTTTTTTACTGTGGCAATCAGGTCTGGGATGGATCTTGAAAAAAATTCGTAAGCAGAAGCAGCAGACCAGCACAGGATAATATAGATATCTCATTTGGAGTAGGGGTGAGGGTGATGTTTCCCAATAATCTGAATTCGTCCAAGGAAGATGAAGCCAAGAGAAAGTACGAAGAGACTCAGAGAGAGATTGAGGGTCACAGCCGCTCAGGTCTGTCCAGTTACATTGTCGATTTGCTGATTGCAGGTGGATTGGTTGTCGCTGTCCTCACGTTGTTGATGTGGATTCTGTACCTTTGATTTGATTAATAAACAAATTCGAATAACCGGTACCGCCTATTAAGGCGAACCGGTTATTTTTAGTTTGGATCAGATGATACGGGGCTGGCCTTAACCGTTTGCGGATAAACGATCCGCACCGAGTGCAAGCCTTTCCAACAGCTCAGAAAGCAGTGTCTTATCATCTTCGCTCAGACCGCTGACAGCACGATCTATTTTGTGTGCGTAGCCTGGATAGATCTCATCCATCGTACGCTGGCCTTCTTCGGTCAATTCTACGAAAATGATGCGTCTGTCCTGCGGACAGTGTTTTCGATGTAAAAGTCCCTTTTGCTCCAGCTTGTCAATGACATAAGTGACATTCCCGCTCTGCAGCAGAAGCTGTGCACCGACTTGTTGAATAGGCTGTGCTCCTTTCATATATAACACTTCGAGCACCCCGTAAGCGGTGGGGTTGAAGCCATGCACTTTGCTTCCGGATACAGCGTGTTCATTCACGCTCTTAAATGTCTGGGCCAAGGTGCGGTACAGATGAAGAGAACGTTCGGTTCCGATTTCCTGTAATTCCAGCATACTGATCCCGCCTTTTCAGATTTATTGGAGTTGATGAATTTACATTTGACGATTCAAAGGTTCGCCATATTTCTATTGTAAGCATCTGTTTGCACGAAAAACATGCGATATGTCACAAGATTTGCATTTTTAGCAATTAAAATTTAATCATTTTTCGTATTGTCAGCATTCATGAGATTTGAAAATAAGTACTGAGAAAATCATCCTGAAGGCGCCGCGTCCTCTCCGTCTCTGGCAGGAGGTGGGAGCTCAGCCTGCTCTCTATAATAAATTCATATCATGAATGGGTTGAGGGCGGAGGAGGAGAATGATGGCAAATGGATTAACGATGCAGGAACGAAGACCCCTGAAGCACAATCGATCTTTTATCACTTTGATGGCTGCGCAGGCTATCTCCAATCTGGGAGACTGGCTGCACCTGCTTGCGATCCTTACGCTGGTGGGCATTCGCTGGAATGCCACGCCATGGGAGATTACGTTCACCACGCTCTGTGCAGCATTGCCTGTCTTACTTACAGGTCCATTTGCAGGGGCACTGGCGGACCGGGTCAATCGCAAGTGGCTGATGATCGGCGCAGACGGTGCGCGAATTGTGATCGTTGGAGGGCTCATTTTTGCGGATCAAATCTGGCATGTGTATGTATTGCTTATTCTCAAGTCTTTATTCGATGTGGTGTTCTCACCGGCCAAGAACGGCAAGCTTAAGGAGATTGTGCCGCAGGAGCAATTGGGGCAGGCGGTGTCCATCAGCTCGGTGATTGAACAGATGTCCAAAATTATCGGTCCGGCTCTTGGCGGGCTGTTGGTTGCCGCTTTTGGGATCACCTGGTGTTTCGTGTTGGATTCCGCGTCCTTTCTGATCTCAGGCATTATTTTGCTATGGATTCCTGGAGCGCGAGTGATCCAATCTGTGAATCAGAACTTAGAACAAGTAAGGGAAGAGACAGCAGGTGTTGCTCCAGCAGGTAAAAAAGCTACGTTTATGAAAGATACAATGGAAGGCATCCGCATGCTCGCATCTCTTCCTCATGTGGGTACCTCTTTAGTCCTGCTTGCCTCAGCCCTTCTGTTTCTGCAATTTGCGGATTCCCAGACGGTAGTCCTGTTTAGGCAGCTTCCTGATATTTCAAGTGATCTGCTCGGATGGTGTGTCGCGGCTAGCGGTGTTGGGACGTTAATTGCAGCGATGAGTGTTCAGAAGTGGAAGAAGGCGGGGCATGTAATCAAGATGGGTCTTGGAACATCATTGATGGGTCTTGTCATTGGTGGAGTAGGCATGATCGTAGGAGTATGGCCGCATGCTGGTCTTGGCGCTAATTTACTGCTGATATCGTTATTTGCCTTGGCAGGTGTGGGGGTTGGGTTTGCCATTGTTCCGTTCCAAATTCTACTTCAGGAGCAAACGCCTGAATCCATGACGGGGCGTGTGTTTGGAACGGTTGGCAGCATCATGACGGCCAGTAACATCATGGGTCCGGTGGTAGGTGGATTTCTGGTGACCTCATTCGGAGTTATTCCGGCTTTTATCAGTTCAGGCATTTTGCTGACGTTGCTTGGCGTGATTTATGTAGCGATTCGTAGGCGAAAAAAGAACGATATGGACGGGAGTCTTACAGCAAACTACATGATTACAGGTGAGTGAAACGAGTATGCAAATATGAGATTTTCACTGTAATATAAAGAAGCAGGGGTTCCGGAACCCCTGCTTCTTTTGTTTATTATAAAATTATGTTACCGCACGACTGAATGGTCCTTTAATATAGTTGCGATGCTTTCAAATGAGTGCTTCCCTCTGCAATATTGACCACGAACTCTACTGCAAATTGACGTTCCATTTGGAGATGGTAACCATTCAACATCAAAAACGATTTGGTCACGAGATAAGCTGTCCTTTTGTTCCCATTATGAAAGCAGTGATTTTTAACTAAAGACTCTAATAAAGCACTAGCTTTTTCGACTATAGAAGGATAGGCATCTTCTCCAAACAAAGTTTTTTGGGCGGGATTTACAGAAGAGTCCAACAAAGAATAGTTCTTCACTCCAGCTTGTGCTGTGTCATTCATCCTCTTCAAAAACATCAAAAAAAGCTTCCAGTGCTTCAGGTCTCACATTTTCAGGTATTTTCACAGTATGATCCAACTTAAGAACAAAAGCTTAAAATGATCAAACAATTCCTCACGAACTCGATTACAATATCAATAAAGAACCGAACAAGCACCTGACAGGACAGGGAGTGAATGATATGGAAATCGAAAACAAAAATACAGCCGCACAGGAGTCCATATTGGACGTACATATTACGGAAGCAGGATATGAGGCGGGTCAATCCACGATCAGGAACATCCGATTACACGTGGCGCCGGGGGAACTGCTGGGTATTATCGGACCGAATGGTGCTGGCAAAAGCACGACCATCAAAACATTGCTTGGCCTGCTTGAGCATGCGAAGTATGAAGTAATCATTGGGGGAGATGGACGTTATGCCTATATCCCGGAACAACCTGTGTTTTACGAATATATGACCCTGTGGGAACATCTCGATCTGGCGGCGGCTGCCTATGAGATGGAGGAAGAGGTCTTTGTTGCCAGGGCGGAGGAGATGTTGGTTCGTTTCGGCATGGACCACGTTCGCAATGATCTTCCGGCCAGTTTCTCCAAGGGGATGCGGCAGAAAATGATGCTGATGATCGGCTTCCTGTCCTCGCCGGATGTATATATTGTGGACGAGCCTTTCATCGGGCTGGACCCACGCGCAACCAAGGATTTTCTAAAATTGCTGGACGATGAGCGCCGCCGTGGTGCGGGTGTCCTTATGTCAACGCATGTACTGGATACCGCTGAGCGAATCTGTGATCGTTTTATTCTTATTCATTCCGGGCGCTCTGCTGCCGAAGGAACATTGGACGAAATCCGTGCAGCCGCAGATTTGCCGGATGCCTCGTTGTTTGATTGTTTCGATACACTGACATCCTAACCGGGAAGGGGGGGGGAAGATGGAGACCTCTCGAGCATATACGCCACTTGGTTTATATAGACGCAGACGCAAGGAGCACTTCAATGAACAGTTAAAAAACCTGAAACTGGTAGTAGATTGGACGGTATGGGTATACCTGCTTATTCCGGGTCTGCTGTATTTCAGCGGATGGTACGTGAGTTTATGGTCCAAACCACTGCCCTCATGGGCGACCGGATTAACGCTGCCTACACTGACAGGACTGATCGACGTCATTATGCTTACAGGTGGAATTCTTATATTTGTAGAGGAAGCGGATGTGTTATTCCTGAAGTCGCGGTCGCTGTGGATGCGTACATTGATGAAACAAGGGATCTACCGGGCTTGCTTGCAGCATTTGGGTAAAATGATTGCAATTACGGCGTTGACTTCACCACTATGGTCCCGTGTGTATGACATGTCATTTATCCATATCGCACTAATAGCGATTTGGTTTGGCGCAGTAGCTTCATTCCAGGTCATTGTACTTCATATGACGAAAGTACGTTATACCGGATGGAGACGCTGGATTCGCATAATCCCTTTAGCAGTTGCCATGGGCATTATCACGATTGGAGTAACATCCTGGATGCATGGACACATCTGGACACTGCTTGCAGGTATTGTGGCCGCAATCCTTCTTCTGATTTTGGTTGGCCGATTGAGGCTGGAGATGAAGGGAACCTTTGAGGGCGATGTGCGTGAAGATTTACGAGAAAGGCTAAAGTTCACAGCCCTTTTACTGAGTCGATCTGTAACCAAACCGAAAGCACCACGCACCCGGACGATCATATTCCGCAAGCAGCGCAAGTTGCTGCGTCATCGAACGATCTCTAATCGGACAGCTGAGACGGCATTCAAAGCATTTTTTCGTAACTCCTCGACCATGAAATTGTACTTGCAGCTTGGCGGCCTTTCGATTGCTGCCGTTGCTTTACCACCTTTCCCGGTCAATGTAATCGTGTGTGGCTTGTTGGTCATCATGTTGAGCGTACTTTTCTATCGTTCCTGGGAGGTATTTGCAACCTCGGAGTACGTTCAGCTTGTATCCTATGATTCCGAGGCGTTAAATCTTGCAGGTGTGACCATGGTACGGATGTTGTTCGTTCCGCTAGGGATTCTAATGGGATTTTCACTGGGAGCAGCCTGGCTAGGCTGGCTGGAAGGTATCGTTACGGCTGCGGCTGTCGTAGCATTCGGGCTGTTCGTCCTATCTATAACAGGCTGGATTCGTTACATCCGATCCGCTTAGTTGATATTCTTCCTTGTTCAGTAGCATATCAGATGAAGTAACTGACCATGCTATAGGAGACGGGTCTTACGATTTTGAAAGTAAGGGATCGGCTCTCGCAAGGAGGAAAAAATCATGTTGGATGATAGTGAACTTCAGGTACATTTTGCAGACAATGCAGCGTTGCTCGCGGCGCAGGCAACTTTGGAGGAACTTGGGTATAAGCCATACCAGTCAGGGCCGCTTGAATTGTACATTCCTACAGATCGACAGGATACGCTATCTGCTGTGGAAATCGTACAGTCACACGGAGGAAGTGCGGTGTTTCTCTCCGATACAGATGGATTGGATCAGTTTCAGAATATATCCATTCCGGCTCATCTCGTGAATGAAGATTGGAATGAAGGTTATGCGAGCGGAACCCAGGGGGGCAATCCCGAACAGGAGATGTCTAACCGGGATGAAGATCCGACATTCGATGATTCAGTGGATGGTTTCTCGGGCAGTGTGAAGGCGTAAATACAACAGGGGCAACGATGCTGCTTGCCTTGTTGGTGACAGTGATTCTGGATTGCATACATCTCAAAAAAACCTCGATACCCCGCCGATAGCGGGATGTCGAGGTTTTTTCATGCTCTTAATAAACTTACGTGATGTGGCCCCTAACTCTGTCCATCAACATCCTATGTTCAAGTCATTAGTGAGCGTTTTTATACTCTGCAGCATGCATGCCAGCCGTGTACCCCGTAGAGAAGGCAGCGGTAATATTATAGCCTCCCGTGTAGCCGTGAATATCCAAAACTTCACCGCAAAAGAATAGTCCCGGCAGCAGCTTGGATTCCATTGTTTTGGGGTATATTTCCTTTAAGTGGATTCCCCCACCAGTCACAAAGGCTTCTTTGAGAGAACGAGTTCCGTCTACGCGGAAGGTGAAATCTTTCATTAACCCCACTAATGCACTTAACATGCCTTTGGGGAAATGGTGAAATGTGAGGTCTTCGCTGATCTCTGCACGCTTCATCATCAATGGAATCATGCGCTCAGGAACCCATGTTTTGAGTATGTTTTTGACGGCCTTTCGGGATTCCTGCTCCAGCACCTGCTGAACCTGGGCTTCCAGAGCACCGGGGGACAGATCGGGGAACAGATCAATACTCATCGTGACCTGAGGGTTCCCAGATTTCATTTGCACCTTGCGAATGAACTGGCTGCAACGAAGCGCGATCGGTCCTGATACGCCGAAATGGGTGAAGATCATATCTCCGCGATGGGAGATAACCGATTTGCCTTTGGCATCTAGAACAGATAACCCGACATCTCGCAAGGACAAGCCTTGCAGTTCTTTGGATTGAATCCAGCTCTCGCCAGACACAATCGGTACTTCCGTCGGATACAGCTCTGTAATCGTATGTCCAGCCGCTTCAGCCCAAGGGTAGCCATCACCGGTTGATCCGGTTTGAGGAACTGATTTGCCTCCGGTAGCGATAATAACAGAGCGTGCAAGTACCGTTGTACCAGAAGCCAGCTTTACACCCTGCACGTGTTGACCGTTCTGAATTAATTCCTTAACCGGCTGTTTGGTGCGAATCTCTACCCCAAGGGAAACAATTTTACCAACCAACGCATCAACGACCGTTTTGGCTTTATCGGTTACCGGGAACATTCTCCCGTTATCTTCCTCTTTCAGGGCAATACCGAGATTTTCAAAAAACCGCATAATTCCCTGATTGTCCAGATTCTGAAATGAACTATATAAAAAGCGTCCATTGCCCGGAATATGCCGGATTAGTTCATCCGTCTCCTTGGCATTGGTCACATTGCAGCGACCGCCGCCAGAGATCCCGAGTTTACGGCCGAGTTGATCTCCTTTATCCAGCAGAAGCACTGAGGCTCCATGCTCGGCAGCGGCAACACAGGCCATGAGGCCCGCAGATCCACCGCCAATTACAATGACATCATACATGCATTATTACCCTCTTTTTTCATTGATTTTGTCTGTTTTCCGAAAACCCTGTCTACTCCTGCCTGTTTATGAAACAATACAAATGTATTAGCAGTTCTATTATGCAGTCTTAAGGGATATATTGTAATATACTGTCGCCTATGTTTTAATCAGAAATACATGAGGGAATGTGCAGGCAGAGGAGGGAGATGGCATTGTGGTTGCGTTGAAGGACATTCTTTTACAAATACTGCTTGCAGGAGCTGCGGTATTCCTGATTCCATTATTGCACTTGGGGCTCTCCAAGCAAGCGGTTGCCAAGGCAGGATATCATAGGATGGTACAGACCAGTTTTGCCGCGACCAGTGTGGTGAGCATGTTGCTATGTCTGCTTTTTGCCCACTATGGGAGTCCGGTGTCAGTTCCCATCTCCTTGGGCATTGTGCCCCTGACGCTAGTCATATTGTATTGCAGGCCTCGCATTGGTCTAACGCTGTCTCTTCTCCAGATACTCTTCTATTTTCTCTTTGCGCATCCCTATAATCTGTACGGATTTCTACTTCAAACGGGCATCCTTCTCTATCCTATTGTATGGTTGTCAGCCAAACGATTCAAGCATTATACACGTTCACGCAAAATGGCAACAGTTATCGCCTTAATAACGGCAGAGCTGGTTGTGTCCAGTGTACTGTATATTCCATTGATGGAAAGCCAGCCAACATTCTCAATAGTACAGTGGGTATTGCTAGCCCTGGGATATACCATCGGTGCAGTTATTGCTGGAAGTCTTAGTATGCTCTGGATTGAACAGATGCAACATCACCGGGGGCTTGAGCAACATTTGTCTGAAGTTCATCATAGATACATAGCCGAAACGGAAAAGCTTAACCAAATTCTGAATGCCGTCCCATTATCCATCGCAACCGTAGATAAGGAAGGGACCGTGCAGTTCGTCAATGATACGATGGAGCAAACGGCGCGGGATCAACTGCCTTGCACAACCACACCAGATTTGATTGGGCAACCAGCGAGTCAGTTTGTCGAACAAGCCCAGGCAGACAAGATGGAGAGCAGTATTCGTAAAGCCATTGTTCATGGAGAAGTGAGTGGGCTAACAGTGCGTTACGGTTCAAACGTGTTCCAATCCCGGACGGTTCCCATATACGCGTATTCAGCAGAACTGCCAAGAGAGGCTATCGGAGCCATGTTGATCATTCAGGATATTACTGAGCTTGAAATGCTGCGGAGCGAGCTCGATAATGTGGATCGCCTCAGTCTTGTCGGCCAAATGGCCGCAAGTATTACCCATGAAGTACGGAATCCGATGGCGGTTGTGCGTGGTTTTCTTCAATTAATGCAGGAAAAGAGTCCAGAGTCCCTGGATCACTATTACCGGATCGTTCTGGAAGAGCTTGATCGGGCGAATAGCATTATTAATGATTTTCTGTCATTGGCTCAGAATCGAATTGCCGAGAAAGAAGAATGCCAGCTGCATGATATCATCCATGAACTAAGTCCTTTGTTATGGGCGGATGCAAATTTGCGAGGTCAGAGTATTGAATTTATGCTGGCTCACAATGTGCCGAAGCTGCATCTAAATTCAAAGGAAATCAAACAAGTGGTACTTAATCTGGCTCGTAACGGGATGGAAGCCATGAATGAAAAAGGGGTACTTACACTTGAGACCCGGTTGGTGGATGACACCGTGGAGCTGTGTGTGCGAGATACAGGCCCAGGAATACCTAGAGTGAAGCAGGAGAAGCTGTTCGAACCTTTTTTTACGACCAAGGCCAAAGGAACCGGACTGGGATTATCCATGTGTCTGAGTATTGTTGAACGGCATAACGGAACCATTACCGTCGAATCGGAGGAAGGGAAGGGTACAACTTTCAAGGTTGCATTTCAACGCTGAACTTTAAGCATGTTTTGCCAAGGAATGAGACATAATATTGAAGGAGAAGCCTTTCCGCAGGCGGTGTTTGAACCTTGCTTTCATTGATTAGGGATGTATAATAGGAATAGCACAAAAGCATTTAATTTTTTAAATAATAGAACTCACATGTTTAAGGAGTGAAACCGAATGTCTATGTCATTTGATCAATACATGAAAGATATGGTTCAACCGATGCGGGATGATCTGACTCGTTTGGGAATTCAGGAGTTGCGGACTCCAGAAGAAGTTGAAGCAAGTTTGCCGGATGCCAAAGGAACCGCTCTGGTTGTCATTAACTCGGTTTGCGGATGTGCCGCAGGTCAATGCCGTCCAGGTGTATCCCAAGCACTTCAACATGATATTACACCAGACCACCTGTACACAGTATTTGCTGGTCAGGACAAAGAAGCTACAGCAAAAGCACGTGAATACTTTGCACCATATCCTCCATCTTCACCTTCCATCGCTCTGATGAAAGACGGAGAACTCGTTCACTTTATTGAGCGTCATCAAGTGGAAGATCGTTCTGCGGAGGAAATTGCGGCTGAACTCACAAGTGTGTTTGACCGTTACTGCCGTTAATTAGCTCAAGCAACGCCCCGCCTTTCGGATGACCGATGCCGGGGCGTTTCATTTTGAGCGAATAGGGTTATTGAACCATTCGGACCTTTCAAAATGGACATCAAATTTCATTAATTTAGAAACGGGGTGTGTGAACGATGAGTTTGCAACAACAGATCATCGCTGAATTGAAGGTTAAACCAAGCATTAATGAAGAAGAGGAAGTGCGCAAGCGCGTGGACTTTCTCAAAACCTATGTGAAAAATGCCAATTCCAAAGGGTTGCTTATTGCAATCAGTGGCGGGATTGACAGCGCTGTAGCTACGGCACTTTGCAAAAAAGCAACGGACGAGCTTACAGCTGAAGAGAATAAGGAATACAAAACGCTGGGTGTATTCCAGCCTTACGGTGAGCAATCGGACATTGACCATAGCTATGCTGTAGCAAAAGCCTACGACCTGAAGCACGTTGTGGAAACCAACATCGAAGATGCAGTGAACGAAATCGCACTCGAAGTGGAACAAGGTTTCAAATCCATGGGCAGCCCGCGTCATATGACTCATCAAGGCAAAGGGAATGTGAAAGCAAGAACCCGTATGGTGATGCAATATGCTCTGTCCTTTGAGGAAAACCTGTTGGTTGTCGGAACAGACCATGCTTCTGAAGCCATCACGGGCTTTTACACCAAGTGGGGTGACGGCGCCGTGGATATTACACCACTGAGCAGCCTGAACAAACGTCAAGTGCGTCAGCTGGCTGCGTATTTAAACGTGCCACAGGCCATTTTGGACAAGGCTCCATCAGCGGGACTCTGGGAAGGCCAGACTGATGAAGATGAACTGGGCATTTCGTATGAAGCGAACAGTGACTATCTGGAAGGCAAACAGATTGATCCGGCTGCACAGGAGCGTCTTGAAGCATTCTACACACGTACCCATCACAAACGTAATGCCATTCCTGGCATCTAATATGGATTGTAAGCATGCCATGATCTGATATGGGCTATGCAAGCATCTGAACAGCAAAGAGTCACTGCATAAGGCAGCGACTCTTTTTGTTATGCAAGATTAGTTAATCCAATTTGCGATCTGGCGAAGTGTTTCGGCGATCGCCTGCTCAAGCTGCGTCGTCGATTCCTTGAATGGATGCACAGTATTAAAAGTATGATTTCCGCCGGGAATCTGGTGCCACGGGATATCCGGGCGAGCCTGAACCAGTGCGGCCGAGCCGTCACGCAGCCGTGTGCCGTCCTCTGTTCCCTGAATAAGTGCCACACGCAGAGGGGAAGAAGCCAAACGATCAATGATTGCGTAACGCTCCTTATGCGCGTCCAAGTCTTCCAGAATGGACACGTCCAGAGGCATCTGCTGGCCAGTTCGCCCGTTCGTGACATGGCTGCGGCCCTGTGTGCGCATTTCTTCTTTTTGCTCAGGGGTAAAGAGATCCAAGTTGGTTACGCCGTTCCAAGAGAGTACGCCTGCAATCTGTTCGGGATGATCCAGCGCGTACACGAGGCTTACGCCTGCACCGCGGCTATGTCCAAGTAGAAATACCGGCAGTCCGTGGAGTTCTGGCTGTGTGGACACATAATCAAGCAGTGTTGCCAAGTCGGCAAGCTCCCGGCTGTACGTATTGACTGCAAACTTTTCAAGTTCAGAAAATTGCTCCAGATCTTCTCCAACTCCGTTGTGAGAGAAATTGAAGGTCAGGACGTGATAGTTCTCGCTTAGCTGGGATGCAGTGTAGGGGAACATGCCCCAGTCTTTGAAGCCTTTGTAACCGTGAGCCAGGATAATGATTCCTTGAGCGGGTTGCCGTGCAGTGAATATATTTCCGCGAATGACGGCATCTTCGCCTGCAGGCAGTTCAAATGCTGTGGACATATCTTATTCCTCCTAAAGTTTCTTCTATTCCCGATTCATATTTTAACATAAATGGTAATGTGGACGAAGGTACTCGCATCCATGCGCGCCTCCTGCTACAATAGAATACGTGTTCGGATAAGTTACGGATCAGATGACCGAATGGAGATCGTTTACAGCATAAAAGGTTAAGCGGGTGAAGCGTTAATGATATATGGCATTGGAAATGACGTACTGGAGATTGGGCGTATGCGCAGGCTGTTGTCAGGTCAACACGCCGAAGCGTTTATGAAGCGGATTTTAACGCATGCAGAGCAGGAGATTGCGGAGCATCGGGGAAAACGGATGGTGGAGTTTGTATCTGGTCGATTTGCAGCGAAGGAAGCTGTGTCCAAGGCATTTGGCTGCGGCATTGGAAGCATGATGAGTTTTACCGACATTGAAGTGCTGCCTGATGCGAAAGGACGTCCCGTTGCCACACTGTCTGATGAAGCGTGGGAACGACTGCAACTGCCATACGGCAAGCAGTATGATATTCACTTGAGTATTACTCACCAGACGGAGCTGGCTGCGGCCTTTGCTATTGTAGAGCAGATGGGGGAGACGTTGCCTGAATCTGAACAGTAACAATGTGGGAGAACGTGTGAAGAACGTAAGCATGGTAACAGGAGAGGACGGGAATATGGGTTTATTGGAACAGAAACGACATTTCAGCGTGAATTTGCTGGATTGGTATATGGTCAACAGACGGGATTTGCCGTGGCGTCGCCACAACAATCCTTATTTCACGTGGGTATCGGAAATTATGCTGCAACAGACTCGGGTGGATACGGTGATCCCGTATTTCAACCGTTTTATTGGGAATTTTCCGACTGTACAGGCTTTGGCTGAAGCACCGGAAGAAGAGGTCTTGAAAAATTGGGAGGGGCTCGGATATTATTCGCGTGCCCGCAATCTTCAAGCAGCTGCCAGACAAGTCATGGAGCTGCACGGTGGGGAGATGCCACAGGACAAGCAGGCAGTCTTTGCGTTAAAAGGGGTGGGCCCGTATACAGCCGGGGCCATTCTCAGCATTGCCTTCAACCAGCCGCAGCCAGCGGTGGATGGCAATGTGATGCGGGTCCTGTCCCGATACTTCCTCATTGATGAGGACATTATGAAGGGCAGCACCCGGGTGTTGATGGAAGAGCTCGCGGGAGAGCTCATTCCAGAAGGGCGTGCGCGTGATTTCAATCAGGCGCTGATGGAACTTGGCGCACTGGTGTGCACGCCCAAAGCGCCGCACTGCCTGACTTGCCCGGTCATGGAGCAATGTTCCGGCCGCATCGCCGGACGGGAGCTCACGCTGCCGGTCAAGACCAAGGCGAAGCCGCCGCGCCCTGAGCAGCGGCTGGTCGCCATTGTGGAGGGCCGCGGTGCTCATCGCGGCCGTGTGCTTGTGCGCCAGCGCCCAGCGACGGGCCTATTGGCCCGCATGTGGGAGCTGCCGCATGTGCTGGCGGCGCCCGCCGCAGCCGGCAAGGCGGCGGGGCCGCTGGCAGATGAGCCGGCCATGGCTTTGCTGGCCGGCAGTCTTTGGGCGGAAGGCTTCGCTGCCCGCCCGGAAGGGCTGGCTACCCATGCGGAGCATGTGTTCAGCCACATTGTCTGGAGCCTGCAGGTGTACAAATGCACCGAGCAGGACCAGAGTAACGAGCTTCCGCTGATCGCCGCGGAAGCCAGAGCCGCCTACGACGCACAGGCGGTAACAAGGGAGGGCACAGCCGCATCATCAGCTGTGTCACCTGAGTCAGCCAAATCGCCATCGGAGCCGGGCACTCCTCATGCACAGAACATCTCAACATCGCTTAACGATGGAGAGCTGCTCGCACCATCTGACGTTAGTGACCAGGCGCTGAGCACACTGACAGGTAAGGGTGATGGCCTGACCTATCGCTGGATTGGTCCAGAAGATATGGACAAAATGGCATTTCCGAATATATTCCTGAAGCTGATCAGCAGTTATTTTGCAGGGGCATATGACGATGTTAATGAATAGTGAAACTACTCCATACTAACCGTCTTTGAATGAGGATACTTGCTCTAAGGACTAAGGATTCTTAACTTAAAGCTCGTAGCCGTAGAAGGATTACTCATAACCCAGTGCAGCAAGCAAAAGCAAATAAAAAAAAGCCTGATTCGGTCGTGTTGACCAAATCAGGCTCTTCTATTATGCCAGCAGTCTTATTTCGCTGCAGCGTAACGTTTGTTTACTTCGTCCCAGTTGATTACATTCCAGAAAGCACCGATGTAGTCAGGGCGTTTGTTTTGATATTTCAGGTAGTAAGCGTGCTCCCATACATCCAGACCCAGAACCGGAGTCAGACCTTCGAAGAGGGGGCTGTCTTGGTTAGGTGTGCTAGTGATGGACAATTTGCCATCTTTACCAACTACGAGCCAAGCCCAACCGGAACCGAAACGAGTTGTAGCTGCTTTTGCAAAATCTTCTTTGAATTTGTCAAAGCCACCCAGTTCGCTATCGATTGCTGCTGCGATGTCTCCAGTAGGAGCGCCGCCGCCGTTAGGTCCGATGATTTCCCAGAACAGGCTGTGGTTAGCATGTCCACCACCATTGTTGCGAACGGCTGTGCGGATACCTTCAGGTACGCTGTCAAGGTTAGCAATCAGATCTTCCAAGCTTTTACCTTGCAGTTCAGGAGCGCTTTCCAGAGCTGCGTTCAAGTTCGTTACGTAAGTATTGTGATGGCGATCGTGGTGAATTTCCATCGTTTGCGCATCAATATGTGGTTCCAGTGCGTCGTTAGCGTAAGGAAGTGCTGGTAATTGAAAAGTCATAGTGAAATACCTCCTGAGATTTTTGAATTTTTGTTAAGGTCAGCATTTTGCATAATTCAATTCGAATCGCTTCCGGGACAAGTTCTAGACGAATAGGATCACTTCGATCTATATCTTGCTGAGTGAAAGTCGCTCACAGGATTTATGCAAATTGCCACAGGTACCTATGTAATAATACCCTTGTCACTAATATTAAACCGCATTCGGGCTAATTAAGCAACATTTTTGTTTATTAAGTCCCCCCAGATGTTAATCCATTCATGGGTCAGAGATAACAAACATATTTTACCCATTATGAAACTATTTATGTGATTTTAGGTGTTTAAATAGAGAGAAAATTTAATATTCGGATGTAAACGGTTACAATTAAGCGCTTTCAAAAGAAAATGCGTGTTTTATGGCGTAAAGTATGGTTTAATTGACGAAGAAGCGGTATTTTCTCGTTTTTTGTCATTATATGAACATTGGGTTTTTGGTAAAAAGGGGAGCCCCTTTTTGTAAAACCTCATCTAAGCTAACGAAAAGGGAGATTTAAGACATGCACGTTCGTTCCTTTCAGTTGAGTGATGCAAGCCAGATGACAGAGCTTCTCCAGGTTGCACTATCGGAAGAGTGTTATGAGAACACGATGGGCCCGTTTGCCCGTCAATTGTCATGGGATTCTGACCTGATCATGGTTGCGGAAGAAGAGGGAGACCTCGTCGGCGCTTTGATCGGTACGATTGACCACAACCAGGGATGCATCTATCGTATTGCGGTCCATCCAGACTATCGTCGCCGCGGAGTCGGCAAAAAACTTGTCGAGGCCATGGAACAAAGGTTCCAGCAGCGTAAAGTCAGTCAAATATGGGTGGCGGGTGATGAGCACAACAAAGTGGCCATGCCTCTTTATGAAGCAATGGGTTACGGTGCCAATCAGATTATGAGCGCTTTCCAGAAACTTAGTATCTTGTCCAAAGCTTAGTTTGCATGGTTAAAAAGAAATATAAACAGATTTTCATTTTATATTAGGCGTATCTTTCAGCGTGTAACAACGTGAGGGATATGCCTTTCTATTTATATGGGTGCTATTCACCGATTATTCCCCTTTTTTCGCCACTTCTGAACGCCATTCCATTTAACTTAATCCCTGGTTTAACTGTTTTAATCCCGTTGTAATTCACCCTTCAAGTTGTGTTGGTGCTCATAACCAATTGTTTCACCCTTGCAAATGAAGTAGAATTAAAAGGATTATGATCACTCGATTTTGGTAATATCAGAACATATAAACGTGGAACGCCAGCTTCCTGATATTTTTAAGAAAAACGTTCATTATATGCGATCTGTCTGCCTTGAAAGTACGTCGATCGATGTTTTTCTTTATAAAATTGATAAACGAGGTGTCTCTTTGAACTCCAATAATCTTTCAACGGAGCATGTGGCTTCCAAGGAACGAAATGGTCCGGGAGTGCCTGATCAACCGGGGAAATCCTGGGGTGCAGAGCTTTGGGACTGGGTGAAAACGATAGTGATTGCTTTTGTAATCATGATGCTGTTGAACCTGTTTGTATTCAATCTTTCGATGGTCAAAGGTCAATCGATGCAGCCCACGCTGGTTGAGCGGGACCGTTTGTTTGTGAATAAAATTGTATACGATTTTGGGACACCGTCCCGATCGGATGTTATTGTACTTCGTGATCCAAGCGAAGGTGTGGAGAAAAAAGATTTTCTGGTCAAACGGATTGTCGGACTTCCCGGTGATACGGTTGAAGTACGGGATCATCATCTGTTCGTGAATGGGGAGCAGCAAGCGGAAACGTACACGGATACTGAGGTTCAGGACCCTGATTTTGGACCGATTACGCTGGAAGCGGATCATTACTTTGTGATGGGAGATAACCGTCATGAAGGCAAGAGCAAGGATAGCCGTGTGTTTGGCAGCATTACATCCAGTGAAATTGTAGGCAGGGCGGAGTTTATTTTTTGGCCGTTCTCGGAAATTAAAAAACTGTAAAATGTTAGCAGGACAAGGACAACAACTTCACGCTACATTTTGCGTTAAACGATATAGACTCGGTTTCTTTCTAGCTCCGGTATGTCCGACTTGTATATCGAAATCAGCGCCTGTCCTCCCACCTGAGGCGGGCGTTCACTATTTACGGAATTAGCGTGGAAGAAGAGAGGGAATAGATATGACGAGTGTACAGACCGGAGCAGCAAAGGCAGCAGCTGTATGGGAGAAGTTAAAACAAGAGATTAAGGCAGCTGCTCCCGAGATGGGTATTGATGATATAGGATTCGCTTCGGCAGAACCATTCGTGACCTTGAAATCCATTCTGGAGCAACATCGGGTGAAAGGATTCGAGTCCGGATTTGAGGAGCCTGATATTGAGAAAAGGGTGCGTCCCGAACTAAAAGATGGAGAGCCTGCTTCGCTCATTGCTATTGCTGTTGCTTATCCATCGAAGATGGTCAATCCGCCGAAGTCCGAGCCGGGTGCATACCGCGGTATTCTGGCTCGTTCCGCCTGGGGGCAGGATTATCACCAAGTCCTGCGTGCAGCGATGGACAAGCTGGTTAACTTTATACGTGAACGCGTACCTGAAGCCATGATTGAAAGTATGGTAGATACGGGGGCGTTGGTGGACCGTGCTGTTTCCCAACGTGCGGGGATAGGATTCAGTGCCAAGAACTGTGCCATTATATCGCCCAAATTCGGTTCATGGATCTTTCTCGGCGAACTGGTCACGAATATTCCGTTTCAGCCAGATAACCCGGTAACCGAGGATTGTGGTGAATGTACGAAGTGTATTGATGCCTGTCCAACAGGAGCATTGGTGGGACCGGGACAACTGAACGCACAGCGCTGCATTTCGTTTGTGACCCAGACGAAAGGCTTCGTGGATGAAGAGTTTATGCTGAAAATTGGCAACCGTCTGTACGGTTGTGATACCTGTCAGATTGTCTGTCCGAAGAATCGGGGTAAAAACTGGGACCACCATCCCGAGTTTCATCCCGATCCGGAGATTGTAAAACCTTTGCTGATACCGCTGCTTGACATCGGTAACCGTGAATTCAAAGAGCGCTTTGGCCAAAGTTCCGCCGCTTGGCGGGGCAAGAAGCCAATCCAGCGCAACGCCGTAATTGCCCTGGGCAATTTCAAAGACAAAACCGCTGTACCGAAACTAACGGAGGTACTGAAGCGTGATCCGCGTCCCGAGCTGCGGGGAACTGCAGCTTGGGCGCTGAGCAGAATTGGAGGAGAAGACGCAATGAGAGCCATTGGGGAAGCTGCCGCTAACGAACAAGATGGGAACGTGCTAAGCATGCTGCAGAAGGCCAAGGAACGACTGAGTTCGTCCGAGACCTTACCCGATAAGCCTCAGGCAGAGCCAAAGAGCAACGATAAGCCTGAGGATCAGAAGGAACAGAATAAGACACCCGAACAGAACGGGCAGACGACAGAGCCTGCCAAAACGGAAGCTGCAGCATGGAAACCATCAGCCGTAACAGGCCTGCATGGTACGCCGGTATATTACGACGAGGTACTGACACCGATCGGTACACTAACGCTCTGTGCCACGGATAAGGGCCTGTGTCACATTGATTTCGGTGCATTCCATGTGCGCGAGGCACATCTGCAACAATGGGCCCGTACATGGATTGGCGAATATCGATATGAGAAAAATGAAGAGAAGCTGAGTGAAGCTGCACAGCAGTTGAAGCAGTATTTTGCAGGAGAACGAAAAGCGTTTGAACTGAAGCTCGATTTGTTTGGAACACCATTCCAGCTACAAGTATGGCAAGTCCTGTCCGATATATCTTATGGAGAGGCCTCAACACACCAACAGGTTGCGGAAATCATCGGTAGGCCCAAAGCTGTTCGAGCAGTTCTGGATGCCATTAGTAAAAATCCGATTCCGATTATTATTCCCTGTCACCGCATCAGCGGTAAAGACGGAACCCTGGTGGGTTATGTAGGTGGGCTGCAAACCAAAGAGCAATTGCTCACATTGGAGCAGCAATCGTAAGAGCGGGGGACGTTCATGAAGTATGTTAACGTGGAGAGCGTGGAAGCGGGAGAGTTTCTGGGCAAAACAGTATATTCCGGTAACGGTACGGTATTGCTGTCTGCCGGAGTCCAACTCACCGTATTTATGGTTAATACGCTGAAGCGTATTGGCGTGACCATGCTATACATCCAGGATGAAGCTTATAAAGATGTGGATACAGAAGACATTCTGGATGAAGCCACGAAAAAAGCAGTTATTAATGAAATGAGTGTAACTCTTGAATCTATCCGTTCCGGGAAGGACTGGAGCCCGAAGAAGGTCGCCATCAGCATCGATAAATTGTTGAACGATGTTCTGAATGGGCGTGAACTGCTTGTCCAGCTCACAGATATTCGGACCAAAGATAACGCACAGTATGTTCACGCCATGAATGTATGTTTGCTGTCTTCTGTCATTGGTCTGAATCTGGGGCTTAACTATGTGCAGCTCAAGGATCTAGCCGTCGGAGCTCTATTGCATGACATCGGTAAAGTGGGGGAGCCACCCGGCAGCGGTTCAGCAGCGAATTCCTCCCTGCATCACACGTGGAGAGGGTTCGAGTTGATCAAGTCCAAACGGGAGTTCAATCTGCTTGTGGCACATACAGCTCTGCAGCATCATGAGCATGTGGATGGAACGGGACAGCCGAGAGGTATCAAGGGAAAAGACATTCATCTGTTCGCCAGAATCGTCAGTGCAGCTAACACGTATGATAATCTGATCAATGGCCTTTCGGGTCGAAGGTTGCTGCCGCATGAAGCCTGTGAAGAGATGATGGCGATGTCTGGCACGAAGCTGGATCGTGACATTTTGATAGAATTCAACCGGAGTGTATCCGTTTATCCGAATGGAACAGCAGTTCGATTGTCTACCAGAGAGACCGGAGTCATTGTGCGTCAGCACCGGGGTTTGCCCGGTAGGCCGGTCATTCGGGTGGCACGTGGCAGTACACGTTATGATCTGGATGTGATTGAAGTGGATCTGGCTCAGCATACAACCGTTTTCATAGAGGCGGTACTGATGTAACTTATACGGATGTTCCTGAAAGATTTATTGAATGTTTTCGATCTGTTTTCTGGATGTTAAATTCAGTAGATAGCTGGAAAATCCGTTTGCTCAAGGCGTGCGGAAATGCTATGATAACTTTCAGGAAATCCGGTGCGTGTCATGTTTGCATTGTGAGCGTATAACATCATGTGCTGACACGGATCATCAGGCTTTTTAGATTGCATACAGAGGTGTCTAAGAGATGGCAATAGCAATACCGATTATTACATTGATTGTTGGTCTGGTCGGAGGATTTTTCATTGGGGTATACTACTTGCGGAAGCAGCTTGAGAAAATGCAAAGCGATCCCGACATGCTCCAGAAGATGGCGAAGCAAATGGGTTATAACCTGAATGGCAAGCAGATGCAGCGCGCCCAGCAGATGATGAAGAACCAGCAGCCTGGCACTAAGATGCCTCAGCCGCAACAACATCCTGCGCGTAAAAACTCGGGCCGCCGAAAATAATAGCTGTGAGTGAGCATTTTGCATAATGCTGAAGTGAATGGCTACTTACAGCATGTGGTTCGAAAGGAGGCGTTCGGCAGTGGCTGGCGTTAAAGATTATTTGAATTCAAAAGTATCCGACAATCGGGAGAAGATCGAGTATCACATTGAGCAGATCTTGCAATTGATCGGTGAGGATAGTACGCGGGAAGGGCTGCTTGAAACGCCTGCACGCGTAACCCGGATGTATGAAGAGATTTTTGGCGGGTATGAAGTGGACCCGCGCGATGTACTTGGAGTGACGTTTGACGAGAATCATGAAGAACTGGTCATTGTGAAGGACATTGTCTATTACAGCCAATGTGAACACCATATGGCGCCTTTCTTCGGCAAGGTGCACATTGGATATGTACCGAGTGGCAAGATTGTGGGATTAAGCAAAATGGCCCGTCTGGTGGAGGCAGTTACCCGCCGCCTGCAGGTTCAAGAGCGCATTACCTCACAGATTGCCGATATTCTGACTGAAGCAGTAGAGCCGAACGGTGTCATGGTTGTCGTGGAAGGCGAGCACTTGTGCATGTGTTCCCGCGGCGTGAAGAAGCCGGGCAGCAAGACGGTAACGTCTGCGGTACGTGGTTCTTTCCGTGAAAACCCGGCACAGCGTGCCGAGTTCCTGTCGCTCATGAAAGATTAAGATCGGCTCATTCCACTCGATGGACAAGCCAGAAGCATTGAATCCTTTGGCACCATCATGTTGTTTCCATTCGGCAATTTGCTGGATCTGAAATGGCAGTATAGATGCTTGTGCCAATGGAAGCTTTCATAAATAAGCCGTGTTCCCTGGGGAACCGGCTTATTTATATATTCATGGGGATACATAAGGATCACGTAATTATTTCAATTCATCCAGATTAGTTTAGTCGGAGGCTATCTTATATGAGTGTACCGTCCAATTCAGATCAACCCGGATCGCCGGGAATAAAGCAGCAGATGCAGCTGGATCATTCATTGCGTCTACAGATTTGGGAGACACCGCTGCTGCGGCACGGGAGCAGTGTGCTTGAAGCATTTGCTTGGGAAGAAGTCATGTGCCGCCGGGTGGGAGAGGGTCAGTTGCCCGTTGCTCATATATGGCGGCATCCAGATGCCTTTGTAGCAGGGCTGCGGGATCGGAGGCTGCCACAGGCGGTAGAAGCGATGGAACGCATTAGAAGCCAGGGAACAGCGGTCTGCGTTCGTCCATCCGGTGGTGCAGCAGTTCCCTTGAATCCAGGGGTGGTTAACGTTTCTTTAATTTTGCCCAACCCTGGACGAGCCATCAATATACACGATGATTTTCGGGAGATGGCCTCACTGATTGCTGAATCGCTAACACCGTGGTCGAGTCAGGCACGTACGGGGGAGATCGAAGGCGCCTTCTGTCCTGGGGATTATGATGTCAGCGTGGGTGGACTGAAATTCTGTGGTATTGCCCAGCGTAGACAGGCCAAGGCTTATATCATTACGGCCTTTATCATCGTGGAAGGACAAGGGGACCAATTGGCAGCAGACGTGCGTAAGTTCTATCAGGATGCAGCAGACGGTGCCAGCGAAGGCTATCCGGATGTTCGGCCCGGAACGATGGCGAGTTTGCAGGAACTGGCAGGTGTCCCTTCTGCTGCGGCGTATACAGCTTCGCTGGTACGTACACTGCGTCAGCGTTTTCCCCTGGCGGAGACGAGCCGTGTGTTGACCGTGGATCGGGAAGCCGTTAGACGGACGGCTGAGCAGATGAAACTGCGTTACGATTAGGTTCAGAAGCTTGGACTTGGAATTGGGTAATAGAGATGATATGATGTGATTTCGGAAGGAGAGTGTCTACATGGAAACTTTAAGATATACGTACTTATATGAGGTCATTTCTACAGGCGAAAAGTCTGAATTTAGCCAAATGGCTACAAGCAAGGAAGAAGCAGCTGCCCTGATCGTTGCACGTATCGCTGATCTTGAATTTACAGGTGAAGAAGATATCAAGCTGGGCGATCTGATCGCAATTAGCAAACAGGTTGGCGACAACTATGTTGCCTGTGAAGGCTGCGCGTCTTAAGGTAAACGCTCTGCACAGTGGTTCTCAAATGATAAGCAAGTCTCTAGTATAGAGGCTTGCTTTTTTTGTATCTGCATTTGGATTATTCGATTCAGGCGCGCCCCGCTGAACAACAAATTGCACGGGAAGAAACATGCTTATTTGAAAGTGGTTTTGCGAAAATGCGAGAAAAGGCATATTTTCACGAAAAATGACGATAAATGTTCAGAATCCGTTCAGAGCTGATAGTTATAATCTTCCTACAACAGAAAGAGAAGGGAAGATTCGAACATGCGAAAAAAGGATCACCAGAAGCGCGCCAGGCTCCTGAGACGAATAGGGGTCGTGATATTATCGTTCCTTATGGTCTTCGGTATGCTGCCAGTTGTGTTTCAACAAGGCGTCGTTCAGGCCAAGAGTTGCTATGAAATAACGGAAACGGATTCTGATGATGTTGAATGGAAGCTCATTAGTACGCCTGAAGAGCTCTATTGCGTAAGAGAAGACTTAAACGGTAATTACAAGCTGAAGAATGATATTTCTGAAGCAGCCATGAGCACGTTTTTGAACAGAGGATCTTGGACTCCAATTGCTGACATGATAGAAGATGAGCTTATGCCTTTTACAGGCAGGTTCGATGGGAATGGTTACTCGATCTCCGGTTTGAAAACGATGGATGAGAATCAGAAGTATGTGGGGCTGTTCTCAGTTTTACAAGGTGCTGAGGTTAAAAATCTTAAACTAAACGATGTTTCTATAAAAGGGAATGTAATCGTAGGCGGACTTGCCGGACGGAGCATAGAGTCGCATATTGAAGGGGTCCAAATCAGTGGAAATATACAAGGGAATATGAAAGTTGGCGGTATTTCAGGTTTATCGGACAAAAGTGAATATCTAAATAATAGTACTAATGTCGCAGTGATCGCCTTAGGTGAGGATCGCGACTCACTCGGGGGACTTGTTGGAGAAAGTAACAAGAGTACAATCATTGCAAATGCTGCTGAGGGTATAGTGAGTGGTTATGAGGCTATAGGTGGACTGATCGGAGAGTCGAATGATAACTTCATTCAACAAAGCTACGCTTCAGGACAGGTGACGGGTAACTACCAGGTAGGCGGCTTGATTGGCCAGCTTAATTATGAGTCTAGCCATACTATTGCGGATAACTATGTGATTGGTTCAGTCAGATCTGATGCTACAGGGAATAATGATTTTTCTGCTGAAGCCATTGGCGGACTGATTGGTGAAGTGAATAAAGTACGTCGCTCGAGTAACACCTCTCAAATAAATGTACTTAATAATTATGTGGCGGCATCTGTAAACGTTATGTCTGATAATTCATCATCACCTGTTGATGATCAGACAATAGGGTCAGTCATTGGTAATCTGAATGATCCAGAGAATCAAGTTATCTTTACTAATAACTACTATGATTTAGCCAAGAGTAGTACGAACCAGCAGAATGGTTTTAATTATGCAACGGGTCTTACTACCGAACAGATGAAACAACAATCTAATTTCAGTGGATGGGATTTCGATGGAGTTTGGACAACTCGTAACAGGATCAACGATGGGTATCCGATATTACGTTCATCCAAGCTTATGACTGCACCGACTCCACCACTGCCTGATCGGACAATAGATTATTTGTATCCATATCCTACAAACGGAACAATTACTCAGTCCACATCTAAAGTTATAGTGAAGCTTAATGAAGCTGGTAGATTTTATTTTGACAATCGAACGTATGATGAAGAAAATGCGGGACAGTCGGATGAAGATACTAAATTACATGCCTTGGCTAATCTATCTTATGTTGATCTAGAAGCTAATGAAGAAAGATCGTTCTTGTTCACAGGACTGGAAGAGAGCACCTCGTACCGAGTGTTCCTGGCGGTAGAAGATACGAATGGTCAGCTCTGGAACATGGGAGAACGGGGATATGAAACTCCTGCAAACTCAACGCCTTTTCCACAAAACGTAGTGGCTACACCGGGTGATGGTCAGGCTGCCATTGAATGGACTGAAGAACCAGAATTAGAATATCGCGTGTATATGTACCAAGGTACGGAGGCACCTAAGGATCCGGATCTGTGGACAAATGTGACGGACAGTTACATCGATGGACATATTGGTGGGCTGACGAATGGTGAATCTTATGTATTTGCAGTTAGATCGTATACTTCCGATGAAGAAAATTCAGATTATGTTGCATCTAACGTTGTGATCCCGCAAGAGGAAAATAATAATGGTGGTGGATCTAATCCAGATCCAGACCCGAACTTTCCTGTACCACAGCATGTAGTGGCAACAAAAGGTGAGAAAAAGGTTACGTTAACTTGGGATCCAATCATGAACGGATTAGCTTCGGTCTATATGTACGAAGGTTCATCAGCACCAGTAGACCCTTCACAATGGGTACTTGTTACTTCTAATATTATGAATAGTAGTTGGGAAATTAATGATCTTAGAGAAGGCGAAAAATATATTTTCGCTGTTAGAGCTGTATATGAAGATGGCGTATCCGAATATGGAATCTCTAATTCAGTGAAGATTAACATAACTCCATCCAATCCAGAAACGCCAGGTAATGGGGGAGGTGGGGGAGTTATTACTCCAACTCCTGTATCGCCAACAACTCCACAAGCTCCACAGAAAGAAGTAATCAAAGTGGATGTAGCGAATGGGGATCAAGCTTCAACGATCGCTTCCTTGGAGATTAAACGTACTCGAGGAACAGATGGTACGGTTAAGGATGAACTTTTTCTTGATCAGAGCAAAACGCAAACCATTATCGACCAGTTGAAACAGACAGGCTCCCGTACAGCGGTTGTCTTGATCCCGGACGCAAAAGATGAAGTATCACAGTGGGATCTGAAGCTCTCTCCACAATCGTCAGCAATGCTGGCTGAGCAAGGAGTGAATCTGGTTATTTCTAATCCTAATGTAAAGATTATCGTTCCGGCGAGTTCCTTGAACGGACGCACAGATGATATGTATTTCCGTCTTGTACCGGTGAAGAAGGAATCCCAACGTTCAGAGATCCAAACGAGAGCACAGGCGAATGAGTCGATCATCCAATTCGTAGGCACAACGGATATCCAGATCATTGGACGTCCAATGATGATCGAAACCAATCTACAGAGCAGACCTGTTACGCTCATATTGCCTCTAGATGCTAATCAGGTTGCAGGTGTGAAGTCTGAGGAGCTAGGTGTATATATTGAGCATAGTGATGGAACGAAGGAGCTTGTACACGGCAAAAGGGTTACCCTAAACGGTGATAATCAGCAAGGCGTCGAGATTGAAGTAAACAAATTCAGTACATTCTCCATTGTTAAGGTCAAAGACTGGACAGACAACACATTGAAAGCACAACCTTATATTCAGGGGTACACGGATGGCAGTTTCCGACCAGAGCGTAATGTAACTCGTGCGGAAATGGCAACATTAATCACGCGTATTCTGGGAACATCTACTCTTGAGGGAAGTCATGAATTTACAGATGTTACATCCAGCCACTGGGCACAGGCGGCTATATCAGCAGCAGCCCAATCCGGTTCTGTTCAAGGCTATACAGATGGCAGCTTTAAGCCGGATCAAGCGATTACCCGCGCGGAAATGGCTGTCGTGTTACAGCCGTTATTAACATCTGCTCAGATGACTACTGCGCCGAAAGCATTTACCGATGTGAACGAGCATTGGGCGCAACAAGCAGTAGAACAATTAAGTTCGGCGGGAGTAGTTACCGGATACAAGGATGGCACGTTCCGTCCAAGTCGTCCGATAACCCGCGCTGAAGCTGTTACAATGCTGAATAAGCTGATCGGTCTTCAAGCTGAAACGAATGCGGCAGGACAGTGGTCGGATGTACCTGTCACACATTGGGCTTATGAAGCGATTGAGGCAGCTTCTATCCGCAAGTAACTAGTTGTATTCAAACTCAAAGAGATATCTTTCAGTCATTCGGCTGGAGATATCTCTTTTTTAATCAACATTTAGCACCATGGATTTAATGTGCTTCAGAGTACTCCCCGATGCTATGCTTAGCCCGAGAATCCTAATAAGGTGGCCATAACAGCTTGCGCGCAGTTTCGTAACGTTCCGCCACAGCTGGCCAGTACACAACCTTCCACCAGTCCTCGATATATTTTTTGCGTTCATTCTGGTGTTTCAGATAGTAGGCGTGTTCCCATACATCAAGTGGCAGGAGAGGCACGATGTCGGACTGGGACAGGTTCTGATGTTTCTCCGCCTGTAAAATCTCCAATCTGTGCGCCCGCGGGCTCCAGACCAGCATGGACCAGCCACTGCCTTCCACTTTGTTGGCCGCTTCAGTGAATTGATTCTTGAACGCTTCATAGCTACCGAAATCCCGCTTGATCTGCTCTGCGAGCATACCGGAGGGTTTGCCTCCACCCTTGGGATTCATAATCGTCCAGAAAATGGTATGCAGGTAGTGACCTGCACCATTAAATGCGAGTTCGCGTTCCCAATGTTTAACGAGTTCAAAATTATTCTTTTTCCGCGATTCTGCCAGCTTTTTCTCCGCGGTGTTCAGTCCGTCTACGTAGGATTGATGGTGTTTGTCATGGTGTATACGCATCGTCATCTCGTCGATATGTGGTTCCAGCGCATTGTAGGCATAGGGTAGGGGTGGCAGTGTGTGTCCGCCAATAGGTACAGGTTTCTCTTTGACTGGCGCTGCTGAAGAGCTGGTTGTACCCTCGGCATTTGTATTGGGAGTCTTTACAGCAGTCGCTGAAGATTGTGCCTGTACCGCTGGAGTGGAGTTATTGATTTTTCCCGCAGCATTGGACGATTCTTCTACAGCTTCACGATAGGGCTGTTCAGACACGGGCGTTGAAGCAACGTGTACGTTGGGATCAGCCGGTTGTTCCGAGGTTTGAAGAATATGGTCCAGTGAAAAAGATGGATCAGACACCAAATCTCGCAAAGCTCCAGATTGTTTCAGCGTTTCAAGTACCCCCAGGAAATACTCCGATTCACGTATGAAATGCAGAATAACCACTTTGGCAATCGGCACCTGCTGAACAGCAGTACTTTGCTCCAGCAGGACGTACAGCTGTCTAATGAACTCACGCGATTGTGTGCAGGCCGCAGCCACGAGCTGTTCAATACAGCGGATGATGTAAGGAGCAGGCGGTTGGGTTCCCGGCAGTATTTGCTTCAACAGCTGATTCGCGACTCGTTCGCTATTCTCAAAAATCGCTTCCCATTCCGCAAGCCATTTGACATATGAGGGTTCAAGATCAGGAACCAAGGCACGAATGACAATCGTATGTTCCTTCTCTTGCTCTTTCCAGAAACGGACTTCTTCGAGTACCCGCAGAGGCAGCAGATGCCCATATCCATACCAATTCATAAGCGGTATACCTCCGTTCAGATGAATTTGAATTCAGATCCAGTAGCAGAAACGAATTGCTTCCCCGGTTCGCTCAATTTTGTATTGTACAAGGTAGAGCTGTCTTTAATTACATCCCAAAAGTATATTCTTCAGGCATGTTGTCCTATGTATACACAAAAAAAAGAGCCCCTAGGGGCTCTTGAATTACCGGATTTTCACGATTCTCCGTTATTCGTATTTTCCACATCATCGCTGCTCGTCTTGGTCACATGACTCAGGAATGTGGAGACACGGCGCAGATATTCCTTCGGATGCTCCCGGAAGATCAGCTCATGATGCGCACCGTCCACAATCCATTCATCGGAATTCGGATTGGTTTGGTTACCGGCAAGCAGCTCCGCAATCGGGTAAGGAGCTTTCTCATCCTCGGTACCATGGATGAAGAAAATCGGGAAAGGATAATCTTCTTTTTTCACTTCTTGATACGGAATTTGCTGCAATCCGGTCCCGTTCAGAATCGGGAACAGCAGGTTCATAATCTCCAGCGTAGGCTGCCGCGGAAGATCAATCTGATTATGGATGTTGTGATACAGCGTATCCGGCTCAAGCAGGAACGTGCTGTCCAGAATCATAGCATCCACATCTTTGGTAATTAGCCCAGTCTGCAGGGCTGTACCTGCACCCATGGAGAACCCCCATACGACAAGCTCCTGAGCTCCACGCTGCTTCGCAAACTGGATAGCACCAAGCAGCTGTTGGGACTCGGCTTTGCCACCTGTGGCGACAGCTTTGTTCACCTGTGAAGCGAAACCGTAATCGAACATCACCACATTGAAGCCAAGTTGGTGAGCATAATGGGCCAGATCATACATTGGTACCCAGGTCTCTTCACGATTCGCACCATATCCATGGCTGAATATGATGGTTTTGTTTGCATTATCATCAGCCGGAATATACCAACCCTGCATCGTTCGACTGCCGTCTGCTGCCGGGAACGTGATGTCTTGATACTTCATGTTCTTCGCCTGCATGGGATTGGAGAATACAGGCGCTACAGTTGGATTGGATAATACCCAAGCAATATAACCGTGTAGTGCAATGAAACAAAAGAGCAGAAAAAATACAACGGAGAGCAACAACGCCACGACAATATGTTTGAACCGGATCAGCCTCGGTGATAACGAAGAAGGCAGATCTGACACTTTCGTTTGCAGCGGGGCTTCGCTCTGGGATGTCGGATACATGATTGCCCCTCCTTTAAAAATCAAATGAAGATAACAACGAGACGAACAGAGCGGATAAATGATTTTTCTGACTACATATGAAGCAAAATCTTAATTTAATATATCTTTATCGTATGTTCCAATATAGTCAAAGTCAATTGATTGAGGCCATTTGTTACGCAATTGTTATATAGTTTTGAAGATATATGGGTAACATTTCCTTAGGGTGCAAAATGCAGGGGATTCTAATTTATAAAAAGAAAATATTTACAAATATCCCTATTCCAAATGGCGCTTTTTGGTTTACAGATGAGACCGTTTCTCATATAATTTATGTAACCAAGTTTCATGTGATGAAACATGAGGAGGGCAACTTGCCATGGAAGACCGAAAGTTAACCGTCCGGGCTGTAGAACGGGCGCTGGATATATTATTGTGTTTTACAACCCGCAGTGATCTGGGGCTCACGGAAATTGCGAGCCAGATCGGTCTGCACAAAAGTACAGTCCATCGTCTGATGGCTACTTTGGAGGACAAGGGGTTTGTGATCCGGGATGCAGCAACCGAGAAGTATCGACTCGGCATACGTATCTGGGAACTGTCTGCCCATATGTCTCGCAGCGATGATCCTGCCATTTTGCTCCTTCCTGCGATGGAGCGGCTGAGAGATCGACTGGGCGAAACCGTGAGTTTATATCTGCGTGATGGCAGTGAGCGGATTCGAATTCAAGCCGTACAGAGTGATCAGGCGATTCGTCGTGTAGCTCCGGTGGGCGTCAGACTTCCGTTATCTGTGGGAGCATCCAGTAAAGTGCTGATGGCTTTTGCCACCGAAGAGGACCGCGAAGATCTGATGAATGGACCGGAATGGCCCGTATTTATCGATCCCAAAGTATATTTGGCCCAGATGAAAGACATTCTGGAATACGGCTACGCAACAAGTTATGAGGAGCGTGAACCGGGAGCCGCGGCTGTATCTGTACCCATCATGGATCGGAAAGGCAACATTGCTGCTGCTCTGTCGGTATCCGGGCCTGTTAGTCGCCTTTCGCAGGAGACGTTGCATGAATACGCACCTGTGCTGAAGGAAGCAGCTACACAGATGGGACTGATGTTATCCTGATTTTATGCTCTGGAAATTAAAGGTTGTTTTTATGATCCGGTTGCGCTACTCTGTAATGGACGGCCCAACGGGGTCAGCATAATTGAATAATCTGCGGCTGAGATGCTGCAACTTGTTAACGTTACTGGGGGAGTCCGAATTGTCCGGACTGAGACGGAATCGCATGAGATTCTGGACCCTTTGCACCTGATCTGGATCATACCAGCGTAGGGAAGTAATCGGCGATACGACCACGAACACCATATAATGTGACCTATGGATGGACTCCGTTATGGAGCCTGAGTGAGGTGTGTTATTGGTGATGGACATAAGCCGGTTCCCTTGGGAACCGGCTTTTTTTATACAGTAAACAGGCGGAAGCTGGTGTCAGATCTGCTTTTGGATAAAGGGCTGGGTGCCATTGGCGAGCATTGGGTGTAAACCTTTTGCTTCGACTGTCTGTATTAATTGAAGTGTATGTCCCTATTTTGTGTGGTATGGTCGCTCTTCCTTTTTCTATGTTGTGGATGATTTGGACCCGTGAGCAAGCATTTCAATCCAGGCAATCACTAATGAGGAGGAGACAAGAGCGATGAGCACAGGAAACCGAATGATGGGACAGGACAAGCAGGATCTGCAGTTGGCAGAGGAAAAAGGTACGACAGGACGGGTTCAGCCCTTCCCGGGCAGCCGCAAAGTATACATTCATGGCTCACGACCGGACATTGCTGTACCGGAGCGTGAAATTGCCCTTCATGACACCAATACTCCCCAAGGAGTGGAGCATAACGAACCGCTGCGTGTTTACGATACGAGCGGACCAATGACCGATCCTGGATTTCATGCCGATATCCGGGCAGGGCTGCCAGCGCTGCGCACCCGCTGGATTACGGAGCGTGAAGATGTTGAAGCCTACCAGGGAAGAACGGTCAAACCGGAGGATAACGGATTGAAACCAGGAGGGAAGCGAACTGGAGCCGAGAAGTATCCGGGCTTGCGTGCTAAACCATTACGTGGACAGGCAGGGCGCAGTGTGACTCAGATGCATTATGCACGGCAGGGAATGATCACGCCGGAGATGGAGTTCGCCGCTATTCGTGAGGGTGTGGAGCCAGAGTTTGTGCGGCAGGAGCTAGCGAGTGGAAGGGCCATCCTGCCGTCGAATATTAATCACCCAGAGAGTGAGCCGATGCTGATCGGGCGTCATTTTCATGTGAAGATCAATGCGAACATCGGAAACTCTGCGGTATCCTCCTCCATCGAGGAGGAGGTGGAGAAGATGACTTGGGCCGTACGCTGGGGATCGGATACGGTGATGGATCTTTCCACAGGCAAGGACATTCATACGACCCGCGAATGGATCATCCGCAATTCACCTGTACCGATTGGAACAGTACCGCTCTATCAGGCGCTGGAGAAGGTCAATGGCGAAGCAGAAGCACTGACATGGGAGTTGTATCGTGACACGCTCATAGAACAGGCAGAGCAGGGTGTGGACTATTTTACGATCCATGCAGGTGTGCTGCTGCGATATATTCCGCTGACCGCCAAACGTATGACGGGCATTGTGTCACGGGGCGGGTCCATCATGGCAGCATGGTGCCTTGCGCATCATCAGGAGAATTTTTTGTATACCCATTTTGAAGAAATCTGCGAGATTATAAAAAGGTATGACGTGGCGTTCTCACTCGGAGACGGACTGCGTCCAGGAAGCATCTACGATGCTAATGATGAAGCCCAGATGGCGGAACTGGCTACGCTTGGTGAACTAACACAAATCGCCTGGAAGCATGATGTGCAGGTGATGATTGAAGGTCCGGGACATGTGCCGATGCACAAGATCAAGGAGAATGTCGATCTGCAAATGGAGATATGTAAAGAGGCGCCGTTCTATACGCTGGGACCGCTGACGACCGATATTGCACCAGGATATGACCATATTACCTCGGCAATTGGAGCAGCAATGATCGGTTGGTTCGGCACGTCGATGCTCTGTTATGTTACGCCAAAAGAACATCTGGGCCTGCCCAATAAGGATGATGTGCGGGAAGGCGTTATCGCCTACAAGATCGCTGCTCATGCCGCTGATCTGGCGAAAGGTCACCCACGTGCCCAGCGGCGGGACGATGCGCTGTCCAAGGCACGCTTTGAGTTCCGCTGGAGGGATCAGTTCAACCTGTCGCTGGACCCGGAACGTGCGCTGTCCTACCATGATGAGACGTTGCCGGCAGAAGGGGCTAAGGAAGCCCATTTCTGCTCCATGTGCGGCCCTAAGTTCTGTAGCATGCGTATTACGCAGGATATTCGTGCTTTTGCAGCAGACAAAGGCTTGTCCGAGAATGAGGCTGTGGCCGCGGGTATGTTGGAAAAGGCTGAGGAATACCGGACACGCTCTTAAGCGTCGTTCAGCGCAATCTGGGCGGCCTGACATGGTGAAAAGCCGTTCCTCTCCGTGATTGAGGAGAGGAACGGCCTCTTACTTGGTATGCGGTGCGCACACTTAACTTCGAAGGACAAGGATAACGACACAACATATTTTATCAGTTGTAGGTTGATTGTCTCGCAGATGTTTAATAAAATGAATATAAGTAAAAACAAATAAGAGTAGCCAGGCCAATGGCTACTCCTGCACAGCATTTGCGGTAGGTATTCCTCCGAGTGCAGCATAATTCAGACGAAGTGACCCGTCAGGCCGTCAACCTGTGGCGGGTCACTTCGTTTTACGGTCGATGTATGTCAGGAGCGCAATAATTAACATTGCGAACACGATTACGTCGTTGAAAGAGAAGTTCATAGGATCACCTCCCACCGGAGGCAACCTATTTCCCACCACAAATTGGCTGTACAAAATAATTATACCATTCGAAAGTCTCTCATTCGAGAGTCTTTTTATTTTGCTTCATGAGTTCAACACTCAACACCGCTTCAAGCTCAACTTCTTCTCCAAATAAGCCGCTAGCGATGCCAGCGGGCTATAGATCAACAAGCCTGTGCCTGCTGTGACCCGGGCTGCTGCGGGAGCCATCGACAGTTGAGAGGCTACGACGGTGCTATCTGGATACTGCTCAGCAATTTGCTGTAATCCGGTGCTCACTGCTGCAAGATAACTTTCCTTATCGCCTCGCATAATTAACTCGAATGTGCCCGGGATCAGTACTGCTTCAGTTTCTACCACTCCGATCTCGTTTCGCTGCTCATCCTTATCATCTTGCTGCAAAGCCAGATTCACCCGCGCCATCGTTCCTTCAATCGTTGCGGGGTTGGTAAACGCTAGGATATACTCGCCAGGATTCTGCTGTATTTCCTGAAGTAATGGATCATCAATTCCAATCACGGGCACGGGAACATGCTGTGCCTCCTGCTCAAGTACGGCTGCAAACAGGGTACAGGTGACGAGGATGGCATCTGCATGACAGTGGGCGATCCATTGCAGCGTCTGTGATACTTTCTCATGCGTAACTGCTTCGCTGAAATCATCATCATGTTTGAGGCGATCCAGACCCGGATCGACATAATGTACAAGTTCAACCTCATAAGGAGCGAGTGCTTCTTCAGTTAGTGCAATATTAGAATAGTGAGCGTGAAAACAGCCAATGGTCATCATCATACTATCCCCCTGAAATGGATTATGTCTCATATAAGTTCGAAGATTTTTAACCCATTATAGAGATTGTGACAATAGACTGTACATATTTAAAATAATTGAGGTAGCAACATTTATCATGAAAACGCGAATAACCGTTCATCCACAACTTCGCAGAGGAACGGTGCAAACCACGTAAGCAATTCTAATTTCGCTCATCATTTCATTTATCGCATAGAAGGCGCAGCATTCTTTTTAGCCATTTTTTGTTGCAAAATTTCATGAAAGGATAGACCCTGAGTGTTCTCATTCTCCTTTTTGGGAGCAGTGGTCGCCGTGTTGCGCGGGTATTGGTGGTGGTACGGGATCATTTGCTGAATAGGCATGCGGATCATCTTGGTTCCTCCTTTAATGCATTTTCGAATATGCATATGTGATTATTAATAGGTTATGTATTCCGACGGGTTATCGTCTCTGTTACGCAAATAGGTATATGTGACTTGTTAGACGAAATAGGCAACTTAAGGTGTAATTCCAATTGGATTGTAGTGATTTTACCCCGTATTCAGGAGATGTAAACGTTTTTAAGTAAATTCAGGAGGAAAGGACCGCATATGTGAGGTTTTGTATGGGAGGATAGAAGCGGTCGTTAAGTGAATAGACCCAGTTTTGGGAATGCCAATTGTGTCGAAATTAAGACATATTGTCTGGTTGTATAGGTACGACGCAAGCTAGCTAACTTGGTACCATGGTCGGTTGTCGGGTGCATATTAGAGCAATTTTGAACGGACAGACAAAGGCGGAATGCCAAAAAGCCGCCAGGAAAACCTGACAGCCTCACATCATTTTGCGTAAATCCCGCGAGCGGTATTCGATTGGCAAGATATAGATCGAAACGGTGCAATTGGAATTAAGAAATGATCATAATCACTTTTTTCTTATTTTTCCTGCCGAACAGCGATATATAGATCTACTTGTACATTCTCAGGATCCAGACTTCGTTCATCATACAATTCGAAGTCCCCGGTAAACGTGCGTTCCCCCTGATTGTTCCAGGCCCACACCGCACCCCAGGCCTCACCTACGACCTCGGCCATTGGGCCCTTTCTAGAGGTGAATACCGCATATGTTGCAGGTGGCAGCTCAACGGAACTCACTCCCTCAGGCAACGCTTCATCCGGACCCACCTCATGACCCACCAATATGGTGTATTCTCCATTTATACCTTCTGTATAATCAGCGTAACAGCCAAAGCGGGCGGCTTCAGGGGCAGGCTGATGATCTGAGGCGAAGTAGCTGTTCCAGAGTCCCTGAATACAGCCTTTGCCACTCATCTCAATGGCATTGGTTGTTCTGGCGGACACACCTGCAAGGCGCTTCCCTGGCAGCGTGACATACCGAATGGGCTCTGTGGAAAGCCGATTGTCGTGAGTTCCTTGATTAAATTCAACGGACTCATCCGAATGTTCTGCCCCAAATGCCACGTTCCGTTTTGAGCCGGATGCATTCCATCTTTTCAAAAAAGGAAGTTGGTTGCGCAGCATTGCCCTTGCTGATTCCTCGTCCATTCCTTCCTGATTCAAGATGGCGGTGCACATTTCAATCATGCCCTCCAGTGTAATATCGGGCTGCTCGAACTGGCCTTCTTTATAACAATAGATACAGTATTCGCGGGTTGTAGTACCATCCGTTTCTGTTCCGAATTGAGCAGGGGTAGTAAGTGGCATTCCGCAACTCTGGCATACTGTGACGTTCATCAGCAATTCCTCCTCGTTATGTACAGCTTGAATATAGTAGAAGTATAACGGGAGGAACTGGACACCTGTCTGTCAGGTTAGGGGTGGAGCTTTATAATTTTGCACAATTTGTTCAGCAATTCTACGAATCTCTTCCCGAATATGTAGAGGCTCCAGCACTTCAACATCCGCGCCAAATCCAAGAATGAACCCATACAACCAGTTGTCCTCCGGGAATGCGACTTGGCTGATATAATACCCCTCACCATCCGAAACGACGTTCTCTATGCCAAACCATTCCTCTGCGATGTGACGGATACGAGCATGGAATCTCAGGCTCAGGGCCACTTTATTATCCGGAGTTGCCCACTCTTGCTGCCAGGGCCTGTCCTGCAGGTTGATCGGCTTGCGTTCGAAGCTTCCTTGGGCAAGGACGACATCTCGCATGCGGACCAGCTTGAACATGCGGAAATCGTTTCGTTCGTGACAGAACGCATAGAGGTACCAGGAATGCTTTTTGAGCACAAGAGTATGCGGGTCGGTCGTTCTATGAGTTTGAGTACCTTCTGCACTACAATAGGTAAATGTAATGGGCCGCAGTTGATCCATGCCCTGTTCAATAAGCTGAAGTTTGATTTGCAGCTCTTCGGGATGCGTCCACATCGAATAATCCACAATGAAGCGGCTGGTATTGGCCTGGAAGTCCTCATTTTTGGCTTCAGGTACGATGCTGCTGAGTTTCTCCATCAACAGGTCCCGTGCTACATTCGTATGGGAGGTGGAGACACTGCGCAGCGCAGTGACAATGGAGGCCAGATCCTTGTCGGTCAGTACATTTCGGTCAAGACGATAGCCCTCTGCCAGGCCAATACCACCGCTTGCACCCTGATAGGTGACGACAGGAATACCCGCCTGACCCAGGGTGTCTATATCCCTGTAGATGGTGCGGATGGATACTTCAAACGTATCCGCCAGATCCTTGGCCTGCACCCGGCCACGATTGATTAACAGCACAACAATGGCTAATAAACGGTCCAGTTTCATATATTGGATTCCCTTCAATCATTTATAAGTTGGATTCAGATATGTTATATTGTTGAGCATCACATATAGGAGTGGAATAAGCAATGAAGCGTATTACGATTTTGATCGCAGATGATGAAGTTGAGATCGCTGATCTGGTTGCATTGCACTTGCAAAAAGAAGGATATCACATCATCAAGGCATTCGATGGGAAAGCGGCGGTTCAAGCCGTTCAGACACAAGCAATAGATTTGGCTATTTTGGATATTATGATGCCGGGTATGGACGGATATGAGGTGACCCGCAAAATTCGGGAGCAGTATCACCTGCCTATCATTTTTCTGAGTGCCAAAACCTCGGATATGGATAAAATCACCGGGCTCGTGATGGGCGCGGACGATTACATGACAAAACCATTTAACCCGATGGAACTGGTCGCCCGGGTCAATTCCCAACTGCGCCGTTCCCTTCAATTTAGCCAGTCTGTACCGGTCCAGCGCTCCATTCTGGAGAAAGGCGGGCTCATTATCTCGCCAGATCAACATAGCGTTACCCTATACGGCAAGCCAGTAGAGTTAACACCGAAGGAGTTTGACATCCTGTATCTGCTCGCAAGTCATCCCAAACAGGTGTTCAGTGCGGAAAGCATCTTTGAACAAGTGTGGGGAGAGGCTTATTATGAGAGCGGCAATACCGTGATGGTTCATATTCGGACCCTGCGCAAAAAGCTGGGCGAAGATGTGGACAAGAACAAGTTTATCAAAACGATATGGGGTGTGGGGTACACGTTCAATGAATAAACGCAGAAGTTTTCGAACGACCATGATTCTGTTGCTTGGTTTAAGCATGCTGGCATCTGGCGCGATTACCTTTGGGGTATATAAAGTGATGCAATACTATTACACTGGTGTGCGTGCGGAGGATCAGTTAGCGGAATATCGTCACTTTATGAGAAGTATAGGGGATATTTACTTTTTCCTTATCTTGTTCATACCGCTTGCGATCCTGTTTTTCTTCTGGTTTACCAAGCCGTATGTTACTTACTTCAAAAATATCTCCACAGGTATCCGGCAACTCGCGAGTGGTGATTTCCAGCACCGTGTGCAAATTTCGACGAAGGACGAGTTGGGCGCGATTGCAGAGGATATCAATCTGGCGAGTCTTAAACTGAGGGAGGCGGTAGAACGGGGAGATTTTGCGGAGAGCAGCAGGGACCAGCTGGTTGTAAACCTGGCGCATGATTTGCGTACCCCTTTAACATCAGTATTGGGTTATCTGGATCTGTTGATGAAGGATGATCAGCTGACGGAGGAGCAGGTCAAGCACTTTACAGCGATTGCTTTTACCAAGTCTCAACGTCTTGAGAAACTGATCGATGATTTGTTCGAGATTACACGAATGAACTATGGCATGTTGCCGATTGAGAAAAAGAGGCTTGATCTTAGTGAACTGCTAAGGCAGATGAACGAAGAGCTCTACCCTGTTTTTGAAAAGAACCGCTTGGTCACCCGACTGCATATCGATTCCGAGTTAACCATTTCCGGCGATGGTGAGGTGCTTGCACGCGTGTTTGAGAACCTGTTGATTAATGCAGCGCGACACGGTACAGATGGTCTTTATGTGGATATCAACGGACACCGTGATGCAGGACAGGTTATTATTCAGATCATGAATTACGGGGGACATATTCATCCGGATGATCTGCCTCATATTTTCGATATGTACTATACCGGAGATCGTGCGCGGACACCTCAGGAAGGTGGAACAGGTCTGGGCCTGTTTATCGCCAAAAATATTGTGGAGCAGCATGATGGGTCCATTTCGGCCCAAAGTGATATCGTACGGACCGTATTTGAAGTGCGATTGCCTGCATTAGAATGAAGTAAAAGGCTGAATTTAAGAAAAACTTTAGAATTGCCCTGCTTTTTTTTAACTAGTTTTCTCTATCCTTGAATTACGAGGTAAAGGAGGAGCATGGAATGAAAAAGTGGGGATTTTTGATATGTATCATTGTACTGGGATATATCTTTTCCAAGTCACCCGCACTGTTTGAGCAGAAGGAAGAGGCGAATCTGGAAGTTCAGGATACGGGTGAAATTCGTGCAGGATATACCAAAACAATTAACGTGGATATGCAGAATCAAGTACATAAAGGGAATTTATTGCTGGTCAATTCGGAGTATCCCGTTCATGCGGAGGGGATTAGAACCGATATTGTCAATCTGGCTGAACAACAAGAACTGATCCGTGGATACGGATTGCTGGATAATAACATTATGTTGTCAAAGTACGTAGCGCAAGCATTCCAGAAGATGGTTGAAGCTGCTGGGAAAGATGACGTACGATATTTCATCATCAGCAGTGGCTATCGGGACTTTACGAAGCAAGAACAGCTTTATGAGGAAAAGGGATCGGACTATGCGCTTCCCGCCGGTCATAGTGAACATAACCTGGGCTTGTCCATGGATATCGGCTCTACGCTGGCTGCTATGAGTGAAGCACCGGAAGGAGCCTGGCTGGAAAAGAATGCATGGAAATTCGGATTCATCTTGCGTTATCCGAAGGATAAAGTGGACATCACCGGCATCCAATTCGAACCATGGCATTTCCGGTATGTGGGATTGCCGCACAGCGCCATCATGTATCATAATCATCTGGTGCTGGAGCAATATTTGGAGCTGCTGCAGCAGAAAAAGAGTATTTCCGCTGAAGTCGGGGGCGAGCACTATCTTATACGTTATTACGATGCATCCAAAGATGAAACCATTAATATACCTGAGCATGGTCAATATGAGATATCGGGAGACAACATGAAGGGAGTTGTCGTGACGGTGGAGGAATAAACAACTAGAAATACATGGAGGTTCATATATGAAACCAAAGGAGTTCAACATGAAGATGATATGGGTCGCGGCATTGATCGTCTATCTGTATCTGCTAACCAAGCTGATATTATTCAAAGGGCATACGGTGGATTGGGACATTGTGAGGGTTCAACTTATGGCGATCGCGCAACAGCCGGATCTGATTCATACGCGAACCGTTAACCTGACGCCATTTCAGGAAATCTCAAGAGACTGGCATAGCCTGTCGTTACATCGTCCGGGTACCGCAATACATCTGCTGGGCAATGTCATGGCCTTTATCCCACTGGGTATTTTCATTCCAGTGCTGATGGGGAACAAGCTGTTGTCAGGGGCCAAGGTACTCGTACTTTCCTTGCTCTTAAGTTTTGCTTTTGAAGCGACACAGCTATTGACAGGCATGGGCATATTCGACGTGGATGATCTTATGTTGAACACCTTTGGTGGAATGAGCGGTTATGTTCTGTACAGCCTGCTTATCGGTCTGAAACGGATAATCATAGGTGGAGCAGCTCGCACTACCAGAAAAGAGTATAATTCCAATCAGAGTCGCGTGTAAGGAGGGAAAGCATTTGATGATTTTCTTGGCTGCTTTAATGATTGGCACAGGAATTGTATTTATCGTTAGTCCACGTTATGTTACTCATTCTTCGTCGGAGGATGGAACCAACAAAAATCAAATTACCTCCAGATGGATTGGGTACTCACTGGTCATAATGTCCTTTCTGTTTGTGGTCATGGCCATACTGCAATCCCTGGATCAAGCATCTCATTACATTGGACATTAAAAGGAAGTGTAGAGGCGTTACATAGCCTTTGGTATATTAATAAGAGAAGCTCCCCATCGCGTGCTGAGTACGTGGTGGGGAGCTTTTATATCTGCCAGATAGGGTGGGTGGAGTAAGTTTGTATAAATAATGACGCAGTTTGCGAGCTGAATCGCTAATGAGGTAGAGTAGAGATGATACATTTTATTAACCCACATCCTTACAAGGAGGACATATATTGTATTCATTGGCTAAACAACTCGCAGGAAGAATGAAAGCGATCATGGACATTGAAAGTGAAATTGCTGAAGCTGAGCGTAATCAGCAAGGTGAAGAATTTGTGCGTGATTTAGAACAGAAAAGATCAGACTTGATAAAAACCTTTACACGCGATGAGTTATTGGTCATAAAAACGGTAATGAATGTTGGACGATCGGAGAGAGGCTATCGGTACCATTTTAACTCTAATGAAATTGAAATCATTCACTTACCGATTGAGTTAACTGGGCCTGAACTGATGCAAAAATACTCATATTACCTCGTACATAAGACCAAACAGGAACTTGCCAATGGCATCGAATATTATACGGCTGTATCGGAACAGCTGAAAGAAGGTATGGAAATATTGAAGCTTTAAACTACTATTCATAGATGAAAGGAGGTATGTAAATTGATAATGAAGATTTCACACTATACGCCAGATGGTTTCTATTATTATGTTCCCGATCAATATGCAGAGCAGATAGAAGAGTGGAGAATTGAATTTTCTGATTTTTTGCAGAGTATAGAGGGGAAACATCCGTTCACAGAATATATTGAATCTATTAATTATGAGGGCAATTTAGAATATGCTGTTTTTGGCCGTAGTTACGGAGGGGATGATTTCATGGACTGGATAAACGTGGAGAAATTAAACTGCAGAGGTGTATATCGCATTCCTGCGCCACCTGATGATTCGGAAGTTGGATTGAAGATTGATTTTTAAACATATATCTATTATTAAAAATGGGAAAATCAAAAAAAGCTCCCCGTCACCGTGCAGAGCGCACGTGGCGGGGAGCTTTTTGTACAACTTAACTGCATTAAATATAAATGCGATTAAGATTTTTTCATCATTTGACGCAATACGGTTTGCAGGATACCGCCGTTATGGTAGTAGTCCACGTCCACCATGCTGTCCAGACGAGCGATGACAGGGAAGTCGAACTTGGTGCCGTCCTCACGGGTTACGGTAACCGTCAGTTCTTGTCCTGGCTTCACATCATTGCTCAGACCTGTGATGTCATACGTTTCACGACCGTTCAGACCGAGGCTGGACCAGCCGTGACCTTCCTGGAATTGCAATGGCATTACGCCCATGCCCACCAGGTTACTGCGGTGAATACGCTCGAAGCTTTCTGCGATAACGGCTTTGACGCCAAGCAGGAATGTTCCTTTTGCCGCCCAGTCACGCGAGCTTCCTGTACCATACTCTTTACCTGCGATAACGATCAGGTTCTGTCCTTCGTCCTGATACTTCATGGAAGCATCGTAGATGGACATTTCTTCGTCCGTTGGCAGGTATTTCGTAATACCACCCTCAGTACCTGGAGCCACTTGGTTACGAATACGAATGTTGGCAAACGTACCACGCATCATGACTTCATGGTTACCACGACGGGAGCCGTAAGAGTTGAAGTCTTTGCGTTCTACACCATGTTCTTTCAGGTACAGTCCAGCCGGACTGGATGGTGCGATATTACCCGCTGGCGAGATGTGATCCGTTGTTACGGAGTCAGCAAGCAATGCCATAACACGTGCGGAACGAATATCTGCGATATCAGTCAACTTGTCGCCAAGCTCCTGGAAGAATGGTGGATTCTGAATGTACGTGGAGTTTGGATCCCACTCATACAATTCGCCTTCCGGTACAGGAATCGTATTCCAACGTTCGTTAGCTGTAAATACGTTCTCGTATTTGTTGCGGAACATCTGTGCGTTCAGCGAGCTAGCGATGGTATCCTTGATTTCCTCGGAGCTAGGCCAGAGGTCTTTCAGGAATACAGGCTCGTTGTTGGTATCATAACCGATTGGATCAGTTGCAAAATCAATATTAACGGTACCCGCGAGAGCATATGCCACAACGAGTGGCGGAGAAGCCAGATAGTTGGCTTTGACCTGCGCGTGCACACGACCTTCAAAGTTACGGTTACCGGACAATACAGCCGCTACCGTCAAATCGTTCTCGGAGATTGCTTCGCTTACTTCGTCTGGCAGTGGGCCAGAGTTACCGATGCAAGTTGCGCAACCATAGCCGGCAACGTTGAATCCGAGTTTGTCGAGATATTCGATCAGACCTGCTTTTTCCAGATACTCGGTAACAACGAGGGAACCTGGAGTCAAGCTGGTTTTCACGTAGCCAGGCTTAGTCAGACCACGTTCAACGGCTTTTTTCGCAAGCAGTCCCGCTCCGACCATAACGCTAGGGTTAGATGTGTTGGTGCAGCTTGTGATTGCCGCGATAACGACAGCACCAGCAGACAGTTCGCTAGTGGAACCGTTCGGGTGTTTCACAGGTACTTTTTCTGCAATTTTTTCGTCGCTCAGTCCGTAACCGCCTTTGTCGATCGGCGTACGGATGATACTGTTGAAGCTATCCTTCATTTGAGTCAACTCGATGCGATCTTGTGGACGCTTAGGTCCCGCGAGACTTGGTACAACGGATGCCAGGTCAAGTTCGATCACATCTGTAAATTCAGGATCAACCGTATCAGCAGTACGGAACATGTTCTGAGCTTTGTAATAAGCTTCAACCAGATCCACCTGTTCGTCGGTACGGCCGGTATTACGCATATAGTTCAGTGTTTCGCTATCAACAGGGAAGAAACCAATTGTTGCGCCGTATTCTGGTGCCATGTTGGCTACCGTTGCACGGTCAGCCAGGCTGATGTTGCTAAGACCCGGTCCGTAGAACTCGACAAATTTACCGACAACGCCTTTTTTACGCAGCATTTGAGTAACTGTGAGTGCCAGATCCGTTGCCGTTGAGCCTTCGCTCAGGCTGCCTGTCAATTTGAAACCGATAACGTCCGGTGTTACAAAATAAAGTGGTTGGCCCAGCATACCTGCTTCAGCCTCGATCCCGCCAACACCCCAACCAACAACGCCGAGTCCGTTGATCATGGTGGTGTGGGAGTCCGTTCCTACGAGGGAATCCGGGAATACAACAGTTTCGCCATCAATGGTTTTGGTTGCAGCCACAGAAGCCAGGTACTCCAGGTTAACTTGGTGAACAATCCCTGTGGATGGTGGAACTGCACGGAAGTTGTTGAATGCCGTTTGCGCCCAGCGCAAGAAACGGTAACGCTCTTCGTTACGCTCGAACTCAACCTTGATGTTGTAGTCGAGTGCATCGTTCGTTCCGAACGCATCAACCATAACGGAGTGGTCGATAACGAGATCGACGGGAACGAGTGGATTGATCTGTTTTGGATCGCCGCCTGCTTTTTTCACGGTATCGCGCATTGCTGCAAGGTCAACGACCACGGGTACACCAGTGAAATCCTGCAGAACGATACGTGCAGGGATAAATGGAATTTCTTTGTTATTGTCACGGCCTTCTGCCCAGCCGGTCAGTTGTTTTACATGTTCTTCGGTAATAGCACGTCCGTCGAATTGACGAATAGCTGCTTCGAGCAGCACTTTAATGGAGAAAGGGAGCTTGGAAAGGTCGCCGTAGCCGCCTTCCTGAAGAGCATCTAAACTGTAGTAGCGATAAGACTTGCCTCCGACCTCAAGACTGCGGGCCGCGGAGAAATGATTCTTGGCTGACATACATGTACCTCCTTAAAAAGTGTCGGTGAGATGAAGAAAACGTTCATTTAGGTGAAGAACAGGCCTTCATCGTTCCGTGTCCTTGTTCGTTAGTTTCATTAGGTGAAACGTAATTTCATAATCGTAACTTTAGTTATAAGTATACCGTTTTCAACTCCGTACGTAAAGGGCTTTTTGCCTGTCCAGCCAAGCCATTGAGAGATTGAATGCGTTCTCAAGTAAAGGGAATGGACGCGATCTCTTCCGTACGCATTATCCCCGATAATAAGGCTTCAAAACAGAACCAGACACATACAACCGAAATTCTCTCATATAAATAAAAAAGAGTTTTCATGCAATGGATCATTCCGAACAGAACTCATGCCAAAGGGGGACACAGGCTTGGAACGCGAATGGAAGAGTGCCTTATATACCTACGTGAACCAGTATAATCGCTGTGAGATCGATTACCGTCCACAGACAAGCGAACGGATTGTCACCGATCCGGAATTTGTGCTGGAACGGGGGGAGCGGATGGCCAGACTGGACCAATGGTACCGCAAGCGGCGGGCCGTGCCTCTTCGCAGTGAGACCAGCGCCAAGCTTGTGCGGACACTTATGGATGGGGCAGATGAATCGGTCGTCGATGTGCAATTGTACAGCAGACTGTTCTATGAGAAGAATGGTTTGACCCATCGGGAAGACCGGATTGAACGGGAACGCCTGACCTTTCTTAGGCAAGGTGGAGTTTGGACCATTGCACGTGTAGAACGTGAAGTGCCGGAGCGTCGCCCGGTAGGAGAGGGCCGTCCTTTTCAACAAGCTGATTTTGTACAGGCGATGAATCGGCCGCTGCTTAACCGAGAAGTACTGGGACAGGGTAGGAGATCGAAGCAGCAGCTGTATCGCAGGGATCTGGCTGTCGCCTATGCGGACCGGTGGTGGAATGCGGGAAACCCGGCATTTGAGGAATTCGAAGTAGATTGCACCAATTATGTGTCCCAATGTCTCTTTGCAGGGGGAGCACCCATCCACTATACTGGTAAAAGAGAAGCAGGATGGTGGTACAAAGGCTATGTAAATGGCTCTGAAATGTGGAGTTACAGCTGGGCCGTGTCCAATAGTCTGGAGCGTTATTTATCTGGCAGCAGCTGGGGATTGTCAGCAACCGAAGTGGATCGTCCAGAGCAGCTAATGCTTGGAGATGTAGTCCTCTACGACTGGGACGGGGACGGCAGGTTTCAGCACAGTACGGTTGTGACCGCTTTTGATGCGGGGGGCATGCCACTTGTGAACGCACATACAGTCAGCAGCCGCCACCGTTTTTGGGATTACCGGGATTCTTACGCTTGGAACGAGCGGACGGTGTACCGGCTTTTTCACATTGCAGATGAGTTTTGATGGTCAAAGATTTTACGGGATTCGGTGACGTGGACATCTGGTTCCGTGTAAAATAAGTCTAGATAACAGAATAAAAGTGGTGCTGAACATGCAGACGTGGCAGCATCATTGCACAGATAATCGGAGGTTACACATGAGTATGGATAAATTAACAGTAGGCGTCGTTTACGGCGGAAAGTCAGGCGAGCATGAGGTGTCGCTGCAAACGGCGTTTGCTGTAACGAACGCATTTGATTATGAGAAGTATGAACTGGTTCCTTTTTATATCTCCAAGCAGGGTACGTGGAAAAAAGGATCCGCCATGCATGCGCCATTCGCGCAGATTGAAGATTTGAAGCTGGAGCAGGCGGCGGGCGGAACACAGGAAGCACTGAACGCGCTGTTCGGCCGTTTATATGGCGGAAAAGAGGCGATGGACGTCATGTTCCCGCTGCTGCACGGTACGTTTGGTGAGGATGGCACGATTCAAGGGATGTTCGAGATGGCGGATATGCCTTATGTTGGCGCAGGTGTACTCGCTTCGGCTGGCGGTATGGACAAAGTGGTCATGAAGAAACTGTTCGCGCAGGCCGGAATCGACCAATGTGCCTTTACGTATTTTAACGCTACTCAATGGAAACAGACCGAACATGAAATGATCTTGCAGGTGGAAGATCAACTGGGCTATCCGTGTTTCATTAAGCCGGCCAATCTCGGTTCCAGCGTAGGAATCTCGAAGGCGCGTAACCGGGATGAACTGAAAAAAGCAGTGGAGTTCGCTCTCCGTTACGATACGAAGGTTGTCATTGAGGAGTTTGTAGAAGCACGAGAAGTTGAAGTCAGTGTACTTGGAAATGACGAACCGATGGCTTCTGTACCAGGAGAAATCGTATCTTCCGGTGAATATTATGACTATGCAGCCAAATACATCGATGGACAGTCTCAGATGCTGATCCCTGCTCCGCTCGACCCGGAAGCCGCAGATCGCATTCGTGAGGCCGCATTGCAGGCATTCCGTGCGATTGAAGGCAATGGCATTTCCCGTGCAGACTTCTTCATTCGCAAATCGGATGGGGCATTGCTTATTAATGAAGTAAACACCATGCCTGGTTTCACACCATACAGCATGTACCCGCTCTTGTGGCGTGAAACGGGCGTATCGTATGCCGAACTGCTGGATCGCATGATTGAGCTGGCTTTGGAACGCTACAACCGCAAACAGGCGCTGAACTACGAGAACGGCGTACAGGCGTAGCCTAAGGACGACATTATAAGGAGGGGTATGAATGGGATTTCAGACCGAATTCAATTCCGTGTGCAAGTTCAAGAATGAACAAGAGCTGTTTGAATTGCTAGAATACGGCCGTGGCAAAATGGTCAAACAAGGCTTTCGTGTATTTCCTACCGGACAGAAAGTCATTGCTTACACACCGGATAACGTGGCCGTAGCCATCGTAAAAATCGTAGTCTCCATTGCTGAGATTAACTTCCAGGGTCAAGAAGTGACCGAAGTGGAGATGCAATTGATCCGTAAACTGAACGAGGAAGAATCACGCATTCAGACTGCTCTCGCGGACGAGATGTTCTTTGGTGAACAGGCACAGGGGTAGTTTGTTACATGTGGACCGGGATTGAATGGACGGATTTGTCCAAATCACGATTATGGTCACTCTTTTAGGGTAAAACTTGGTTATATAAAGTGAAGGGAAGACTGCCGGCTTCATATACCGGGAAAGGAATCCCGCCCTAATAGAGAGGAAGAAATTCATGCTCGTACGTTTTGGTTATGTGGCGATGTCCGTGCTTGTGGAGAATGCTTCACCTTCCCGGACGATGACTATGTCCAGCTTTAAGAAAATTGATGATAGGGAAGCAGCAATTCGCAAGCTTGAACGGATTGCAGCCGAGAATTTGCATAATACATTACGTTTGCTCAGACACAACAAAGGAAGCCATATTCATGTATATCGTTTCTCTTCCAAATTAATTCCGCTAGCAACGCATGAGGATCTCAGTGATTGGGACCCGTTTCCCGCGCTTAAGCAGGATTTTGCCGCGATTGGCAATTTTGTGAAGGAGAACGAGATGCGTGTGTCTTTCCACCCGGATCATTTTACGGTACTCAGCACACCTCGGGAGGAAGTGCTGCGCAACTCCATGCGCGACCTTCGCCATCATGTACGGATGCTGGATGCCATGGGGCTGAATGCCACTGCCAAGAACAATATACATATTGGTGGTGCATACGGGGACAAGCCTAGTGCAGCGCTGCGTTTTGAAGAAAATTTTCTGAAGCTGGATCGGGATATTCAGGAACGGATGACGCTCGAAAATGATGACAAAACGTTCAATGCTCCCGAGACCCTCTCGGTATGTCAACGTATGGGGCTGCCCATGGTGCTGGATATACACCATCAATGGGTGAACAATGAAGGCGAACAGCCATGGGATCTCTGGCCGGATATATTGAAGACTTGGGAGTCTCCGCTTGCTCAAGCGGATTCTCCGGCAGACAAGCCGTTGCCGCCCAAAATTCACGTCTCCAGTCCAAAGAGTGAGAAGGACCTGCGTGGTCATGCTGATGGTGTTGAGGTGGAGCCGATGCTCGCTTTTTTACGTCATATTGTAGCAGATACGCCCGCTCTTGATGTGATGATTGAGGCCAAACGCAAGGATGAAGCTCTGGTGCAGTTGATGCAGAAACTAGCATTCTATCACGAAGAGGGTGTGGAATGGGTGGACGAGTCGACGGTAATCATTCATCCGTAGCGCCAAAAGGGGCCTGGGCAACGAGAAACTTTACGACCCTCGGGGCGTATACTTTTAACAAGTATTTTAATTTTTCGTAGATTGATATAGAAAGTAGAGTGAACGCTTTGAATGAGAAGGAAAAAACACCTTATGTCGTGACAAGCAAAAGCTATACTGCCGTCGCCATTAATGCAGCTTCCAAAGCTGGAGAGTGGATCAAGAGTCGTCTCGGAACTGTGGGGGAGCCCGGAACCAAGTATTCGCCGCAGGATCTCGTCACTGAAGTCGATAAAGGTGCGGAACAGATGATCCGCCGCCTGATTCTGACGCATTTTCCCCATCATGCCATTCTGGGTGAAGAAGGCGTGGAACCAGGACCGGAAGCATCAGCGAAGGCACTGAAAGAAGCTGAGGAAGAAGAGTTTCTCTGGATTGTGGATCCGGTGGACGGAACGACCAATTTCGTACATGGTTTTCCGTTCTACTCCGTATCCATTGCCTTGGCTCATAACGGTGAGGTGATAGTGGGGGTAATCTACGATCCTTCCCGTGACGAGATGTTTGTTGCGGAAAAAGGAAAAGGCGCTTATGTCCATGGAAACCGGATGCTTGTATCTGGTGAACAGGAACTGGCCCAGAGCCTGATCGCAGTTGGCTTCCCGGCGGATACGACCTACGCGTTGCCGATCAATATGGCCGCTGTTCAGGCACTGGCACCGCAAGTACGCAGTCTGCGTGCAGGTGGTTCTGCTGCCCTGCATTTGGCATATGTTGCAGCGGGGCGCCTCAGCGCTTATACCGAAGTCGGTTTGAAGCCTTGGGATATCGCCGCAGGTGCACTGCTAGTTGAGGAATCCGGCGGCAAGGTTACCGATACCGTGGGGACGCCTTACCAACTGTCGGTGAGCCATGTGGTTGCCAGCAATGGCAAGATTCATGATGCACTGACAGGTGTGCTGAAGGAAGCAAACGCAACAGGTTTGGAGTGAGTGAGTTTATTCAATTCATCAATGCTTTAAAAATCTGAAATTGTACATTAAACGGAGGGGACTGAACAAATCTGAAGAAGCGTAGCGCTCGCCTTTATCACCGGATTTCTCCCTTGGACGAGGGGAATCAAAGAAATCTGGGGATAACAGCGATCGGAAGATTGTTCTGTCCACGAAGTGAAAGTACAATAGTAAGATTAGTGCATATGTGACTTTAATTTAAGGAGCGAACAACAATGGATGAATCCAAAGAACTGGAACGACGTTTGAGTGATATGCTGACTGAAGGGGAGATGGAGGAGTCCGGCGATGCTGACAAACGTGAACGTCAGCTGATTCCTCCCAAGTACGAGGTGCGCATTCAGACAGAGCGGGACCCGATTGTCGAAGAAACGTTGAAGTACCGGGACATGGCACGTGAGGTGGACGATCGCTACGATCGATACCTAGAGCGCTCTGCCGGGAACAAAACGGAAATGGACACGAATGGTTCTGATTCTGGAGACACGAATAAATCAAAGTCTTAACGAGTGAACATCGTGACTATACTCAACGAAATAACAGACTTCCCTAATTAGGGGAGTCTGTTATTTCGTGCGGATATGGGGTGCAGACGACAGCGCCCCTTTAATAATGTTAGAATAGAGTTACACGAACTTCTGTCATCGGAGTGAACAGTGTAATATGTAATTATTTTTTTATTTTATAGATACGGGAAAAAGGAGTGTTCTAAGAATGAAGCGTAAACGCATATGGAGAAGTACCGCCGCGGGATTAACGGCAAGTATGCTGGCAGGGATGCTGATTTTGGCATCATCCGCACAGTCCGCTCATGCTGCGGATAGCAATGCGTTACCCGCAGGAAGCGTAACATCATCATTGCCTGTACAGAAAGATGCGATATCAGTAACCAAGGAATTCCGCCTCGTCACATTGGGGGACTCCATCACCGTAGGGTATGAGCCGAACCTGAAAGAACTGCCCTATGGTTATGTAGAACGGTTGCAGGAACAAGGTCTACTTCACGGACGTACTCAGGTGGACAACTATGGTATTGCCGGATTGAAGAGCAGTGGTTTGAAAAACTTTGCAGATGCGATTAAAGAAGGGAAAGCGCTCACTTCCGAAGCCATTCAACCGAGCCTCCCTGATCCAAGAGCGGCACAAGTTGGAGCCAATATTGCTGCCATCCGGGAGAGTGTAGCTGGGGCTAATCTGGTTGCCATCACAATCGGAGGGAACGATGTGTCCGAGTTGCTCGGTTCAGCAGATAAGCTAAGTGATGCGGAACTGGAAGCAAAAGTGAAGGAATTGCTATCTTCCTATACAGCCAATGTTAGCGCAGTTATCAATGATATTCATGAGATTAATCCTAATGCCAAAATCGTAATCGCTGACCAATACCAACCCATGCCTGAAGTAGCTGGTAAAGCGCTCTATGCGAAACTGATGGAGGCTTCCCAAGGGTTTACTGCGACCATTGATGGAATTGCGACTGAATTTTCCGCTAAAGGAATTGATGTAAAAGTGGCTCATGTCGCCAAGGAGTTTATTGGCGGTGAAGGCACGATGACTCACATGATTAAGGACCGCGATTTCCACCCGAATCAGTTCGGATATGAAGCGATTGCCAAAGTATTCGCAGAAACGATCTGGGGCGATTACACCAAGCTGACGGCTCCTGCTGCAGGCCAACCGATGAATATCATTGTCAGTGGTAAAACGCTGGACACGCCGTACAAACCAATCAACCGCAATGGTAAAAACTTTGTGGCGATCCAGGATATCGTGAATGCCGTTGGCGCAACTACGGTATGGGATAACAAAACCTCAACCGCAACGATTACATACGGAGATCGGAAGGTTGCCGTGAAGATTGGTGCAACGGCCGTTCAGGTGAATGGTGCATCCGTAGCCGTGGATACACCTGCATTCTTGAACAAGGTGGGCACAGAGTCCAAAACATATGTGCCGGTTGCTATGGTAGCCGAGGGTCTTGGCTTTGATGTGCAGTATGTCGCCAAGTTAAAAACCGTTTTTGTAAATCCGTAACGAAATAATTAGCACTCTTATACACTATCGACAAGATATTGAGCAGCCAGATTTCCTTGATCTTTTCAGGGAATCTGGCTGTTTTTGCGTCTATGTTCATACCAGACCAAGGATACACACCTTCGGAAATGACCTAAAATGTTGCATAAATATGACTTGTCATCTGACTATGGATGTGTAAATATGAAAATAACTTACAGTAGATCGAAAACAGTTTCGAATGACTGCACCCTTCGCGAGCCAAAGGAGCGCTTTGGATGAGTAGAATTAAAAACGCTTTCACGACATTGCCGATTCATCACAAAACCATTCTTCTCATCGGATTACTGATGATGATCAGCTTCACGTTCTATGTATCTGTCCTGGGATATGTGTTCGGCATTTATGATCGACAAATCTATGAGAAATCCTCACAGGTGCTTAATATGTCTTCGGTGGGCATCGAGAACCAACTGCGTGAGATCTCCAATCTATCCTTCAAGGTCATGTCCGACGAGCCTCTTCAGCAATATCTTCTTCAGTTGGATAAGGCTGAATCGGGGTATGAGAAAAATGGCCTGCGCAAAAAAATTACCAACAGACTGGTGGCATATGAAGGTTCAGAGAAATACGTCTATTCCATGATCTTTATCGATAATGATAATAATATTATGGCAGCTGGAAACCGGGAGGGAATCTCGGAGAAGAAGCAAAGAGAATTGGTTGCTTTGGGACAGCAATATTCGGGCTCTAATGCTTGGTACACAGGCGGGGACCAACAAGCCAGATTACTGTCGGTTAGACAGGTAAAGTCTTTTACCGGTGGAGCATTTACGCTGGAGAAGCTGGGCACCCTGGTTATTCGTGTACGATTGGATCGGATTGTCCAAGACCAGATGCAACACCCGGCAGAGGATTCACAGCTATTAATTACAGATGGCCGGGAAGTAATCTATCCAACAGAGTCGACTGTCAGTAAATCTGAAATCGAGTCTGAACTGAAGCGCACTCAGCCCTATGGGATAGCGATGTTTGAGCAGGGAAGGAATTTTGTCGCTCGTGCGAATTCTCCATATACCGATTGGGTGTATCTGTATATGACGCCCTTTGACCAGATGTTTAAGCAGATCCAGTTTGTTAAACAGCTGGTGACTGTCATTTTTATCATGATATTCCTAGCGGCACTTATATTCGGAGCCAAGTTTTCCCGCAGTATTACACAGCCTATCGCCCAGTTGATCAAGAAAATGCGCAATATCGAAAAAGGCGATCTGGATAAGCTGGAGGAAGTAGCGCTGGGCAATGTCCCGGTATCTTCACAAAATGAGGTCGGATTGCTGCATCGCACGTTCAAGATGATGGTACAGCGTATACGTGAACTCATTGACGAGAATTATGCGAAGCAACTCGTGATCCGAGAGACTGAATTGAAAGCGCTTCAGGCACAGATTAATCCACATTTTCTATATAACACACTGGAATCGATCAACTGGCTTGCCAAAGTGCAGAAGCAGCATCAAATCTCCGAAATGGTTGAGGCCCTCGGATTTCTTCTGCGAAGCTCAGTGAACATGTCCGAGAAGTGGATTACTTTGGAAAGGGAACTGGACATCGTCCGCAGTTATGTGACGATCCAGCACACGCGATTCGAGGAAAGACTTGATTTTGACATGGACATTGCGCCCGAAGTGGGAACTGCACGCATTCCGAAGTTAACTCTGCAGCCATTGGTGGAGAACGCCATTCATTATGCATTGGAGCCAAGCATAGAACCTTGCCGTATTCGGATTAGGGCGAGAGCGGATGGAGACAACGTTGTAATTGAGGTGGAGGACGACGGTCCGGGTATGACTCCCGAATTTCTGGAGCAATTGCAAGAGGGACGCGTACAGACGAGGGGACAGGGGATCGGGCTGTCGAACATCAAAGAACGGATCAGATTGACCTTCGGCGAAGAAGGCGAAATGATCATGAGCAGCAATCCCGGATCAGGGACCGTAGTATCGATCAGAATACCTTGGGTTAGAGAGGACGATGACGATGTACAAAGTGATGCTCGTAGATGATGAACGTGTCATTCTGGAGGGGATTTCGCAAGTTGTGGATTGGGCTGCAGCGGGGACAGAACTCGTGGATACCGCGAGAAACGGGATTGAAGCGCTGGATAAAATCGGTCATTCCAGACCGGATATTATCATTACGGATATTTCGATGCCGGGCCTGGATGGTCTTGGACTCATTGAAAAAGCATCTGAGGCTTACCCTGGACTCCGCTTTATCATGTTGTCTGGCTACAAAGAGTTCGAATACGCTCGCCGGGCGATGCAATATGGAGTGAAGCATTATCTGCTCAAACCATGTAACGAGAACCAGATTCATGATGCCTTGTCTGAGTTGCTTCAGGAACACCAGGATGCCCAGGTAAAGGAACATGTGGCCGGAGAGATGAAACAGCGTCTGCAGCGGGTGCTGCCACATGTGAAGGAGCAGTTCCTGCTGGAGTTTATGACGAACCAAACCTATGGTCCGGTCGATTTGGAGTATTATCAGGAGCTGTTTGACTTGGAGCTGGAGGATAACGAAGTTCGGCTGCTGCTGTTCCGGATTGCAGATGAACATGATTATAGTCATCTATTTGCAATCAAAAACATTGCCAGTGATCTGCTGCCCCATGTTCTATTAAGCACTACCATTGAAGGCAAACTGTTAATTCTGTTGGGGGACTCTGCCGATTCGGTCGGTCTAAAGGAGAGGATCGAGGAAGTGCGGACTGCTTTCACCAGACTATATAAACTGGAAGTTACGGCTGCCCTCAGTGAAGCAGATCGAATGATCCAGTCCCGGCGTTTGTTCCGTGAGGCGCTGCAATGCCTGAACCATCGCTTTTTTATCGGCGAAGGCAAGCTGATTACCAAAAGTGATCTGGAGCTGGCCGGGGAATGTGATGGTGTACATGTTGAACAAGATGCAGAGCAGTTATGTCAGTTGATTAAGTCAGGCAATACGGAAGAAGCGGGCGCTGAAGTGGATCGCCTGTTCGAGCTTTTGTCTGGTCAGCAGCTTGAAATCGGGATTACTCGTTCGTATGTGGTGCAGTTGTACTCAGCAATGATTCATGTCTGTCCTCCTGAGGAGGCGACGGAATTTACTCAGCGTATGGCAGAGCTGCCCCATATCGACACATTATCTGGCTTAAAATCCTTTGTTGCCAGCAGCGCAGCCCGGTTAACCTCCGGTTATTACAAAAACCATATTAGCCGTCAGTCTTCTGCTGTGGAGAAGATGATGGATATTGTGGATCGCCATTATGGTGAGGCTGATCTCTCGCTTAACGGGGTTGCCCATCAGATGTTATATATGAATCCGGATTATCTCGGCAAAATTTTCAAAAAAGTGACGGGTGAAAACTTCTCCAACTATGTGAATCGTTTGCGCATTGAGCGTGCCTGCGACCATATTCGCAGAGGTGGAGATGTGAAGGTTTTTGAGCTTGCCGAATTGTTTGGCTTCGGGGCAACTCACAATATTTCAGTCAGGTGTTCAAAAAGTGGACCGGCATGACACCTACTGAATTCCGCAGAACTGGCTTATAACAATTGACTGACGATCATGGAATCGAAATATGAGGGGGACGAACAGCGCCGATAGAGGTGCAGTTGTCCTCCTCTGTTTTTTGAACCAACTAGACGGTTTTGTGTATTCAACTATGGTCCCACATTTGCGAAAATGACAATATAAAGTTCGTGAAAGCGTTATCAGAGATTGAAAGGTAACTCGTTCACACAACCATTTCAACATAAAAGGGGAGATTGGCATGGTGAAAAAGGCGATATTCCTGATGATGGCGGCATTGCTGGTATTAACAACGGCATGCAGCAGCAGCGGAGAATCGGGCGGAACATCTGGGGATGGTTCGGTAACACTTCGTATCGCATGGTGGGGATCAGATGCACGTCATGAATACACACAGAAGGTCATTGACCTGTACAAAACGAAAAACCCGAATGTCAAAATTGACGTGGAATACGCCTCATTTGATGACTACTGGAAAAAGCTCGCTCCACAAGCCGCAGCTAATCAACTACCGGACATTGTTCAGATGGATATTTCCTACATCAGCCAATATGCAAAGAACGGACAGCTCGAAGATCTGTCCCCGTATCTCGGAAACCAGATTAAAGTAGATGACGTATCCGAGAACGTAATCAGCACAGGCGTTATCAACGACAAACAATATGGAGTACCTGCTGGTGTTAACGTACTGGGTTTCCAATATGATCCGGCTTTGCTCAAAAAAGCGGGTGTGGATGCCATTCCCGAAAATATGACTTGGGAATCGTATGAAGAGCTTGGCAAGCAAACGGCTGCCAAAGGACTCTTTTTGGATGGGGGCGTAGCGCCGGATATCTTCTTCCACTATTTCCTGCGGACCAAAGGACTGTCCCTCTACAATGCTGAAGGAACGGGTCTTGGCTATGATGACGACAAACTATTCGTTGAGTTCTTCGGACTCATGCGGCGGATGATTGAGCAGGGAGCTGCACCTTCACCGGATCTGGTTAACCAGACGAAAGGTATTATTGAGGAATCCGATCTGGTTAAGGAAAAAGGAATTGGCGTATGGCAATGGTCCAACCAGTTTGTGGCCTTGCAGCAGGTAGCTAATCGTCCTTTGGAGATTGCACCAATGCCTGGACCGGATATGGAAAAAGGACTCTATATGCAGCCAAGTATGTACTGGGCTGTAACATCGAACTCGAAAGTGAAGGAAGAAGCAGCTAAATTCATCGATTTCTGGGTGAACGATGTGGAAGCTAACAAACTGATCAAAGGCGAGCGCGGTGTGCCGATTTCGGGCAAAATCAAAGAAGCTATCGCTCCTGAGTTGAGTGATGCAACGAAACAGGTATTTGACTTCGTAGCGTCCATGGAGCCTAAGGCTTCGCCAATGAGCTCACCACCACCGGTAGGTTCGCCGGAAGTCATTGCTTCTCTAGCGGATGTTGTGGAGGAACTGAACTTTGGTAAGGTTACACCGGAACAAGCAGCAGCGACATTCCGCAAAAATGCCGAAGCCGTTCTTGCCAACAATAAATAACAGTTGAATGATCGCTTGCTCATCCCATTACCGGGATGGACGGGAACAGGGCTACTCGCATACCGCGAGGGCCTTTCCCCGTCCAGTAGCTCGAAGCAAGGTTGCGGAAAGCAAGCAGATCAATAAAGGAGGTTCGTTCCGTTGAGGCAATATTCGTCGTTGCGTAGAAACCTAACCGGGTATGCTTTTATTAGTCCTTTTATCATCGGCTTTCTGTGCTTTACGCTTATTCCGATGTTTGTATCCCTATACATGTCGTTTACGAGTTATAACCTGTTCACTTCCCCACGGTGGATCGGGATGGACAACTATACCAAAATGTTCTTTGATGATCCGAAGTACTGGAATTCGGTTAAAGTAACGTTTCTGTACGTGTTCATTGGTGTACCTCTAAGGCTGGTCTTCGCACTTTTCGTAGCCATGATCTTGAATACGGGATCCCGTATGGTCGGAACGTATCGTACCTTGTACTACCTGCCATCCATAATCGGTGGTAGTGTGGCCGTATCGATTATGTGGCGTAACCTTTTCAGTAATGAAGGTGTCATCAACAGTGCATTAACGGCAATCGGAATTGGGCCAATTAGCTGGTTTGGTGATCCGAATGCGTCTCTGGTTATGCTGATCTCGTTATCTGTTTGGCAGTTTGGATCTTCCATGCTCATCTTCCTGGCTGGTCTGAAAAATATATCTCCCGAGATGTACGAAGCAGCAGGTGTGGATGGTGCCAACCCGGTACGTAAATTTTTTGGTATCACCTTACCGCTACTCAGTCCAATCATTCTGTTCAACCTGATTATGCAAACCATCGGTGCATTTATGACCTTCGTACCTGCATATATCATCTCTAAAGGCGAGGGCGGTCCAATGGACGGTACGATGCTTTACTCGCTGTATCTGTTCCGTCAGGCGTTTATGTTTAACAACATGGGTTATGCTTCGGCCATGGCCTGGATCATGCTTATTATGATCGGTATACTCACAGTCGCGGTGTTCCTGACATCCAAGTTCTGGGTGTTTTATGAATCCGAAGGAGGGAAGTAACGATGGTTTGGAGAAATGTGAAATGGCCCATCTATCACCTGTTCGTTGCAGCTTTGGCCCTCCTGATGCTCTATCCCGTTCTATGGATGCTTTTCAGCTCATTCAAGGAAAGTCGTACCATCTTCGTAACTGCCGAGTCCTTGTTCCCTACGGAATGGATCTGGAGTAACTATGCGGATGGCTGGAAAGGCGCAGGCGGAAGACCGTTTATGGATTACATCACCAACTCGCTCGTTATTGTGGTCATCTCTACGGTTGGTGCCGTGTTGTCCTCATCGCTGATTGCCTTTGGTTTTGCCAGACTTAACTTCAAAGGACGTAACTTTTGGTTCTCCCTGATGATGTTAACTCTGATGTTGCCGCATGATGTTGTACTTGTACCCCAATATATTATCTTCACGAAGCTTGGCTGGTTGAATACCATTCTGCCGATCGTTGTACCTACGTTCTTCGGGATGCCGTTCTTTATCTTCCTGATGGTTCAGTTCATTCGTACGATTCCAAAAGAGCTGGATGAGGCAGCTACCATTGATGGATGTAATAAATTCAGACTGTATGTACAGATTATTATGCCGCTCATCAAGTCATCACTCGCAACGGCTGCGATCTTCTCCTTCTACTGGAGATGGGAGGATCTGCTCGGTCCAGTACTGTATCTGAACTCGCCGGATAAATATACGGTCTCCATGGCGCTGAAAATGTTCCTGGACAGTGAGTCTGCCTCCAACTGGGGAGCGATGTTCGCGATGTCCATTGTGAGTCTCGTACCGGTTGTAGCCGTGTTCTTTATTTTCCAGAAACAAATTGTACAGGGCATGAGCACCAGCGGACTGAAAGGATAAACGATATTCACTGGATCCAAACCTGGATTAGCATATTGAACAAGGGGGTTGTTCCTATTGAATAAGGCCCAGGGTAGTCAGGCTGTTGCCACGGAGGTAACAGCAGAGGGCGGTGAAGAGGCCGTTACCCACTGGAAGTTCAATTTTGGACCGGACTCTGGCAGTGCAGGTGAGGTTGAGGGTTATTTGAAAGTGTCTGCCAGCACTGCATATGAAGAACAGGGAGAATACGGTTTTGAATCCGGCTCCCTTGTGTATGAGAAACAACGGATAAGTGAAGACGAAGTATCGAATTCCAGTAGGGCAAACAACGGCAAACAAGGGCAGGCCAATGTGTCTGCCCGATTGCGTTCAAGCTTTTGTATTCCGCTCAAGGCATCTTTCATCGTTGATGTACCTGATGGAACCTATCAGGTCTTGTTAATTGCAGGGGATGAATTGGCGGAGACGATCACCAGAATCAAAGCCGGAGAGGGCAGATTGATGCTGCCAACCATTCGTACAGTTCCTGGGCAATGTGCAGAGGTTCGATTCTCGGTTGTGGTTCGTGGCGGAAAGCTCCGACTATCCTTCTCCGGTCCTGCGCCGCGGATGAATGCATTGGAGATCACGCTTGCCAATCAGACGATGACTGTATTTATCGCTGGTGATTCTACCGTGACGGATCAGCCGGAAAGTGGATATCCATACTGTGGCTGGGGCCAGCTGTTGCCTGCACAGTTCAAACATGATGTTGCTGTGGATAACCATGCCCAGTCTGGACGCAGCTCCCGCAGTTTCATCAATGAAGGCAGATTGGATGCCATTCTGGAGAAAATTAAGCCGGAAGACTTTCTGTTTATTCAATTTGGACATAACGATGAGAAGCCGGGCCCTGACCGGGGAACGGAGCCTTTCACAACATATAAGGAATATCTGAAAAAGTATATCGATGCCGCCCGCGAAGCTAAGGCGCGTCCGGTGCTCGTGACACCGGTGCATCGGCGTTACTTCGCTGATGACGGCACATTGACCGACACCCATGGCGATTATATCGTCGCCGTGCGTGAGCTGGCGGAAGAGGAAGGGGTGCCGCTGATCGACCTGGCAGAGCGAAGCCGCATCCTGTTCGAGCAAGCGGGTGTTGAAGGCAGCAAGGAGGATTTCATGTGGGTGCTGCCGGGTGAGTACGTGAACTTCCCAGCAGGCGTGGAGGATAACACGCATTTTCAGGAGCGCGGTGCCCGTCGCCTAGCCATGCAGGTGGCGGAAGCCATCCGCGAGCTGCGACTGCAGCCGCTGCAAATGTATTTGAGGTAAGCAGCGGAGGAGGGCGGAATCGGAGCAGAGGGAGCGAAGCGTCCACCTTTGGAGCGGGATTTCCCCTGCTGAGGGGGAATAAAAGAAATCCCGAGCCAACAGCGGCCCACAGCCCGATCTGCCCACCGAAGCGCCTGCCCCGCAAGCAGCCTTTTTATTAAGCGAGTTAACGAAGTAACGAGCAAGGTTGCTCTTAAGTTGCCCAGCGAACATAGCGAAGGCAATAAGCCTTTAAAAAGCCATGGCGAGCGTTGCAGCGAAGGAGGGCGGAATCGGAGCAGAGGGAGCGAAGCGTCCGCCTTTGGAGCGGGATTTCCCCTGCTGAGGGGGGAATAAAAGAAATCCCGAGCCAACAGCGGCCCACAGCCCGATCCGCCCACCGAAGCGCCTGCACCACGAGCCCCCCGTGCGTTTAACTAAATATTACATTAGCAAAGGAGGAATTATTTAATGGCACAGGATCAGACGAACACTTCAGCACATAAAACATCTTCCACTTCGACAGGTCACACCTACTGGGTGATCCCCGATGGTTACATTCCACCGGACAGCTCGGGCTCACTGGAGAGTCACGAGAGCATTTGTGTGCTAAATACAGGCACAGTGGATGCACAGCTGCAAATAACGATCTATTTTGAAACTAGGGAACCGCTCGAAGACATCGTGGCTGAGGTGCCTGCGCGGAGAACAAAGCATATTCGGACAGCGTCGTTGAGTTCGGGTGAACAACTCATCCCTCCTGGAGTACCCTATGCAATTACCGTCTCCAGCGATGTTCCTGTTATCATACAGTACAGTCGTCTGGATACCACTCAGCCTGAATTGGCACTCATGAGTGTTATGGCGTTTCCATTGGGATAAGACGTTATGTTAATTATGAAATGAAAAGACGACCCGTAACCTTGCATGGACTGCAGGCTGCTGATCGTCTTTTTGCGTTACTCATCGTATTTATACGTACTGGCATTGAGGATTTTCACATGAACCTCGACCTTACCGAGTTTAAACCCCTCAAGTGGGTTGGCCCGTTTATATACCGCCTGTCTCCATAGGGGGAGATCATGCCGATATAGATGTTCCACAAAACCGTAGGAATCAATCTTGCGTGCTTTGGTTTTCTCAAACGTATTGCGAATTTCGGACTCAATCTGTTTCTCCGCTTCCTTTTCCATAACATGGGGAGAGCGATGAGAGTTATGATCCTCGATGATGGCGCTTTTAACCGACGTAACCAGGTCGAATGTTACACCGTTTCCTTCTTTCCTCGCCTTAATCGTGGTCTTTGGGTGATTAAGCCTAAGCGTCAGCTCCGGCGTTTTGCTCCCGTTGCTGTATACATACAGCGGATATTGAAAGACGCGGTCATAATTCACGTATCGTGTGCCATCAGCATCTTTGCCCGTTAACCTGCCTTGACTTTTACCATTTGAAATGACGTAAAACCCATCCATCCTAATAAGCGGGGGGGCTTTTTCTCTGTTAAACCAGGTCTCGTTCTGATTGGTAATGGAAGGCAAAAGAATAACTGAAGCAGGCTCCCGAAATCCGTCAAGGAGCTGATGAAGCCGGATGGGTTCATAACCGGAATGTTGCTTATACAGCTTCATCGGTTCAAACAGCTCTATGGTCTGGGCGGATTGGTTCAGCAGTGCAGAGGGAGCGAGTACATCTGTAATGTTACGCTCTGTACCGTAGAGCCATGGGGTATATCTCAGTTGGCCTGAATGCAACAGTGTATTAAAGACATCTTCCAGCCGTCCATTCAACACATTTTTGGATAAGACAATCGCTTTTACATGGGTCCATAACGTCTGTTGCTGAGAAGTTTGATATAGATCATCAATAGCCATACTCAGCGTAGAACCCTCACCCCGTCCGATCCAGATATCACTTGCTTGCCTTGAAGTGGGCCCTTCCTGCTTGGCAATACTGGAGAAATCAATGAGTTGGGCGTAAGCAACATATTGGTTGTCTACATAATCTATTCCTACAGCCGTGATAAAGTTAATACTCTGAACCTCTTTGGAATCCCAGCACCCGGTCAGCAGGATAAAGCAGCTTATTAACAAGCTAACTTTAGCCATCCATCTTGTCACGAGCCTTTCCTCCGGCGAGTGGAATCCTGTGTATGGAGTACAGCTGGGCGCTTGGTCCGTTTCATAGAAGGGGGCATGGATACGGCTTGGGTGAAGTCGCCGGGAATATAAGGAGAGACAGGTGACAGGTATGAGACGCCATAACACTCCAAGGATACGAGGTGCACCAGCAGACCAAGTAGTCCAATCATGAAACCGAATAATCCAAGAATGGAAGAAATGACTAGCATCCCAATCCGGACTTGAGCAGTAGCCCCACTAAGCACGGTATTCACCAAGATATAGCTGGAGATTACTGAAATAGCCACCGTGACAATGATCGTGGGGGAAGTAATTCCTGCTCGAATAGCTGCATCTCCGATAATAAGCCCACCTACGACGCTGACGGTTTGTCCCAAGGCTCGTGGGAGTCGGCGGCCGGCTTCATTAAATAGCTCAAACATAAATATCATTAAAAATGCTTCCAGCGTTACTGGCATAGGTAGACCCATCCGTGTACCCGAAATGGTTGCAAGCAGAGGCAAGGGGATCTGCTCCACATTAAAACTAGTCAGGCCGATATAGAAGGCAGGAAAGAAGCAGGCAATCAGTAATCCGGAAATGCGCAAAATTCGCTCAAAAGTAACAATGAAAAAAGGGGTACTCTCGTCTTCCGGCGATTTTAACTGATTAAACAGAGTGGTTGGAGCGATAATGGCTACTGGTGAACCTTCAATGAGAACCGCAAATCGCCCATTTAAAAGGGAGTCCACGACATAATCGGGTCGCTCCGTATTATCCGTGAGTGGGAAGATGCTGCGAATTCCCCCCATAATGGCACGTTCCATAATAGAGGTACCGAGAATGCCATCGATTTCAATTTGGTCGAGATTTTGGCGTGCTTCTTTCAGAATATCCGGGTTAATAATGTCTTTGACATACAACAGACCAATAGAGGTCTGGGTACGACCACCTTTAACATATTTCTCATAACACATGGAAGAGGTTTTCATTCGTTTGCGAATGAGGCCAATATTCACGGATAACTCCTCAGTGAACCCATCCCGAGGCCCTTTAATCGATGACTCGATTGCCGACTCCTCAGGGGTTCTTCCAGGTATACTCGCGATATCTAGACTGCAGGATTGATCACCATTTCCGAAAATGAGCAGTAATTGTCCGCTGAAAATCAGCAGATTTAAATTCTCTGTATCTGTGAGATCATCCACCGGATTCAATGTTAACCCCAATTCTTTGGGATGTGCTTCTTCTTCATGTAGAGAATGCTGTTCCAGCCGTGGGATAATAAACTGATTGATTTGTTTACCATCGACCAAACCGTCGCAATAGAGCATAATCACCGACATACCGGTTTCATCTTTGGCAGGAAAGCTTTGAATAACAACATCTGCGCAGGGACTGAACTGCTCTTCGAAAGAGGCAAGCAGCGTTTCATGGGACGTGGTGTCAATCGTTTGGTGCTCCATGATGTTTCCTCCTCTGATGGCGTGAACTGATGTATGCAACTGCTGTTGCAACCACCGCTAGTCCGCTCAGATACACGAGATTGAACGGGAATATGTATTGGACAAGCAGTTTTTCGAATGTCATATCATCCAGAGGATACAGCATGGTAAGAATAAAAAAGACGCCAAGAGTGGCACAACATATAATCCTTCTGGAGGCGCTCTTAATATTCCAAATTTCTACTACAATATACATGGCCAGACTAATCCGGGTAAAAGAACCGGCGAGCCACTGATAAATGGAAAAGAAATCAGTCTGGGCAATATATTTGCCCAATGACGCAATTCGCCATTCTTCAAAGGCGGGATATCGCATTTTGGCAGCTTCAAAAGGGTCAAATTCCACGATCGCCCCAATGAGTGGGCCAAGTGTCAGCCCAACGATAATTAACGCGAGCATCAGGTACTGCCATACACGTATCCGTTTGGAGAGGTGGGGCTGCAGATACCAGATGAACAGCAACTCAAACATGCCTGCAAGACTGTAGACTGTGCCATGAAGCACGGGATGCCAGCCATGTTCAAGCAAAGGCAGCAGACGACTGTAATCCTTGTACTGTGTATTGACGATAGCTACATAGAAGCCAAGCAGCACAACCAGGGGCAGGATCAATCCTGCTGTAAATGACAGAGAGCGTATTCCTTTATAGGCCGCATAGGCACAGAGAGACATCAGAGCAATGCTTGTAACCAATATTGGCGTCTCCGTCAGGTAATTGGTTTTGGCCCAAGTGGTGGTATCATGCAGAGTGAAGTAGATCACGGACAGAAAAAAGAGGCTGTTTCCCACCCGAAACAGCATGCCAAGAGGCTTGCCAAGATGGGAAGTCAGCCATTCATGCAGGGTTTGGTGCTGGAGAAAACGAGAGACATAGGCAAGCATTAGAGTGAATAAAAGATAAGGCCCTGCAGACAACAGAACGGATATCCATGCATCTCTTTTGGCCGAAGACAAAAGGGCAGGGATGATCAGGACGTGACTGATCAGGCCGACAGATAACATCATTAACATCATGGCTTGCAAAAAAGAAGGCTGTGTTGGTTTCATGCTGAGGGGACCTCTTTTCCCAATATACTGTTCTCAGCAGTGTTAACGTGATCAAGCCTTCTCATACCGTTAGTCGAAATAACGTATCCCCATTGCTTCACGAACCTCAAGCATCGTCTCACGTGCAGCCTGACGGGCCTGGCGTGTGCCTTCCACGAGGATTTCTTTTACTTCATGTCCACGTTGTTCATAGTAATTTCGCCGTTCACGGAAAGGGGAGAGCAGTTCGTTAATTGCAGTGCCTGCAATCATCTTGCAATCCTTACAACCAATGGTGCCGTCACTACAGCTCGCATGAATCTCAGCGGCCTGATCCTTTCGAAACAGCTGGTGATAGGCGAATACCGGACAAATATCCGGATGTCCCGGGTCAGAACGATGAATGCGGGCAGGATCGGTTTTTGCCCTGGCCAGCTTGGCATACACATCATCAGGATGAGCATTCAACGAGATGGCATTGCCCATGCTTTTGCTCATTTTGCCCACGCCATCCAGTCCGCCCAGCCGTTCTCCGGTCAGAATACGTGGTTCAGGCAGAACTGGCGAATATAATTCATTGAACCGCCGGACCAGTTTCCGCGCTGTTTCGATATGTGGGATCTGGTCTTCCCCCGCCGGAACAAGGGTTGCTTTGCAGAACGCAATATCCGCAGCCTGACTGACAGGATAACCGAGAAATCCGTAATAGAGATCCTTATAGCCACGGTCACGCGCTTCGTTTTTAATCGTGGGATTATGCCGAAGACTGTTCACCGTGATAAACATGGAGAATATGACAGTCAGCTCGGCAATTTCCGGAATCATCGACTGGATGAACAGAGTGGCTTTATTGGGATCGATACCTACGGCAAGATAATCGAGTGTCACTTGATGCACGCTGTCTGCAATCAGCCCCGGTTGATCATAGTGGGTCGTAAGCGCCTGTACATCAGCCAGTAAAATATACGTTTTGTACTCATCCTGTAATTGCACCCGACTGCGCAGGCTGCCCACGTAATGGCCGAGATGAAGCTGTCCGGTTGTCCGGTCCCCGGTTAAAATAATGTCTTTGTTCTTGTTCATGTTCATGGTTCATTCTCCTTTGATGTTGTGATTTTTCGATCCTTAATTGCTGACGCCACCAGCCGTCTTCCACGACCATCACCTCCTTTCAGCCTGCAACAGTTTTGGGTACATACATAAATCAAAAAAGCCTCGTCCTTCATCCTGTTTCCCAGACGGGAACAGAATAGAAGGACGAGGCTTATGCTTCGCGGTGCCACCTTAATTGGCCGCTGTTGCGGCCCACTTGAGGGATACGGATAAATATATGCAGGAAGCCCACATATTCCTTGTCGATATCCTGTCCATGGATAACGGCTGAACATGCCGCCTTGCCTACTGACGATCCGCGCTCCTGAGTACAGGTGGCAGAAAGGGTTCAACTCGGAACTCCGAAGCCCATTTCCACATGACCGATACACCTGCTCACACCATCCGCCGGCTCTCTGAGGTATCCTGTCCTGTGTACTTCTCTTCATCATTGTTGATAACATCCGTTTATAATTTTTCACATTGTATCATGCTTTATCTGGATTGACCAGCTTGCGTTTTCTTCCGCTCATATTGGTGCCAAGCACACCTGCAATGATCAGCAAGGCTCCAACAAAGTGGTATCCATGGACTGGTTCATGCAATATCCAGGCTCCGCCAGCAATCGAGATGAGTGTGGACAAATTACTAAATACACTCATTTTGGAAGCTTCCAGATGAGTCAGGGCATAACTCGCCAGCAGCGTGGAGAACATGGTGGAGAGGACAGCCAGATAGGCCAGTGCTCCTAGGTAAGATGCATCTCCGAGTGGCTTCACATAATCCATCATGGTTCCGCTCGACGCATGACGAATCAGAGAAGCTGCGTTGAAGACGATAAATCCAACCATCAGGGTCACCCAGGTCAATTCCATCGGTTTATATTTCTGCGCTAAGGGTCTTGCCAATACACCATAACCTGCAAAACACACCGTGGAGAGCAGCAGTAAAGCAATACCTTTAAAGTTGCCTGCCGACATCCCGCTCCCTTTCATCAAGAAAATAAAGATTACACCCGCCACGGACAACAGCAGGAACAGTTTTTGCAAAAGGGATGTACGTTCTTTTAGAAAGATAGAGGCCAACACAAGTGTGAATACGGGGGCCATCGCCTGGATAATCCCTGCTTCCGATGAGTTGGACGAGACTAGCCCGAATGCCTGAAAGGCAAAGAACAATACAGGAGAGAGCAGCCCTAGCGGAATGATACGCCATAGATCACGAAGGGTTAGCTTGATCTTGATCCATCCGAAAATGACAGGGATGCTGACTACGAGTAATGACAAAGCAAAACGATGTGCAAGTACATCAATTGGATGTGCGACACTCACCGTCATTTTGACAAATAAAAAGGATAAACCAATAATGGCTGCATATAAAATAGCTGCTACATATGCGTATGTTCTAGTTTGAGTATTGTTCATGGGTTTCCTCCAATAATACGGTTTTTCTTTACTACTACAGCGGCGCATATGTTGCTGCGTACGCTGTCTGACCTTATTCAATATACTGCCAGACCAATAGTGGTACAATAGACAAAAACGTTTATTGTACCGGTACACTTAAGGTAATGCTGAAGTCGGAGGAGTGGCAGAATCCAATGAGAAAATACGAAATCATCGCCGAATCACTTAAGCAATGGATTCAGGACCAATTGCGGCAGCAGAACAGTGGACAATGGCAGGAGAAAGGAATCAAACTGCCGGCTGTGCGTGTTCTGGCTGAGCAGTATCAATGTAGTGTGAGTACAGCCATACGTGCGTATGAGTCGCTGGAAGAGCGGCATCTGGTCTATGCGGTGCCTCAGTCCGGGTATTATGCGGTACAGAATGGAGCCGAAGTGGAGGATGGAGAGTGGCAGGGACCGCTGGATTTTGCCTCCGCAGCTCCTGATCCGCGTGTATTCCCTTATTCCGATTTTCGCCATTGTGTGGATCAGGCAATGGAGAAGAAACAGGCGGATTTGTTTTTGTATGGAACCGAGAGAGGCTTGCCTTCCTTGATTGAATTGTTGCAGAAGCAATTCGCCGATTATCAGGTGTTTGCCCGGAAGGAGCAGTTCTTTATTACTTCAGGGGTGCAGCAAGCTCTAGCTGTGCTGGCGTTAATGCCTTTTCCAAATGGGAAAAAACAGGTGATGCTGGAACTGCCGGGTTATCATAATATGCCTTCTCTTTTACAAGGACTGAATGTACAAATTGCAGGTGTCACACGCTCTATGAAGGGCCTGGATTGGGACGCGCTCGAACGACAGTTCTGCGAAGGAGACATCAAATTTTTTTATGTTATGCCGCGTTTTCACAACCCGATTGGGACTTCCCTTACGGCAGCTGAGAAGAAAAAATTGATCCGCCTGGCGCGGCGTTACGATGTCTATCTGGTAGAGGATGATTTCTTGGCTGATTTGGAAGAGAACACGAAGCAGGACCCATTATGGTCCTATGATACAGAAGGGCGAGTCATTTATTTGAAAAGTTACTCCAAAATCCTGTTTCCCGGCCTGCGGATTGGCGTGGCTATTATGCCTGCAAGTCTTACTGCATCGTTTAGTAAATACAAAAAAATGCTCGATATTGACACCGCCGTACTATCCCAGGCAGCACTTGAGGTCTACATCCGTAACGGGATGTTTGCCCACCATGGCAAAGTCATACGCAGTCGTTATGCTGCCCGGATGAACAAGCTGTATCAACAGCTTAATGCTTACCCGGACTTTGCTCCGTTTGTGAATGCACCACGCACAGGAGGGGAGCATACGGTTCTGCCACTGCCTAAGGATATGCCGCTCAAGGTCTTGCTGTCCCGGTTGGAGCAACGGGGAGTGATTGCCGATACAACAGAACGATATTTTCCGGAGGGTGCACAGGAGGTACATCAGGATAAAATGCTGCGGTTAAACATATCCAATGTACCTAAGCAACGGATCAAGGAAGGGCTGAGGATTATCCGTGAGGAGATAATGAAACTGCAAAAGGCGTCCACACAAGCGGAATAATCGCTTGTGGGACGCCTTTATTTCATGTGATTAATTTAATTTCAGTGACATGCTGTGCTGCGACGTGTGAATTGTTAGATAACGGTTTACGCCTGAGCCATAGCTTTGAAGGAAGCTTCTGCGGCTTCCAATGTTTCTTGAATATCCTTGTCCGTATGTGCAGTGGTCAGGAACCAGGCTTCATATTTGGAAGGAGCCAGATTAATGCCACGATTCAGCATATGACGGAAGAAGGAAGCGAACAGTTCCCCATCGGTATTCTGGGCTTGATCATAGTTCGTAATCGGATGGTCACAGAAGTGGGTGGAAAAGGCACCACGAATTCGGTTAATGGTTAATGCAATGCCATGACGATCCGCAGAAGCCTTAAGTCCTGTTGTCAGATCAATTGCAAGACGTTCCATCTCGGCATATACACCTTCGCCTTGCAGAACCTCCAGACAAGCGATACCCGCAGAGATAGACGCAGGGTTACCAGCCATCGTTCCGGCTTGATAGGCCGGGCCGAGTGGAGCAACCTGCTCCATAACCTGTTTACGACCGCCGTAAGCACCGATGGGCAGACCGCCGCCGATGATTTTGCCAAGTGCAGTCAGATCCGGTTCGATCTCCGCATGATTGTCCAGTCCCGCGTACGTCTGTGTGGAGCCATAGTGGAAACGGAAGGCTGTAATGACCTCGTCGTAAATAACGAGTGAGCCGTTATCCCGAGTCATGGCACAGAGTCCTTCCAAGAAGCCAGGTTCCGGCATAACCATACCGAAGTTGCCGACAATCGGTTCAACCATGACTGCAGCGACATCATCGCCCCAACGCTCCAGAGCTGCTTTCAGGCTGTCCAGATCGTTGAAAGGTACCGTGATGACTTCATGCGCAATGCTCGTTGGAATACCTGCACTATCTGGAATACCCAGCGTGGAAGGCCCCGAACCTGCTGCCACAAGGACCAGATCGGAGTGACCGTGATAACATCCGGCGAATTTCACGATTTTATTACGTTTGGTGTAGGCGCGGGCAACCCGGATGGTGGTCATGACCGCTTCTGTACCGGAGTTTACAAAACGAACCTTGTCCATTGAAGGAATGGCTTCCTTCAGCATTTTGGCGAGCTTGATCTCAAGTTCCGTAGGCGTACCGTACAGTACACCATTGGCTGCTGCCTCGGTAATCGCTTGGGTAATATGAGGGTGAGCATGTCCTGTAACAATTGGGCCGTAGGCTGCGAGATAATCGATATAACGGTTGTCGTCGACATCCCAGAAATGCGCACCTTGCGCCTTTTTCATAAATACAGGTGCACCGCCACCCACCGCTTTGAATGAGCGGGAGGGACTGTTCACACCTCCTACAATATGTTGAAGTGCTTCTTCGTATAAAAGCTCGGAACGGGAACGTGATGGATTCATAAGATAACTTCCTTTCGTATTAGATAAACCAAACACAGCGAGAGGGCAGCATGTGGGCTGCCCTCTGCGTGTTGCACTTCATTACTGTGCGGGTTGCTTGGAGTTTTGTTCGTCACCACTTGCCGTTTTGTCTTCGGCTCCAGTAGTACTGCCTTCCTCTTGAGCAGGAGGATGAATGATATCTTGAATATATTGCTTAAGTTTTTCTTCACTGGTTACCGTCAGCACCTCAGCTCCGCCCGGTGTACGCTCTTCCTTGAGCATTTTCATTGGCGGGATTTGCTCGCTGCCGTTCATGCTGCTCTGATATCCGAGTCCGCCCAGCTTCCACATGTCGGAGAGGGTCAGATTCGTATCTACATAAGGATTAACTTCTTCCAGAATGGAAGGCAGTTTGGCAATGGTTGTCGTTGACTGCATTTTCGCTGCTACAGCTTTCAGGAATTCACGCTGCCGCTCGGAGCGGGCATAATCCGACATGGCATCATGACGGAAGCGAACGTACATGAGAGCCGTATCGCCATCCAAATGCTGGTAGCCTTTTTTCAGATCAATATCGTATTCATTATTGTCCGCTTTACTTGTATAGTGCATGTCCTTCTCTACGTCAAAATCCACACCGCCAACGGCATCCACCAATTTGATGAATCCTTGGAAATCGGTATACACATAATACTGAACAGGGATACCCAGCAGGTCTCCAGCAGCTTTCATTGCTACGTTGGGACCATGGGTAATAGCAGTATTGATTCGTTCCTTGCCATATCCGTCAATGTTGACGTATGTGTCACGCAGAATGGAGAATAGATTAATTTTTTTGGTGAGTGGGTCAAGCGAAACGACCATCATGCTGTCAGAACGAGGAACTTCCCCCTTCTCCAGCCCGCGGGCATCAACACCCATAACGAGAATATTAACCGTTTCGGTGCCTTCCCATTTCGGAGGATCCGGTGTACTTACTTTTTCAACATTTTCGATACCGGCAAACGGCGATTCATCGCCTTCCTTTTGCAAGCCATTCAACTGATTGAGAATAGAACCGAAATAAAATGCCGCAGCGCCTCCAACAATAAGCACGAAGGCGGCAAGAGAAATCCAAATGGTTCTCTTCGTCTTTCTGGTCATGCTAGCTCTCCTTTGTATTCAAAATAAATGAAGATGAGTCCAAATTGATTTAGCCCGGGCTTTCCGTACACGACATATCTGTGAGATACAACAGAGGACGCGGCCTCAGACTATTTTTTAAAGCTTGCTGAATTTTGACTGATACTATTATAATTTCTTTTTGGGCTACAAGCAATTTCAACAAAATCCAAGTGAGGTATAATCATGCTGGCGATTGATGTCAAAGAATTACGCAAGTCGTTTAGCGTCCAGAAAAGTCGAGGAGGGCTTAAGGGCGCATTTCAGGATCTGTTTGCACGTCAATACCAGGAGGTCTTGGCTGTAAATGATATTTCATTTCAAATTCCGCAAGGCGAAATATGCGGATATATTGGGGAGAACGGTGCCGGTAAATCAACAACGATTAAGATGTTGACCGGCATTTTGGTGCCTACTTCAGGGCAAATATCGGTTGGTGGATATGTTCCGTATCAGGAACGTGAGAAGTTTGTGCAGAATATTGGTGTCGTATTTGGTCAACGCAGCCAACTCTGGTGGGATATCGGTGTTATTGAGTCCTTCCATCTGCTGCGCAAGGTGTATCGAGTAGGTGAGGTCGATTTCCGCAAACGTCTGGATGAACTGGTTGAGCGGTTACAGCTTCAGGATTTGCTGAACCGTCCTGTTCGTAAGCTCAGTCTTGGACAGCGCATGCGCTGTGAGCTGGTCGCTGCGCTGCTGCACAATCCAGATATTGTTTTCCTGGATGAGCCTACCATTGGTCTGGATATTGTTGTGAAATCGGAAATCCGTGAATTTCTGAAAGACATGAATAAGGAACACGGAACAACCATTTTGCTGACAACCCACGATCTGCAGGACATCGAAGCTTTATGCTCTAGAGTTATTATGCTCGATGCGGGCAATATCATCTATGATGGCGGGTTGGATCATCTGAAATCTCAGTGGGGCAAGGAACGGGAGATCCGGTTCAAGTTTGGCACTGCTCATCCCATGGAACAAATGCTGGAGTGGACTGCTGCGCTCCCTGTTCGCTGGACGGTGGAGAATGAACTGTCCGCATCGGTCTGGATTCCACTTGAACTCAACGTGTCGGATGTGCTGGGACGCGTCGTTGGACAGGCAGATATTACCGATATTCAGATTATTGAGATTAACACGGATGAGATTGTGCGCAGTATTTACCAATCCGGTTCCGCCGAGCGTCCCGAGATAGTGGGCGCAAAGAACGAAGCGGTGGGTGTATCCTAAGATGAATAGTGCATTTTTTGATTTTATGCGCATCCGGTTCCTGACGATGCTTGCATACCGGGTGAATTATTATTCCGGCATTTTGATATATACGCTGAATATCGGCGTGTATTACTTTACGTGGCAAGCCATTTACGGCAGTAGTGGTGAACTGGGCGGTTTTACGGCAGCTCAGATGACAACATATGTGGCTGTATCGTGGATGGCGCGTGCATTTTATTTTAACAACCTGGACCGGGAAATAGCCGCAGACATTCGGGATGGCTCCATTGCCATTCAATTCATAAGACCGATCAACTATGTCATGGTCAAAATGATGCAGGGTCTGGGCGAAGGTATTTTCCGTTTCCTGCTGCTTATGATTCCTGGAATGCTCATTGCGATTCTGTTGTTCCCGGTTGAACTGCCCACGGCGCCGTCCGCATGGATTGGCTTTCTGGTCATGCTGTTCTTCAGTTTCCTCATTAATTCCCAGATTAATGTCATTACGGGGCTGGCCGCATTCTTTGTGGAAAACAATGAAGGCATGATGCGTATGAAACGTGTCGTGGTTGATCTGTTCTCAGGTCTGATCATTCCAATCAGCCTCTATCCGGGCTGGATGTCCGCAGTGATGAAAGTATTGCCTTTTCAGGCCATTACGTATCTACCCGGTTCGGTTTTCACCGGAAGAGTGGAAGGCACAGGCATCTGGAGCGTACTCGGCATTCAGGTGTTCTGGTTTGTCATACTGCTCATTCCGATGATGCTGATCTGGCGTCAGGCGCGCAAGCGTCTGTTCGTGCAAGGAGGATAACAGAGTGTACTATATGGGTCTGATCTGGGAATATTTAAAAAATTACATGAAAACACGTCTCACGTACCGCGCCGATTTTTGGGTTGAAATCCTTTCGGATTTGCTGTTCCAGGCAACCAATCTGATCTTTATCTTTGTGGTTTTCCGACATACGGATAATTTGGGCGGCTGGAGTGAGAGTGAAGTCCTTTTTGTTTATGGATATTTTATGGTGCCTTACGGCATCTTCAGTTGCTTTATCAATCTGTGGGGGTTCAGTGAACGGTATATTGTCAAAGGCGAGATGGATCGCATATTAACACGACCTGCGCATAACCTGTTCCAGATTTTACTTGAAAATGTGGACCCGCCTGCACTCGTTGGTTCGTTTATCGGTCTGATCATTATGGTCATCAGCGGTGCGGAGATGGGACTTGTGCTGGAGTGGTGGCATATTCCGGCCCTGATTATTCTTACTATTAGTTCAGTGCTAATCTATGCAGGAATCTATATCACCTTGACGTCGTTATCATTTTATTCGGACGCGCCTACAGGTATCCTGCCATTAATGTACAACATTCAGGGATATGGACGTTATCCGGTAACCATCTATAACCGCGCGATTCAGGTCCTGTTAACGTGGGTCATTCCATTTGCCTTCGTGGGCATTTATCCGGCAGCCCTGTTCCTGGAACGATCCGAAATGCATCGTATGGCGATGCTGACACCTGTGATGGGATTGGTGTTTGGCTCCATCGGTCTTCTGCTATGGAATTATGGCGTGAAGAAGTATCGCGGAGCAGGATCATAACAGATATCCATTGAAAGTATAGACGAGATATAGGAGGAAATGAGATGACATTAACCGAAGGCAAGCTGGCACCAGACTTTGAACTTCCGTCCAGTACGGGAGAGACGGTAAAACTCTCCGATTATCGCGGACAGCGGGTGCTGATATATTTTTACCCGAAGGATATGACTTCTTCCTGCACACAGCAGGCATGTGATTTCCGTGATCGTCATGAGGAGTTCAAGGGATTAAATACAGTTATTCTGGGGATTAGTATTGATCCGATGAAGCAGCACGACAAATTCATTGCCAAATACGGCTTACCATTCATCCTGTTATCCGACGAAGAACATCAGGTTGCCGAACAATACGGCGTATGGCAGCTCAAAAAGATGTATGGCAAGGAATACATGGGGATGGTACGCTCCACGTTTCTTATTGATGAAGAGGGTATACTGCTGAAGTCGTGGTCTAAAGTGCGAGTCAAAGGGCATATTGAAGCAGCACTTGAGGCTTTGCAGCAACTTTAGGAAGGTAAACTCGTCTGTTCTCTATACAACAAAAAAATGTTCACTTCATAATAAAGGCTGTATTCGCGGGTTATACCGTTAATACAGCCTTTTTATGTGGGCAATCGTTCTGGATGGGACTGATTTTTTCTGTTCTTGCCAAAGCGAATGCGATGAACAAGTAAAAGCAACAGAGGAATAATAAAACTGCAAGTAATGTCCCAATCCACCCATGCAGGCATGATGGTTTCGATATAAAAAATGACATTGGGGGAGATCAGGATGGCCAATGCAAACATGAGCAAGGATGAAGGGAGAATGAGTGGTTTGTATGTTTTCAACTGAAACAGCTGAGCTAGTCCGATAACAAAAGCGAACATGTACAGCAGGCTTTTGAAATAGGTCGCAATTAACCAGGCAGTAGCCATGAAGGCTTCAATTCGCTCAAAGAAGTTACCGATATTAATTTTTTGAGACAGGGTGTACGAAATGAAAATATTATGCTGGGTTAGGAAAGGACCCACAACCATAAGGGAAAACAATAGCAATACACACAGGAGCAGACCTCCGCAGAAAGTGGCAAGCAACAAGTCTCGTTTAAGGTGCGGCCCTCGCATTACATAAGGAAGAATCATAGTAAGCACGAGCAGCTCCCCGAAGGCGGTAAAGGATCCGCGAATAACGGTTTCAATCAAATGAACCCGGCTGATGTTAAAGATAGGCTGCAGATGTGAGACATCTATTTTGGGCAGCAAACCCACGAACAGGAGAACCATAAAAACAAAAACAATAGGAGTCAATAGTTCACTGGTTGCTCCCATGGTTTGCAATCCTTTCATTAGGCCCCAGATCAGGGAACACATGAGCATAATCAAAATGACACGGATGGGGGTCTGGAGGTAGATTTGAGTCGTCATGAAGTCTCCAACTTCCCGGATACAGATGGCAGCGCCTATAGCGAAATAGAACAGGTAACCAGCAGACAAGACTGATCCAATCCATGGACCAAGCAATTTCTTGCAAATTTCGATTAAAGATAGTTCAGGGTAGGTTTGTTGTAGTTTGTACAAAATCCAAATGATAAATAGACCGATGGGCTGACTGAGGAAAGAGCATATCCATGCATCCTGTTTACCCAAGGTTGTGACCAACGAAGGATAGATCAGAATCATATCCCCAACCATGACAAGAAAGGTAAGCAGGGCAAATTGCCGAATGGTAATTTTATCTTTAATTATCATGGTCTCCAGCCTCCTTCCTGACATATTAGAACTCCAGCATTGCCTTATCCCGAAGGCTTGTTTTTCCAACCCTTTTTGAACATATGCACCAACAGTAACAGCCCTGGCAATATAATGCTCAATGTGGTATCCCAATCTACCCAATATGGAACGACGGTAATGACGATGAAGGTCAAATTGGGCGAGACCAGATTGGCAAGGCCAAATATAAGCAATGTTGCAGGTAGGATGAGTATCCGATACTGCTTGAGCCTAAATAGTTCGGCGCATCCGAGGATAAATGCGTACATATACACCATCGCTTTAACATACGTGGAGATGAGCCAGGAAGAAGCCATAATGGCTTCAATACGCTCAAAAAAGCCACCAATGCTAATCTTCTGAGATAAAATAAAGGAAGCATAGATGTTGTGCTGTGTAAGGAAAGCACCTAGAACAAGCAGAGAGATGGTAACCAATATAGCCAGTAACAAGTTGCCAAGTCCTGCCGCCATAAGAACATCCCGAGTTCGGTGAGCCTGTTTTAGCGTGTAGGGAATAATCATCATAATGGGGACCAGTTCACCTACGGGATATATGATACTTATGAGAATACCCTGCAGGATGGGAACAACGCCAGTATCTGTAGCAGGCTTTAAATTGCTGGGATCAATCTGAGGTAGTAGACAGAATGCAAGCACGAGAATAAACACGATAAGGATAGGCATCAGCAATTCACTGCTCCTCCCCATCGTCTCCAGACCATGATATAACCCCCAGCCAACTGTAATAACAAACATCAGAATGATGACTCGAATCGGGGTGTACTGAAAGATTTGGGAAGTTAGGAAATCTCCGACCTCTCGGGTGTGCGTAGAGGCACCTATTACAAAAAAGAATAGGTAAAATGCGGATACAAGACTGCCTGGCCAAAATCCCAGAATGCTCCGTGAAATCTGTATCAGATTTTCCTCCGGATACAGACTGCACAGCTTTAAAAACATGAGCGTGAGGGCCATTCCCAACGGAACCCCGACAAGAGCGCATATCCAGGCATCTTGTTTGGCATAGGATGTGATGACCGAGGGATAGATGAGCATCATATCCCCGACCACCATCATAAAAATGAGGATGGACAATTGTCTTGTTCCGATGCGACCCTGTTCAAGCATAATGTCCTCTCCTTTTTTCCTTAAGTTCCAGTCAAGTGTGCCAGAAATTGATTTACAGGTTCATAGATCCATATGATGAGATAAAGTGGGCTTGGGATTTCCCACAGGTTGGCCGCAAAGACACTGAGAATGGTAGCCAAGAGCAGTAAGACACTGTAAACAGCCAATTCTTTCCATTCCTTGCTACGTATGAGCCCTGGCAGATCGAACCACCCAATGACCCCTGCGGTCACAATGACACTAAGTGTAATTAACACCTGTCTCACTCCCTAATTTGATCTTTGAACGAATCATCCAGTGTACCTACACGTTTGATTTGAACATTGACATCGTAATGAACATCCAGATTTTCCAAATAACTATCCCAATCTTTCTCCACCTTTTTGAAGAACTTGGGATCAGCATGGTAGACCTCTTGCCCGAATCCGAAAATATCAACGTGAAACTTGCGCTGTACCGATTTGATGGATTTTTGCATCAGTTCTACAAGCCGTTCCTCACTGTCCTGTTCCAATTCCTTGAGTACTTTCATTGAACCGATTTTGATTCCACATTCAACGGCACCTATGGAAGATACATTTTTGATTTTAATATTGATTAAAGGGTGATCTGCTACGACTTTTGCTTTCCGTTTGGTCGTTGTACGAAGTGTTTTGAAGGTCACATATCCTTCTTTTCGGCAGGGAAGATGGCTGATGGTGGATACCACATTGTTTCGAATGTAGTTATATCCCTTGGATTCATCCTCGGTTAGCCACCCAATCAGCTTGTCTCCCTTGAATACAGACAGTCCTGTTGAGTTGAGGCTAGCAGGAGCCTTAATGGTCGCAATGTTAGCTTGACTTCCACTTTTCTCAGGTTGACCAACAACCTCCACTCCGGTAATTACAGGCTGTATTCCAGGAGCCAAAATGTATTCCATTAACTGATCCCCAGTTACGGTTGTTGTGGGTGACCAAGTCTTGGTGGATACATCCAATGAATTGAACATCTTCTCCGCAGGTAAATTTTCAAGTGGTGTCAGCACATCTAGCACCTTGGAAGCTGTTGTATTTCGTGCAACCATGACGTAATAGTCAGGACGAACCGTAGGCTCGCGCATTAATGCTTCTGTGATATCATAAATGCCCACTTTGCGAGCATACTCTTCGCCAATGACCATCACGCGGATATGTGCCATGAATATACGACGTGGGCTAGATTCCGTTAACTTTTGAATGGCTTCAAACAAGGTAGGCGCAGAAGCCTGATACTGAGTCACAGGCGTTCCTTTACCTCCTCCTGACTTGGAGGATACTTCATTGGGAACAACCACTTGAGCACTAACCTTAATCATATCGCCATCCTTGTCTACACCAAGACCCAGCATGATGCCAAGCTCATTGAGTTCCTGTCGATCCCAGCATCCGGTAAGGAGAGGGAGCAGAACGGCAAAAGATAGAATCAATTGTAGGCATTTGTTCATACACGTTCTCCTTACCGATTATCGCTTCGTTTTTTTGTTAGCTTGTCTGGTTTCGTTCGCAGTTCCGGTAGAGAGCGGACGGGTTTTCATCCGGGTCCAAGGCACGCGGAATATGGTATCTTTGAGATCCTTCCCGATGTAAGGTGCGAACGGGGACATATAAGACACACCAAAAGATCTTAAACTGCATAGATGGGTTACTGTAATCAGTAGAACCATCAGAATTCCGTAGAAACCAAAGGCAGCAGCCAGAATCATCAGGACAAATCGCAGAATCCGCACAGAAATGGAGAGTCCATTTTCCGGAATAACATAACTGGATATCGCTGTAATGGATACGATAATAACCATGGCAGCCGATACAACGCCAGCATCTACTGCGGCTTGACCAATAACAAGGGTACCTACGATGGAAACGGCTTGACCGACGGTCTTTGGAATACGGATGCCGGCTTCCCGCAAAATTTCATAGGTCAGCTCCATCAATATGGCTTCGATGAATGCCGGAAATGGAACACCTTCTCGCTGAGCTGCCAGACTAATAAGCAGGTTGGTGGGCAGCATCTCCTGATGAAAGGTAGTAATGGCAATATAGAAGGATGGAGCGAGCAGCGCAATAAAGAACGCTAGATAACGAATCATTCGAATCAATGAGCTAATATCGGCCCGTTGGTAATAATCTTCGGGGGACTGAAAGAAATGAACAAACAGAGCGGGAACAAGCAGTACGAAAGGAGTACCGTCTACAATGATCGCGACCCGACCTTCAAGCAGTGCGGCGCATACGGTGTCTGGTCGCTCACTGTTATAGACCGTAGGGAAGATGGTACCTGTTTTGTCCTGCACGAGCTCCTCGATATATCCACTTTCCAGAATAGCGTCAATATCAATTTCATCAAGCCTTCGCCGCAGTTCTTTTATAACCTCTTGATCGACGATATGCTCCAGATATACCACGGCTACCCTGGTGTTGGTGACTCGGCCAAGCTCCCTTTCTTCAATCCAGAGATGGGGGTCACGAATTCGTTTGCGTATCAAGCCTGTATTCGTTCGCAAATTTTCATTAAAGCCCTCCATGGGACCGCGAACAACCGTCTGGGAGATGGGTTCGCCGACGGCACGGTCTTCCCAGCCCGCTGCTGCGATTTTCAGGCCTTGATTCGATCCTTCAAGCAGCACAACGGCAAAGCCTGCCAAGAGAGCATCAAGGACGTCTTTCATCTCCTCGATTAATATTACGTTGCTGGCCACCAAGACATCATTCTGGAGATAGATCAGATGCTCATTTTCCGCTGAGAAGTCAGGCAGCTCTCGGGTTTGTAACAAGGATTCCAGGATGGAATGATTCACAATCTGCACGTCTACCATCCCATCGATGTACAACATGACAGAAGGCCATTTGTGCAAACACTGCAGAGGACGAATCATCAAGTCTTTGCTATTCCCCATCACCTTCTTACAATAATCCGTATTTTCCGTAAGATTCGGAGATATTCTCTGATCCTGGCTGCTCTGCGCTGTTGTACTCATTCCTTCACCCCTTATACACCCTATATTTGCAAATTAGTATGACCTGGATGAATCAGGATTATCACAAAAGTGTTATTGAATATCCCACAAAATAAAAAAAGGACATTGTCAATCCTTGTATATTAGAATATTATCTAATTAGATTAATGTCTAATATTAGAGAAGAGGATATGTCATGCTATTTAGATCTTCCATTGTGATCCTGCTACAAAAAGAATCGGAGTACCGCAAGTTCTTTGTCGCGGGACTAGTGAACGGCATAGGTGACCGTTTTTGCCAGGTGGCCATGCTTTCGTTAATTCTCAGCACAACAGGATCTGGACTTGCAGTAGGACTAGCCCTTGGTCTGCGTGTGATTCCATTCCTGATGCTTGCCCCGACAGGTGGCATGTTAACCATGCGCTTCTCACGGCGAAAGATTATGCTGCTTACCAATTTGATAAGGGTGCCTCTTGCTCTAAGTTATTTACTCGTAAACAGTGCAGATGATTTGTGGATTCTATATACAGCGAGTACTTTACTAGCCTGCGCCGAGGCTCTTTATGCGCCGGTCCGTAAATCAGGCATACCATTGCTTGTTCAGTCGGAACATTTGCTCAAAATTAACGGACTTGAACAGGTCATGAACGGTACGGTGCTGATCGTAGGTGCCTTTCTTGGAGGGATCACCTCATCAGTGATGGGGCCGCAGGCTGCTTTTATAACCAATGCACTTTGTTTTCTGATGGCTGCTGTTTTGATTCGAAAAGTCTCGTTTCCATCGGGAGTAGGTACTGAATCAAATGGGAGATCGCTTGAAAATGTGGAGAGCTCAGCCGTTTCAGCTTCTGGTAATCCTTCAGTGTTTACTCGCGCTAATGGTGCAGTTTATGTTCCTTCGGTAATATGGAGGCTGGTTCGATCCTCTGTAGCATTACAGATCATCATCCTGTTCGAGTTATGGGTACCGGTCATCAACGGGATCGACAATGTATTGATCAGCGTATATGCAATTGAAGTGTTTGCCCTTGGGGATTGGGGTGTAGGTCTGTTCTATGCGGCGCTTGGGACGGGACTGGTATTAAGCAACTGGTGCTCTCGTTATTTTCAGCATTGGCTGCTTCCAGGAGTAGTAATATGTCTGCTCGTGGAAGGGGGATTGCTTATGCTGCTTAGTATGGCGACTCTGCCAGTGATCGCAGTGCTGATCTATATTCTGTTGGCCCTTATGTCAGGGGTAGGAAATGCTTGTCTGGATACACTTCTAATGCGTGAAACACCTGAGAAATATCGAGGGCTCATCTATGGTTTGGTGACGGCTTGCAGTAGTAGCATCTTGGGGTTATCCATGTTTGGTGCGGGTTTGTTATTAGAAGTGGTAGAGCCACGAAAGCTTGGTTTCGCAGGCGGATTGGGTTTTGCGGCAATTGCTGTTTTGCTTACAGCCTATGGATGGCTAAGGGCACGTGAGGCTTTTAACATTAGACGTATAACCAAAAAAACATGAAAAAAAGGAGCGGCGATATGCAGCTCCTTATTAATAACAGAAAGGTTAACCCGGTGGTCCCACATCTAACAGGCACAAAAACCTCTGCGCTAAATGTGGTCTGAATTCAACCCTTGATATTATCGATAGATATGTGAATGGTATCGTTTTATTTTTGTCTTTGCCGAATAGCGGCAGGCTTGCGCATCGATCGGGCTGCCCACGCTTTTCGATAACGGTACAGTAAGGCTGCAATCAGCAACAGTCCGATCCCCGCCACGATGTAAGGTGCATATTGATGAGCAAGCTGGAACACTGCGTTCCATTGGGGTCCAAATATTTTACCGATGCCCAGGAACAGCATAACCCACAACAGTGCGCCTGAATAGGCATAGAGAGCGAATTTGCGAAAGGGAACAGCGGCTATACCCGCAAAATATCCGGTGAAATGTCTCACTCCCGGAATGAAATAACCGATGAAGATCAGGGCATTGCCGTACTTGGCAAACCACTTTTGCGTTTTATCCAGCTTGTCCTGTTTCATTAGAAACCATTTTCCATATCGTGTAATGAACGGCAGACCTGCTTTGGCCCCAATAAAATAAGTGATCGTCATGCCAATCGTCGTTCCCAGAAAAGCAAGGATGGCAAGTATTCCAAAGTCCAGATGACCCTTATAGGACAGAAATCCTGCATAAGCCATAGTCGTTTCTCCCGGGAAGGGAAGGGCGATAAATTCCAGCAATAAACCAAAAAACAAAACGCTGTATCCGTAGGATCCAAACAGATGCTGGACCTTCTCAAGCAATTCCAATAGACTTCACTCTCCTGCAGACAGGGTGGGAGGAGATACTTACTCTCCAAGGAGTTTTGTTCACGATCCTACCTGTCCATTATGCTACCTAATCCGAAGCGAAGAATCAATCACGAGCCATCCCAAATTGTGAAAAATTATAAAACAAAATCGCGTCTTTTTTCAGCGCGTCCTCCATATAATTCTAACAAATCTGCTGAAGTCTATCAGCAAATTCACTAGAGACGTTGGAGGTTGATTCGAACATGGTAACACCAATACATACAATTTTATCGGGAAAATGGTCTGTGCTTATACTTCGCATTGTGGTACTGCTGTGTGTATTCGCTGCATCGGCAGGCACAACTTATGCTTCCTCAGTATCGGGGTCTGATGCACCCGCCTCCAAAGAAGAGAATCCTAAAGACAAGGTAGTCTATTTGAGTTTTGACGATGGACCGGGTAACCATACCCGTGAAGTATTGGATATTTTGCGCAAGGAGCAGGTTTTGGCTACATTTTTTGTGCTTGGTGAGCAAGCAGAACGTTATCCTGAGATGATCCGTGCGGTTGTGGAAGATGGACATGCTTTGGGCAATCATACGTTTAATCATAATTATGAACAGCTGTACAGTGATTTCAAAGTGTTCTGGAAGCAGATCAAACAGACTGAGGCGATAGTAGAGCGGATTACAGGATTTCGGCCGAATCTGGTCCGGGCACCGGGCGGTACCTATGGACATTTCGACAAGAGTTATTTTGATTTGCTGAAATTGGGCGGGTACACCGTTATGGACTGGAACGTAGACAGTGGTGATTCCAAACGGAAGGGTGTTCCGGCCAAAGAAATCTTACGCAATGCGACCAAGGTGCCTGCCGGAGCACGTTCGGTCATTGTATTGATGCATGATGGTGGAGCTCATGCCGAGACGGTAAAAGCACTACCTGGCATTATCAAGTATTACCAGGATCAGGGTTTTCGTTTTGACACGATGAAGGCCACGGATCAGCCTGTTCAATTCCGCATCGATTCCAATGGTAAATACAAGTCTCGCAAAGCTCCGGGTAAGGAATGGGTCGCAGAAAATGTACAGGAGAACAGCAACCTGTGGTTGGCTGGCAAGGAATTGAAGGTGGAAATCGGCTTGGCTGCAGTCACATTGAAGCAAGGAGAATTTCGCGTGGAAGATCAGCGGATTATGGTGCCTTTGCGGACCTTTATGAAAAAGTTCGGTGGCAGCGCTCGCTGGAATGCAGAGACCCGGACAGCTACAGCCATATGGAAAGACCGAACCATCCATGCAGACAGTATCAGCGGAGACCTGACAACGAAACGTGCAGACCAGATGAATGACAGAACGACAGAGGGAGTCGTGCAGAGCCAGGGAGGAACGATCTGGGTTCCGCTGCGGGAATTGATGGAGCATATGGGAGTAACCGTTGATTCACTAAAGGCGAATGAAAAGGAATGGATGGTTAAAGCCAGCGTTCCTCTGGCAGCAGCGAACAGCATGTATTTGGATAAATTGATCTGAATAAAGTCGTTCGTACAGGACTATTCTCTCTACTTCCGGGCAACACTGAATCATAGATTAGTATGGTTCAGGAATGCCGATGGATGGAAGGAGATTAGAAGAAATGTCTTATATCCGAATGGAACATGAACATGCCGTAGAATTGCTGAATAGAGTTATGAAGCGAGTTGAAAGTGTGATCATTGGCAAAAAACAAGAGATTCGTTATGTGTTAACTGCAATGCTGAGTGGAGGTCATGTACTTCTGGAAGATGTACCGGGTACAGGCAAAACGATGCTGGTTCGCGCCGTCGCTTCTGCACTAGATTGCTCCATGGGACGAATTCAGTTCACGTCGGACGTGATGCCGGCAGATGTGACGGGCACATCGATGTATCATCCACATACGGGAGAATTCAAGTTTCGGCCAGGACCCGTCATGTCCAATATTGTTCTGGCGGATGAAATTAATCGCGCTTCCCCCCGTACCCAGTCGGCACTTCTGGAAGCGATGGAGGAACGACGCATTACGGTGGATGGCACAACCTATGCTTTGCCGCGCCCATTCTTTTTGCTGGCCACGCAGAATCCGTTGCAGTTTGAGGGCACCTATCGTCTGCCTGAAGCGCAGTTGGATCGTTTTCTCATGAAGATTGGATTGGGGTACCCTGATCCGGAGCAGGAAGTCGAACTGTTAACCCGGATGCAAAGCAGAGAACTGCTTGATGAACTTCGCCCTGTCATGCTTGCTGAAGAAGTTGTAGCCATGCAGCGTGAAGTAAAACATGTACATGTGGATCCTGTTGTCAAACAGTATCTGGTTGCTGTTGCCGTTGCCTCAAGAAGTCACCCAGCGGTAAGACTGGGAATCAGCCCGCGCGGAACATTGGCCTGGATGGCTGCTGCACAATCGTTTGCTTACCTCCAAGGACGCAGTTATGTCATTCCCGATGATGTGAAAGAGATGGCTGTACCTGTCCTTTCCCATCGCGTTCAATTGAAAGCCCAGAACAGAGCGGAAATCTGGGCACAGGCGCAATTGATTCAGGAAGCTCTGTCATCGGTTCCTGTACCTGTACAGATGGCGGCACAGGGAAGGGGACGGCGTCAATGACTGCGCTGGGTCAACGAATGTTGGGTGCTGTCCTGGTCGTGGCTTTTGCCTCTTTATATGTATGGCATGGCGGCAAAGCCGCGCTATTTCTGTCCATTATAGCGGCCTTGATGCTCGCAAGCGCACTGATCATCCATTTTTTCGGTCCGCGCAATATTAACATTCGGCGGCAAATGCATGCGAATCGGGTTGTGGCAGGCGAAAGAACGCGGGTGGCAGTGGAACTGAAATTCGACTGCCCGATTCCACTGTTATGGATCATTCTGTGTGAGAATACACCTGCCGGTGTACATCGTAAATTACTATTTCCGGGAACCCGTCGCCAGTTTACGTATCAATATGAATTATCGGGTTTGCGCAGAGGTGTGTACAGATGGGAATCAGGCAGATTGTACTGGGGTGATGTTTTCGGATGGAATACGGTCTCCGCAGAGACTGTGAATCATACCTCGCTAATTGTTGTTCCCCAAGCTACGGAATGGGGTGAGAGTAATCCTGGAGAATACTCGGCCGTGGGGGAAGATGCCCTGTCTGAGCGAAGAAGCAGTCAGGGGAATCGCAGTCCTGAGTTCCGGGAATATCAGCAAGGAGACCCACTGGGGCGTGTTCATTGGAAAAGCACAGCCAAAACGGGTCGACTTCAGACTTTTTTGCCTGAAACCTCCGATTCTGTCTCGCTGGGTATACTGGTGTATGAAGGTGCATCGGGTTATGAAATGCGGCAGTCAGAGAAGAGGGATATGCCTGCTTTTGAACGTGCGGTCCGTGCAGCTGCTCGTTGGGTTCATACCGCTGAACGGGACAACATTCCTTATCAAGTGTGGACGGAAGGCGGTGGGTCAGGATCTGCTCTTCGGGAGAAATGGAAACAAGAACTACTGCATTCTCCTGAAAACCATGCGTTAGACAAGCTGGCGCAGGCACGAATTGCCACGTCTCAAGTTGTACCTCCTTCGCTTCGCACAGAGATGTTGGATAGAATGGCGATCGGGTCACGAATTGTGGTTCTCACCGGCAGAATGGACGAAGCTCTTGTGGAGTGGGTAATGTGTGCAATTGGGTTGGGATACAGGGTAGAGGTTCAGTTAACGGATTTCATGGCTGGAGAAGATCCATCACCTATATCGCGAGCGGAATCCCTCAGCAGCAATATGGCTCAGAAGCGAGGAACTCAAGGTGATGCGACTTCTGATACAACTGTAGTTTCAGAAACAGCACAGTCTATTGCAACAGATCGAACCATTCGTGACATTGGCAATGAAAGTCTGGAACAGCTTCGTCAATGTGGGGTACAGATCCATTGGATCACAGACAGCTCTTTACCTTCAATGAGAAAGGCGGAGGTAACGGATGTGGGAGCATAATGGAAACCCTCAAGCGAACTCCACTGTGGCTGACAGGGGGCATACCGCCAGTTTGGGATTAGAGTCTGTGCATTCCATATATAAAGGGGAAACCAGGACATCTGGAGTAGATTTGAAGAGTCATGGCCAAAATTCGGAACCTCTCCTTTACAGAATCGGTCTTTCCGCCATTTTGCTTATATTGTCCCTGGAGTGGATTTATCCGGTTACGTCAACGGGTCAGCAGGGCAGTGAACGATTCTTGTCCGTGATGGCAGGATTAACAGGAACCTTGCTGCTCGCGGGGTTGCTTTGTACCGGCTGGATCACGGGAATACTGATTAGACTCCTCATTGCTCTAGCCGCATTATGTTGTATGTATGGAGGTAATGACCTTGCTGGATGGGCTGTTACATATCCGGCCACTCTTTCTGAGGATATGGGCAGTTTCATGAGTACGTGGCGTGTTCACTCAATTAGTGTGGAGACAAGAGGTCTGCTCATGATGTGCGGTTGGAGCATGCTGATGGCTTCCGTGCAGTCCCTTGTACTGCTGCGACGAAGTGTGATGCTTTTTGGCAGTGCAACATTGGTCTATTTGCTGCTGCTTGAATCCTTTGCCGGACTGGATGTATATGCTTCGGTGATACGTTCTGTGCTGTGGATTCTACTCATTCAGGCCATGTTACAGTTGCTTCGCCTTAATGGCGGGGTCACCACACCGATCTTTAAGCAGAGTCCTTATGGCCGTTGGTGCACGGTAACGCTTGCGGTGTCTGCAGGTATGGTACTTTTCTCAGCGATCCCTGGTCAACTTGCTTCCATTCCTCCACCGGAACGTATATCCCTTGAGCAGATGGGTGAACGGCTGGCCCGCTGGGCAGGCTATACACAGCACGGAAGTATTCCTGCCACAACCGCCGTCACAGGATATAGTACAGCGGATGCACCAATGGGCGCACCTTTGGTGCAGGGAGACACGATCTTTTTTACGGCGAAAAGTCCGGAAGCTACGTATTGGCGGAGCGAGACCCGTTCATATTATAACGGAAGCACCTGGAGTGATCCTGTGCAGAGCTTTGGGACGGCAAGTCCATCTGGATTGGTGCGTACCGATGGTTGGGAGTATCCAGCCTATTGGCAACGTATTCGTCAAACGGTAACGATGAAGCGAGAATGGAGAGGACCCAATCCCCTCTTTACAGGTGGAATGCCAATCAATCTTTCGTTCCAGGATAAGAACAGGGATAATCAGAAGAATAAACGTTTATTACTATCAAATGAAGATTCCGCCACGTTATGGCTGGCGGCTACCTATGACAATCAATCTGTCAAAAGTTATACGGCAGACATCATGATTCCCGTGGCAACACCTGAACAACTACGCCTTCTGGGAAAGAAGTCCAACATGAAAGATCCGGCGGCAATTCGCAGAACGTATTTGCAGCTACCAACTACGCTTCCCGGACGTGTGCAGGCTCTTGCGAAGGAAATCATTCAGGGAAGTGAGAGTCGTTATGATGCCGTGCAAGCCGTAAAGTCGTATCTTGCGGACCACGCCGAATATACACTGGATACCCGTATGCCACCACGAGGAACTGATTTTGTGGACGATTTTCTATTCGTTACGCGGCAGGGATATTGCAATCATTTCTCGACAGCTATGATTGTGCTGCTACGTGCAGAGGGCATTCCGGCACGCTGGGTGAAGGGATTCGGGCCCGGGGAAGCCGATGCGGACGTCTCCGGGCAATACATTGTGACCCAAGGAGATGCACACTCCTGGGTAGAAGTGTATTTTCCAGGTGCGGGCTGGATGCCGTTTGAGGCTACGCCGGGCTTCACCATGACGCAGGGTGAAGGCCAAGATGCCGCTGCGCTCAGCGGGCAGCAGCCCGTTGCCGTAACCCCGCCGCAGACGGACGGCGGGGTAGCTCACGCGGGCGCATGGCTGCTCGCCCGCGCACGGGCCATTGCCGCGCACCCATGGCTCGCGGCAGCCCTTGCGGCAGCGGCGCTGCTGTGCGCCGCCGGGGCCATCCGCATGCGGCGGCTTCGCCCCGCGCTGCGGCTAAGGCTGCTGCTGGCGTGGCCGCGCAGCAGCTTTCCGGACCGCGAGCGGCTGCTCAGCGCCGCCGCTCCGGTCTGGACCGCGCTCGCGCGCCGCTACGGCCCGCGGCCGCCGGGAATGACGCTGCGTGAATATGCAGCGTCACCCGCCGTAGCCACAGGCACGGACGGCGCGGACATCGCGCGGTTCGCAGCCGATTGGGAACGGCTGCTGTACGGGCCGGACCGTCCGCTGCGTGCGGACAGTCTGGACTTCCTGCGCCGGGCACTTCAACTGGCCCAGCGCATGCAGGCGCTGTAACACGAAGTACAGCGCAGCGCCAAACATAGGACGCCTTTCTCGCCCATAAAGCGAACGAGGCGTCTTTCCGCGATCATACACCGTGAGCTTCATGCGGAAGATCTCTTTTATGATGAAAATAGTGCATCAACCCTTTTCTTATATTTCCGATCGGGAATATATATAATGGTGGCGAGAATATTCGACCAAATATTGTAATCTCAGGCGTTGAATATGCCATGTTTTGAGATGTCGAAAAAAGGAGTTTCGCCTTTCCTTGACGGTATGTTTTGTCGTTGCGTATAATTAGTTTCATTAATTGAGGGAGGCTCGGTAATGAATAAGCAAAATGAAATAGTGGTTGTCCTTGACTTTGGGGGCCAATACAACCAGTTAATCGCCAGAAGAATCCGGGATCTGGGCGTGTACAGCGAGCTTTTGCCGTATAACACACCGGCGGAGAAAATCGCAGAATTATCGCCAAAGGGAATCGTGTTCTCGGGCGGACCATCTAGCGTTTATGCAGAAAATGCACCACACGTAGATCCGGCCGTTTATGATCTGGGAGTGCCAATCTTCGGAATTTGTTACGGCATGCAGCTTATGGCGCAACAGCTTGATGGTAAAGTGGAGCGTTCCGAGAAGCGTGAGTACGGTAAAGCGGATATCGAGTTTGCACCAGGTTCTACTCTTGCACAAGGTATCGAAGGTGAACATACGGTATGGATGAGTCATGGTGACCACGTGGTTGCTCTTCCTGCTGGATTCAAACTGGATGCAGGCACGGAAAGTGCGCCAATCGCAGCGATGAGTAACGATGAGCGCAAATTGTATGCTGTTCAGTTCCATCCAGAAGTACGCCACTCTGTTCGCGGTAATGAAATGATCAAAAACTTCCTGTACGAAATCTGTGGTTGTGAAGGCAACTGGAGCATGGAGACGTTCATTGAAGATACGATCAAGGATATCCGTGAAAAAGTGGGCGACGGTAAAGTATTGTGCGCACTTAGCGGCGGTGTTGATTCTTCCGTGGTTGCTGCATTGCTTCACAAAGCCATCGGTGACCAACTGACATGTATGTTTATCGACCATGGTCTGCTGCGCAAAGGCGAAGCGGAGAGCGTAATGGAGACGTTCGTCGGCAAATTCGACATGAAAGTTGTCAAAATCGATGCACAAGAGCGTTTCCTGTCCAAACTAGCAGGAGTGGATGATCCGGAACAAAAACGTAAAATTATCGGTAACGAGTTTATTTACGTATTTGACGAAGAGTCCAAGCAGTTTGATGATTTTGCATTCCTGGCGCAAGGTACATTGTACACGGATATCGTGGAAAGTGGCACAGCGACAGCTCAAACTATCAAATCCCACCACAATGTGGGCGGATTGCCTGAGGACATGAACTTCAAACTGATCGAACCACTGAGTGCCTTGTTCAAAGACGAAGTGCGTAAAGTCGGCGAAGAGTGCGGTCTGCCAGAAGCAATCGTATGGCGTCAGCCGTTCCCAGGTCCGGGTCTTGCTATCCGTGTCCTTGGCGAAGTAACGGAGGACAAGCTCAAAATCGTTCGTGATTCGGACTACATCCTGCGCGAGGAGATTGCCAAAGCCGGTCTTGACCGCGAGATCTGGCAATACTTCACAGCCCTGCCTAACATGAAGAGTGTTGGGGTTATGGGTGACGCGCGTACGTATTCCTACACTGTAGGTATCCGTGCCGTAACGTCCATCGATGGTATGACAGCTGACTGGGCACGTATCCCTTGGGACGTATTGGAGAAAATATCCGTGCGGATCGTTAACGAAGTGGATAACGTAAACCGTATCGTGTATGACGTAACTTCCAAACCACCAGCAACGATTGAATGGGAATAAATTAGAAGTAATCATAGCGACTGATGCTTGGAAGCCTTGAAGGATAAGGGGTCCTAGTATCGTTGGTTATGGAATTTCCAATTTACCTGCAACTATTGAATGTTCAAAATTACTCTCTTTTATCTGCGTTGTTCAGCAAATAGAAGGGAGTATTTTTTTTTGACCAAAATTAAGGGATTGATTCATGATTTCAAGCTTAATCAAGAAGTTTTAGGTCGTGTGAAGCGTTATGTAGATGTGTGCATGTTCCGCTTGAACCGTTGGGAAAGGTTCATGGAGAAAGAATTAGGGATTGTTGAAGTGGAGGATGTGAGTCAGCTTCACATTAGAAAGTACATTCAGGAGCGACAGCATATAGGGCGTGAAATCAACCGAACAATAAATAACTACCTCGCTACTCTGAAAGTGTTTTTTTCAATTCTTATTAGATGACGTTTTTATTGATGGACAGAACAATCCGATGCGGCTGATTAAAAAATCTCAAGGAAGCCAAAACCGTAATCGTCACGTTTAATGATGATGAAGTGTCGCGGATTATCAATGACATCAAAGAAGAAACCTATTCTAACGTCAGAGACAAGTTGATACTTATTGTGCTATTCGATACAGGAGATCGGGCATCTGAGTGGTGCAATATCAAAAATGATGATGTAGCCAGAAGGCACATTCTTATTCACGGTAAAGGTTCAAAGCAGAGATTGGTTTATATCAGCAATGTCATGCGGAAGTACATGAGAAAATATGAGGAACTAAAGCAGGAGCGTTTCAGGAAAAAAGAACAGGATGAAGTTGAGGAATACTACTTCCTAGATCAGTCGGCAGTTAAGCTTTCCCGCTCCCGCATAAATAAAATTCTAAAAGAGCATTGTAGAAATGCGGGTGTTCAGAAAAAAGTCCGATGCTCTCCCCATGATTGCCGTCACTATTTTGCTCAAAAACAATTAAGAAACGGCATAGATGTGTACAGTTGAAAATCAAGCAGGGTTCAATGGAGGGGAGAAAATGAGAAGACTCCTTAATCTTGAACTGGACGATACAACTACTCGCATGATATCGGGGAGATCGTACAAACAGTGTATCTAAGGAAAAATTATTTTCTGCTCACCGTAATTAGGGCGAACGAGCAGGAAGAATCATTTTTAATACGACCAATTTCTTCAAACAGCTTTATAGAGGGACAAAAAATCACTCGCGAGAAAACGAATTTCAGCCGCGCATTAACAGAAAGCAAATTCGATATATTTCTGGAATCACGTTTCAGGAGGATGAAGAGGACGGAAATCCATTTGATCTGTAAGTGAATCATTTGGGAAGTAGCGGCGAGGCCATTATTGGCTTCGTTGTTTCTTTTTCGGAAGCAGCAATGTTATGGGCTTTCTTACTGTTCCGCCGTCAAAAGAAAAAACTGACACAACCAAAGATTAAATATATTGTTGTGAAGAATTTTATGTTCTAGGGAATGTCATCTTTGATAATAAAAATACTACAAAAGGAGTTCTATTAAAGGCGGTTTCTTTGTTGCGTCTATACCGAATATATAAAACGGAAATCCAAGTTGAGATTGACTTAGTTTTTTGTCCTATCGGGACTAAGCTTGATTTATGTTTGCTGATAGCAAAGGAGTTTGGGGAATTTTGTAGAAAATTATTAAGAAAGAGGTAGCAATGAATATATAATCTTTAAGAACTGGACGAGGGGGTTATTATGTCAATATCTGTCGTGAATATGGGCTTCATTTTTCCCATATTGTTAATTCCTTTTTTCATATTAATTAATCGTAATCCTAATAGAATTATTCGTAAGTGTTCAAAGGTGCTTCTTCTATTCTCAGCTATAACTGCGATTGGTATTTTTCCACTATATTGTTTTTTTCAGTGGGGTGTAAAGATTCTAATCATTCCAATGGTACCTATATTAAGTCGTGGAGTTACGTGGATACTCGAAAAGACAAATATATTTAATACTGATCATATGGTTACTGTTGATAAACTGCTTAAGCTATCCATTGCTTCCGTTGGTCTAGGGCTACTTGCGATTGCATATGATCAACCACTAAAGCCAATTGTTGCAACCATTGTAGTAATGGCGTTTATTCTATTTATAAATATTGGGAAATATATAATATCGGGTTATTTGTTTGGCATTGTACTAGCCGTTTTTATGATTTCGCAATCAACGGATGCGATGTACACGGTAGTTTTCATTTTTATTATTGTTATGCTTATTCTTAGATTTTTTGATAAAGTATTTTCTTTTAGCGATAGAGTAAGAACCAGCATAGAAAGTTCAGCAGCGATCATTATTCTTCTTGCATCATATCCGCTAATAATAAAAGGAGGGCTTCAGTTTTACTTTGAAGACTTCTTTATTCAGATAGTCGTATTTATAGGACTTCTTTTAATTTATCTAGGAACAACATTTTTGATTCATAAAATTAGGGTTCCAGGTACATTGCAACACTATATTCCTACAGTAATCTCGTTAGCACTTGTATTTTTAATTTTGGAATCTATTAAAAACTCAAACATTGCTAATAGTTTCGGAGTGATATTCTATTTTTTAATCTTAATTTTTTTAGGATTAACATTTCTACGAGTAATGTCTCCGCTAGATACAATATTACATGGTACAAGTTTACTTAACTCGGCTAATATGCTTGGGGCTTTACAGTTTTACTTCGGAAAAAAGTTCGGTCAGACATTATTTGTTTTTCTGTATGGAAAAGCCTCACAGTCAATAAATACAATCTTCTCTCTTCTTATGCTTGGAGTTCATATAGTGGGAGTACTCTTTATCTACAAACAATTATCTCCTGAAGCAAGTAGTTCTGTTTCACTTAACAATGACTACATGTATTACACGGTGTTATCTGTCTGCGCTTCCTTTAGCTTTGTTCTTTCGATTTCCAGGGCAATTGATAAAGAAAAATTAAATATAGGAATGGATAATGAAGAAGCAATGAAGTGTAGTACTGCAATTGCTCTTAATTATTTCTTTACTCTTTTTCCATTTTTATTGATCGGATACAAGCAATTAAAAGAAATAGGTATAGTGGGTATTATCTTTGGAATAGTTTATATCTTTATGATAATAGTTAATACAAATTTCGCATTATGGAGAGACTTTTCAAAACCTCGATATAATGATTTTGCAATATCAAGAGGATACTTGTCAGTGGCTATTTTGATACTTCCACATATTGCTCTAGTAGGTGCGTTTTATTATTTTTTTGACATAAAGAATCCATTGGAAAGTCTCAGGGCAATAATAGGAGTGTTTCTTATGATTAGTCTGCTTTTTGGGATTGTTGCAAGAGTAATGTCTTATGATAACTTTTTAGGAAGTAAGAAGTTACGAAGAATGTCGTTCTGGGCTCTGCCTCTATTAATTGTTGGATTAAAACCTCTAACTATGGCTAATGCAGTGATTTTTCTTTTGATTGGGTTTAATAGAGAATTTGCTATACAACTTACTTTTTATTTTGAAATTTCATTTTTAATGGATATAGTGACTCTTATAATAATTGCTTTGTCACCATCTTCAAATGATGATTATAAAGGGAATATGATGGATCTTGTGAGAAAATGGAGGGACGATATGAGAAACTATTAGAGCATATAATAGGTGTTAAGCCTTATAAGAACAATCGATTAAATTTACAAAGAAGAGCAATGTTAATAGAATCCCATCTATTCTTGGAGAATACTTGATTTAGGTATGGGGGGACCTTCATCTAGATCGAAGTTTAAGGAAGGGGTAGTTTATGAAATTCTATGGAATTAAGCAAGAAAAACTACTTGAGAGAATACGTTATGAGAAAGCGAAAATTAAAACATTTATACGACCGTACTTCGAAGTAAATAAAGAAAAAAGAGAAGGAAAGAAAGAATGGTATAACCGAGTATTTAAAATGCCCGATAGGTTTACAACAGATAGAGATAATTCTATACCAATAGGAAAATACTTTAATTCTATTTCTGTTATTACAGTAGAGATAATAGCTAAAGAGGATGTAGCACGGTTGAAAGAAGGGATCAAACGACTAATCCTAAAAAATACAAGTCATAAATTCATTGGTGGTAGAAATTCTTTGAGGGAGATGAACGAGTCCATAGATAATTTATTGGATGAAAATATCTTCTCTAATAATGCATGGTTAGAGTGTGGGAGATTTGACTTTGCCCATAACAAAACTTAGCAGTCATATTGATTATTTTGATCTAAAATTAATAAACTTAAGCATATCTTACATTGCGGTTGAAATTCATATTTATTTGGCAGAAGATAGAAAAAAACGAATTGTAGATATAATAAATGAGGACTACCATGAAAAAAGAGGAGTAGTTTCTGAACATTACTCTCACAATTCAAAGGTAAATGGAGCGAAAAAATCTATTTCTGTTTCTCGTTATAATAATAGTATCTTAAAGAACGAAATGTTGAGCAATCTGATTATTGAATCGAAATGGTACTTATATAATGAACTTTCGAAGCATTTTCCTTTTGTTTTACATAAACACGGAATTGTACCGCCCAGTCTAAATCTGTATAAAACTAATTTAAATAATACTGGTGATGAGGATCGAGGGTTTTGGGATTCTGTTGGGGGGAGTTGGTATGGAGGACAAGCGCTTTCTTCATCAGAAACTATATTTTTTGAATCTAATTCAAACGCAAAAAACAGCGGTATTCAAAGGAATGACATTTTATTAGTAATCAATGAAGATGATCATCCCAAATCAGAAGGGTATTATAGTTTTGATTATCAAGTTACATTAGAGATATTGGAAAAAACATCTGAATTATTCAAATTAATCATAGTAAAAACACTGAATGGTTATTTTACTTCATTGGGATCGGCATACAGAAATAAAGTAAATAGAATTAAAATGAAGAAGAGGTTTTATAGAAAACTACTCAAAGTAAGGTTTGAATTCGAGAAAGATTTTATATTATTCAGGCGAATCAATAATGAAATTGATTGGGAAGATGAGAAAAATAATGCATTCAAAGTTTTCCCAAGTGATGATGCCGCTGAAACTCGTAAAAATTATAGAGTAATTAATGAATTCCCTCTAACGGTGCAAGAAAAGGTTGAGAAAGTTCGTGTAGATATTGAAAATATGCTAGAGCAAAAAATAACTGTTACAGGCTATATCAACGATTATATTAATTCATATAAGAATTTTAGGCTGAACTTTGTAATGTTGATGATTGCTGGAGCTACATTTATTTTCGTGCTATACCCTGAATTGGCTAAGAAATTAGCTTCACAAATAAACAGGATATTTTCGTTTTTTAATAGTATAGGTTGATGCCTCTATATATTGATTTATACTCGTTAAGGTAGATTTAAGTTATTCAATAATCCCCAGGCAATGTGAGATTATGCCTGGGGATTATCTCGATCACATTCTTTTCTGGAAGAATCTTATAGGAGTAGATCGGTTGTTTTTATCCGAACGCTCGGCTGACAGCTTGCTCAAGCTCGTCGTGGCTAGGTCTGCTGTATCTTCTGGTCATCTCTAATGATGCATGTCCAGTAAGTAAGCAACGGAAGCGATATCTACTCCAGCATTTACAAGTTCGCGGCAGTACGTGTGTCTCAGTTGATGAGGATGTATGTCATATCTCTACAACATATGCTGAACAGAACGGATGCTGATCCGCTACTTATATTGACTAAGGAATGCGCAGAATCAGTATCCGTTCGGGTTTAAAGATTTTTGGAAATATAGTATCGAGCATCTAAGGGGAGGCGAACTGTTCGAGAAATGTTTCCTTCGCCCTTACGAACTGTAAGGGAGACAGAGCGTTCATTGAGCTTCAGATCGCCGAGGTTCAGTTGACACAACTCGCTTACGCGGATGCCGGAAAAGTAGGGTTTAGATTATGGCAATATTGCGAGGATTCCCGTCACACTCCACATCGCGAAGCAGTTTACTCCCTTCTGTTCGAGATAACGATTTGTGAGCCGTGTGCAAGACTTTACATTGTACAGGGAATCGAAATGTCTTCCAGTACATTAAAGCAGTCTTTGAACGCAGCGAAGGCCGCGATTGCAGCGAACACTTTGCCAATTGTGGCTGCATTTCGATTCGCCGTTTCCAAATGCTTAATATATTGTTGTACATCTACTCTGGTTAGCTTATCTACATTCCCTCCGTTATCATGGAGCCATAAATTTAACACTTGAAGGGAGTATTTCGTTCGTTATTTCCGGTTCTTTTCCCCTGATGATATGCCTTCAATAAATCGGTTGCTCGCAGCATAAATTCTTGGTATTCTTGCTCTTGTTTGATTTGATGTTCGGATTTGTTTTTGGTTCTCATCGCTTAAATCCACTCTTTGAAGGCGAGTGCGGTTTGAATGAATGGCGAAATGTCGTCATACGCTTTCGGATTCGATGAAGAGAGCTGCTGCATATCGGTGGCGAAGGTTAACAGTTGCTTCTCATTGAACAATTCGTCTCGCCCGCTCAATCTGAACTCATGTTGGTAGACAGTAGCTATACAGCCGATCAAGTCCTCTTGGCCAGAACGAATTACATCTAACTTGTTATTGAAGAAGATGCAGGGCATCAGAGAATCGGCATCAATTTCAATACGGTCAGAGCAATTCGTATTAACATTAAGACGTTTGACGTATTTGCCAAACTCAAATTTTGTCTTCAAAAAATCCCGATGCTTTACCGTTTCGCAGTGTACCGCGTTAATTTCCGTCCCGTAAACTCCTTAAAGGTAAAATTGCCGACATAGGGGATAGCCTTTTAGTTCGTCCGGTTGACCACTTCTTTGAAGATGAGGGGAGCGTTGGCGCGAAGGATTCGGGCAATATTATGATCACTCACGGCAAAACCCAGTAAATTAAACAGATGTTTTGACCTTTCGTTAACGCTCAGTCTTGCATGAAGCACACCTCATAAAAGAATGTATCTTTACATGCTTTTATTTTGAATCTTAATCTATATGGAGTCAATTTCGGCACTATTTAGGACAAAGAGAATCAAATACTTCCCTAGAGAAGCTTCAAGACATTTATCGTAATACTTTTGCCCTTTTCAAAGAAAGGGTGATTAGCGATAATAGAATTGTAATGACTTTCCAATTAACAATACCATTTGAGTAAATATAAACACATTAGAAACGAGGAGAAATTCTATGTCGTACCTTACATTCAACAAGTTGAACAATATGTCTCAGTCGATTCAAAAGTCTCTTAATGAAAATTACCAATTCAGCACGTCAAACACGGTATTCCTTTCCCATCGTCATGATGACGAGCAGGAAGTAAAACAAGCAGTAGGTTTTTTGGCGCAATTCGGCCAAAGAACTTATGTTGACTGGCTTGACCATAGTATGCCTAACCAAACATCGTCTGAGACGGCTCAGAAGCTGAAGCAAAGAATCAACCGCTCTAATAAATTTGTACTGCTGGCGACACCAGGGAGTATCCGATCAATTTGGATACCATGGGAGCTTGGGCTAGCCGATGGTGTAAAAGGACTTAGTAAAATTGCAATTCTTCCGCTTGTGAAAAATGAAGGAACATGGGACGAGAGAGAATACTATGGGATCTACAACTACATTGAACAGTCATACGATGGCAACTGGTATGTTATAAAACAAGGGGAATCACGAGGGATTCATTTAGTCAATTGGTTTGAATCTTAAATTTGAGGAGGATGAACTGGTGAGCAAAGAAATAGCGGAGTTTCTGAAAACTTATAAAACTGCTATTGAGGAGTCTAATGCGGCTGTATTTGCGGGCGCAGGATTGTCTAAACCTGCGGGATTCGTGAACTGGAAAGAACTGCTTCGAGATATCGCAGAAGAAATCAATTTAAATATCGATAAAGAAAGTGACCTTATAGCAGTTGCGCAGTACCATGTTAATGAGAACGGTGGAAACAGAGGAAAAATAAATCAGGCATTAATTGAAGAATTTACAAAAGATGCCGAAATCACTGAAAATCATAAAATTTTAGCAAGAATGCCTATAGATACATATTGGACAACCAACTATGATGATCTAATCGAGGAAGCCTTGAAGAATGAAGGAAAAAGAATCGACTCGAAAATAACGACCGAAAACTTAGCGGTAACCAAACCCAATAGTGATGCCAAGATTTATAAAATGCATGGGGATATTTCATTGCCTCATGAAGCCGTTTTAACTAAAGATGATTATGAAAATTACAACAACAAACGGCAGTTATTTACAACGGCTCTTCAAGGAGACCTCGTTTCAAAAACAATGTTGTTTATTGGCTTTAGTTTTGATGATCCCAACTTGGAATATATTTTGAGTCGTATAAGAATCCTGTTGGGTCAGAATCAACGCACCCATTACTGTTTTATGAAGCAAGTGCAACGAGATGATTTCAAGGAAGAGTCGGATTTTTTATATGCTGAGATAAAGCAGAAGTTAAAAGTTAATGATCTGAAAAGATACAGCATTAAAGTGCTTTTGGTAAATCAATATGAGGATATAACGACCATACTCAAGGAAGTGGAACAGCAATACAAGAGAAGAAATCTATTTGTTTCCGGTAGTGCTTCTGACTATGGAAATTGGGGAGAGCAGCGCTGCTTAGAGTTCGCGAGTAACCTCAGTAAAGCAATAATCAAAAACGGGAACAATATTGTAACTGGTTTTGGTCTCGGAGTTGGGAGTTGTGTAATCTCGGGTGCGTTGGAAGAAATTTTTAAAACGCGAAGTCAGCGGGTAGAAGAACGTCTGATTTCGAGACCGTTTCCCCAAAATACAACTGGTCAAATTTCTATAAAGGAATTATGGACTAAACACAGAAATAACATGATTCAAAACGTTGGGATTTCCGTTTTTATGTTTGGTAATAAAATTGATGCTTCAACAGGTACTGTTATAGAAGCTAATGGCATGATTGAAGAGTTCGAAATAAGCGTGAATCATGGCGTAATACCCATTCCCATTGGCGCGACCGACTTTACTACTCAAAAAATATGGGAGACTGTTATAAATGATTTTGACCAGTATATTCCCGATGCTGAGCTAAAAGATAAATATCAATTGCTGGGCGATGTGAATCAGACTGACGAAGCGTTGATTAACATTGTAATTGAAATTGTGAATAAGCTTGAAAAAAGAAAAAAGTCATAGTAGGGGGTATGATACATGGCACGAAAGACATTTGTTTCGTACAAATACAGTGAAGCGAAAAGAACAAGAGATCGAATTGTCGAGGCTCTTGGTGATGATGCTCGGTTTTATCAAGGGGAAACCAGTGCATCGCCTGACTTGACAGATAGAAAGACGGATACAATTAGAAATCATCTAAAAGAAATGATTTTTGATACTTCTGTTACTATTGTCGTCATATCCCCAAATATAAAGCTGAGTAAATGGATTGATTGGGAACTTGAATATTCTCTAAAGAATATTACAAGAGAAGACCGTACCTCGGGAAGTAATGGAATTGTAGGCGTAATTCAAGAGATCAATGGAAGTACTAATTGGATTGAAAAATATATAACTACATCGGATGGGTGTAGGTATAGGTACTTAGATAAAGATTTGTTGTACGAAATAATCAACAAGAATAGATATAACCGCAAAACCCCGGAATTTACATGTCCACAATGTGAGACTGTAGATACTTAAGAAGGTTCGTATATAGCTTTAATCAATGAAAAAGATTTTTTGTTTGAACCTGGAAAATATATTGAAAATGCATATGAAAAAAGTAAGCGAATAAATGAATTTAACATTACCAAGACCGTAAAAAAAGATTTGTTTTCGTTCTGGTGAACCACTTGGTATGAAGAACATTTGGTAAACATACAGCAGTATTTGCTTCGTCATATGACGAAGCTTTTTCATCTATAAAGCTATTGAAATTGGTCGTTTTGCCCGCTACAATTGATATACCGAACAACGTGGTAAATGAATAGTAATTAACTCTATAATATGCACGTATTCCTACATTGTAGGCATTCGTGCCGTAACGTCCATCGATGGAATGACAGTTGACTGGGCATGTATCCCTTGGAGAAAATCTCCGTGCGGATCGTTAACGAAGTGGATAACGTAAACCGTATCGTGTATGACGTAACTTCCAAAACACCAGCAACGATTGAGTGGGAATAAGAAGTTATCTATACAGATTTAATAACAAGAGATCGGAGTTTCCGTCAAAGGAGCTTCGGTCTCTTTTTTTCTATCATTTTGTGTTCGCACCAGACGTTAAGTGGCGAAGCAGGCGATAATGGCAGCAGGCATGTGGGATGAGAGCGGATGGTGGTATAACGATGAATCTCTGAATATTTAATTTCTTTTTTAAGTTCGTTTCATATTATTTTCATGTCGGGCTTGTACACTAAGTACAGAATACGGCTATATGGCAACTGAAAGGAGAATTGAATGTATGCGTAAAACCGACAATATGAGCAAATGGAAGATGGGCATTGGAAGTGCGTTTCTGATGGTGATGCTGGCAGGATGCGGCTCGGGTATGCAGGACTTGGCTCTTGGTGCGGGAGATTCTTCATTTGTGAACTTAGAGGCAGCAGATTCATCTTCCGATCAAGCACAGAATCAGGAATTGTCTGAGGGATCGACCGATAGTACAGGTCAGGAACAACAGCAGGCACAGGACGTGCTTCAGACAGAGATTTAGAATATATGGCATAGGACCTATCATGTAAAAAAAATGAATTAGTAACCGTAACAGACTGCTCTCTATACCTAAGCTTTTTCAATATCCAAATACATGATCTTCATCACATAACCATTTTCTCGGTAACGGTAACCCATGAAGCTACCGCAATCAAAGTGTGCATGCCGCCTTTGATTGCGGTAGCTTTTTGATTTGTGAAACCTCAGTTTAATTTGGGTGGTAAACCGCTGAACTGGTTCATTTTGTTAAATAATACGAACGATTTATATGATAAGTGATAATAATATTCGTTTTTCTCATTGACAAACTAGAGGTAACCCTCCTAAAATAGTGATTGGAAACACACAAATAGCGCATACTACTTCGTATAATCCCGGGGATTGGCCTGGGAGTCTCTACGAGATCACCCTAATGATCTGGCTACGAAGAGGAGAAGGCTGAGCACATGAATTCTACATGATTGCGTCGGGCATGACATCACGCACATTAGAATTTTTTTTGTTCTCCCTAATTGGCACCGTGCCACTCCTCATCAGTTAAAACCCTGGGTGATGCATTCATCTCAGGGGTATTTGTCGTTTTTCAAAAGGCTTCAACATCTCTAAGGGGGAATTATTGAATTATGGATCGTTTCTTTAAATTAAAAGAAAACGGAACGAACGTTAGAACGGAGATTGTTGCGGGTCTTACTACCTTTATGACAATGGCGTACATTCTTTTCGTAAACACGTTGTTCTTGGGATCGGCCGGAGCCGGTATGTCGGACAATGCAGTATTTTTTGCAACAGCTGTAGGTGCTGGTTTGATGACCATCATTATGGGATTGTTCGTTAACATTCCGATCGCCCTTGCACCAGGTATGGGTTTGAACGCTTACTTCATGACCGTGGTTCTGAGTTCCAACGGTGCGATTTCCTGGCAGGCAGCTCTCGGAGCCGTATTTATCTCTGGTATCGTGTTTATTATTTTGACAGTAACCAAAATTCGTCAAATGCTGCTCGTTGCAGTTCCAGACTCATTAAAAATGGCAATCACAGTTGGTATTGGTCTCTTTATTACCATTGTAGGTTTCAAACTGGCTAATCTAGTCGCTGTAACAGTTAATGTTGCACCTGATGCAGATCTGAGCCAACCGATTCCTGGCAGCAGTTTTAATCTGTCTTTGGGTAATTTCATCACTCATCATGATGCGTTACTGGCACTGATTGGACTGCTCATTATTGCTGTACTGATGGTTATGCGCGTCAAAGGTGCACTGCTAATCGGTATCATTGCTACAACGTTGATTGGTATCCCCATGGGCGTTACGAATCTCAGCGGATTGTCTGGTGCAAGCTGGTTGCCTAACTTCAGTGATCTGGCGGTTGGACAACTGGACTTGAAAGGTGCCATTAGCCTTGGGTTGTTTGAAATCATCTTCATCTTCACCTTTGTAGAGCTGTTTGACACATTCGGAACGATGGTGGGTACAGCGACACGAATGGGGATTATGAAGGACAAGAAAAAAGGCGAGAAAACAATTGGTAAAGCAATGCTCGTGGATGCAGTGGGTGTAAGTGCAGGGGCAGCACTGGGTACAAGTACAATTACTGCATTCGTTGAAAGTGCCTCTGGCGTCGAAGCTGGTGGACGTACAGGTTTGACCTCTGTAACGACAGGTATCCTGTTCATTCTGGCTTTGTTTATTGCTCCACTGGCATTGGTTGTTCCGTCCGCTGCAACAGCTCCGGCGTTGATCATCGTGGGTGTCTTAATGATGAATCAGGTTCGTAGCATTGAGTGGGATGATTTCCTGCAAGCTTTCCCGGCGTTTCTTACCATCGTATTGATGCCTTTCACTGGAGGAATTGCAAACGGGATTTCCGCAGGGATTGTCTCCTATGTAATCCTGGCCGTATTCAGTAACCTGGTTACGGATCGCAAAGTGAAGATACACTGGCTTATGTGGATATTGGCTATCATTGTTATATGCCGGTATGTATTTATAGGTGGGGAATAAAGGTTTGACTGAATGGATTGGGTCAGATACTTATGATGTATTTATTATTGTACAAATGAAAAGAAGCGGAAGCCTTGGTACATTAACGGGGCTTTCGCTTTTTTTGTTTCTTCTATATATGTAGCATGAACTTTGACTTTCTTCTATATATAAAGGAGGAACATACATGAGTTATGATTTGATGATTTTTTATCCAGCCAAGAGCTCCATTTGATAAAGCGTCGTTTATGAGATGGTATAGTGAGCATACAAAGTAGTCGAAAGTGGTCGGAGGACCATTCCTATTCAGACATTTCCTTCTATGTATGTGGACGATGAATGTGTTTGAAGCGATGGAAGGAGCGGGAACAGATAATCGATTAACAGAATACTCGCTTGGAAAAGAAGTGATTTATGCTGCATTCGCATGGTCTGTTGCGTAAGATGCCTGTAAATTGATGCGTGAGTTGACTAAGAAGCATAACGTTGGTTTTCTTTGATGTAAGCGGATCGGATGGTGAGATCATCAGGACCTAATGTGTACACTAAAATAGCAAACTTGAAAAACAGCACGACGAGAATTAAATAGCAGCTGGATATAGCCAGTTTGAAAGACACTCTACTATATATAATAGAAACTAGTGTAGTATGATGAAACTGCAGTTCTCCGAGATTAGAAAGATAGTTGCTGATGAGGGATGAGTATCGTATAAGGTATAAATATAGGAGTAGAGAGGAAGAAGAGAACCCCTCACAGATAAAATGAAAATAAAGCTTGCATTCAAAATCTGTACATGGTATATTCTAATTCCGGCCAAGAAAACACGAGAAATACGGTGCGGCAAGCGAATGAAATAAGCTTCGAAAGAAACTTAAAAAAAGAGCTTGCAAAGTTGGTTCGGATGTGATATGATATAAAAGTTGCTGAGGTGAACAACACACGGCAATGAAACAAGTTTGATCTTTGAAAACTGAACAACGAGTGAGTAACGATCTTGCTTGCAAGATCGACGCTGAGAAATCGGTACAAGTCTTCAGACTGTATGATTTCGAAGCAAAATAAATGAGATTTTTAATCTCGTCAGTTTCAAAATGAGCTTATCGCTCTTTTCAATACTTTATTGGAGAGTTTGATCCTGGCTCAGGACGAACGCTGGCGGCATGCCTAATACATGCAAGTCGAGCGGACTTGAAGAGAAGCTTGCTTCTC
>NZ_OBQM01000015.1:0-133421 GCF_900221055.1 Paenibacillus sp. RU5M | reverse complement strand
TGCACCCTCGCAAACTTTTTCTAATCTGATTAAAACACAAAAGACCCGTAAGAGGGCACTTTTTTCAAAGTGTCTATCTTACGGGTCACAGTTCAAAGGTACAACTCAAGTAATCTTTCTTTTAAATTAGTCATTATAGGAGATTTGCAACCAGTTGACTCTCTATAATACAAAATTTTATTTTTTATTAATTGCCACTGCGTTTTAAGATCCTCGTATTTTTTTTTAATAAACTATTTTGTTCGTTATTAATAATATTAAACCGATGCAATAACTCAATTAAGAGCAAGTTCCTTTTCTGCATATTAAACGGCATTTTACAAATATGATATAAATGTTCTTTGTGATGCGCAGCGTAAACGATATCTTCGGCGTAATCTGCGTAACAACCAATCGCATTAATACCATATTCATCATAGAAGATATCCTCATAATCTTGACGACAACCCTGACAAATAGAAGTTTAAGTTTTCAATAGTTGCCCCCCTTATGTTATTCAGCAAGAATTGCGATTGCTCGAATGGTTTGATTTTAAAAGCATGAAAAACTGTCTCATTCAGTTGAAGTTCGGCCTCCAAAGCTTGGTAAGACAACGCGAAATCAGAATAAGATAGATGATATTCTTGTAAATGACCAAGTTGAACGCAATCCTCCAATAACAAAAAAGAATTTACTTTTTCATCATATCCGTAGATTAAAGTAGGATGGACTAAATGTTTTTTGTTATACTCAATACCGCCAGAAAAATAAAAACGATCCAGCTCGATAGATATATAATACCCTTGATTCAATTTTTGTTTTATCTTATTGAATATTTCAATTTGTGAGTCCACCTGTAACACATTGAATTCAAAAAAATCCTGGAGATCTGGCAAAAGATACTGTACCTGCAATGTAAGCCATCCTTCATGCATGTAAAGCTTAAAGTCTTCTTCACTTGCTACTTCTGGAATTAACATTCGCTTGGCATAATAAGCTTTTGAAAAGCAAGGCAAATAGGTCCATTCTTCGTTATGTGCGCTCAAAACACTTAACATGTTATTTGAAACACAATCTATCCATAATTCGTTGTATGGTTTAATAGGTAATTCCATTTTTTTTTTTTTATTTTTATCCCCGTTCCTTTGTGACATCTTCGAAACTATAGTGCAAATCATGGAGTGTTCGATACTTTCCATTTAACTTCATTAGTTCGTCGTGAGTCCCATCCTCAGAAATTCGGCCATCCTCCATGACGATAATGCGATCTGCTAAAGGAATTAGATTCAAACGATGGGTAATCAGTATTGCAGCTTTGTTTTGCAAGAAATTCTCCAAGGCATCTATTATGATTTGTTCTTTCCCTGAGTCTAATGCCGATGTGGGTTCGTCCATAATTACCAATGGACTATCCTGATGAATAAATGCCCTCGCCAAGCCTAAACGCTGTTTCTGCCCACCAGAGAAATTGTCTCCCTTCTCACTTAAGAAAGTTTCATAAGACAGAGGCAAACGTTCAATATCTTCATTCACTCCCGCCATAGAGGCTGCATGACGAATATCCAGTTCCGTGGCCCCGTCCATAGCTAATTTAATATTCTCGCCTACTGTACCTGTGAACAAGAATATTGATTGACTAACGTATACGGACTTATTGATTGCTGATCTGAATTCGCCACTAGTAGGTTGGTAAAGTCCAGAGCATATTTTCGAAAATGTCGATTTACCCGAACCGCTACTTCCTATAACAATAACTTTTTCTCTTTTTTTCAACTCAAAATTGATATGTTCTAGAATCGTTTGTTCACTATTTTGAGGCTGATAAGAGACATCTCTCATAAAGATTATCGTATCTTCATGAATTGGTTTCCTATCATCCGAGTGAACGGTTTCGTTCTCATTTGTGCTTCTTTTTGTATTTAAAAACTTATTAATGCGTTGAAAGGCTCCTACTCCTTCTTGTAAACGACTATACTGATCAGACAACCCGATTACGGGCCATATCACTAATTCAAATAGAACGCTGAATGTCACTATGGCTCCTGGCGTTAACGTATTTCTGGAAGCCGCAATAGCTATAAAGATCAGAGCGGTTACATACACGAGCTGAAAACTTCTTTCCGTAAAAATCCGACTCATTGCGTTGGACATGGCAAGCTTCGTTTGGGATTGGTTAAGTGTTCCTCTTTGTTCCATAAACTGTTTGAGGTAAAGAGATTTTGCACCATACATTCTGATGACTGGCAAACCTTGAATAAATTCTTGTGATGTTTCTCTTAACTTTGTTTCATCTTCCTGTACACGACTAGCCTGATATCGAATCCTCCGATCAAATATACGACCAATCAGAAAAAGAACCGGGGAACCCACTGCCCCCAACAATGCCAATACCAGATCAATCCGAATCAAGTAAACAAAAGATAAGATAATGAGCAACAACACGGTGATAAATTCAATTATAGCTTCAATAATTTGCGAACCATGTTCAATATCCTCTTTTAAGCGTGAAGTGAGCTCGCCAGAATGATATTTCTTTATTTCTTCATAAGGCATATGATTTAGTACTGCAAACAACTTCAACGTTAAATCACGATGGACATAGCCCAAAATTTTGACAATAATATGACGATGCACAGCCAATAATAGGATACCTGCAACTAATAAAGCGACCACAATTTGAACAAGATAAAATAAGTGCTCTTTAGTACTGCTGGTTGCCGTGTCGATAAATAATCCCTGGATTTTCGCAACGCCTAATTCAAAAATGACATCAACTAACATTAAAAAAGGAAGAAACACAAGCAAAATTCCGTATTTCTTAGTGTAAGACCATATAAGAGATACGGTCTGTCGTGTGCTAAAACGAAGTTCCAAGTACCTTCCCCCTCATAAAACCTTGCTCTGTATAAGTTGATAATACTTCCCTTTATTATTCATCAGTTCTTCATGGCTCCCCATTTCTTCAATAGTTCCTTCGTTCATGTAGACAATTTTGTTCGCAGAGCGTATTGTATCCAAATTATGAGCTATGACAATCGTTGTACAGCTTTGAACTAAACGATCCAGTGATTCCCTGAACTTTATTCCATTTTCAAGGTCTAATGCGGAAGTCGGTTCATCCAATAACAGGATAGGTGATTTCCGTAAATATACCCTTGCAAGTGCAAGCCGCTGAACCTCTCCTCCAGATAGCTGAACTCCACGCTCTCCAATACATGTCTCATAACCTTGAGGGAGCATTGAAATTCGATCATGCAAATGTGCAAGCTTCGCTGCATTCTCCACTTCGGTCATAGATATATCGCTTAGTCCAAAGCAGATATTCTCTCTAACAGAACCACTAAAAACGATTGCATCCTGGGAGACATAACCCAGACTAGATCTCCATTCGTTAAGATTCATATCTGTTATGGACACTTGACCACTTTTTATTACGCCTTCTGAAGGAGTATACAGTCGTAACATTAACTTCATCAAAGTCGATTTTCCTGCTCCACTTGGTCCGACAATGGCCAGCATCTGACCTGCTTCTATTTGAAAAGATATATTCTTCACCCCATTATTTCCGTTCGAATAACGATAACCTACGTTACTAAACATAATAGAATGGGAAGTTTGAGAAACGGAGCTCGAATTTCCAGTGAAAGTTTTATTATTTTCCTCTGGCAGATCACTAATGGTGAAAACTCGCTGTGCTTGTGTAATAGATTGAATCATCTCAGTCCACAAACTGGATATGGACAATAGAGGATTGATAAGTTGACCGCTGGTGACCACAAATGTAGCTAATGTCCCTGCAAGTAACTCCCCTTGAATGACTTGATACCCACCGAAACCCAACGTGAAAATCATACCACCAAAGGTAGCAAATCGATTCAGAGAATCGACAGATCTCTCGTACAAGGAGATTTTAAGGGTCCGCATTAGAACCTTGTTTAGCCTGCCTTCTAGTACATTTTGAAAATAATTTTGCAATTGATATGTCCGAACTGCTTCAACTCCCTGAACCGCTTCCTGCAAAACTACATCTCTTTGAGCAATCTCATCACCCTGATGGTCGTAATTCTTTCGCAGAACACGTGAAATGGGATACGTGATGATCGGGTAGAGTAAAGTAAAGCCAATCAATCCAATCGTCAGTGGAAGGTTAAGCCAACTGAAATAGGCTAAGCTTAAAATTACTTGTAAGCCATTTTGGAAAAACACCAGAAGTTTTTCATTTACACCTGATTGAGCTTTATCGACAGAATGAAGTAGTCTACCCACAAGATCGCTACTATGATAGCCTTCTAAGGATTCATGCTGTTTACCGTGCAATTGATTCAGGACACTATGTTGCATAGCGGTTACAGATTTATTTTTCACTCGAATCATGACTCTGCCCTGTAAAAGACCTAACAAAACTTGTACAATTGTTGCACCTATCGCCAAAATGGCACCCATATAAACGCTATCAAGGGATTTTGTAGTTGCACCTGATATGATTCTACGGATAGATTCAAGGTATCCTATGTTAACAAAGGCTAAACATGAGATGATAAGCAATAAACAGAGGTAATGAAAAACATAGGCTTTAGAATGTTTGATTAGTCTGACAAACGTTTTACGTGTCGAATACACGGCTGTCTTTCCCATCTCGGCTCCTCTAGTTCGTATCTTCACTTTTGGATTGTTGTTCAATATACTCTAAGATTTCTCTAATGGTTGGAAAGTAACTTAAGTCTAATTTGGTTTCTTCGAATTGAATATCAAATTCATTTTCGATGAGAATTACAAGCTTAATAAAACTGATTGAATTTACTCCTGCCTCGATCAAGTTAGTATCCATGGAAAATTCAATATCTGCCTCCGGAAATTCTTTTTGGATCACATTTAAAAAACGTTGCTCTATGTTCTTCATATTTATTCACTCCCTGTACATGATAAGTTATTCGTTTCAACTGAGATTTGCTGGAGAACTGACTGCTCATCTTCATGAATGAAGAAGTGACCACCTCGAAAAACCTTAACATCCGTGCAAGGAAGAGTAGTAAAATGTTGCCATTCCATCACCGACTTCAGGTCACAAGGTGCATCCCGCTCTCCAATATACACCGACAATGGAATATTAAGAGGATCTGTTGGTATATGCTGATAGTTGTCAACTATATGGAAATCATTGCGGATAATGGGTAAAAACAAACGAAGGAGCTCTGGTTCCTCAAGCAACATTTCCGAAGTGCCTCCCAAACCCCTTAGTGTTTCTATTAGTTGATCGTCGTCCATATCCTTGACTTTTTCTTGCCTGGAAGTCCCGAATTTACCTGGTGGTAAACATCCTGATATGATGATGCGAGTTGGTGGAGGATCCCCATTTATTTGAATTTTTCTAGAAACTTCGTAAGCCAACATTCCTCCCAAACTATGGCCGAATATAATATAAGGTGTATCTATATCCCCTCTCTTTAATTGACTTAACAAATCTTGCGCACCTTCATTAATATTGGAATACAGTGGTTCGTTTAGACGGCTTCCGTGACCACTCATTTCCAGCGGAATAACCTTTATACTACTCTCTAATTCCTTTTTCCACTTATAATAAATAGAGGAGCTTCCACCGGCATAAGGAATGCAAAATAATACTGGTTTCATTTCAGTATTCATTGATGTGCTCCCATCCATTAATTTTAATCAGTCTCTTCTCCATTTCCACGATTCTGTTTAAGATGTCTTTGGAAGCCATCAATTGATTGGGAGAGTACATATCGGAAAAATATAATTTACCCCAAATTGCCCGGATATTCTTCCATGCGTCCAATATTTCTCCTATTCTCTGAAGCCGATCTGGTTTACTATCAAAATAAAAGTACCTCGCACACTCTACTTGTTTGGCTGCAACAATGCGATTAAATCCTAGAAATATGGACTCGGCATATGCCTGTATCTCACCTTCTTCTAGACATTTTTCGCCAAACCAAGCCGAATATTGTTCCAGTTGTTTGATACCCTCTGTGTACTTAGCGCGATGTTTAAATATGTTGTATTCATATGTTTCGATCCAATCAGAGACAAAAGGATCTTGCTTCAATTCAAACCTATAGGTGGAAATAAGATTCTCATCCGCATGATCCAGTTGAAAAAAAGCATCGTAGCTTTCTTTAAGACTGGAATAAGAAATCCATTTCAATCCATAATTTAGGGATTCTTTGTTGGAGTGTTCCATAATAGCAAACTGCTTCGTATCATCGTTGTAACCCACAATCAATAACGTGTGGGCCCAATGTTCCTTGTGATACATATCCAATCGAATATCTTCATAAAAACAATCGACCCATATAATAATAGGTTTATTCTGATGTATTGAACTGACAAGGTATTCTATAATATTTTCTTGTCGCCGGCTTGTGCAGACTTCATAGTTTTCTTCCTTAAATATTAATTCCGGATCTCGAAAAGGATAATATGTCATATCCAGCATGCCAGGCACTTCTTCGTCTTGACTATAAAACATAATATCATTAGAAATATGTGGATAGATGCTTCTATCCATCCATTCCAGCACGGAGAAAAGGGCGTTATAAAAACAGCTTTTGTAAAAAAATTGGTTGAACGGCTTAATCTCCTGAATGATTTTTAATGCCATGTACTTCCTCTCCCGCCTCTTTTCTTTCCACATATTCCGCTTCTACATACCGAGCAATATCAGAGAGGCGAGAATTTTCAAAAATAACTTCCAGTGTTAAATCCACCTCGTATTTTTCGTATACTTTAGCAATCATATTCATAATATTGATAGAGTTTCCGCCTAAATGTAAAAAGTGATGCTCTCTTCCAATGAATTCAACCCCCAAAATTTCCGTCCAGATCTCGGAGATTTCTTGTTCAAAGCGACCGACTGGCGAAACATATTCAACCATCTCAGGCTCAGGCAAAGCTGAATACTCAATCTTTCCATTCGCGTTAATAGGGAATTTAGAAAGCTCAATAAAGTACGAAGGAATCATTGGTTCTAATAAATGGTTCTCAACTTTTCGGATATAGGTTTCGTATGGATACACAGGTTCGTAATTTGCTTTAATTTCCGTATTCGGAATAACGTAAGCAATGAGAACTAACTCCTCGGAAGGTGCTTCTTTCACTATAACAGCGACGTCTTTCACAAGACCGGAAGCCATGATCACTCGCTCAACCTCAGCTAATTCAACCCGATGTCCTCTAATTTTGACCTGTCTATCTTTTCGCCCTAAAAACTCAATATTCCCGTCGGGTAATGCTCTTCCAATATCTCCAGTTTTGTAAACCAAATCGTTGTCGCGCTCTGAAAAAGGATTCTGTATAAATTTTTCGCGATTGAGACCTTCCTCATGGAGATACCCTAAACTTCGATACGGAGTACGTATAATAATTTCACCTTTTGTTCCAACTGGACACATCTGCAAATCATCATTCAATATAATGACACGAGTTCCGGATATAGGTTGACCGATGGGCATACTAGCTCGATACACATCTTGGGGTTTGATTCTATAAAACAATTTAGCCAACGTCGTTTCAGTAGGTCCATACAGATTAACAAGCTGTACCCGATCTCCAATGGCCTCATACCAAGATTTCAGCTTTTGCGGAAGGATCTCTTCTCCTGCCAAAAAGATATATTCCAAACTCTTATAATGCTCTCGGTTGGGCTTGAAAGCAGTCATGTTCTTAAACAAACTTGGTGTACAATGAATTAACTGAACTCCTCTATTTTCTAGCCAATCCATTAACTGATTGGTGTTCAGAAGAGTCATCCTAGATTCGGGAATGCAGATTGTCCCGCCTGATAACAAGGGCACTAAAATATCTCTAAGGAATGGATCATGACTTGGAGAAGTGAGTTGACTCACCTTTTTTCTATATAACTCGAATTCACTAGTTTCCCACTCTACATAATGAGTGAGCCCTTTGTTTCTACCGAGTATGGCATGGGGAGTTCCGCTTGTTCCCGATGTGTAGTAAATATATATTGCATCATCCTCATCATATTCAACGGATTCCATTGGTTCGGAAAATAACAAATCGTCCAATTGCTTTCGATCTAGCGTTAGAACCTTAAGCCCAGCTTGCTCTAGTGAAACAAGTCCAGGCATAGAATCTGTAATGACCAATTTCAAATCGGAGGCGACCGCCATCGACAACAATCTTTGGTCTGGATAGTCTGCATCAAGCGGCACAAATACACAACCGGCTTGCCAGATTCCAAGCATAGATGCAATTACCATATAACGATCCTGGAAGCACACACCAACAAATGTGCCCTTCTCAACATTGTTCACGTGCAGCCACTGTGTGATTCGATTCATGTCCTTATATAACTCTGAATACGTGATATGACGACTTAAATATTCCACCGCACAGTAGTCCTTATATTGTGCGAAACTTTCTGATATTCTGTTCTGAATCGTATTCCGAACCTTGTCATCCAATCCATTCACCCATTTCTTTTATAAATCAGGCATATCAAACACATCTAAAAATACACAAAAAGTAATTATAATGATAAGTATGTCACTTTCGTAAGGGAGGTTTAATCTGAAATCATTACGACTATACTGCTCCACCAATTCATGCACAAAATCTGGATTGAAGTAGCCTTGCTTCTTTAATCGCTCTTTAGAGAGGAGGTTAATCAAATACTCGTCTGCCTCTCTAATTAAGTCGGGACTTCCGGGAGCGACAAAAGCGAATTTCGGCCGTTTGATAATCTCGTTAGGAACCATACTTCGTGCTATTTCTTTGAGAATATATTTTTCATTAAACCCTTTAAGCTTTAAGTGGGGTGGCAATTTTCGGGAGACAAATTCCATCAACTTATAATCCAGAAAAGGGTAACGCGCTTCAACCGAATGCGCATATGCCATGCGATCGCCATGACCTGCCAATAGATGTTCCGGTAGTCTCAATTTGAAATCAATGTAGGAACGTTTATGCAGCAAGTGGATATCCGCAATCTTCTCTTTAGAGATTACAGGATACCGGAGACAATCTATGGATTCAATGTCAGGAAGTATTTTCTCCCCATATAGCCTTAACTTCAATTGTCTCAGTTGACTATAGTCCCGTTCATAGAAAAAGCTGCCATCCCCCCATAACCTTTCTCGTATGGCAACCTCCTCTTCAGCGATGGACTGAGTCCCCTTTTTGGCGTTAAATTGATCAAACCGATAGCCTACATAGCCTGCAAAAAGCTCATCTGCTCCCTCACCGGTTAAGACCGCTTTAATACCTTCACGGTTCACCAGCTTGGACAGCATATAGGACGCTGTATTATAACTCTCCTTAAGTGCTGTTTCCGAATGCCAAACCACACTTTTCAAATGTTCAGTGATATCACGAATATCGAATTCGTGTTGGAAATGTTCCGATTTAATCTCATCGACAACTAACTTCTGATAGATAGACTCATTCATACTTTTATCAGCAAATGTAACGGAGAATGACTTCCTTGCCGATGGTGAAAGTTGAGAAGCTTTCAAAGCAATCATGGAAGAATCCAACCCCCCACTGACATAAAGTCCTACCGGGAAGTCAGCCGTTAGCCGAGTTCCAACAGCCTCGGAAAAAATATGGTCCAGTTCTTCAATGTAATCCTGCTCCTCGCACAATGAATCTTCTATTTCGTGCGACTTGGGATAAACGAGATCCCAATATTGAACCTTCTCCATGCGGTTACCAGTAATATGTAAATAGTGTCCGCTTTCCAAGCTGGAAATTCCATGAAATAATGTTCTGGGAGCTATAATACTGGGAAAAGTCAGTAATTGATCTAAAGCAACCAAGTCTACTTTTCTTTCCACAGATGGATGATGGAGGATGGATTTGATCTCCGATCCAAAAATAAAGTCATCGTTATTCACCGCGTAGAACACAGGGCATATTCCTGCCTGATCCCGAATCAAATACATCTCTTCTCGAACTGAATCATATAATGCAATAGCAAATTGCCCGTTTATATATTGCATAAACTTCATACCATATTTTTCATATAGATGAGGAATGATTTCCATATCACATTTTGTGTGTAAAACGTGCCCCTCAGATTGTAAGGAGCTTTTCAAGCTCTCATAGTTAAAAATTTCACCATTGCATATAGCAATAACTGTGCCGTCTTCATTAGAGAACGGTTGCTGACCATGTTCCCAATCCATCAAACTAAGGCGAGTGAATCCAAAAGCAACTCGATTCCCAATATATTTAGAATGATCGTCAGGGCCCCGATGATGAAGAACTTGCGTCATTTGTTCCAACGTACCTGGAACGATGACTTGTTCTTTAAAACGCATGTTATATACTCCACATATTCCGCACATATGACCCTCCACACATTCTTGCATAGTTTCTTCGATGAGACTTCCACATCAATGAGAACGATTCAATCAGAAGTGAATTCTAATCCAATGTAGCTGCTTATGACCCATCACTAGGTCAGATCGTCATTAAAATTGATCATGGTCTGTTTACTTTTCTCACTTCCCGTTAGCTCAAGCTCAACAATGCGTTGATCCATATTTCCGCATGTTTGATCTATTAAGAAAATATAATCATCTAACCATGCTTTCACAGTAGCTTCGTGATATAACTCTGTGCTGTAATCAAATACAATCGTCATCTGCTCATCTTGTTCATAGATTTCCATTTTGAAATCAAATTTAGCAGTATCATTGACAAAAGGTTTGCTTATAAAAGATAAATCGTCGATATCTCCAATGCTAGACTTATTGTTTTGCATGATGAACATCGTATCGAATAGCGGGTTTCGATTTAATGGAGTAGAGTAATCAAGCTCTTCAACCAAGAGTTCAAAAGGGTAACTCTGATTATTGAGTGCATCATGAACTGTTTTACGAATAGATTGCAAAAACACCCTAAATGTATTCTCTTTATTTATTTTCATTCGAAGTGCTAGCGTGTTAACGAACATTCCAACAATTCTATCCCACTCACTACGGGATCGCCCCGAAGTCGGTGTACCTACAACCAAGTCTTCTTGCCCTGCATACTTGTGTAATAACAATACATATATTGAGAGCAACACAGTATACGAGGTCGTTTGCTCCTCATGGGCAATGTCCTTAATTTTTCTAATTAAAGAGGTGGGTATATCCATTCGTAAATCCTGCCCGGTACCCTTTCTTACATTCGGACGGCTAAAGTCTGTGGGCATATCAAGAAGAGGGACTCCGTCCTTGAATTGTCCTCTCCAAAACTGCTGTTGTTTCCTTAGCGTCTGTTTTCCTTCTTCACCTTTCTGCCAGTTTATATAATCCTCATAGGTATACCTGCTAGATTCAATCGGATGACCATGATATAAATCAACAAAATCCTCCATTAGAATATTCATAGAAACACCGTCTGATACAAGGTGATGTACATCGAAAAAGAGGCAATGATGTGTCTCCGCACATTTTACTATAGCCACTCGAAACAAAAAATCGCTCGTAATATCAAATGGACGTACAAAATTTCTATATAATGACTCCATGGTCGATTGGGGTTCCAAATGTAAGTATTCAATGACCAAATCGTGTTTTTCGATCCTTTGCATAGCCATATCATTAATATAGTGGAACGATGCATGTAGTTGGCTGTGTCGAAGAACCAGTTCTTGAAGAGAGCGCTCCACTCTCTCTACATCCAAGGTCCCATAAATGTCCAGGGAGCCAGGCATATTGTAGCTTGTATTGATCTTTGTTCTTTGAAGGGCGTAGTATATCCCTCTCTGTGCATACGTAAGAGGTATAAATTCTTCTTTTTTATGGGTTCGATGAATATGGTCGAGGGATACCATCTGTTTCTTGTCCCATTGTGATTCTATATAACTTGCGAACTCGTAAAGTGTCGGACTGACTAATAATTGGCTAATTTCAAGATCTATATGAAGTTGGTCTCTTAATTTATTGATGATTTTCAAAGCAAATATAGAGTCTCCACCCAAATCGTAAAAATTTGCGTCTACATTGATTTCGCTGTATCCTAAGACCTCTTTCCAAATTTGGATCACCTTTTGTTGAATGGTATCGGCGTCTCCTGCATTGGAAGAATTATTCAGAGGAGATTGGTTTGTTACATCCAACCAACATCGAATTCTTTCAAATGGGTACACAGGCAATGATATTTTAGGCACCGGTTTCTCATACAGACTTTCAAGCTGAACCTGGTCACCTTGCAAGTAGCTATGCAAGAGCGTACTTACTGAGTCAGATAACGCTAACGGATGAAACAGTAACGGCGCTTCCGCCGCAGGATTAGTATAGTACACATGCTCTATCTTGTTGTTTTGCGGATTTAAGCGGATCGACTCCAATCTCTGGACAAGATCTTCATAATTATGGAACATAATTAATACTCGCTCCGCATACTGTCCCCTGCCCGTATTAATTGTATAACATAGCGCTTTCAAGTCAACATCTGGATTTAAAGACAAAAACAAAGCATAGGCGTTCATCAGTTCAACTAGTGTGCTGTAATTGTGAGCAGAAATAGTTAAAAACTCAAACGAGGTTTGACTTGTTTTTTCGATAATTGCACTCTTTTGTTCGTTCTCCACATACTCTTCAAGGACAAGATGACAATTCGTCCCGCTCATACCAAAGGCACTGATTCCACAACGCCGGATGCCGGAACCTGCTTCCCATAAAGAGAAATCCCGATTCACGTAGAATGGAGAATTAATAAAATCAATCAGTTCATTAGGAGAATCAAAGTGTAGAGAAGAAGGAATCGCTCTCCTTTTCAAAGACAACACACTTTTAATGACTCCTGCAATTCCGGCCGTTCCATCCAAATGACCAATATTAGATTTTAAAGATCCAATGGCGCAAAATTGTTTTTGATCTGTGAATCTTCTCATTGCTTTTGTCAAAGCTTCAACTTCAATAGGGTCTCCGATCTTTGTACCTGTCCCATGAGTTTCAATATAAGATAGGGTACTCGGATCGATTCGAGCATCTTTCCACGCTTTAATCAGCACTTCTTCCTGCGCTGTTACATTAGGCGTCGTTATTCCAGCGGATCTGCCATCTTGGTTTATTGCGCTTCCCTTGATAATCGCATAGATATGGTCACCGTCATTTTTAGCTGCAAGTAACGGCTTTAATATAAGGGCAGCTACTCCTTCCCCACTCACGGTTCCATCTGCCCCCTCCGCGAAAGCACGAACCCGGGACGTAGAGGATTCTATACCGATCTGGCTTTGACTTTCTGTCGGTAAAATACTCAGATTCACTCCGCCGCATATAGCGGCCGTACAATCCCCGTTTCTTATCGCTCGAACTGCAGTATGAATTGCAACTAGTGAAGATGAACAAGAGGTATCAATTACCATACTCGGTCCCTTCAAATCCAACACGTAGGAAATTCGGCTGGCGATGATCGCATTCAGGCTACCTGCGACATTTTCTAATTCAGGAGCGATATCCTGCACAAAATCTTGATATAGCCCTCCAGCGTTGCCGCTAAAACCGAGATACACTCCGGTTTCGCTTCCTCTCAACTTCCTTCCTCCATACCCCGCATCTTCTATAGCTCTCCATGCTACCTCCAGAAACAACCTTTGATTGGGGTCCATTGCTTTTGCTTCAGCTGGCGATAGTCCAAAAAAGGGATAATCGAACTTATCAATTTGATTTAAAAACCCAGCTTTTACATACTGGGGATTCTCGATGTTCTTATACTTTAAATAGTCGTCTACATCTTTCTTTCTGTATTCCGGCAACTCACCGATCAGATCTTTGCCTTCACGAAGATTTGCCCAGAATTCATCTAAGGAATCCGCGCCTGGGAAATATCCTTCCATCCCAATAATAGCAATGTCTTTATTATCCATTTTCTGAATGGTCATTTCATTGAGTGGGGCGTTAGATGGTTTTATATTAAGGTCAGTCAATTTGATCATCGTGGCTTCCTCCTCTGCTCGATGTTTAACCCTGGCTTTCTATTCTCAAGTTATATTTGCGATGGAGGGCATGGAGGATCGTTGTTTTACTCTCCAAAGGTATCTTCTTATTTTCAAGAATAGTTAAGAACAATAGACCCGCTCGATGGATTCGATCTTCAGCAGTTCCCCGTGCACTTGAAAAGCTGTATTTTATGGCCTCTAACTCTTTGTATGCTCGCACAACTGTCCGATCATATTCAGCTACATCTTTATTGTAATTCCGAGTACCAGCTGCAATAGACAATAGATGATTATAAATCTCTGATTCATCATTCTTTTGATAATTTTCGAAATCATCCACGCTCGATAGTGCATGTACGTTTACACCTTCGAAATATTGAAGCATCTTCTGAAAAATATTTTTAGGCGGCATACTCGTTAGGTGTGTAACACCATGCCTAATGGCCGTTTCCATCGATTTTGTCCATAACACAGGTTTGGTCAGTTGCATTTCCAAGTTTTCCACGATACAATCAGCGCCCGTATAAGCTTGACCCGTTACATTAGAGATAATTGTGCATCGTGGAGGGCTCCATTCTACTGTTCTTAAACGCCTTCCAAGAAGTTCTCCTGCCTCGTGCATCAACGGACTGTGAAAAGCACCGGAAACCTGAAGAGGAATTACCTTATAACCTCTCTCTTTCCATTTCGTCTCTGCACTCATAAGATCACTTCTCTTACCTGTCAGCACAATCTGATTATCCGAATTGTACGCCCCAATCCAAATCTGCATATCGTTTAAGCGTAAATCAGCGCACTCCTGTTCAATATGCTGCAAGTCTTTTACTTCGTACTCTAAGGCAAACATGGCTCCGTTCCCCGAGTCGGCTACTTCCTCCATGACTTGCGCGCGATAATGTACAACGCGAAGTAAGTCTTCGAACGATGCGGCTCCAGAAGATGCAAGTGCAGAATACTCTCCTAAACTATGGCCCCCCATAATTTCGGGGGCCAATTGATGCATGTTCTGAAGTTGACGGTATGCTGCGACACTTAACACAAAAATAGCAATTTGGGCATTTATTGTTCTCTTTAATTGTTCTGACGTTCCACTAAAACATAGATTAGACACTGAAAAATCCAGGATATCACTTGCTTCATCAAATGTCCTTTTTATAATGGGGTAATGGTCATAAAGGGCTCTCCCCATACCGGTAAACTGTGCTCCTTGACCGGGAAAAAGAATCATTGTTTTATGCATAATAGGGGTCCATCCCTCTCAATTCCAATTTGAGGAAATCGATGATATCACCTCGCGTGATGAACTCTTCCCATTTTTCTTCTGGCAAGACAACACCGAATTTTTGATAGATTTCAGATAGGAATGCAAACTTATGCCAAACTTCCTCACTATTCAGATTAAGTCTGTCATTCCAAGAAACGGCGTTTTCTCCCCAAACGTTGTACATGGCATTTTCCACAATTTTTTCAAGTTCAGAAAGTCCCTCTTGTTGAACGTGCTCTACTCTCCTGGATTCCATAGGCAAAAATTTCAACTCAGTTGGTTGACTATGTAGGAGCGGGATATATTGTTCAGCATGAGTTAGTTCCTTCTCATTATTAATGAATATATCCCACTCACCCACAGATTCGATACACTCGCTTTTGCTTTCAGTTTCCTTTGCTGGCTCTTCATTCTCCAAGTATTCGTCGTCCAGACCTTGTCCATATACACAAACGATATGGCTTACTTCATCGGGTATACGTGACACAGGTATCGTAATCACTCGCTCTCCTTCGTGCACTACCTCATGTTCCATCCAATCGTTATCTCGTATAAATTGTTGGATGGCCTTATTTTTATCTCCGTTAATCAATACAAGTTCAATTTTGGTTAGTTGCCGTTCCAAGCAAAACTTTTTCAACAAAGAGAATACTGCAACCTCAACACCTCTTCCAAGGACTCGGCAACTCAGCAAAAAGGTATCAATAATCAATGCTTCTTGCATCATTTTAGTAATGATTAACCCCGTAAGGCCGTATGATCCAAAACGGTCTGTAACTTCAATCGCCCAACAGACATAATTCCGATCTTGCATCAATCCATACATTTCCTTTTCCGACCTTCGGATAATGGTTGAGTTGAACTGATTGGTTCGTTGAGTCAATTGTGCCAGTCTTGGAATCATACTAGAGTCGGCCACATCCATATACAATTGGAGACCCAGTTCATTCATATAATCTTCCGGCGACTTTGCTTCCAATGTTTTCCGCTGTGCATTGGTCAGCTGCATTTGGGTGCGTTTTCGGTCTTCATTTGTAATTAACAACTTGTCTAATGCCCATACATGGGATAAAAATGTAGGAATTTGCATTTTATCTTTTGGCAGTTTTAGAGTCAAAACTTCAGGCAGTTGATTCATAACTTCTAAACACTCATGTGGACTATCATCTATGAAAATGATGCTGTCCATTCCTAGGTTCAACTCTTGGGCAATCTCGCGAATATTTTCTGCCTTGCTCTTCCAGTTAATCCTCCAACTTACGAAATGTTTTTTTTGCAGTAACATATCCTTATGGTTTTCGAACACATTCCACACATCTGATTCGTTATTTTTGCTGGCTATGCACAGGAGCATACCTTCTTCCATTTTGGAAATCATGGTCTGCTGAAGTGATTGGAACGGCTTATCTATTCCTACATTTGTCTGGTTTTCACCACATATACCTTCCCATAAGGTATTATCACAGTCCAGCACAATGACTTTGAATTTCTGATTATTCAAAGCGTGCAATTGTCTTATGAGATAAGCCCCCATTACTGCATCAAACGACTGGGAGAATGGCATCTGCGCCAGATTATCCTTGACATAATCGAACGGATTCTCAATGACATACAATTTTTGGCTACGTTCAAAATCCACAAGGTGAACACCGGAAATGCCACTTAGAGCATTTCTCCATCGTTGGTTCAACTCTGTAATATAGCTAAATAGCGTGTTACTTAAACCTGCTTCGGTGGATATAGGGAAGATGGCTACGATGAGCGCCTCCTTTTGGGAGGCACTCTCAATAGCATTTAATGTTTCTTTAAAGGCATACTCTAACTTTTCACATTTTTGTGGTTCCATCATGTGGTCATCGTCACGAATCCAATCCTCAAATCTATTAAAAACAACGCGATAATCGAATGAGTTCATGAACTGACTTCTAGGGTATAACAAATCAGGTAACATCCGCTGCTTATGGAGCGTAACGTTCAGTTTGAAAGGTAACATTCTTTCTGCCCACCATTCCATATGCGGCACAATAGGGTCCGATTCAAAAGTCGATGTAATCACTAATTTACGAGTGTTCTCTTCTGCAATTGTCAATATAACCCCTCCTCAAACTGTTGTGTTGTTAGAAACCTGGTCACAAACAGCCGATATCATAGCGACGTAGAGTTCGGTAATCTCTTGTATTGTTTGCTCACGTATTCTGGAGCTGCCGATAAATTGAATGGTTAGTCCTTCTTCATTTTCTTGTGCTAACAATGTAATATCGTATTTTTGATACAAGGAACTGGACGATTTCCATGTATATAAAATACTGGCTTCTCCATCTGGATAATGCATCTCAAAGTCATGTTTGTTTGACTTCGGATCATATCTTTTTTCATAGAGATAGCTCACCAATTCCTCCAAGCTTTCAAATTCAGGCAAGTGAACATCACAATGCACGATAGAATCTTCGGAAACCCCTAAATCAATGGAGATATTCTCCAATTGAGCATACTGATTCAGTGTATATACCCAAATAGCAAACGTAATATCTTGAATATCCACAGCCATGCCTTTAGCCATTTCATTCAAAATACTTACCTTCTCCTCAGCCAAAATCACCCGATACATTGCTCCATCCGATAATCCCATAGCGGCAAGGTCGCTTCCCAAAGTAACTCTGCTTGACTCATTGGTTCGGGACCCTTCCTTACCCGTAACTGTGTCATCCAGATATTGAGCCATTTCTCGAATGGTTGGATAAGTGAAATAATCCGTAATCGTCAACAATCCCGAGAATGCTTCATTTAGTCTGGCATGCAGCTGTATTAGCAGGAGCGAGTTACCACCAACCTCAAAGAAGTTGTCATGTCTGCTTATATGATGATGTTTTAATACAATGTTCCATGCATCAAACAAAACAGCCTCCGTTTGGTTCAACGACTCATTCTCCATTGGACGATCAATCAAACCCGTAAGATCCTCACGCAAGGACAACTCCAACTTATCAATCTTCCCATTAGCCGTTCGAGGGAATTCATTCAGGAATATCACATCTTCGGGTGTCATAAATGGTGGTAATTTCTGAGCAAGTTCTTTCTTTAATTGTGAATCTTCTATTGGCTCGCTCGCATCCATGATGACATAAAGAACAAGACGTTGGCTGTCATCGGTTTTCTTCATTACTGCAACAGCTTGTGTAACACAGTCCATCTGCATTGCACTGCGTTCAATCTCTTCAAGCTCAACCCGATATCCCCTGATTTTCACCTGATTGTCAGTTCTACCCCAATATTCCAGTGTACCATCTGATAACCATCTCCCCCGGTCACCCGAACGATACAATAATTGATTTGGCAATTCGGTTACATGAACAAAACGTTGACTCGTTTTTACATCGTCATTCAAATAACCTTTGGAAAGGCCCTTTCCTGTTATATACAGTTCTCCAGGTACTCCAATGGGTACTATTCTTTCATGGTTATCCAGAATATAAACTTCCATGTTATCGATAGGTTTTCCAATGCGAATTTGTGTATCTTCTGCCTTGAATTCATGAACTGTCGTACAAACACTGCATTCGGTTGGCCCATATTCATTAAACAACCTCACGTCAGGGAATAATGCAAAATGATTGTTTACGAGATGCGCATGAACTGATTCTCCAGCTACAGTTACCGATTTAAGATAATTGAAATCCGGCTTAGTTTCCAATATAGCGGCATACATACTAGGGACCATCAGAAAATGAGTAATTTTATGTCGCTCTGCAATTTTAGTTAGTGCTGTAACATCCAATCGATCCTTCGACGACATTAATGTCAACGTTGCTCCTGACAATAATGCACAGAAAATATCTTCTACAGAACTATCAAAGGATAAAGAAGGTACTTGAAGTGTATTATCACCTAACCCAAACGAATAATGGTTTATTCTCCATTTCAGCGTATTAAAAATGGCTGCATGGCTTACCTTGACTCCCTTTGGATTTCCTGTTGATCCAGAAGTATAGATGACATAGGCTAATGCTTCGGTGTCCGGATAACTTCCAGAAATAGTCTCCGATACATAATCGTATTCGATATCCTGCACGTTAAAGCGCTGTCCCTGAAAATCTGCAAGCATCTTTGTGCTGGTTTGATTATCCGTCATCAACACATCCGTCATGCTATCATCCAGCATGTATTGCAGACGTTGATCGGGATATTCGGGATCTAATGGCAAGTAAGCTGCTCCCGTTTGAAGCACCGCCAGAATCGAGATAATCATTTCTGGGGAACGCTCCATCATCACACCCACAATCGTCCCTGCTTCAGCTCCTTTTAAAGCAAGCGCTCCGGCCACCGTCTGAGTACGCCGATGTAATTCGGAATACGTAAGTTGAATGTCATCGTGAATTAATGCAACAGCCTCTGGCGTATGCTCACACTGCTGTTCAAACCAGTGATAGAGTGTTATGGGTTGGGTTTCCTTCCCGCTAGAACGAATATCCACATTCAAATGTCTCTTCTCATGATCTGCAAGCATATTTAAATGTGCTATAGGCGCATTGGGCTGTCTAATAACATCGCGCATTAAATTCATAAAATGCGTCGATAGACGTTTAATCGTTTGTTCTTCGAAAAGATCAGTACTGTATTCAAAACAGAACGAGATCTGTTCATTTTCCTCCCAAGCAAACAGTGTCAAATCAAATTTTGAACTTCCCATTTCTGGACTTACAGGTACAATTGTTATGGAGTCTTGAATTGCAAGGCCCCCATCATCATAATTTTGCAAAGCAAACATAACATCAAAAATGGGGTTACGCGAAGTGTCCCTCTCCACATGGAGACGTTCAACCAATTGTTCAAAAGGAACATCTTGATACTCTAACATCTGAATGGTATTTCTTTTGACTGCTTCTATCAGTTGTGTATAGGTCATTTCTCCTGTAAGTGCAAGACGAAGTACTGTCGTATTTACAAACATCCCTATAACACCTTCCAATTCCTGCTGCTTTCTTCCAGCTAGAGGTGTCCCTATTAAAATATCTTCTTGTTGAGTGTAGCGGTACAGGGTTGATCCAAAGAGGCTAATCAGTCCCATATATAATGTAATTCCGTTCTGTTTACACAACTGTGAAAATTGGGATGATACGGACGAATCTGCCTCGAATCGAAAAGTTGCTCCTTTGAAGCTTTTTACAATTGGCCTTGGAAAATCTGTCGGAAAAGCCAGAACAGGCAATTCTCCAGACAATTGTTCCAACCAATACTTCTCCTGTTGAGCATAGGTTTCCGTTTGTAAAAACGCTTCCTGCCATACGGAATAATCTCGATACTGAATCTTAAGTGGAGGAAGTTCATGTTTTGCATTGTAAAAACTCACAAAGTCACGGATAAAATACTCCATAGAAATACCATCAAAAATAATATGATGGAAATCAAATTTTATTTCATGGCGCTCCATTCCCAATCGGACCACTCTTGTTCTAAATAATGGCGCAACAGATAAATCGAAAGGTTGTTCATATTCAGAGATATCCGACGTTTTGCACCATTCCAAAAATGGTTTAACACGGTCTGGATCATGAACCATTTGTACCAAACCATCCTGTTCTGTAAAATGAAAACTGGTTCGTAAAATTTCGTGTCGTTCAATCATTTTTCTCAAGGCAGACTCGAACTTTTCTTTCTCTAAGTTACCCTCAATAACAAAGTTTTCAACGATGTTATAAACGGTTCCATTATTGAATTGTTGAAGAAAATATAATCTCACTTGTGCAGATGTCAACGGGTAATGACCTTGGTTCTCGACAGGTTTAATTGCTGGAATAACTGGTTTTTGGCGGCTCACAACAAGTTCCGATAACATCTCAATCGTTGGATTGGCAAAGAACGATTCCAAACTAATCTCAACTTCGAATTTCTTTTTGATTCTGGAGAGGAGCATGATTGCTTTAAGCGAGTGCCCACCTAGATCAAAGAAATTATCATTGATGCTTATCTCCGAAACATTTAATAAAGAAGTCCACATCTCAGATAATGCCGTTGTCAACGTATCCATACGTTCTGGATCAGATATATCTGTGCTTTCCTTCGTTTTAAGATTGGTAGAAATCTGTTTTTTGGCGAGAGCTTTACGATCCACTTTTCCATTTAAAGTGTACGGAATTTCATCCATAATATATATTTGGTCCGGTATCATGTACCGGGGTAAATACAATTGCAACTCTTCTTCGACGTTTTTCAAAACATCTGAAGAGTTTGATTGAGTCGGTACTACACAAGCTATTAATGCATATCCACCAATAGAATCATTCTCAACGAATACTACTGACTCCTTAATATTTGGGTTCTGATTCAAATAATGCTCCACTTCGCCTAGTTCAATCCGATATCCTCTTACTTTGACCTGGGTATCTATCCTACCCACATATGCAAGATTGCCATCCGGCATTAACTTGGCCAAATCCCCCGTTCTATACATCCATTCTCCGTTTTCAAATGGATTTGGAATGAAGCGCTCTCTTGTGAGTTCTTCTTGTCCAATATACCCCATCCCAACTCCCAATCCGGAGATATACAATTCTCCAATCACGCTTAAAGGACAAGGATTGAGATACTTATCCAAAACATAGACTTTTGTATTGTCCGCTGGCACACCTATAGAAACGAATGGTGAATTGTAATCAGACTCCAACTCACAGATCATGCAACCTACGGTTGTTTCGGTTGGACCATATTCGTTATATATTTTGATTGTACCCTTACCATATATCGACTCAATATCACGAGCTAGCTTGGTTTCCAGAGCTTCTCCCCCGACAATGAAACGTTTAATGCGATTGCCCTCAAGTTCCATTTCTTTCATTAGCCGCAGATGGGACGGAGTTAATTTGATAATATCGACCAAGTTATCCTGAATGATCCGTTTGAGAGACTCCTCGGGTGGATCGTTGTATACGACAATGCTATTTCCTGTGATCAATGGTGTAAATAAAGTGGTAATCGTCAAATCAAAAGCGATTGAAGAATATAAAGGGAAGGCGATATCCTTTTCTCCGCTTACATACACCTTGGCAGCCCATAAAGAATAATTCAACAATGACCGGTGACTAATCATTACGCCTTTGGGTTGTCCAGTAGAACCTGATGTATAAATGATGTACGCTGGTTCGAGAATGTTAATTTCGGGTATAGCATCACACTGAGTTTCCACGAAAGGTTCCAATTCTGAATTTACAATCAAGTTGAATTTGCACTCACCTACTAATTTCTCAACAGGTTTATCGCTAATTAATGCAAAACATTGACTATCTTCCAAAATGTAACTGATTCTCTCTTCAGGATACATTGGATCTATTGGTAAATAGGCTGCTCCCGTTTGAAGCACCGCCAAAATACTTGCAATCAATGAAGAGGATCTTTCCATCATGATGCCGACAATTTTCCCAGCACTAGCGCCCCTCATTACCAATTGATTGGTTAAAGCATCCGCTTGCTGCATCAGTTCCCTGTAATTCCACTTTTCATTTCCTTCTCGTATTGCAATTCGTTCAGGATTTATCCTTGCCTGCTCTCTAATCAGATGATGTATTGGTCTCTCGAATGATAATGAAACTTCGTTACGGTTCAATTCGTAGATTTGCCAATTTTGCTCATCTGTAGAAAGAAGGCTATATGTTTTGATACATTCATCAGGTTTTTGCGCAATACGATCTAAAAGTTCAATAAAATGATTGGCTAATCTCTCTATAGTGCTTTGAGCAAATAACTGCGTGTTATATTCAAAGCAAATTGTCATGCTATCTTGATGTTCTGTTAACTCCAATGAAAGATCCATCTTTGAAGTTTTATTTTCGAATGCTACAGGTTTGATCGTCATCTCTTCGACTACGGTATCAAAGTCTTCCTTAAACTGATGCATAATGACCATGGTATTAAATATAGGATTCTGATTGTTCATCCGATCAAATGAAATATTTTCTACCAGTTGGTGGAATGGATAGCTCTTATGCTCATATACATTCACCACGTTTTCCTTCACCTGATCTAGCAACTTCGAGAAGGTAACCTCGGGATCAACGTTTTGCCGAATAGGTATGGCATTAATCATCGGTCCCATAACCATATCCAGGTTGCTATCATCGCGTATAGATGAAGTTGTTCCTACGATAAATTCTTGATCTCCTGAATATTTGTTCAATAATACATAGTAAGCAGTAAGGATATTCATAAACATTGTGGTTTCATTTTTCTTGGAAAGCTGTTTAAGCATGTGTACGGTCTCGCCTTTAATCTCCTTGAAACATACGGAGCCTGTGAACGTTTGATGTTCGTTACGATCATAATCATAAGGTAAAGACAATTGGGGAAGAACTCCACCCATGTATTTCATCCAAAAATCCTTTAAAAGGAAGTATTCAGAGCTATTCGTATGCTCTTTCTCCCAGTATGCATAGTCTTTGTATTGGATCATTTTTTCCGGAACATCTGTGCCATTATATAATTCAAATATTTCCTGAACCAAAATCTGGGAGGTTCGTCCATCTGCGATAATATGGTGCATGTCAAACAGGACATAGAACCGATCTTTATCCAACTCGACCACAGTTACCTTGAATAGCGGAGCATTCGCCAAGTCGAAAGGCTTCACAAATGAATCAATGAAAGATTGAAGCTTATCATAGTTAAGCTGATGCCAGTCTAAACTGAATTTTGTACTATCCACGATACGTTGAACAGGTTCATAATCATGCACTTCAAACTTGGTTCGGAGTATTTCATTCTTCAGGATTAATCTTTCCAAAGCCATATCCAACCGCTGACGATCCAAAGCACCTTTTATTTCAATGATCCCTGGCATATTGTATGCCGTACTGTCAGGATGGGCTGAGTGTATAATGAATAGTCTCTCCTGGACCAGCGATAATGGATAGAACGCTGCCACAGGAGCCGGCGATATTGGGGTATTCATCTCCTTTTCGCTGTCATCAATAAACTTTGCCAAATGATACAGCTCAGGTGTCGCAAACAATTGTTTAATCGATACATTTTTCTGGAATTCTTTATATATTTGACCGCTCAATACAGCCGCACTTAGAGAATGTCCGCCCCGCTCAAAGAAGTGATCCTCTCTGCCTACTGTTTCGATTCCTAGTACATTCTTCCATATCGTTCCAAGTGCTTTCTCGGTATTTGTTATGAGTTCTGAATGCCCATTATCGGAAACTTCTGATTTCACCAACTGGTATAACGCCTTTTTATCCAACTTTCCATTGGCATTTGTGGGGAAAGACTCTAAAAATGTAAAGCTTTTAGGTTGCATATATGATGGAAGTTTTCCTTTAATTCCCTTTTCAAGCTCCATCAATGCAGAGTTATCTTTCATAACAAGGAACGCAAAAAGTTCCTCATTCTGATGTAATACCACCGCTTCTTTAACCTGGCTATGCTGTTGAAGAACCCATTCAATTTCGTTGAGTTCAACTCGATTACCCCGGACCTTGACTTGTGAATCTATGCGTTTAATAAATACAATGTTACCGTCAGCGAGCCACATCGCTAAATCACCGGTTTTGTACAATGTTTCACCTGATACAAATGGCGAAGGCATGAAGACCCTGTCAGATTCCGCAGGTTTTCCGATATACCCTTTAGCCAGTTTGTCTCCACTAAAGCAGAGTTCACCTATGACCCCAACAGGCAAAATTTCATTGTTAGGCCCAAGAATGTATGCACCAACGTTTTTTATAGGCTTACCTATAGGGATGGCGTTCCCCGGTAAGTCTGATGTCTCAACCACGTTATAAGCCGTTACCTCAATGCAGCATTCTGTTGGTCCATAACAATTAATAATGTTTGGCGCATTTTGTCTAAAATTTTCTCGAATCTCATGAACTAAAGATTCCTTTAAAGGCTCTCCCCCAATTAAAAGTAATTCTAAATGGGAATTCTGAAATAAATGAGGAGGACAAGACATTAATATGCGAATATGTGTAGGTGTACAATTCAACATATGAACTTCGTTATCCCCTAAGTATTCCATTAATAATCTACCGTCTCGTTGAGTTTCTTCAGATATGACTATGAGGGTATGTCCGTTAAACAAGCCATAGAATACAGCTTCCAAAAAAGCATCAAAAAAGTAAGGTGCAATCAAACCAATATGTTTAGGCTCTTCGTATGAAACAACATATTTACCATAAGCACTAGTGTGATGTATTAACATCTGATGTTCAAACAAAATGCCTTTCGGCTCTCCTGTAGTTCCAGATGTGTATATAATGCATGCACCTTGATGGACAGGAACAGAGGGGAATTCTTGATTTTTTTCATAAGCAAACTGTATTACATCCTCTATGATTAGGATCTTAGATTCAAATTGCTCCGTTTTGGAGACCATTTTTGCCGAGACAAGAGCCATTCTAGCCCCACTATCTTTATACATGTATTCCACTCTTCCTGCTGGAGATGACGGGTCAATGGGTAAGAAAACGCCACCCGCTTTAAGTATCCCCAACAAACTGGAAACGGTATTAACAGATCGTTCACAGATACAAGCAACTACCTCTCCTGGTCTCAAGCCTTGAGCCAGCAAAGCATAAGCGATATGATCTGAGCGTTCAGCCAGCTGTTCGTAAGTTAATGCTTCATCTGGATCTTGTACGGCTCTCCGCTGGGAAAACCTAAGAGTATACTTCTCAAACAACTTAGCTAGCGGTAATTCTGGTTCCTCCACTATTTTTCTTTCGTTGAACACATATGCTATTTGTGTATGTTCCTCCTGCGATAACATTGACAGTTCACTTATTCTGACGTCCGATGAACCTTTAAGTGAATTAAAAAGTAGTTGTTCATAATGACGCAACATCGCTCGCACTTGCTCTTCACTAAAATCGGCTTGATAAGCTGCGCTTATTGCCAATTCATCCAACGCGCTACTCATCCAAAGAACGATCGGATACTTTTGTGAGAGACTATCTATGCTGTTGCTTCCATGAAGAGGTTCATAGCCGATAATTACGTTGTACAGTGTGTCCATTGGCTGATTATTTTTTTCAACGAATGGAGGAATTGACGCATGTTCATACAAAGTATCAAGTTTACTTTTGGCCTCGATCAACATTTCTTTTAAACTAGTCTCGGCCTTCCATTCTTGAAAGTAAGGTAACGTCAGGCTCACTTGAGGGATTCTGTAATTAGATTTCATATTAGGAATACCAACGGCGGTACGTCTACTTCTTGTATACTGACCAAACATCGTATTCCATATGGTTAGAAGATAAGTAAATATTAATGAATCATTATGTTTACATTTTTGTTTCAAAAGCTCGACTGTCTGTTGATCCATTGTTCTTCGAACCAATCCTTGTCCTTCTGACAAGGCATACGGGTGTACTCGCATGGTTATATCCGTAGCTGGATATGATTCGTTCCCCAGCACGTTATCCCAAAACTGTTTTGCTTCATCTACGTTCTTTTCAGTAGGCACCATTATCACTCGCTTTCTCCCATTCTATTAGTCGTCGACAATCATATTGCCGACGACTGTTACATTACAGTAGGTCAGTTGATCAAAAATCAAACTCGAATTGCTGCGTATTCCATTCGCCTTCACTCTCGTTCTGCTGCTTAATTTTAATCTGATTCAATTTAATATCATGATCATCTCGAACCTGGCTCGCAATCTCAACAAAAGTTTCAACTATATATTCGACCATATCCTTGCTGAATTGGGAGGTATCATATTCGACCTGAATTTCCGTCCCTGTAGGGCTCTCCAAGATTCCAAATGTAAGATCCATCATGGCGCTGCCATCATCCATAGTCTCATTAGCGACGATCTTCAATTCGTCAATATAGAACACAGAAGGCCGACACACTTCATAAGAAAACATGAAACGGAATAAAGGTGATCGTCCCGGAGCAGTAGCAATCCCAAGCTCTTCCACCAACTTATCCAACGGATAGAGCTGATGTTTCAATGCCTCCTGCATAATCATTTTTATTTGATTCAAATAGTCATTATAGTTCATACTTCCATGTGGCTTGCTGCGTACAGGTAATGTATTAACAAACATGCCCATGGTATCGGAAAATTCCTGCTCCACCCTGCCTGAGACTGGTGTTCCTACAACGATATCCTCAGATCCCCATAGCAAATGCAAGGTACATTTGTATAAGGTAAGCAGTACATTAAATAAGGTTGTTTTCTTGTCGTTTGATAAATCTGTCAAGTCTTCGAGGAGGGATTGGGGCAGGCTATATGAAACCGCTCCGCCTCTAAAGGACTGAACATGAGTATTTGTATTCAAGGCGATGGTAGGCTTAAAATCGCTAAAGGTCGTAAGCCAATAGTTTTTGTCAATGTCCAACATTTGTCGCTTGTAACGATCCGTTTCCCAATTCACATAATCATGATACTGGTATTCAATGGATGGCAATGTTTCTCCCCTAAGCAACGCCACCAGCTCACGTTCCAAAATCCCCATAGAGATTCCATCACTGATCAGATGTTGAATATTTATAACCAATACATGATGATGATTCTCTATCCGTATTACTGCTGCCGAGAAGAGTGGTTCTTCCCCAACAACATCGAAAGGCTGCAAAAACTGAGCCATCAACTGATCTCGCGTTTCGATTGTCGAATCAAACCAGTATAAAAAATTATCGTAATCTCCCATAAACTGCACAGGCATGCCTTTGTGATATCCAAAACGGTAACGCAATACGGAATGCCGCTCTATGATTGTTTTGAGAGCAGATTCAAGGCGTGAAAAATCAAATGCCCCAAACAAATCGAACTTACTTACAATGTTATACGACATCCCGATGTTAGGATGTTGACTCAGTAGAAAGATTCTGTTTTGGGCTAAAGATAATGGATACCGAGCTCCGGTAATTACATTCGTCGCTATAAGATTCTCTCTGTTCCTTCTGGACGATTTAGCAACTTCATTTGATAACGAAGCAATCGTTGGATTATCAAATACATCTTTGATTGTGAAGTAGATCTGATATTCCTTCTGCAAGAAATCCGCCAACTGCATAGCTTGTAACGAATTTCCGCCTAATTCAAAGAAATCATCCTCAATCCCGAATCCCTGCTTCTCCAAGAGATCAGACCAATAAACGGATATCTTCATTTCCATTTCGTTCCTTGGTAGAGTTATGGGATTCGCTTCCATACATTCGGCTAACTCAATCAACTTTCGACGATTTATTTTGCCGTTTAATGTAAGGGGAAATGTATTTAGATGTACATATTTATAGGGCACACTATAAGAAGGAAGTTTTTGATTAAGATGGCTTTTAAGCTCTTCGATTGGCAGCTGTCTCTGCGAAACATAAAAAGCACACAAGTAGTTATTTGGGTGTTCTCCCAATGGCAGAACCGAAGCTCCTTCAATCTCAGAATATTTCAGCAAATTTTCTTCAACGTCTGATAATTCTATGCGATATCCTCTTATTTTCACTTGATCGTCAATTCTACCAACATACTCAAGCTCCCTCTCAGACGACATTCGCATTAAATCTCCAGACTTGTACATTTTTTGATTCGCAGCGAATGGGTTGTCCAGGAACCTCTCTTGGTTGAGTTCTTCTCGGTTCAAATAACCTCTTGCAACACCTGCTCCACCCACATACAGTTCGCCTATTCCACCTTGTGGAGAAAGCTGTCCATCTTTATTCAGCAAATATGTGCTCAAAGTAGGAATCGGTCTTCCAACACTTCGATTATCCGTAGCCATCTCCTCATGTCGAAGTTCCTTATATGTTGTAAAAACGGTTGTTTCTGTGATCCCATAAATATTTAAGATCTTTATTTCGGGATAAGCTTCATGAAAAGCAAGTAACCTTATCGGGTGAATCGCTTCACCTGAAGAAAGGACATATTTCAAAGGCAGATCCACGCCTTGCCCCAAAATGACTCTAATTAATGCATACAAAGCTCCCGGAGTTTGGTTAAGCACGGTTACCTTCTCCCGAATTAGCAACTGCAAAAATTCACGGTTATCGTACACAGCCTCGTTTGGAACAATGACCAATCTGGCGCCTTTGAGAAGAGCCCCGTACATTTCCCATACTGAATAATCAAAGCTCAATGCATGAAACAGGGCCCAGACTTCCTGCTCATGAAATGGGAAGAACGGTGCTTCATTCTCAAACAATCTAACGATATTGGCGTGTGTGATCATAACTCCTTTAGGCTTGCCTGTAGTTCCAGATGTATAGATTAGGTATGCCAGATGTTCAGGTGTAGGGGCTATCGCCGGATTTGTTGTATCTCCGTTCTCATAAATCTCAACCAGATCACTCAAGCTTATTTTCTTTCCGGATGCATCGAATGCATCCCATACGTCAGATGGTAAGTCAGCGATAACAAATTCTGCACCGCAATCCTCCATAATGTAACGAATCAAATCATCAGAATACTTCGTATTAATGGGTACATATGCTGCCCCGACCTTTAGGATAGCCAGTATGCTGACGATCGCATGGATAGATCTGTCCATATGCAAGGCAACGAAATGCCCAGCAGATACGCCCTTGTTTAGTAAAGCATTGGCCACTTGGTTGCTACGTTCGTTCAGTTGACGATACGTAAGCGCTTCAACTTGATCGTTAACAGCAATATGATCAGGTACTGTTGCAACCTGTTGTTCAAAAAGATGCTGAATCGTCTTGCCAACAGGGAATTCCATCTGTGTACGATCAAACTCTCGGATGATATCGTCCACCTCTACTTGTCTCATAAAGTTAAGATTAGCAATTTTCTCATGAGGCTTTGACAAGATATCTGCAATTAAATGAACGAGATATTCACCGTGTTTTTCAATCGTATTTTTTGTATACAGACTGCTATTAAACTCAAGTTTAATTAACATGTCATCTGTATGTTCGAACACTTCGATCAGTAAGTCGAATTTGGCATCACCGCTCGGAACGACGTGTTCAACAATATCATCATGTTCATTCATTTGATTGTCTGCATGTGTCCTATTTTGCATAATAAACATGACGTCAAAAATAGGATTGCGGGATCGCTCCCTCTTGATTGAGAGATCGTCAACAAGCTGATCAAACGGATAATCCTGGTGTTCAAGATCATTCATTAATGAATCCGTTACTTCATTCAAAAAATCGGTAAATGTCTTCCCACCAGATGGGTAATTCCTTAAAGCGATGGTGTTTACAAATAAGCCCACACTTTCTTCAAAGCCGGGCTGAGTCCGTCCTGACACAGCTGTACCCAATAATACATCTTCTTGTCCGTTATACTTGTATATCATCACGTTATAAGCGGCCAGCAATACACTAAATAAGGTCGCGTCTTGACCCTTCGCCAATTCTCGAAGTGAAGCAGTCATCGCAGCGTTCAGTTCAATCCAAACAGTCTCGGCTTTTCCATCTTGTTCCGATGTTCTTGAGTAGTCAGGTAATAAAGTAAAATCTGTTCGTTCAGCCTCTAGTTTTCCATACCAGTACGCCTGATCGTCCCGAGATTTCTGCGATTCCATATAACTTTCAAACCATAAGGCATAATATTTATAAGAGCTGTAATTTGCTTCTACAGGCTCGCCATCATATAAAAGAATGAATTGATTGATTAAATTCAAGTTTGATATGCCGTCAGTTATGATATGATGCATATCAATAAATAAGTCAAAGCACTCTTCGGTTACTTCAAAAACAGAGACTCGCAGCAAAGGAGCATCATTCAAATCAAAACTTGTTATCCATTCGTCATCAGCTGGCTCAGATTGCCACACATGTACATTGAAATTCCACTCCTGCAATATGCTTGCCATGATGGTCCCATCCTCGACCGAAAAGCGTGTTCTTAGAATCTCGTGTTCTTTCAACAAACGATGAAAACAAGTCCGAAGCCTACTAGTATCCAACGGTTTATTAATCCTAAATTTCCCAGAGATATTGTACTTTGTACTGTTCATGTTCATTTGGTGCATTAGGAACATACGTGTCTGAGCAGGTGTCAACGAATATTGCGTAGACGTTGCTTCAAACATCGGTTCGAGTTCTTCAACAGAGGAACCCTGAACAAGTTTGTGTTTGATTAATTTTGCAAAATCGGCGGGTGTAGGATATAGAAATAACTCTTTGAGTGTTGCATTGATTCCCATTTCTTTTTTCAACTTAGAAATGAAGTTAGCCGCATATAGAGAATGCCCTCCAAGCTCGAAAAAGTGATCCTGTGGCCCAATGCCCTCAAACTTAAAAATCCCCTCCCATAGATGAATGATTTTCATCACTTCAGGATCTCGAGTAACTTGTTCTGAACTACCACCCGTTACATTCATTCGCTCTAGTAGATGATGTTCCACCTTACCACGATCAGAGAGAGGAAACTCCTCTAAAAAGACTATTTTTGTTGGCACCATATAAGGAGGTAAAGTCCGTGAGGCCCATAGTTTCAAGTCATGGTCCAATATCTTTTTCCCCTCAGTTACAACAACAAATGCACATAGAAATTTTCGATCTTCGGTATCTTTCAATAAGACAGCGACTTCTTCTATAGCATTATGAGATAACAGACATTTTTCGATTTCTTCCAATTCAATTCGATAACCATGCAGCTTTACCATTCGATCGTTACGGCCTAAAAAATCAATATAACCGCTCGATAACCATTTAGCTTGGTCTCCTGTACGATACATTTGTTCATTATGCAAAAAAGGATTCGGCACAAATCTGGACCGGCTCATATCCGGCAAGCGTATATAACCCGTGGAGAGGCCCTCTCCTCCAATTACGAGTTCTCCTGAAATGCCAACTGGCTGCAAACGATCATATTTGTCCAGAATATATGCCGTTTTATTCATCATTGGTTTACCGATAGGCGTAGTTTGCCAACTCTTGATCTCATTCAGGTTTACTTTGTAGTACGTTGCATCCACACAACATTCCGTTGGACCATATACATTAAATACTTCCAGATCTTCCTGCCCGTATAATTGAAACAAGTCCTCCAGCAACTGATGAGGCACCTTTTCACCACCAATTAATAAGCGGCGCAAAAATCGTGGTTGTTTGTTTTCAAAAAGAACAGATCTGATATAACTAGGACTGCCATTCATCATTTGAATTGCATGATTATCAAGGAAGTGAAGTAATTGCTCCTGATTCAAACGTTCTTCGTTTGTCGCAACGAATAGGGTGTGACCAAGCAATAAAGAACCGAAAATCTCCTCTATGGATTGGTCGAAGAAAAATGGCGCAAGCTGAGCCACATTTAGTTTCTTCTCAAAGGGTGCATATATTTCAAGAGATAGACCTCTTACTAGGTTGATAATACTCTTATGTTGCATCTCAACCCCTTTGGGCCTTCCTGTTGTTCCGGAAGTGTAGATAATGTAAGCTCCGTCATCAGACAGAACTGGATAAGTTAAAGCGCTCGGTTTTTGGTCCGAATCGGAAAGGGAAGCTTTGTCAATAAACAGACAGTTCATTCCTTCATAATTCCTGTCTTGTGCTTCCCAAAGTTTCTTCTCCGAAAGCAATAATTGAATACCGCTATCCTGCATAATATATAGATTTCGATCTTCAGGCGCTTCCGGATCCAAAGGAACATAACGTAAGTTAGATCTTAATATTGCCAGAGCACCAATGATGAACCATTCATTACGATCAAACAACAAACCCACTGCCGTTCCCTTAAGCAACCCCATTGAAATCATTTCATTGGAGAGATTGGTTGATTCCCTTAGAAGTTCTCTATAGGTCATAGTCCGTTGTATACTGACTACAGCAGTTTCATTAGGATGAGCATTAGCCTGTTGTTCAAACATATGAAAAACGGATGAGAACTCCGGCATGCTAGTAAGCTCCTGCCTACTCAATAACTTCCCTTTTTCCTGAGCAGTCAACATATCAAAATCTCTGATCAATTCCGTTTTTTGGTCAGCTACCAATTGGACAATTCGAAGGAAGTGGCCTTTAAACAAGTTGAGCAACTCCGAATCATAACGGTTACGATCATAAATAATGGATAGCTCAGCATGGTTAGTATATATATCAAATATCATTTCTAATGGATAGTGTGATTTTGAAGCAAATGTCACATTACTCACATTCATTCCTGTAATTTGATCGTTAAGATCATAAGAAAATTGATCCTCAGCAGGAATATCCCCATGATTATTAAAAATTAAGATGTGATCAATTAAATCCTGAGAAATTTCGCTTTCCCCCTGAATTTGGTGCAGCGGATAATATGAAAACTCTCTCGATTTGAACATGTCATTTTGAATGTTTCTAAGCAAATCTACCAGAGTTGTATTTGAGGTTGATATCACTCGCATTGGAATCGTGTTTAAGAATACCCCTAAGGCATGTTCGATATTCTCAATTCCGGGATCTCTAAGTGAAGTGACCAATCCGTATACAACGTCCTCCGAATTAGCGTATCGTTGTAACATCATTGCCCATATTCCTTGGAACACTACGTTAATCGTTACACGATATGCAGCAGCAACGGATTTTAAGTTCTTGAACAATTCTGGATCAACTACAAGTTTCAATTCTTTATACTCGGATATAACATCTTGATAATTTCTCTTTGGAATTGAATAATTGGAATCATAATTGGCCAAATAAGAATTCCAATAATCGGATGCTCCCATCCAATCTTGCTCATTCAACCATTGAATGAAATGGGCATCTGGCATACCCAACAGCTGGATATCCGTTCCACGGGCATGCAACACATTGTCATAATTAACCAAAAGATCCCTCAACAAAATTTTGAAGGAATAACCATCAATGAGTATATGATGATAACTGCAAATCAGTTTAAATGAGTTGTCGCTGGTCGAGAGGATAGAAAATCGTATGGGCGCTTCTTCTGATACCACAAAAGGCTTTGTACGGTCTTCAACCAGCAGCTTACATAAGAGGTCTTCAACATCGTCTCCCTCCAGTTTGGAAGCATCCATGTGATTCACTCTTGTGAATCCTTCCTTCCTGATTATCCTTACCACTTGATCAAGATCTTCATGTAAGAAAGTAGTTCGCATTACTTCACACCGTTTCGTGATGCCGTGCAAAGCCTCTATAAATTTATCGTATTGGAATAGTCCCTCGATCTGTACAACAAACTGTTCAACATATGTCCCATCAGGATGTTCATCGTTAATAAGATGGAACATCAATCCTGCCTGTATTGGGGGGACAACATCTATTCTTTGAACATCACTCATGGATGTGAACCTCCCATTTTTTTATTTTCTTGAATGATATGTTCCACCTGTTGCAATTGCTCATTATTTAATTGACCATATTGATAATGACTTCTCCGCTTGCTGGAAGGCACTTTTTTGCCAGTATCTACGCTAGGTATCGTACTCCGTCCAATACTGTTTTTGCTCGCAATGAGACTTTTAATGGTAGAGCGTTGGAATATATCTTTCACATCAATCTCATAATCTTTTTTCTTCAATAGTGCTACAACACGCATAGCTTTGATAGAATCTCCACCGAGTGAGAAAAAGTCATCAGAAATACTGATTTCATCACGGGCAAGAACCTGCTTCCAGACTTCAGCGACTAATATTTCTTCCTCACTTTGGGGAAGAACGTTCTCTTCCTCCACATAAAATTGCCGCAAATCCATTTTTTTTGCTGCACCCCGATCAATTTTGCCACTTGTGTTGAGGGGGATATCATCAACGAGAACAATGTTCCTTGGAACCATATACCGTGGTAACCGCCGATATAATATTTCACGAATATACTCTTTGTCAAGAGGTGGTTGAACAACAATTAGGGCGTGCAACACTGCATCTGACCCTTCCTGGAATTCACCTTCGAACACAACGGTTTTCACAACTCCCTCAATCGCACGGATGAAAGCTTCTATTTCCTCCAACTCGATGCGATATCCAGAAATTTTCACTTGATTATCTTTTCTTCCGAGGTATTCAAGCGATCCATCGGACCGTATGACTCCAAGATCTCCAGTTCTAAAGAACTTTCCTTGTTGTTGTCGCAGGTCAGAAGGAAGGTAAATAAATTTTTCGTTCGTTAGTTGCTCTCTGTTCAAGTAACCTCTCGAAACGCCACCTCCACCAATTACAATTTCACCTTGAATGTAAGGGGGCAAAGGTCTGAGTTTTTCATCCACCACATAGATCATTTCGCCGGGTAATGGGTTTCCGATCGGTATAAAATCACGCTTATTCTGCTCCACATCCAATAACGCCGACCAGATCGTTGTCTCCGTAGGGCCATAAGCATTTACGATTCGGGCATCCGTAATATGACGGAGCTTGTGGAACATTTCCACTGGAAATGCTTCCCCACCAATAATGATTGTTGTCAGAGATTTTAAAAATTCGTGTGATGATGAATCATTTAGAATATGTTGTAGCCGAGAAGGAGTGGTTTGAAGATAATTAATGGGTCTCATCTTCTCCTTATGAACTTGAAGCTTCTCATATTCTTTGAAACTCTTCATCCTTAATTCGTTTAATCGTTCTAACCCTTCCAAGACTTTTACAGAATCAATTCCAAAATCAATCAGGCTTGCAATTTCATTGACTCCGATATGAACAAGCTCGTCTACCATGACTTGACATGTCTCTACCGTTCCAAACAATGCTGCTTTATTCCAATATCGTTCAAAAGCAAATTCATACATTTCATCTTCTGACTCAATGTTAAAATCCTCGTGGAGTTTATCAATCAATCTTTGAACAAGTCCGGCACTAGAACGCAAATAGTTACAAAACGGCTCTTTAACTATTTTCTTTACTTCCTCAAGTTCATCACCCAAGTAAGTATGGATCATCAGAGTTACCTTGCCTGTATCTAGAGAAAACCCCGATTCCAACAGGGATTTCCTGTAAATATCGATATTACTCCTTAACGTTTCCAAGTCTTGTCCTAGTAGATGTGTAAGTACGTTAGCACCTATTTGCCCAGCCTTCTGAAATGTATCTGGATTTCCTGCAGATGTGATCCAGATCGGCAAGTTTTCCTGAACAGGCTTGGGATATACACGCAGTGATGTGGTTTGACCTAATCCATTGATTCTACTAATCTCTCCACCACACCATAATGTTTTGACTTCTTTTATTTGTTTGTACATGTGTTCCTCTTTGTTCTCAAATCGTTCCGGTGCCAAGCTAAAATCGTCTACATGCCATCCTGATGCAAAAGATACTCCTACTCGACCAGAGGAAAGCTGGTCAATCATGGCCCAGTCTTCAGCGATATGCAAACTATCTTGTAAAGGGGAGACAATGCTGCCCGCTCGAATATGGATTTTTTGAGTGACAGCTGCTATAGCAGCACTGGTTATCGCAGGATTAGGAAACTTCCCACCGAACTCATGAAAGTGACGTTCAGGCGTCCATACTGCTTCAAAATCATGTTTATCTGCAAAAATGGAAGATTCAAGTAACAATTGATACTCGTTTTCAGGCTGCTTATCCCGATTCGCATTACCAAAAAAGTAGAGGCTGAAATCTAGTTTGCGGGACGTATTTAAGTAAGTGTCGTAGCTTTCAAATTGTTCATGGTCATCTACTTTTAATACAACCTGTATCCCGTTACATAAAGTCCATAACAACTCCAGAACGGAAATGTCAAATGAAACGGTCGTAACCGATAGTAAAGCATCCTTCGTACTCGGTTTAAAGTAATCATTTAAACTCTCAAAAAACTGAATAACGTTTCGGTGCTCGACCATAACGCCTTTTGGTTTTCCTGTTGAACCAGACGTATAGATGACATAAGCTAGTGAGCTGGCATCATGGGTTCTTGAATCCATGATTATAGAACTCGAACTCGAAGAAAAATGCCAGTCTTCTAATGTAATAAGCCTCATGGGGAAGTCATAATTTTCAGGGATTGTATCCGTTACCAAGGCGATCATACCACTATCCTCAACAAGGTATTGAATGCGCTCTTCGGGCAATGTCGGGTCTATTGGTACATAAGCTGCACCGGCTCTTAACACACCCAAAATAGCAATAATTAACTCAGCCGAACGTGGTAAACATATTCCTACCCTGTCATCTGCTCTAATATCCAATTGATTGTGAAGGAAGTTAGCAAATGAATCGACCCTTACTTTTAATTCTGCGTAGGTAAGAATATGGTTCTTATATACCAACGCTACATCCCCTGATTTCTCCACGCAAATTTCATCGAAGATTGAATCTAGTGTTTTCTCCTTGTAAGCACGAATCGACTCTAGGTTTGATAAAGGTTTCTGATCCAGATTCTCTGCTGTCACATCAGGTAAATACCAGAGCTTCTCCAACTTCATCTGAGGGTTGCTCAACATTCGGTTTAATATATGGATAAACTGATCTGATAATCCTTTTATGAATTCATCTTCAAAAATCTCTCTATTATAGCTGAAATTAAACTCAACATCTCTTTCCGATGGCGTAACCGTTAGTGTAATATCGTATGGATTAGTCTCATGAACCTCATAATTCAGGATAGAAATGTTATGATTTTTCTCCATACTTTCTATATTCATAGGGTAGTTTTCAATGACCACAACGGTGTCAAACAAACGATTTATCTTCCCAAAACCTGACCATTCATGAATTCGAGTCAAAGGTGTGTGTTCAAATGCAATGCCATCATGGAAGCGACCGGCACACTCCTGTAATACCTGCTGTACATTAGCTTCAGAACTGTGTTTGAACCTAAAAGGGATTGTATTGATAAAAAGTCCTATTGTTTCATCAATAGCTTCGACTTCCATATTTCTTCCGGAAACAGCCACCCCAAACAGCACATCTTCACTTTGTGCATATTTCTGAAGCAAGATTCCCCATGTAGAATAAACAGCCATGGCCAGTGTACTTTGAATGGTAGAAATGTTATGCATAATCGAATCTTTATTATTTTCGCCAAGATTGATTTTGTAGTTTGTGAAGGAATCTATATTCTGATTATGTTTCTTAAATAAGGAGGTCTTAACTGCTCCATCTAAATAGCTTGTCCAGTAAACGCTTTCCGAATGACTGCTCGTATGTCTTAAGGCTTCAATGAACTGGCTGTATTTTGCTTTTTCTTGAACTACGGAATAGGTGTCGTCTTTTAACAGATGTTTATATACTTCTAACCATTGCTCCATAAAGAGCATATTGGACCAACCATCCATCAGAATATGATGAAATGCGACGACGATATGCCATTCTTCCTCACAGGTTTTTAACAGACCTATATGAAGAGGAGCATGCATAATATCAATTTTTTCGCGCAATGACCCTAATAGTTCATCAACACCTTGTGGATCTTGAGAACCGAGTTGATCACTCCATAAATTGGTGAAATTGAACGGCACATGATACTCCTTTAACACTATACGTATAGGTCTTTCTATTTTTTCCCACCGAAAAACGGTTCTCAACGTGTCATTTTGAACTGTTACATGATCTAATGCCCTGCGAAGAATCTCTTCGTCTAGGAATGTAGCTTTGATGTGATAATGGTATATTACATGATGCTGCTGTGGATTAATCATATGCTCAAAAAGCATCCCTTCTTGCAGAGGGGATAGATCTGTGACCGCTTCCACATTTTGCTTGGAAATCTTCATGTCCATGTCGAAACACCTACATTATTTTTCATTTTAGGCTGTATCAACCTAGATTCAGCACTCTTTCTACTATCTCTCGACTTTCGAAGGTCTCGTGTAATATTGATTCGTTTGAGCCAACGATCTCTGCCCGCATATTTGGGGCTGAATGGTTTTCTTCCATGGACAGCACGATAATTATCAACAAACAACATGTCTCCCGGTTTCAGTGTAATATCCATAATTGAATCTTCTATCTGGGATACGATATGTGCCATAGCTTCTCTGGCTAAGTCATCTTTCTCATCTATAACTCCCATAAAAAACGGGTCTAGCCTTATATAGGGAGAGTCGTAGTTACCGAATAAAATAGATAAAGGCTGCTTCGATGAATAATTAGCTTCAAATTGATCAAAAATCTCTGATGAATCTTGTCCCACATTATTTTTGCTAAAGTGAGATTCATCAGGCAAAATATAAAATCTCGGCTCAAACAAAACATCCTTGTACTTCTTTTCCAGATTTAACATATCTATAGATGCATAAGTTGTTGCAACTGAATCCGGATTCCGTAAACAAAACAAACCGAGATAATCAGCCCGATATTCATGAAAGGCTTCTTCTGTATGCCACCAAAGTAACGAATTACTCCCTGAGCCCAACTGCTCATTCTCATCTCCCTTTACAGGAAGTATATTGTGAATGTAATATCCTTGTTGCTGGGTCCCCCATCCAAACAAATCTCCTAGAATCGACCCACATAACGAAAAAAAGATTTCTACCTTTCGTGTTAATTTAGGATCTGGCCGTTCTCTCCAATGGGAGGGTGTTAGACCGATATCATCATCATTAACTGGGAATCCGGATATAACGAGATGAGATTGTTGTTCCGATTGTTTAAAATCAATTAATTTCTTCTTTAGTTCAAAAGGTAAATTATATCCCCATAGAGCTGCCTCCATTAAGTAACGGTCCGTCTCAAGATCCGTGTCTGCGGGAATAGATTCAACGAGTTCATAGATCTCATTGAGTTCACTAGCCGAAAGAATATACCTGTTCATTGTTATCATCTCTCCTTTGATTAGGTCCTGGATTTATACGTTATAGGGTTCAGCCATCGCAACGACAATTTTTCTATCTCCCTTAAATGTTTTTCTGCAGTGCGCCATGAGCATATTGTCCAACATGAGGACATCTCCCTCTTGCCATGGAAAGACTATACTGATTTCCTCGTACAGTCCTTGGATTTCATCAATTAAAGAATCCGGAATTGTGCTACCATCTCCGAAATACGTATTGCGAGGAAGATTGTCATAACCCCGTTCTTCTATAAGCCATTCTCTGGCCTCTAAAAGCAGACTAGAGACATGAAATAAATTAGCTTGATTGAACCAGACCTTTTCCTTAGTGAGGGGGTGAATGGCTACTGAATCACGAACGGTTCGCGTCCGCAAATGATCTTTAGATATCCATTCGAATGCAATCCCATTTTTTTGGCAATACTGTTCTACGATCTTTTGGTTTTCTGTCTAGAAAACATTTTGCCAAGACAAATCCAAGATACCGTCGAATTCCTTACACACATTACTTGCTTTTCGATAAATTGTTTTTTAATGGATGCATCTAGCTTCTGCAATAACTCTCTACTGTCTGCAATCGGAGTTTCCCCACCTACCTCGGCATTGATCTGGCAAGAAAACCATATCTTCATAGGCCATACTTTTGAATAAAGCTTTCATTATGCATAGGTATACACTGGTCCTTAGGATATTCAGTGGAAGTATAGATATTATCCTGAACCTCAGTTCGTGGTGTAGATCGTTCCTTATACTCTAACAATTCTGAACTGAAAATTTGCGTGATTTCACTAAACTCTGAGATCGATGCCTTGGGGAAATTCCGAAACAAAACGCCTCCTCTTTGTAGCAATACCTCTTCTAATTCCTTCTTGTTCTCTGTAACCCATTGATTCAGTTTGATTTCTTTATCCATGGGAGTATATGTGTAGAGTGATCCTGCGGTGTATTTAATATGGAATTACCAATGCTTCTCATAATGATAAACCTCCTGATTTCATAAGTTTTTCGAGAACTTAATCTTTTCTTTTTGGAAATAGAATGCTATATCCCCCGCAAAGGAAACATCCCCCTGCAGCTACGACCATGAAGATTGCACCCACAACCAAGCTTGAAGGAGCCCAAACGCTCAGGAAACTCCAGGGATACCCGTGATATAAAACAGTAGGAGATAAGTAGATGGCCACAGTGAAAATTGCATATCCAACAGATAACAACGTCAGTTTAATTCCCGCATTCAAGGATGGTTTTTGGAAAGATCTATGCTTGTCCTTATACATTCGAGAACAGAAGAATAATGACAGCGCGATCACAAGCAAGCTCAATACAAGAAGCACTCTCATCACATTATTTAATATTAGAAATAGATCTACTTCGGATGGAGTCGGCGTGTTCCCTAATAAAATTTGCTCAATTCCCATAGCTATTGAAAATACAGCCTCTGAATTCAGGTTGGCCATCACGGTTACCCCTATTTTTTTCCCTTTATTCAATAACATGTAAGATGAAAATCCCGGATTTGCTCCTGAATGTTCAAGTTGCTCACCTTCAAATGAATAAATCTCCCATCCAGCGGCATATGGCGCTCCTTCTTGTATCCCCTCCAGAGTGCTATCCTTCATGTGTGATTCCAAAATGACTTCACCAAAACCAGGTACATTGACCATCCCCAATTGGATCTTCATCCACTGACGCATATCCTCAGCATTGGACACAATGTATCCAGCTGGCGTATTCCCGCGATAGGATGGTCCGTCATAGGATGCTGCGCCGAAAAAACCTAACTTATGTCCAGAAGCCATATTTTCCTCTGACTGAACTTGTGCCTTAGGAAAAGTATTCAATAATCCCAACGGATTGAATATATTTTCTATCATGTATTCTTCGTAACTCATCCCAGAAACTTCTGCAACAATGAGACCGATAATATCGTAATTCAAGGTTGCGTATTCGAACATTTGCCCTGGCTTGTTGACAAGTTGTACAGGTACCATTTCCATCAGCATTTGCTTCAAGGCATCAGCATCATTGCTTTCAGGGATTAGAGTTATGGAATCAGTAGGAATTCCGCTTGTATGGTGTAACAATTGCCGAATGTTAATGTCTGATTCGGTGCCATCCAAAACGGCCGTGAACCAAGGCAAATGTGCTGTTACGTTATCATCCAGGCTAAGCTTGCCCTGTTTAACCATGTGGAGTAATGCAAGCCCGGTAAAAGCTTTGGAATTGGAACCAAGTTCAAAAAGCGTCCTTTCATCAACGGCTTTGTTCCCGGAACTACGAAATCCATAACCTGCACTATATTCAAACTTATCTAAAACAATAGAAGCTGATAATCCAGGAATTTTCAATTTTTCCATTTCCCTATTAATAAACATATCAATAGATTTTTCAAGATTATGTGTTAAGGATTCAGCATACCCAACATAGTTATTACTCAAAAATACAACTAGAATTAGTAAGGTAAACATACGACGGAATTTCATATATAGAACCTCTCTCTTTTTATTGGCTTATCAAGAAAATAATGCATCCAAGTCCTCCTGGTTTAATTTATGTTCTGTAAGATCTACAATAGGGTCGCTTACAACTGAACGGATGAGAGAAATCTCTGTTAGTTTATTTTGTATTTTATTCATCCATAGTTGAATGGTATTTACAGAGAAATCATCTTCTTTATAGTTGATTTGAATATACAATTGTCCACTCATGACATAAATATTGATGTCCAGCAAACAGTTTAAATCATTGTAGGGACAAACATCGGCGCTAGTATTTGTATCTGAGGGTGTAAACCACGTACCAGCAAGGCCATTGTCCATCTCACCAAGATAGTTCAGTCGGACTAATCTTCTCTCTTCCACCCCTGATACATCTTTTAAATAATAATGTATTCCGTAACCCATTCCATTGAGAGGTATACTGTTCAGTTCATTGGCAATAGCAATAATCTGATCTGTTAAATCTCCCGATTCAACAAAGAAGTTAACGGGAAACAAACTGGTGAACCATCCGACTGTACGATTAATATCGAGCGTATGATCGAACATTTCCCTGCCATGGCCTTCCAGCATTACAGAGATGTTGCTCTCCTTCGTTAGCTCCCATATGCTGAGAACAACAGCTGCAACAATTAAATCTTTTGATGTCGTCTGCAGATTTTTGTTCACCGTGGACATAATGAGTTTTGTTATACTTTCTTGAACTATCCTTTGTTCCTGAACACTTGGTGAGTGAGATCGTTCGGTCTGTAGCTTATCTTTTAAATCTATATAGTGAATTTGGGAAACAACTTTGTTCCAATACTCTCTATCTTTCCTGGCAGCAGGACTCTCAGCGTATTCCAATAGTTTACCAGCCCATTCTTGATAAGAGCTTCCTTTGGATATCCGAGAAATATGAGATTGTTCCCCCTCCCTAATCAATGAATCCAGATCCTCCAGTAGAATTCTCCACGATATTCCGTCTACAATCAGATGATGTGCAATGAACGATACCTTAATACCATGTGGAGTATCGTAATACACGCAATAAAATAAGGAGGGTGAATCCATTGAAATACTCTCTTTGATCTCCTTATCGTATTTGATCATACTTTCCAGATAATCTCCCTCTTCTTCTAAGCGCAGATCCATGTATTTCATTACGGATGTCAAGGGAAAAACATCTTGATATTTTAACTGCATTGTTTCTTTGTCCAACGTAATTCTTAAAGAATCATGAACATCAACCAGTTGAGAAATAGCATGGCAAAATTGGTTGTAAGAAATATCTTCCTTAAGATTGATATGGACGGATTGCAAGTAATAATCCTTGTTGCTTATACTGCCTTTAAGAAACCATTGATTGATCGGCGCAGGAGGAATACTTCCCTTACACTGGGCTGGTTGAGTTGTTTGTTCAGTAACACGCTCCTCTGCCATCTCAGCATGCTCTCCAACAATTGGAAATAAAAGTATATCTTTGGCCTTCAATTCAATTCCTTGCGTGTTAAGCAGAGAGGAAACTTGTATGGCTTTGATGGAGTCCCCTCCGATAAAAAAGAAATTGTCATCCAGAGATATATTTTCTGTTTTTAAGATTTCTTCCAATGCGCTCAATACCTGTTTTGCGATTTCAGATGGGCCACTGCGATTCTCAACACCCTGTGATAACTTAGGCATTGGTAGTTGTGAACGATTTATCTTTCCATTGGTCGTGACAGGTAAACGTTCCATTATCTCAAAATGCGAAGGAATCATATAACTTGGCAAGAGAAGCGATAACGATCTCTTTAACTGATTAGTAGAAATGGATTCTAGCAACTCCAAATGTGCAATCAGCATATCTGAGCCATTGGATAATGAATGTTTCGTTACTACCGCTTCTTTAACGCCTTCAAGTCCACACATGATATTTTCAATTTCTAACACTTCGATCCGATAACCATTAATTTTCACTTGATCGTCTGCCCGGCCTACATAAAATAAGTTTCCGTCTTCGACGTAATAACCTATATCCCCCGTTTTATACATCCTTTGACCGAGTACGAATGGATTAGGTAGAAACTTTTCATTTGTTAAATCACCTTGATTTAAATACCCCCTAGCAACACCAGCTCCCGAAACAAAAATTTCACCTTTTGTATACAAAGGAACCGGTTGTAACTCACCATCCAGAATATAGATTTGAGTGTTTTGTATAGGTTTTCCAATACTTACGGATCCGCCTCTAACCAAAGCACTATCGTATCGGTAAATCATACATCCCACTACAGTCTCTGTCGGCCCATATTCATTAAATATATTGATATCCCGACCAAACATTTCAAGCACATTTTCGGCAAGCTGTACTTTTAAATCTTCCCCTCCAACGATTAACGTTCTGAGTGAATTTCCATATCGCCCATGTTCAATCAGCAGTCTTAGGTGAGATGGAGTAAGCTTAATTACGGTGGATTGGTTATCCGTTATGACTTTATCCAACACAAACCCACTATCAGATTCACTGTAAATAATAGCTTTGCTTCCGCAAATTAACGGTGTAAAAATCGAAGTTAAAGTTAAATCAAAAGAAAATGACGAATAGACCGGAAACACTTCAATTTCGTCCACATATGTTGAGCAAGCCCACGTCGTGTAATTAAACAATCCACCATGTTCTACCATGACTCCTTTAGGAATACCCGTTGAGCCAGAAGTATATATAATGTAAGCAAGTTGGTTTTTGGCTGGAATAACCGTTAAATTATTCGTTGTTGTTCCCTCATATGTTGTTTCTAAAGAAATATCAATCACATTGATATTATTACTACATTCATTAATTCCACCTAAATTAGTTAAGATAGCGCTAACATTACTATCCTCAAGCATATATCTTTTTCTTTTTGAAGGAAGTTTAGGATCGATGGGTAAAAATGCCGCTCCAGCTTTCAATACAGCCCATATCGCTATAATAGCTTCCAGAGAATGCTCTGAGATAATAGCTACAACCTTCTCTGATCCAATGCCAAATCTGGAAAGGTTACGTGCTAATGCATTGGATTTTAGATTAAGCTCCTCATATGTTAACCTGGTCTCACCGTACTCAAGCGCAATTCGTTCTGGATGAAGTGCCGCTTGCTTGTAGAATAATTCAACAATACTATTTCCTTCTGTCTGGTGATCCTCAGTATCATTCCATTGATGAATAATTTCTTTTTCAAGCTCTGGCTCCATAATTCTTAAATCTTTTACCTTTGCCCCATTATCTATGATGACCTGCTCTATCAAATATAGATAGACAGATGAGAAGTGTTGAATCTGAGCGTCTGTATAGTCGTCCGTCTTATACTCAAAGTCGAGTCGGATATGCCCATCCTGGTACCAGTCTTTAACAAAAACTTGAAGCGAATAAATCTGATGACCGGAGAAAAAGTCCAACGTTTTAATGTCAATTCCGTCACAATGCTCAGGAAGTGCTGCATTGCTGTAATTGATACAATGTTGAAATAGTTGATCCTTACCTTGTTGCTTGAGCAAAATATCTTCAATTAAAATATCGTAAGGATATTTCTGATGAAAATAACAATCATTTAGTTCTTTGTGGACCTGAATCATAAATGTCGAATCTTGAATTTCTGGATCAATGTTCATTTTTAAGGGCATTGTGCTGGTATACATCCCAAAGCTTGCCCTCTCCTTGCGTCCAGAACGATTAAACACAGGAGTCCCCAATATGAGCTCCTCTGTCTTATCCATCTTGGACAAGTGAAGAAACAATACACCAGTGAAAAATGCTGCATTTGTTATAGCTTGATTTTGGATATAGTTCCTAATGCTGTTTGAACGGTTAGCATCAATGATCGTTGTTAACCTACGAGCTTGCGTGTTCTCGCTGCTTTTAGATTGAGCAACCTTAGTCAAATCTTCGAAACGTTTCGTCCAAAAGGTTTTGTCCTTTAAAAATCTCGAAGAGTTCTTGTATTTTTCTTCCCTATGTAGATAATCAGTAAATAATAACTGATCTGATTTAACTTCTTTCCCAGAAAATTTGCTTTGATATATATCAACGACTGACTCCGCGATGAGCTTCACAGACCAACCATCGCCAATCAGATGATGCACTTTAAAATAACATCCGGCATTACCAGACTGATCAATGAAAACGATAAAACAAAAGAGTGAACTTTCAATCAATTCAAAAGGTTCGTTAAAGTGATTGGTAAACCACGTTTCAGAATCGATCTGCCTCTCTCTAAAATCGATGAAGGTGACTTCATGTTCAGTTTCATCAACATATTGATATACGTTATTAAACCTCCGTTTCAAACGAATACGCAAGTTAGCATTGTTATCAATCAGCTCCTTAATGCTATCTTTCAGTAATGTCAGATCCATTTCTTGTTTGAAATAAAATGCGCCGCCTAAGTTATACAGAGAACTCTTTGAATATATATTCTCTATGATCCATACTCTTTTTTGTGGATGAGACAATGGATATAGCAATATAAACACCCCTTATTTACATACAATTGTTAATTAAAACTTGTTGTTATTTTAATCAGATAATGGTGTTATTTGTCGTAAAATTGATTATAATGGAATAATAAATCCCATTTTTCTTCTATAGGAGATATTATAAACCAACTTTTTTCAAAAAAAATGCTTTTTTTGCTTTTATGTAAAATTGGATACATAATTAAAGATATGTTATTTTAATCTATATATGATTCTAAAATTTGTAATTAATATTCATTTCTTCACTGAACTATGTACATGTAGTTTGAAAAATGTTACGGATTACAATCTTAGGTCTATTAAACTTGTAAAGGAGTAACCATGCATGAAGTTTGTTACGGTTTCTGCATATAGTGTAGAAAATATTTTTCCTAAGACCGAAATATTTTGTTCCTCTATACACCATCAGGCTTACGCAATTATTGTTCCTTCTTCGACTTTCGTATCTTACGATGGTAATGAGCTACTTATAAATAAAATGAGCATACTTGTAGGTAAAAATTTCAGTCTGCAGAACTTAGGTTCTTCTTATGCAGAGATTCGCAAGATAACTTTTAACCATTCGTTTTCTGACCTTGATCAATATCCTTTGGTCATCCAAGCTTCTTCTAAAACAATGAGAAACATAAACAAACTGTCTAAATTAATTTGCGGGCCGTTAGCTGGACGGTACATTGCTGAAACAGAAGAGCAAATTGAAACCCTTCTTCGTGCAAATATTGAGACTTTTAGTAGGCGATCTCTATATGCGAATACAAAAGAACAGACAAGAACAATTGACAGTCGTTTGATTATGGTACATCGTTATATCCGTAAACATTATGCAGAACCACTCACGCTACAATTACTTGCTGAATTAATCTATTGCAATCCAGTTTATTTAAGCAATAGTTTCTCTAAAATATTTGATATATCACCTATGAGGTACTTACAACAAGTCCGGATGAAACGTGCCTGTGATCTTCTAAAAACATCCAACTTGAATATCAAAGAACTCACTATTGCCATCGGGTATATTTCAAATTCTCAGTTTTCGAGTATCTTTAAGAAACACTTTTCTTTTACTCCAGCAGAATATCGGAGATTTATCCGCATGAACTGCAACGAAGGGGAGAGTGTAACTCATTGACCGAAGATCTAAAAGATATCGTAATTAAAAATATCGCCCAGTGTCTGCAAGTTACTAACATCAAAGAAATTGATATGCATGATAATTTAAATGACTTAGGGGTATGTTCTATTAAAATGATAAGACTGATTGTAATTTTAGAAGAACATTTTGATATCATTTTTAATGATGAAGAGTTGTTATTTGAGAACTTTAACACTTTATCAAATATACTTAACATAATTCAATTGAAGTTAAAATAAGTTTTAAACACTTTAATAACAGGTGAAATTTCCTGTGCCTCTAATTAGCAACGCTTCAGACAAATCCACACTGGAAAACAAATAATACATGACTTCTTATACTTACTAAAAATTAAGAAAGGTGATCTCTGAATGACAGAGTTCACCTTTCTTAATTTTTTATAAAATGATTAATTTAATCTACTTCAGCTAGGTTTTTCTCTACTTCCTCAAGATCTGATAACAGTTCCTGTACTGCAATCCGTTCCTCGTTCTCAATCTTTTCGATCAATTCAATTATATTTTTTATATGATTTGTTTTTTCTGAAATACTGTGCTTTATACACAAATTCCTAAGAATTAAGCATAGCTGTTTAATTTCTCCGTAAGCCTTTTCATGAAAATCAAATCTGGTAATATATTTTTTTTCATCGAGAAAAACCAAACTCCTTAACATCACTTCTTTATGGTCAAAGAGCAAATGGAGAGATCTAATCAGACTAAATTCAAATAAAGCATTTTCTGTAATATGTTTTCTTAAAAAACGATAAACCCCTATTCCCCAAGCATCCGTATCTTTTCCAGGTTCTTCAATCAACTTATAATCGTTAGAGGATTTTTTTTCATGCAAATATTCATGCAACTGTTTAATCAGATAAGCTAGATCAAACTTGAATTCACTTTTTCGTTCATTGAATTGCAAAAGCTGAACCCCTTTGAACCATTCCCCCTCAGAATGAGGACTTAAAAATGCTCCGTTAACGCTATTAAAAGATGCTTTCGAGAAGGAATATTTAGAATTAAAAAAATCAGCTACGTAAAACATTTGGTTTTCTTTGTTATATCCATATATCAGCATATCATGTGGCGTATGCACTCTTCTAAAATTATCATAGGCTGCAATGTAGTATTGATCTATGCTTAAATACACATAATTTTCTTCATCAATTGCATCAATAATAAACTGTGTTATATTATCACACCACTTTACCAAAACGTTCTTATGATAGTGGTGCAGTACAAATAATCTATAGTGTTCTCTAAAAACAGGAGTATAAAATTGTATGTAAACCTCTGGAGTCTCCCATGCTACTAACTGCACATGATTATGACACAACCACGGAAAAAAAACATCTTCATGAGTACAAAGAATGGCAGTCATGTTTGCAAACGCAGGAAGTGAGGTAATCATAGGATATTTAATCGGTAGTTCTTTTTCTGTTAGCATCCTTATCTTTCTCTCCTAATCATAACAGTTAATTCTAAGAGTTTACTTACAAAAAAATTCTTTCTTCCAATTTCCATTTCTATCATACCAGAATTCATTTGTAAATGAAAAGGCTTTCACAAATAATCAAAATATATTTTCTGTAGCTAGGGAGAATCTTCAAATTTAAGCAAGCAACACGATAATGAAAGCCAATAAAAAAACATAGCATACATGTTAAATTACCATAGCAAGACATTAAACTAAAATAATTCTTTACTTCATTAAAGAAACAGATCGCCTATTTTGTAAGTATCGGGCTCTGAGTCCTCATGGTTCTGGTTCCTCCGATCCTGACCATCGTATTTATCTCAAGACAAAGCTATAAGCTAACGATTACGTTTATGAACCTGGCCCTTTTTTTGGCGTTATGTTCATTCAGAATTCCCTCCTCTTGTTCACATCTTCAAGTTGCTTAATCTGTTTCTCCAAAAGCCCAGCAAGGTGTATCTTAAGCAGGAAGGCCCTACGCGAGAATACAACCAGAAGGATCTGCGGTTATAGTATTCGATTATCCTGATTTAGAAAGGAATTGAAACGGTGTTGAAATCCAGAAAAAACGTGGTGATGTTTTCTGCCCTTGCCGTTGTAATCATTGCAGGAAGCGTGGTCTTATGGGGTCTGTACGGTGCAGAATCGACCGATAATCCTGATGATGCCGAACTGGCGAGTTAGTAAAATAAAGTGACGATTTATCGCGTCGATAACCTTTCGGCGAACTCTGTAGTATTCAACAACTTTGACGATCTGTCTGTGATGTCAGATCTTATAGATGTAGGCACAACCGTGGATGATGTTATGAAGCGGGATCACCGAATGACCCACTTTGACGATGGAACGATGCCTATACTACTCTCCAGATTCTGAAGAAATCTGAAGAAGTTTCAGCCGACTTGAGCGAACTCAACATCATCGAACTAGTAGGGCTCAATGGCACAACCAAACTGACTGTTAACTGAGGGACTACAGGCATATCAATAATAATCTGGGGAAGTTTAGCCTTGAGGGCGATCCCTCAGCTTCACTCCAATCGTTAAGCCAAATTCAGGAACACTTGGAATACCGGAAAAAGGTGCTCGCAATATATGACCTGGATTAAACGGTTGAATGTACAAGGGATTAGGTAATAATAAAAAAATAAGGTCGTTCCTGAGAAGTACTGGAACGTCCTTGTTGAGTAGGCTTACCTACAAAGTGAATGTGCCCTTTGTATTACAACGATGCTTGATAAATCTAAACCACGTCTTCACGCTGCAATTTGTTAAAAAAGCCGAATGGACCAAAACGCATCGCTTTATCAGCCATAGCATCTATCTGGCTATCGTCGATGTCATAGTCAGCCAGAAGGCTAGGTGCACCAATTGAGGTCCAGAATTTACGCAGCGCTTCAATGCCTTCTTCAGCAACCTATTTATCTGACTTCCCTGTAGGATTCACATTAAATACATTAACAGCCATGCGTTTGAAGCGATCTACATCCACATCCAGATTATGCTTCATCCAGTGCGGGAACAGAATGGCAAGACCTCCCCCATGCGGAATGTCGTACACGGCGGACACGGCGTGTTCAATTTTGTGAGATGCCCAGTCCCCGGCAAGACCCATATTCAGCACATCGTTAAGAGCCATTGTTCCACAATAGAGAATGGTCTCGCGCAGTTCATAATTTTCGGGATCTTTGCTCAGAAGAGGCGCAGTTTCAATTACCGTGCAAAGAATGGTCTCACAGAATCCAAGCTGAACAGGTGTATTAGTATCCAGATGGAAGTAGTGTTCAAACACATGAGACATCATATCCACCATACCTTATACGGTCTGATCCAAAGGTACGGTATATGTATTCACCGAATCAAGAATGGAAAACGCCGGAAAGGAATACTCGCTGAACCAGGCCCACTTCTCCTGTGTGTCCTGATTGATAATTACCGAACCATTATTCATCTCTGACCCCGTCGCAGCCATGGTCAAAACCGTTCCAAGCGGAAGTCCGCCTTGAGGAGTTGCTTCGCGCACAACAATATCCCACATGTCTCCATCATATTTGGCCCCTACTGCGATCGCTTTAGCACAATCAAGCACACTACCACCGCCTACAGCAAGAACCAAATCAATGTTATTCGTTTTGTACAGCTCCACGCCCTTATGAACTGTGGAAAGACGTGGATTCGGTTCTACACGAACCATTTCCGTTACCTCTGCTCCGATTTCATTCAACTGCCCGATCACTTGATCGTACAGCCCGCTCCGTTTGATGCTGCCACCACCGTATACAAGCAAAACACGTTTTCCGTATTTTGGAACTTTAGTTTTTAGTGCTTCAATCTGCCCTTTGCCAAAAATCAGCCGGGTAGGATTGTAAAATTGAAAAGATCTTATAACGTTATATGTTCCTCCAAAGAAGTCTGAAATTTTGTGCATCCATCATTATAGTTCTCTTTATTCGTAAAAACAAATGGGGCGTTCATTGCCTTATCGAATAGCTACTGCGATATTCTTTTATTCTCTTCGACAAACTATGCATCTTATATATGACACTATTAACATTGCTTTTAAACTGATGAGCAGGAAGGAGCGATCAGATGAGTAAGGAATCTATCACAGTACAAGCATTAATAAAACAAACCATCCATCAGTATATATCCTCGGATGCTCACATCCTATCATATTGAATTCTTAGTCAATGGAGTGCAAAAGGACATTTCTGTCATTACGAAGAGAGCCACGTTCATTGAACGCTCTGCATTGTCCAGATTATTTTCACAAGGCGCTAATGTGCCATTTAGTCTAACAAGTGAGCCTCATACTGAAGATCGCAGCTTGATCTGCATTCAGGATGTGGACTACCAAACCGATTATAGCCATCTGGATATGGATCTGCTTCAGAATAAAGAATTACGAGCGCTGGCTTACATACATGGAACGAATATGGGGTTAAAAAAAGAAATGCCCTGGATACCCACTGTGGATCAGAATCATATCATCGATATGATGGAAAATCGTTGGAGACCTTCGTGGAACGCCGCCATAGAAAACCCAGAATTCATTGCGGAATTTGGATTACCGATCATATCGGAAATTGAAGCTGTAGCCAGTAACATCGTAGATGATCTTGAAGTTCTGATTAGAGATGAACATATGCATACGATGATCCATAATGATCTGAATCCCGGAAACGTACTGGTACATAATAATGAGGATGTCTATTTTATTGATTGGGAGGAAGCAAGATACGGCTCCTTGTTCTTCGATATTCCTCTACGCTGTAGCCATATGAGACAAGTAGACATCTATCGGGAGGCCCTAAGTTCCCACAGATACGATATTCCACAAGATCAATTCGAAAAGTATTTCTCCCTGGCATCCCGATACCTTGGCATCGGCTATATGAGTTGGAACCTTGGGGTATGGGAACAACACTCATATGCAAAAGACGACTTAAAAAAGTATATGAAGATGGTAACTCAACCTTTGTTCTACTAATCCCCTCCTCATTCCAAGTTAAGCATAAGATGAATTCACTGTTTTACCGAAAAAAAAGCTCCTGCCACCAGAAGTGACAGGAGCTTACATGATAGGGATTCAGTATGAACATCATATGCTTCCCTGACCTAAATGCCATACATTTCTCACAGATAATTATGAACTGGTGTTTAACCCAGATCTGCAATTCGCTGTTTAATGCGCGGAAATAAACCAAAAGCATTCTCGTAAAATACCTTCTCATGATGCTGCTCCGGCACAAGTCGACGGACGAATTCCGCATACAAATCGATCGGCGCGAGCGGCCAGTCGGTTCCGAACAGCATTTTCTCGTAATGATCCGAATACACCAGCGCCCGGCGGAAATGATCCATGAACAAGGGTTCGCTCATAAACCGTTCAAAATGAGGCCGATCACCGACAACAAGGCCTGACAAATCTGCGTAAACGTTCGGATTTTTCGCCACGACTTCAGCGGCATCCATCACCCAAGGATCACCCAAATGACAGATCATAAAATTAACACCGCGCTGTTGAAAGGCTAATTCGTCCACGGTCAGTGGATGTGCATACTTAAGCAATCCATTCATCGAGTACGTATCCCCCGTATGAATGACCACCGGCAAATTATACTTGGCTGCCAGTTCATAGACCGGTGTGTAGATCTTGTCATACACGTAGTGATGATAGTACCCCGCATATAGTTTAATTCCGGCTACCTCAGGAGCTTGCAATCGTGCTTCAATCCGGTCCAGCTCGGCCTGAACGTGTTCACCACCCAGGTGGTTTGGATTAATGCCGACGCATTCCATCAGGAATGAAGGAACCGTTTCTTCCAAATCAAGTCCCATCGGGTTGGGAGAACTGGAATCCGGGAATGCTCCCTTTGTCTGCTCCGTAACCCCCATTCCGATGCCAAGAATAACGTCGTTCTTATCAAACTCCGCCTTGAGGCCAGCGGCAGAGTAATCCACTTTCGATAAATCTATTGCCGTTCGATGAAAGCTGTCGATGTCCGACAGATGAATGTGAATGTCAATAATCGGCATGTTAAGCCTCCTTTTCACCTTTTGAAGTTGCAAAGTCTAGCTGCAGAAGGCCACGTACATCCTCTGGATTCAGAGGAATTTGCCCCAAGATCAGATAGGTCGGCTCTGTCCAGACCGTTTCCCCGTTCAGCAGTGGCAGATTGTGATACACATTGTGACCAAGCACCACATTGTTCACAAACCCCGCAGCATTCTGATTAGGGTAACGATTCACTGCATGCAGCATGTCTTTACGCGAAACTGAACCCATTCGCAAGAAACCTTTGGACTGAAGATATCCATCTAGCTTTCCAAGAGGGTACCGCCCTTGCTCGGGGTGTTCCAGCCAACCATCAGCAAAGACAGGCGAGGGTTTGAAGAAATGTTCCTCGGCTAGCGAGTAATCCAGCGCCAATCCGCTTTCGTTCGTAACCGAGTGCAACTCACAGAGAACAGGAACGCCGGGCAGCATGAGGTAATGCTGCTGTACCGTGATTCCTCGATTCGCTTCATGCTTCTCGATGCGGGTTGTGATCTGAATTCCTTTCCAGACGTTACCGAATTCATCCTTCTGCTCCGTCCAAGTTGCGCTTCTTTGTTCCAACTGACGGCTGAAACCGTTCATAGCAGGGATACCTACACCAAGTCCACCGTACCATGGATTCCACCAGGAACGCGGTGCTGCTTCCGGATACGTGCTGTCCAGCCATTCTTCACCCTGGTACTTCAAGGAATGCACGACACTTCCGAAACCAGGGGCAGCTGCCATCGAAAGAACTCCGTTGCTCACCGTGTACACAGAACCTGCTGGACCTTCCTCAATCACGCAATCAACGGCTGTTCCTGTCTGCGGATACCAGAGGGCTGTACGTTCATGAATCCGATCTTCGCCTCGATATACGGCCCGAACCTTCCAGCCCAATTCACTTTCTCCTGTCGCATCCTTTTCCTCAGGGGAGAACTGCAATTTAGCAGAGCGCAGATCCTGCTCTCGATTTAATTCCATATCAGCAGCTAAATGCTCTGGTGTGCCACCATTCTGCACGTACAGTTCCAGGTTTCCAGCGAGCGGGACCATCTTCCGTTCAATCAGTTCTGCTGTCAGCACATCCTGGGCAAACGGATTGCCACCACCCAATGCCAGCTCAAGATGGTTGTCCAGCTTCGGTACAACCGGGCTATGCCGTTTTTGAGCGAATGATCGGAAATCCTGCCATTTGGCAAAGGTATTCAGAGCAAATACGGTCGCCTTTGTTTGCACAACGGCTCCTGCTGGAATCCGGCCTAGCTCATGCTGTAACCCCAGTGTGTGTTCCGGACGAAGCAGCTTCAGCGAAGGGTCCCAATAGATACCGCAAGCACCATACTCCTCCTTGCAGAACAGCCAGTTCTCTGTAATTTGGGCGCTGTCCCAGTGGCTCGGATCGCCAGAGTACGCATCGCCCATATCTACATAACGGCCTTGGTACGGGAGAATAAGCCGGTTGCCGAAGAAACCAAAGTTCGTCATCAAGAACATATTCTCTTCCAGCTCTGCGCTGCGCGTATTCCCAATTTCGTGGTAGAACTCCGCAATTCCGTTGGCAGACAGCTTGACCACGGACTTGATCTCTATACCAGGGAAATCTTCCGATTCATACAGTGCTTCGAGAACCTGGTTTTCTCCCTCCGGATAGATGTTCACTTCCTTGGCTTGTTTCTTGGAGAACTCTTCTGCAAATGGCTTACCGAGCTTCGGATAGGTCCACCAGAACGTGTGAACCGAGCCAGGATATTCAATCCACATGTTGTTCTCTTGCTTGCTCATATGGAGGGAGAATGCACCGTTCACGGCCACCCACTGTTCCCCATTTTCCCCACCGTAACGTCCTTGTGTTCCCTTCATTAGAACAGACAGCTTGGTTGTAAAAGATACCTCTTGTCTATCCGTCGGAACAGCTGTTACCTCTACTTCTCGCGAATAGAGACCATACGAACGCAAGGTGAACGCTACGGGAACAGATGCTTTGCCTTTTGCAGGGACCGTGAGGCGCACCGAGCGTTCTGCCCACTCTAGGAATTCTTCTTCTGGCAAGTCAAAAGTGAACACTGCTTCGGAATCAAAATTATTCTCCACGTTCAGGTATAGCTCAGCAGGAACGCTTGTATAGAGCTCTTTCACGGGCAACGCCGTGTTGATCTTGGCCGGGAATTTCGGGGCAACGCCCCTACGAAACTCGGCTTTCCTGCCACCGATCAGCCATGTGCTCGTCACAACGGGATGGGTCTTATTCGGACTTTGCTCCTCTTGAACCGGATCTAGGTGGAATTCGCCCTCCACGATTACCGTTTCTCCCGGAGCAACCGCTCTTGCAACGTCCAGCGTAAAACGAATATTTTTGTTGTCCTGACCCTTGATCTCGAACTTCAGCTCGGATGCTGAGCGGTTTGTGATTCGGTAGCGAACCTTGTATGTGGAACCAAATACGAGATCATGATCGTCGATCTCTGTGGTAATTTCGTACTCCGGTGTTTCGAGAGCTGTCAGCCCGCGACCTGATTTCTCGAATTCGGCTCGCAAGGAGATATCTCCCTTTTTCCAGGAATAATCAAAGAAATCGAAACCACGCTCCCGTCGGCCATCCGGCTCGATGACGAGTTCACGGGTGCTGTCTGCGTACCAATCCAGCTCCTCAAAATAAGGAGCAAGTGCTTCCGTCTGCAAGATGGTCGGGATGAAGTTCATCAGATGCACATTTTCATCCTTTTTCTCCCAGAAGAACCCGCATTTCTTATACATCGGTACAGCCTTGGTGTTACCTGCCCATGTAAACAGATCTAGGCGAGGCCATCCCGCTTCCACAGTCTTGCGAACGGCGTTCAGGATCAGATTACGTCCGACCTTGTAGCCGTGATAATCGGGGCGCACATTCAACAGCGGTACATACAGGGCATTCTCGTCATAGCGGTAGTGGGCAAAACTGCAGAAGCCAACAACCTCTTTCTCATGAACGGCGAGAAATACATGAAGATTGGACGAAGTCTCCATCTCCCGGCGAACGGTATCCTCCGTTCTCTGGTTGGTGCCACCTCCCCAACTTTCATTGCTGCGGTTCCACATATCAGCGATTGCAGCGGCGTAGGAGGGATCGTATTCGATAATGCGGATTTGTTCCATGATCGAAGTTACTGTCATATTTGGATCTCCTTATCTTTATCTATAGGATGGTCTTCGTGATCATTCGATATGGCCTTTGCCCGATAGCCGCAGAGATAATACAGGCCATGTTTGAAGAAGCTAACGATAGTCTTATCATACTATAAATGGAAACAATTTCAGAGGATTAAAAATCTTTCTTTCCAACTTATAAGTGCCTTTCGGCTCTTGTTCGAAGCGTCAAGGATGGACGAATCTATTTAGGTATGAAGAAAAAATCCACGTCTCTAAGTTAGACGTGGATTTAGGTAAATGAACAGCTAATAATCTTCAATTATGCCAAAATAGAACGGACATTGCGTAGAACTGATTTCATTGGGATTGGCTCATTAAGCGACATACAACAGTAAAACCCGTTACTTCATTAAATTCATGTTAGTACAGTGGTCGGTCGTATGGCTGGGAATGATCAAAGTAGCTCGTTCCCTTCTGTGCCAAAGTCTATTTCTTCATGTCTTGTATCCTGTTTCACTTTAGAGAGCAACGTCTTTAGATGGTTACGTAGTTCCTCATTGGACTCTACAGGCTTGGTTTTTGGACGCAACAACAATTCATTATCTTCTGTCACCAAAATCTCAATTTCCGAGCCTTCTTCCAGATTAAGACGCTTAAGCAATTGGTTAGGAATGCGAATTGCACTGCTATTTCCCCATTTGCTAAGTGTGGCTGTAGTCATGGCAATCCCACGCCTTTCGTTTGATTGATGCTCCAGGGTTTTCCACTTCATCCCTACCGGGGTACTATGCCATCAACTCGCCTTCGCGAGTTTCGCGCCGCGAATCGATGCTGTAGCGTATACCACGAGCGCTGTCCAGATGAGAGCAAAGCCAACGAGCAAAACCGGCGAGACCGATTCCTTGAATACGAATATACTCAGTAACAGCATGATCGTCGGCCCGATGTATTGAACGAAGCCGAGCGTTGACAGCGACATCCGGGCGGCTGCTCGCGCAAAAAAGAGCAGCGGTAGCGCCGTGACCACGCCGGAAAGAAGCAATTCAATGAACGTAGGTGCAGGCAGCGTCCATGCCGTCGTTTTCCCCACAACGGCCAAATAGATCCAGTAGCCGAGCGCGACAGGCAGGACTACAGCCGTCTCCGAGAATAAGCCTATAGAAGCGTCTTGCTTGATCTTCTTCTTCGCCAGGCCGTACAAGCCAAATGACGCGGCCAGCGAGATCGCGACCCACGGAAACCGTCCATAGTCAATCGCGATGATAAGCACCGCTGCTCCAGCGATGGCAATCGCGAGCCATTGGCCGCGGTTTGGCTTCTCACGAAGGAAGAGAACCGCTAACAAGACGTTCAGCAACGGATTCAAATAATAGCCAAGGCTTGTCTCGACGACATGGCCGTTGTTGACCGCCCAGATGAAGATAAGCCAATTAACTGCAATCAGCATTCCGCTGGCGGTGAGGGACAGAAGAAGCGAGCGGTTAGTTGCAATCCGCTTTATGTCACCCCAGCGACGCTGGGCGGCGACCAGAATACCCATAAAAACGAAAGACCAAACAACCCGATGCGACAGAATCTCGCCTGCCGGAACTTCGCTAAACAACTTCCAATAAAGCGGGAGAACCCCCCACATGATATACGCAATAATAGCGTTGACTAACCCGTTATTCATAATCATTTTTCCCCTCTTCTTGCTCTGATGTCTGAACGGATTATACGTCTCAATCCCCTCTCAAGTAAAGGAAATAATTGATGAATTTGATTTAATTATTATTAATTAGTCAAGGTTAATAATCTTATCAAAGCAGTATGAATCTTTGTCATAGCCATTATGCTCATAGAAAGCATGGGCATCAGTTCGCTTGAATCCGCTACATAAAATAATACTAGATATTCCGAGTTCTTTAGCATAATTTTCAGTATGTCTTAATAGTTGTGTACCTACCCCACGATGCTGGAATTCTTTTTTAACGGCAAGAGCTTGTATATGTAAATAACCAATCGAAGCCCCTATGGACAATGCCTGAACTATAGTTACAAAACCAACCACATCATTTTCAAATAATGCAACAAATGTTTTGTAATTCCCGTCCTCATTCATTTTTTCTGTAGTATCTCGAAAATTTTCATCATTAACATTGCGAATCTCAAGCACATCGTTCCATAAAAAAACAACTTCAGTATAATCATTCGCTGCAATTTCTCGTATCTTAATTTCCATGCCTATTCTCCCTTTTCATACAACTGGATTTTAAAGGAAACATTTTCCTGTCTTGTAGCGTTTATGTTACGTGAATAACAATACTTAAGGAGGAATCAAGATGAAGCGATTAGTTTCTCTATTTTTGATGTCAACTTTAGTTGTGGGTGTAGTGTCGGTTGCATCTGCTACGGACCAACCTTTAAAGGATCTACCTTTTAAGGAACGTGCAGCGTATACATATAATCCTTCATTAAAAAAGATAGAACTAAATATCACAAAGGACCATAAGTTGACTAGAACGACGTATAACTCCACTTATGTTCCTATGAAGGATGTTTTTAAACAATCTGGAGCAACGTTTAATTGGGACGGAAAGAAAAAAATTACTACGGTTAAAAATCAAGGCCAAGAACTGATTCTTAATTTCTCTGGCAAAGAAATCACAGCGGGTAAAAATCAAGTTGTTCTCCCTCGAGAGTGGGTACAATTAAAAAATGGAGTCTCAAGTATTGATGCATTTGTCTTAGCATATATTTTTGAAGTAGCTGCTGATGAGTCCGACCAAGAAAGAGTGGACTGGGAAGAAAAACTTAAATTTTTGGATATCAAAGAAACGACCGGTCTTCCAGGATTAGATAAGTATATGCATGTGTTTGTTGAGTTTAATGATTAATTAAAACCTTTATTTTCTAATTCTCTTTCGGTTATCCCCAGGATAGGTTTCTTTTCCTCTTATTAAGAAACCTATCTATGAATATCCAGTCCTCTATATGCCACGCTATCCTGCCCGTTAGAGTCTCGCGAATGTGATGTAATCGACTTGGACAGGCTCTGCCGATTCGATCCGAAGTACCCGATTGATCTGTCCCCGGTGATATTGCCCATGTAAGAGAACCTGCAACAGGATGTCCCGGACGGATGTTCGGAATGAAACCCCACTCTGATTTGCGTAGTCGATCATTTCGTCCAACTCAGATTCCTCAAGCCCTTGGATATAGACGCGATATTGCTCAGCATTTTCTTCGAACATCGTCCGGAGCGCCTTCAGGTCTTCCGCTTCTTCCCATAACGAATATTGCGCGCTGCCCTTGCCCTGCAATCGGGACAGCCAGACTCGTTCTGCGACCGCAACATGCCGAACCAGTTTCAGAAGGTCCTTGTTCTTCGTCCCACTCTCTTCGAGCGCGTCCAGGATACGTCCGTCTGCCCAGTACAGGTGGTCCATCATGCACTTGATTGTCTTCATTTCGATTTCCCCCTCTTCGTCTCATTGATTAATTTAATCTGCTGCCATCCGATAGTTTCATCAATGAAGCTTTTCATTTTGATTTAACTGATATCTGAACAAATTCCGTAGTGTCTTGGTTGAACGCCAACGTTTAACGTAAATCCGTAAGAACTTGTTTTGCATAAGCATCCCAGTCTGCTTCATCTGTGTTAATCTCTAAAGTTGGAATCAATGATTGTTTCGTAGCCATTCGAAGATTTTCTTGATTATCTAAAAACGTTTCACATACTTGGAGAGTAGTAGAATTTCCCATCACATATGACTTCCAGGCTTCACCGCGACTTTCAATATACCTAGACTCAACAGTATCCGGGGTCAAGGTTAAGAGTACACAATGTGCATTCATCCTGAGTAGACGTTTCTCAAGCAACTCAATCTCATGAGAGGCTTTAAATGCAGCTCTATGATTTACATGAAACCTCTCTAAAAGAAAAAATATACCTTTGGATGGTTTGGAATGACCAAGAAAGTTAATCCAATAGGATTGTTGTTCAAGATAATCAACATGTCGACTTAGAAGTGAAATATGTTCATCCTTATCCATGGATCTTAAAACACCTTGGTGTGAATGCAATACTTGTGAATAGTGTTCACTTACTGCAATTATAGTTTTTTCATTATTCTGTGTTTGACTATGTAATCTCTTTATAGCAGAAAATAATGATGTTTTTCCTACAGTAGACATCCCTTCAATAATTACACCCCGAATCATCTTCCTACTCCTCCTAAGCTTCGTGGTATTCTGCCCTTTAGTATATTTAGTACCGTGAACTAGCCTGCTCGTTCCTGCTCGTTAGTTGATAATTTAGTTAGTTCATCAATGGGAATTGAACCATCATGATAACGATAAGAGAAGAAATACAGCTTAGTATTGCAATCAAAATATGAAGACAACTGAATGAGATTTTTTCTATAAAAATTCTTTCTTTTCTTTGAATGAAGCACGAGTAAATTAACACAGTGATCACAATGGGCAAATATTGATGAAGATTCGGTCCATCCTTACTCGGTAATACTTCATGAATATATCCACCTATAGTTTCATCAATGATCATTAATGTATATATAACTCCGATTAACGCCGAAATAAAAAACTGAGATGCTAACTGAACTAGATTCTTCTTTAAAAGGAAAGGACCCATTTTTCGGTATAGATCATTGACCATTATGTATTGGTTGCCTCCTCATTTTTTCTCGTTTCCCGTTACACGATCCCTCGTACAACTAAACACTCCTTTGAAGCTTGACATTAAATTCTGTCGTTGACGCAGTGACATACTCCATATAATTCACAGAGCCGTTAAAGTTCAAATAAGCTTCATAACGCATGCGGATTTCAGGTAAAGTAATCAAATCCAGAACATGTTCCTTTGGAACCCACCTGCATTCGCTCGTTTCATTAGAAGTAGCTAACGCTCCACCCACAGCTTTACATACGAAATCAAACATGACCTTGGTAGGGACATCCGTCACATTGTCATACCACTTATGGATTGCTGTATTCGAAACAACACTGATTAGATGACTAACCGTGGCGTCAATCCCACTTTCCTCTTTGATTTCACGAATGACGCCATCAATCAGGTTTTCTCCAACTTCAGTTATTCCGCCTGCAGATACAATATGTGTCGGGAAACCCATTTTACAACCTCCAAATAAGATAAAGTTGTATATTTATTCCACATGATTCCCATACTTCCCTGCCTTTGTATCATTCGGAATTAATTCATACAAGGCACGAACATCACAACCGATGGAATCGGCGATTGATATGGCAATTTTGAGTGGCATCACTCTTTTGTTCTCAATAAAGTCGTAAACTCGTTCCGGTTTAAAAAGCAATTCTTTGGACAGCCATTCCGCTGACCTTCCGGATTCCATCAATCGTTCATTCAGTAAGCAACGCCCTAATTCAAATTTCAAGAAACGATGACCTCCCTTATAAGAACATATTTAACCTTAAGCGTAATCCACTGCCAGCGTGAATATACTTCCATTTTTACAAATGGGAAGAGATTCTCAATCTGGTCAATATCATCTTTTTCTAATTCCCATTCTTTCTATTGAACCCACTTCAGGAAAACCTTTCATACCCAATGTATGTAAATGAGGAGCAAATCCAAATGGTGAATATCCCATAATTGTGATCCCATTCTCTTTTGCAAAGGGTAATATCTGATTCGCTATGCTTCTAGTTGGGCTGGAAGAGAGCCTGAAGATAAGTTAACCCTCATGCATCCTGAAAAGGAGCATTGAGGGTTAACTTAGTTTTATGACGTTTATATTAAGCGCTGCTTGGGCAAATGCAGAATAACGTTGAATTGATCGCCATGAATTTCAATTTTGATCTTCCCGCCGTGCAGCTCAACGATGCTTTTCACAATGGACAGCCCTAGTCCGGAGCCTTCTGTCTGGCGGGATACGTCTGCTCTTTTGAAACGCTCGAACAATTCTTCCGCAGCAAAATCAATTTCATAAGCAGCTGTGTTTTGAATTTTAAATAATACCATATCATCAGACTCGTCCAAATAAATATAGATTCTGGTTCCTGGAAGCGAATATTTCTGCGCGTTGCCAATAAAATTTTCGAAGACACGCCAAATTTTATTGCCGTCCAAATGTGCATGGATCGGGAATTTCGCGATCCTCTCCCGAATCACGAGCGACCCTTGTCCCATACTGGTATTGGACTCGGCAATCGCCTGTGTTAACAAGGTTGCGACATCGACGTACTCCATATCCAGCTCTACTGTACCTCTGGCCATCTTTGAGATTTCGAACAGGTCTTCTATCAACAGCTTCAGCCTTAGCATCTTCCGGTCCAGGGTTTCAATATAGGCTCGGGATGTCTCCGTAGACAGATCTTCTTTTTTTTAATAAATCGACATAGTTGATAATAGAAGTAAGCGGGGTCTTCAAATCATGTGACACGTTGGTAATCAGCTCTGTTTTTAACCGTTCGCTCTTCATTTGATTCTCCAGCACGCTTTGATACCCGGATTTCATATTGTTAATATAACCAGCAAGCTTGGATAGAGCATCCTTGCCGGTATCCGGAATCGTATTCTGAATATTCCCTTCGGCAATTTCTTTGCTCCCGTTCATGATGGCGATGAAGCGTCCAAGCTTGGAAAGGATATACGGAACCAGGAACAACACATACAGCCATACATATACCGTAATTTGTGGCTGCCTCCCAAACACAAATGCCGGCTATCGCGGTTAGCAAAAGCATAATGATGAGGCCGAACAGTAGTCTCCAGTTTTGTAAACTGGCTCTAATACCGGTTCTCCAAATATGAAAGTAATCCATCAGCACACTGCCATGCCAGAATGAACGCCTGCTAAGGGGTGCCTTAAAATAAAGAAACAGTCTGCTAACCAGCAAGCAAAGAATAGTAAAGGCAAGCAGTGCCTGAATAAAACTTGATGTTGAATAGCTCAGACTCAACCCCGCGTATGAATACTCGTTAATGAGTATGAGGCTCCATAAGATCGCGGCAACAATGATGACAATAAGGTCGATTGAAACCTTCCGATCTGCTTTACTTTTTCTCAATTTTGTATCCAATTCCCCATACCACCTTTAAATATTTTGGGTCTTTGGGATTGATTTCAATTTTTTCACGAATATTTCTCACATGTACGGCAACCGTATTCTCTGAAGCGAAGATCAGTTCATTCCACACGCGCTCATAAATCTCTTCGATCGAGAAAACTCTGCCCTTGTTCTCCATCAGCAGCTCCAAAATTTTGTATTCCTTCGGGGTCAGTCTGACGTCCTCTCCATCTACCTCAACAGTTTTCGAGCTTTTGTTCAGCACGAGTCCTCTTACTTGAATGATCTCTTCCCCGTTTGACTGGAAGGAACCTAAATTCGTAAACCGACGCAGCTGAGATCGGACTCTAGCGATTAGCTCTAGCGGATTGAACGGCTTCGTAATATAGTCATCGGCCCCAACGTTGAGTCCCAAAATCTTGTCGCTATCTTCCGATTTGGCGGAAAGCATAATGATCGGTATATTTTTGTTTTCACGAATTTTAAATGTCGTTTTAATTCCATCGAGCTGTGGCATCATGTTGTCCATGATAATAAGATGAATGGTTTCTTGTTCTAGGATTTCCAGCGCCTCCAATCCGTTAGAGGCCGTTAATACATCCACATCATCGCTTTTCAAGTAAATAACGAGCGCTTCTCGAATTTCCGGTTCATCGTCTACAACAAGAATGTTATTTATAGCCATTATTTCTCACCTTCATCACGATATTTCTTATACTTGCCCATCCGGAACTCATGTATCCCGGAAAATCAACATGGCCGGGGGGAACGTCTGCAAGCATCAGCTCTTCCGGTGATTCTTCCTGATCCGTGTAAAATCCATGCACCCCGAACCTGTCCAGAATCTGCATAACCGGTCTGCGGTTGACGGTGTGAACATAGCTTTTTACCCCAAACTTATTTAGTGCTGGTACTAGATTGGGGTTGAGATACACGCGGTATACAGGCATGGCAACCGCTGTCATATGTTTGTCCCTTACGAATTCTACAATACTTTCGGCAGAGGCGCCAGTTTTGTAAAGTGAATACATTTTGTTTGGAAAGGGGTAGATTCCCATAACCGTGTCATACATTTCCGGGCTGAAAATTTCAGGAATAATCCGGTTGAGCAGTGCAGGATCCGTACGGTGCGCTTCATTGACTAGATGCGCAAACTGCTGCTGAATTTGCTCTTTACTGCCTGCTTTCGTATCCACGATTAAGTCAAAATCAGGATATTGCTGCATCAGCTGCAGTATGTCCGGCAGTGTAAGCGGGTGGAATCTGCCCATGATAAGCGAGTTTGCAAACTGAAGCGTTGTTACGTTTCGTCCGCGATGAGCAGCCAAATCCGGCTGCAGCCTGTGAGACCAATCATGTCTGGCTACAAGCTCCCCGTCCGTCGTCTGCACAAGATCAACCTCGAACAAGCGGTACCCTCTATTGTAATTGGTTATAAATGCCTCATAAGAATTTGTGTAGCTAGCGCCGTTGACTCCTCCAAATGCATGTGCAATAAGCCTATTTCCCTGCCAGCCGCTGGTGCCAGCTGTAGAGGCCGGCTGATTCTGACCTGACCAAACAAGGCCCCAGCTGCACCAGATCATTCCAGCCGTAATGACTATGAATAAGCTTAACATACTCGTCTTCTTCATTCGTTCTGCTCCTTTGTTATCCCGATGTAAGTCATACTACAGGACTCAAATGAAGAAGGACTGGTATAAAAACGAATGAATTTATGAAGTTTGTATGCATTGAAATCCATATAAAAAAGAATCCCCGTTTGCCAAAACGAGAATTCCCATATCATCTTGCGCTATTCATATCCATTAGAATGATAACTAGATCAGTTCCTGCTTCCGTTTCAAATACACAAACAGTACCACACCTGACGCCGCACAGATCACTGCACATAAACCGATGAATCCATACCCCGCCTGAAGACCGCGCAGCAGCCCCAACTGAGTCGTTGGACCGTACATATTCTTCACACCTTCAATGACCCAGCCAATCACATAGTTACCGATGACACTACCAATCCCCATCAAGGTAACTGTGAACGTAATCGCAGTGTCACTGCCGTTCGGATATCTGCGTGCGATAAATGCCATGACTGTTGGATAGATCATCGCAATACCCGCTCCCGATACGGCAAAGAAGAATGCCAGCCCCTCTCCGCCTGCAATGGCGACAAACGTACATACCGCCGAAAAAGCAGAGAACAGAATCAACGACAAAACGAATCCGATCCGGTCAGTAAGCGGTCCTAGCAACAGTCTGCCCAACGAAAAACTCAGGAAGAACGCAGACAGCAGCCCAGATGCTTTGACCGTGTCCCACGTGTAGGCTTTCTCCAGAAAGTTAACGAGCCAACCTCCAACCGCCAGTTCTGATACCACGCCAAAAGAAAGAATAAGCACCATCAGCCAGATGGCTGGATCACGTGTTAACGTCTTGAGTGAAGTCCGATCTTCATGAGGAAGATCATCCCCCGGAAACTTACTGCGCAGCGCTGCAATGATCGGTAGCATACAGAGTGACAACATCACCAGATACATACCACGCCAGTCCAGCTCGTGTCCGAACACGTGCAACGACATGACACCTGTCGCCAGCAAAGGCGCTACCGTTGAACTCAGTCCATAGAAGAAATGGGACAGGTTCATCATCGTACCTGTGTTTTTCACAAAGATTCGCGCCCCCAGAATCGCCAGCGCAATCTCCAACATGCCGTTTCCGATGTACATGAAGAAGTATGATGAAGCAAAGAGTGGATATGTATGAGATACGTAAATGAACACACCCGAGAGAATCATCGATGCAAACGAAATGATGCTAACCGCCTTAATGCCCCATTTGCGAACCAGGATGGCGGTGAAGGAGCAGGCGATCAGGTACCCCAGTGCATTCAGGGACAATAACGTCCCGAGCTGTTTCTCATCCAGATTGAAGTCGAATTGAATTCGCGGAATGGCTGGTCCCTTAATATTTTCAGATATACCAAATACGATAAATCCCAGAAAAATCGTTGCCAGTTGCATGGCATACAGTTTGTTGAACTTTTTCTTGTTCCCTTGCGTACCTGCTTGCTGATTCAAAATAAGTTCCTCCATTGTGTTCAGAAAAATGGTTACACTTCATAACTACGATTGCAGTACCATCTTCCGACCGCTGTTATCCCCAGATTTTTCTGATCCCCTTTCCTAAAGGGAAAATTCGGTGATAAAGGCGTTCTTCAGATTGGTTCTGCCCTCTCCGTTCTCGTGTAAAAAATTTTACTTAACTTCACTTCATAATAAGTAATTCCTACCACTGCTTCTCAACTACCTGGATGCGGTAGGTCAGGCTCTCCAGAGTAACAGCGACCAGCCCAGTCACATACTCGCGTCGAGTGTCTCTTTGGATGATCAACTCCGGCATATGCTCCAGTGGAATCATTCGATCCAAACAACCTTGCGTCAGGCCATCCCGCATAGCTGGATCCATCGTATCGCCTGTAACCACAATCGTAGCCGGGTTAATGATCGCGATGATCGATACAAGCGTCTGTACTACCAGTTCCTGCAACCCATCTGGCGTATTCAACATTCGTAGCTGCTCTTCCCGTGACACGCCAAAAGGCAAAAAGGAAACCTCGCCCCCAAATTGCGTATTCCCGGTAAGCGGTCGCCCATCAATGATAAAGCCCGCACCCGGAAAATGGTTCTCCGGAAAAGTTACCACCGCGAAGTTCTTCTCTTCCTCGAATTGCTGTTGGTTATACAGTCCGTACACCGTGAGATTCATGTCGTTGCCAATGACTACTTCAACATCATCGTACTTCTCCTTGAGCCTTGGCCCCAGAGGTTGACCCGCCAGCTCCGACACATCGCAAATGCCAATCACACCGTTGTGTGCCACACCAGGTATCCCAATACCAATCGCCTGCACATTGTGGTGTTGTTCGATCAGGTTTGCAATTAGATCCTCTACCACCATGACATTAATCTCATCCAAAAAGAGTGTCTGTTCATCCGCCATCTCTCCGTTCAGATTGGCATATGTATGTGTGATCGAGTGAACGCCGCCCTCTGTTCGAATAATCAGGCACAGTACGCTGGCGTAGTCCGCATTGAATTGATAACGACTGGCAGGTCTTCCCCCACTCGATTCATCCGGGCCCAGATCGATAATCTCACCTGTCTGAAGCAACTCATTCAAGATTGTGCCGCATGTCGCTACGCTGAGTTTGGTCAGGTTCGCAATCGAAGCCTTCGTGCCTACGCCCATGGATCGGAGCGTATTCTTCACCAGTTCAACGTTAATGCGCTTCACCTGTTGGGTGTTGTGTGATGTAGGTAACATCGTTAGTTATATGCCTCCTTTCGTTCATTTCGAACTTTTCAATGAAAGTTTTTAAAAGTATTTTAACAATTGAAGTGTAGGGGGATTTGGGAGGAAAGTCAATGCTAAATTGAGAGTGAAAAACGTATGGATGGACAGACAAAAGGACAGCTCAAGATCATCTTATATGATCCTGCGCTGTCCTTTTAGTTAAGGTGAGTTTATGTAGACTGGCTCATTTGATTTGCCAAGATGCTCTTCTCCAGTCGAACTTCAAATAACTTTCGGTTCAGATCCTGTTCCATGGCATGAAGGTGATATGCTGCTTGTTTCACCGTATCCATGTCTAGCACACCTGCCTGCTTCGAAATGATCTCCATGGCGTCTAGGATGAGTTTATTGCATGTGACGAGTTGATCAACGTAATCGTCTTCTTGTTGGACGAGTTGTGCATACTGCGAAGACAGGTCTTCGCTGTTGGTACTTGTCATGTTAATCTCTCCTTTGTTAAAAAGAGATTAACATAGACTAAAGGCGAAAGTGGTACGCGAAGACGTACAATTGAAAATAAATAATTTTGTACAAAAGCGCATTAACAGTTAGAGCGCTATATTAATTCTTCTTCAAAATCAATAATGATCTTCAGATTTAATTCTCCCAAAAGACTCTAGTTGTACAAATTTAGACTTAAAAAAATTTGGATCTAATTTCCTTTTCACTAAATTAAAAAATCTATCATCATGGGTAGCAATTATAACCTGCTTGTCCAGTTCTGTTGTGATTATTCTTAACAGGTCTATAAATGAAAGTAAATTTATACTATCTAAATGTTGGATCGGGTCGTCCATAAAAATAGTGTTATAACCATTATTACTTTCAAGAGCTTTAGCTAAAAATATACTTAAAGAAAGTATATTTACTTGGGCAGAACTAAAGAATAGTATTGGAGACTCTTCTTTTGTTTTTTCTTTATTCAAGGCTGAAACCATTAAGCCTAATTGACTATCCTCTTGTTGTATTATTCTAAATTCAATATTGGTGAAGTCGGGGTGAGGCTCTATCATTTGATATATTTTGTTGATTGTTGCTAAATTAAATTTTGTTTCTATTTGTTTTTGAATATGCTCTTTGCCAGTTAAAACTAATGAATTTGTATCTCTTAACAACTGATCAACATATTCTTGTTCAGCCAATAAATCATTTAAGATATTTTTTTTCCTTATCCATAACTCATTTTTTTCTAGAACATCGAGATTGTTAATAGCTTCTTTACATACCTGTATTAATTTATCATTTTGGGATTTAGTTTCATTTTTTTGTGATATAAATTGCTCTAAATGATTCAGAGAGACATCATCTACATCAAGGAGCAGTTTGTATTCAGTGAAAAATTGGTTTTTGATATTATTTAATTCATGGTTTAATACATCAATTTGATTAACACTGTTAACAATATTTTCATAATTCTTACCTTCTAACTCCTTTAAAAAATTATTGTAATTTTTAATTGTTTCATTCAAACCTAAAGTTTCAGTAACTAGTAAAGCATTAAAAGAATCTTTCATTTGTGTTAGTGTCTCAATGAAATTCTCATTTTCTAACAATTCATACTCCTGTAATAAAATTCTTCTGTATTCATTAAACTCTTTATTATTTAAAAGATCAGAGATTTGATTGTTAATAAATTCAAAGTTACTTTTTAATTTAGTTAATTCATGTTTCTTACTTATTATTATATTTTTAGTAATTTCTATAGAATTTTCAATTCCACCTATTGTCTCTTTCATTCGCTCAAGATTTAAATTTATTTCATGTGAAACTAAATTAAGCTTTTGACGAGTCTCCTCGAAATAGTTTGATTTATTATAGCCTATAAGAAAATCATAGATTAAAGTTATATTATCTTGATGTTTATTGAATAGCTCTTTTGAATTTTTTAACTTTCCAATTAAATACTTCTCTTTATCAATATACCTCACGTATTTACTTTGGAGACTTTCTATGGCAGTACTAATACTTTCGTTATAAGCTTCTCTAAGTATTATTAGCTTGTTAGTATTATTATTTTTCTCTTCTTCTAACATATTTATATGATTAGTAAGGATATCTATTTCTGAGAGATACTTCGTGTCATTGTTTATTTTTTTTAAGAGTTCATTGAAATCGTTATATTGATGTTTACACAAGGGACAAGAAGAATTTTTTGTTTCTGTAACGAGTTTAGTCCCTAACTCAATTAATTCTAACAAATCACCATTTAATCCATTGTATTTAGAATATAAACTGTTTTTTTCGTCAATTAAATTACTAAGCTCAACATTTCTATTGAACAGTTTTACACATTGATCATATAGAACTTCAATATCATCTGATGGATGTTCCATTGATACTTTTCCCCATAAAGTATTATTATCTGCAGCTCTATATTCTTTATACTTATTGATAATAAATTCTAATTGTTGTTCTTTCTTCCCTTGCTCGATTAAACAGTGTTCAATTCTCCTTATTCTATTTTCATAGAATATTTTCTTTTCTAAAGACAAAATTTTGCTATAGCAATCTTCTAATAAAGATAGGTCGTTTTTTATCTTTTTTCGTTTCTCTATAAGAAATTCATATTCTTGAATTTCATTTATATGCTCTTTTTCAATAAGAAACATCTCTTCATTAATATTATATATTCTTCTATCTAACTCAGATTTACTCGCACTTAATCCAGCAATTTTACTGTTCATCATTTCATAAAAACCGTATTGATTTATTAAGTATGTGACACCTCTAATTTTTAAATTTAATTCTGCTATCTTTGCTTCATACTGCTTGAAATTCTGTTGTTCTACGTTCAAATTGTTGAAAGTATTTAAAATTTTATTCAACTCATTTTTCTGACTAAAATTTTCTGCAATTGAACTCTTGGAGTTAATATAGTCCTTCTTAAGTCTTACACTTAAGTTAGTTGCCCTTTCAATTTCATTCTTACTCTGAGTCGCTATTGTCTCAAAAACAGACAACTTTTTGTTAAGACTTTGCATAGCCTGGTCATAATCTGAAGATTCATCCATAATAATTGGCATGTTATCCGGATCATTTCTGAAAACCTCAGTTACCAATTTATGCACATTTAAAATTACTAATTCATTAGGTTTAATGGCATTGAGTTCAGTCCTCTGAGCACTTATCTTATTAGAGGTATCCTCCCATTTTTTTTGAACGTCTTTGTTCATTTGGATTAAGTTACTGTACACCAGAGAATCATCACTGTGATCCCAAAATTCTTTTAATGCATTGAATCTTTCAGTAGAAGTTGAAAACCTTAAAAAAGAATCTATCTTATCATGTGTTAATACATTCTGATTTATAAACAATTTATTCCGATGTTCTTTGAAGAATTCACTAGACTGAAAGATAACTGGCTTATCATCATCACGTTGTCTTTTACCATTTAATACAGGTGTTCCTAAAACAATTTTTTCATTATTTTCTAATATAAACTCTACTCTTCCATATCTATTCAAACTATTTTTGTTCTTCAATATGTAACCTTTATCATGATTAGCAATTTCTTTTACTCGATTATTGCCATATATCCTCTTTATATTTCCAGAGAAGCCCCACTCAACCGCATCAAAAAAAGAAGTTTTCCCGAAACCATAAGGGGCATAGATAACTATCAAATTCATAATTTCTTCTTCTACTGTAAAATCAAAAATCTGACTTTTGTTATAACCCCGGAATGCTTCAATCTCAATCGATTTAAATTTCATTTCTTTTTCTCCTTTCATTTAAGTAATTTTGTATTTTTTCTTTTTTTAATTTTTTGTTATTCAGTTGTGTGAATTCTAGGAATAGATTAGCTAATTCAGCATTATCTGAGTTGAATAATTTACTTGCCAATGCAATATCATTCAATCCATCAATTTTTTTCTCAATTTTCAAGGTAAATAGTTGCATTTGTATATAATTCATTATCTTATTTTCATCTAACCATTCTTCATTACTATCAATTATTATTTTCCTTGAACAGTATTTATCTTGTTCAATCTTATATTTAACATCTCTTGATACTTTATCTACAACAAAGAAAAATAAATAAACATTCCATTTTTCAACATTTTTATTTAGATTACTTTGAAAATATGTAGCTATGATGTTATTGATTTTCTTCCACATTTCTTCCAACTGAACATTGCTATGAAATTGAATACTGAATATATAAAATGAGAAGTTAGGATCTTTTTTTTCCCAACATAGCAAGTGCTCTAAACTTTGTTGACTATCTAGTTCTAATTTAGGGATTATAATATTATTCTGTTCTATCATTTTTCAAATACCCTTTCTAACTCTATTTTTAATTCTTGATCGATTGTATTAAGATCCTTATTCCAGTCTACCGATTCGAAAATATTTTCAAATTTCTTCAAATGAAATACAGAAATGTTTTTGTCGATCTCTGGGTCATCAATATTAATTACTCCATTTAGTGGTTTAGTTTGTGAAATATCGGTTATTATATTTTTTATCTGAGACTTATTTAGAGCCGCTGCTTTGAATGATCCAGAATTATTTACAATGATTATTCCGTCTTGGCGAATATCATCATAAATATTATCTTTAGTAACAATGTGTTCAATAAAGTCATGGAAGTTATAAAATCTTTTAACGAAAAAGTGATGAATTGGATCTTTTCTGGCATCAGAATTAGTTTTATATAAAAGAATAGGGGATGATAGGTCTTTTGACTCTAATTTAAAATTACTATCATGACTTAGCGCAACTAATAATAATACCCATCCCCTCCATAAATCATCATGAATAGATACCGATTCACTATAATCCGAATAAGGAACCAATAATTTCTCTCTAAGAACATCTTTAATTTTTGCTGGAGTAACTTCCGCACTAACCGAACTTTGCAGTTTTTGTTTCAACCAAGACCTTTCGAATTCACTATATCCTAAAAATGCATGATGGAAATAATAATCAAATGTTGATAAACAACTTGGCTCCAATGGCTTCAACGAATTTGCCAACAAGAACTCGTTGAAGCTTGATATATTTTCAACAATAAACTCAGAAAAAACACCTGATGGATGTTTAAGTTCTATTATTACACCAACTATAAGTAAACCTTCATTCTCTTGAATATATACGGCCGATCCAGAGTATCCTTCAATATTTGTCAAAGCATCATTCTCATATGTTAAAAATCCTACATCTACCTTCGCTGTAAACTGCTTTTGCTCATTTCTTTGAATATGCATAATTTTAGCTTCAAATAATTGCCCACAAATGTTTCGATCATTTAAGATATACGGGTATCCATAAGAGATAATTTCACAGTTCCTATGTGGCTCACCCATTAATAGATTGGGGAGATCATTAACTTTTTTCACAATAATACAAGCAATATCATAAGAGTCATCTTCATGTATCTTATAAGATATCACATTCAATTTTTCTCCTCCAAAATCTGAATCTCTGAATATACTAATATCAGATAGTTCCAAAACATTTGGGTTATCAAAATCTTTACCTATTAGACAATGCTTTGCTGTTAAGACATATGAATATTCATCTGAATGTGGCTGAAACAAACAACCACTACCTAGAGAAGGTTTAGTACCACCCACTTGAATTCTAACAGCCATCTGAGAATAATTATCGCTAAACAATCTATTAGACCTCCAAATGATAGTTGTGCTGATTTGAATTTAGCAAAATGCATTCAAAATCATAGTTTTCCATATCTTTTTTTGTGAAAATATCACTTCGTTGTTTATAGTTGAAATATAAATATGTCTTATCTTTATTAGAATTAATGATACGCGCCAAACATTCCTTATCAGGAACACCATGTTTTACTCCGTTAGTGCTAATCAAAAATTTACTACATTCAATAATTTGAAGAAGCTCATCACTAGTATTATACTTACTTCCATGATGAGATACTTTCATTAAATCAATTTTCAACTTATTTCTTTTTGAATATCCTAATGCCTCTAAACTATTTACAATAATGGATGGATGAGAGTCGCCTAACATCAGTATTTTTTTGTTTCTATACTCAAATATAAAAGCTATACTTGTTTTATTGGGTAAGCTTTTGTCCTCAATAAATTTATCATTTATCAACTGATCTATATCAAATCTATCTTTGGAATGTGTAGAAAAACTGATTTTAGAGGTCTCTTCACCCAACTCGGTTTCCCAATCTTCGTGTAATTTAGTTAAAGTTTCTATGTTTGGAGATAATATAGTAAATGTTGCACCCTCAATTTGAAAGTAATCAAGTGATTTAATTATATCTTTATTTGAAATACCTAAAGTTTCAATAATAGATTCAAATTGAATGCCTTGAGCAATACTAACTCTTGATGATTCGGTGTCTGTTAGGTAGATATCCCTATTTTGTTGTATTTCGTTACTAAAATATTCATATAAAACCCTTCCTGAATTAAACCAAATTTTCCTAAATATATTTTTGGGTATACTTTTGTCTTTAAATAGTGATAATATTCCTTGAATATGATCACGATCCACGTGTGTAAGAACTAATAGATCAATGAATTCATTTTTTAAAATCATATTATGTATTTCTTTTTTTAATTTTTGAAAACCAATAGGCCCTCTTCCTCCATCAACTAAGATATTTTTTATATCTTTTTTTTCCCCAAATCTTATCAAAAAACAGTCTCCATCCAACGCAGGTAGCGCCATTATTTCAGTATTCATCTTACCTCCATGTATAATTTAATTTTTCCACCATAAAGCAACACAACATTCATGGTATTGGTTCTACAGATTTCGCTATAATGTTACCCAATACCTTCCAAACTAGTGTTCTCTTTCTTTATACTAATATTTGCTATTCCGAAATATTATCAAGAAATTGGAAGAATATTTATTGTGTTAGAGTATTTCTCAAATAAAGTCCCCTTCCTCACCTCATTGACAACCCCCAAAAAAGACTCTATCCTAATAACGAATCATTCATTCACTATTAAGGAGTCGTTCCCGATGGTGCAAGCCAAGAAAGACGAAGTCAGGAAAGAGATTGAATACGCGGCGCTCAAAGTCTTTTTTGAAAAAGGCTATGCGGATGCCAAGATGAGCGATATCGCGGATGAGATCAATATTTCCGTGGGCAATATCTATACTTATTTTAAGAACAAGAAAGAACTATTCTACGCCGTCGTTCCGCCGGATCTGGTGGATTATCTGAAAAATGTGCTGGTGGAGACGATTCACTTTGATAACCAGACCTTGTTCGAGGAAACGAATAGCGAGCGAAAGTCGGCACTGTTGCAGGAACAGGTTGACGTATTACGCAAATACCGGAACCAGATCGTCATCATCTTCGAAAAGAATAAAGGCACCATCTACACCAACGCGAAGAATGAACTTGTTGAGCTAATGATCGAAACCAAGAAGGCCTATCTGAAGAACCAATATAAACGGTATGAGATTGGCACCGAGGAGAACTTGATCTTGTTGAACATTCTCGCACACAATGTGATCGACATGAATTTGGACCTGTTGAAGCGGGATATGAGTGAGGCCAGCCGGAAGCAAATCTTTGGAGCGTTGTATGTATACAGACTGTACGGCATGAAGAGTCTCAACGAATAACGCTCCCTCTCATCATTTATGCCGGGTAGACAAAGCGTGCAGATCAGATCAACTTCACTTGGTTTGCACGCAAAAAAACTTCATCATATATCAGCCTATTTTTTTAACCTAAAAATGAATTATTTATTCATTATTGAAACAGGTATCTTCGTTACCCTAACTACTCGCTTCACCTACATCCAAAGGAGGAACAAATATGAACACCGCTTACGCATTAAAAAACGTCAATCTGATCCACGGTGATCTGAACCGCAATCTGCAAAAAAACATGACGATTCTCGTCAATGAACAAGGACTTATTCAGAATATAAGCCAAGATAACGAACTGCTTATCCCTAGTCACTACACAACAATCGACCTCTCAGGAAAATACGTAATGCCTGGATTGATTAATGCCCACGTGCACCTCTTTGCAGACGGTAAACCGTTCAGTCTCTCGGTCAGTGAAGGCATGTTGCAGTTTGCCTATGATCGGATTTTGAACACGAAGTTCGGCAGAAACGTATTGAAAAAACGAATGAAACGCAACGCGCTGACCGCACTCCATGCGGGTGTGACAACGATGCGCAGTGTGGGGGAATTCTTTTACACCGATGTCCAGCTGCGGGATGAGATTAACAACGGTGACTTTGTCGGCCCTAATCTGCTTGTCTCCGGGTTTTTCCTAAGTGTAACGGGCGGACACGGTGCTCCATTCCTGGCTCTGGTTGGCGACTCCCCGTGGGAAGCACGAAGAAATGTACGCATCAATGTGAAACACGGCGTGGATCTGATCAAAATCTGTGTGACGGGTGGCGTGACGGATGCGAAAATGGTGGGCGAAGCTGGCCGTTTACAGATGACGGTGGATGAAGTTGCGGCGATCTGCGATGAAGCGCATAAGATTGGTTTGCGGGTGGCAGCGCATGTGGAGAGCACGGAAGGCGTAAGAGTTGCGTTACAAGGTGGGGTCGATACCATTGAGCACGGTTCGGAGATGGACGACGAAATCATTCGTTTGTACAAAAATAATCCCAATGCCCTGAATGGCTACACCGCACTCATCCCCACTCTGCAAGCCGCTTATCCATCCGCTTCACTGAATACTAGCGTAACGAAGGTAAGTGCAACGGTAAAAGAGAATTCCAGACTCGTCTACGATTCCATGCTCAAAGGCGTAAAACAAGCGATCGAGAACGACATCACCATGGGTATCGGCACCGATGCCGCCATGCCTTACGTGACTCACTATGATATGTGGAGAGAGATGGATCACTACATGAGACAGGCCAACCTGAACAACAAACAGGTCATCGACATGGTGACCCGAACCAATGCGAAGATCCTCGGTGTTGACGATGTTACAGGGACGGTCGATATCGGAAAACATGCCGATCTGAATATTATGGAGCAAAATCCCCTGGAACATATCGAGGCCTTATCAGGCATCTCTATGGTTATGGTCAAAGGAAATCTAATTCAAACACCATCTGTCACAAGAATCAAAGAAGTCGATGATGTTCTAAACTCAGTTTGGTGAATTCAGGAGTGAAATCTTGCTTGATAAATTGATTTATTGTTTATCCATCTTCATGACAACGAACAACATGAACGAAATTACTCTAATTGACGGTATTCTGACGCTTTATACGGGGTTAAACATCTTGTAGATTACGAAGATCAAAGTGTCGAACCTGCTCCCTGCCTTATTTATCCCGATCTTTTTACTGTAGCTTCAGGATACTGAGATCTTTCCGTAAACATAACAAACAGGCTGCTCCATCCTTTAGAGGACTTGTGGGACAGCCTGTTCAATAACTTGCGTATGACAGAAAGCTTCTATCGATTTTAAATCGACGATACCAAGTACAACCTAGGTTGCTGCAGATTCGGACTCTCTCTTTTTGGTAAAGGAAAGAAACAATACTGCGGAGACCACAATCCATATCCCAAAAAAGATATAAATGGAACCGAATACTTGAGTGCTTGCCCCTTTTGCATCCAATGTGGTTCCAAGAATCGACGTTCCGATCGCACCAGCGATGAAGCTGCACATCATATAGACACCCATACCAACACCCGCCTCATGTCTCGGCAAGGTTCTGGATACGGTATTCGCAAGAGCAATCTGGGCAAATGTCAGCCCTGTATTTGCGGCGATAAGAACAAACAGCACCACACCATACGAACCACCTGTAAAAATATACAGTAGTGTATACGCAATAAATTGCAGTCCAAAAGCCCACGAAAACAGATAACGATTCCCTTTTTTATCCGTAATGCGCCCGCCCAAAAGTCCAAATAATGCAGCAAACAAGGCTCCAGGCGACATCACCAACCCGATCTGTAACGCAGACAACTGATTAAGACTGGTTAACATCTGGGGGATCAGATAAGGCACACACAAATTCAAAGTCAACACCATGGACCCAATGAGAAGTCCGCGAGAGTAGCGTTTGTTTTTAAACAAATCAAGAGATATAAACGGTGCTGACGATCTTCTCATCCTTATCCAGAACAGTACGAGCGTCACTAACATCAGCAGCAACAAGAGCAAGCTTTGTCTTGTAATCGCAAGCATTAACAGTGTAATAACGCCAGCCAGCAATAGCCCCCCTGGAAGATCTGCCTGTCCTCTTATACCCTTGTCATTACCCAGATATTTTCGAAAGAACGGTAATGTAACAAGTACCAAAATGGAAATCGCGAAGAGAAAACGCCAGCTTGCCATACTAAGAACGAACCCGGCAATGATTGGACCAATCGCTGTCCCAAGAGCCATACCAGCCGAAGTAATCCCCAATGCTCTGCCACGATTCTCTTCAGCCACATAACGAATTGGAATCAACATGGAAGAGGCCGGGATAACGGACGCTCCTATCGATTGTAGAATTCGAGCCACAATGATGAACATATAACTGTCCGCCAGTACTCCGATTAGTGACCCCATTGCAAAGCAGCATAATCCAAATGTAATCAAATTTTTCAGCTTGAACATATCAGCCAGCTTGCCATACGTTACCGACCCTATGGCGTATATAATGATATATGCGGTTACCACCCAGCTAACCTGGGAAGAGGTCAATCCGAATTCTGTTCTAAGATCAGGCAGTGCCACATTAAACATCGTGGAATTCATCACAGAAATAACCATCGCAAAGGCTAAAATCCAAATTAATTTATATGATTGTGATTGTTGTGTAAGGTTTGTTTTTTTATCCATCATATACTCAATTGCGATGCAACGGTGATTGGGCAACCACTTTCAGATCCAGAGTATCCATATTAGCCATAACGCGGTCCATCCGTAGCGGGCCAGGTTCATTCGGGAAAATAAAATGTTCATAAGGCTCTCCCAATATGCGGAAGAATGGCTCAAACAAACCGCACTCCAGCATTCCAACAAAGCGGGTATACGGTGCATCGAGACGATAGGCATGGGTAGTACCTTCCGGCACGTGGAGGAAGTCTCCTTCATGAAGCTGAATTTCTTCTCCATTCGCCCACATGGTCATCTGGCCTTGTACACAATAAAAAGTTTCCACATGATTCTCATGATAATGCTCTACAATAGGTTCACCCTTCGGTCCTTCTGTAGATACAAAAATGTAGGCGCCATCTGTATTTTTCTGAGACGCAAGAATTCGATGCAATTGATCTCCCGTTAAGAGACGATCCCCTTCCCCGCTCTCCAATACATAAGGAACGACTCCGCCGTGCACTACTCCTGTCTCAACAAGCTGGGAAGCACCCCACTTTAACTCTCCATCCTCAAAACAAATATCGGCTACCTCGGAGGCTCGGATCAAATCCTCTTGCGTCCATTCGTGTAGGGGCTGCGGTGGGTAATCCTTGAAAGAATAGGCCAAACCGATGACAGGAAAGATAGACGTGATATTCCCAGGTAATGAATAGGAAACAATACGATTTCGATGACCTGCAAACCGATAGGCATGCCTTGTCCCTGGCGGTATATGTGCATAGTCGCCAGAAGTTAGAAGATGATATTGCCCGTCGATTACCAACTCAACTCTTCCCTCCAGAACCATTAAAGATTCGTAGCTACTGTTATGAAAATGGAGGGGAAACACCTCTCCCTTACTCCCGGCGATGGTGAACATTTCGAACTGTCCTCCTGTACTGTCAGCATCCGCCATGACCGTAACTACCTGTTTACCGAACGTATAACTCGTGCCCTCTCCTTTACGAAGTAAATAAGGCTTTCTTGTCTGAGGCAATGTACTCATTAATGTTGATGTCACTTGATTCTCTCCTCCATTCCTTTATTCATGTTCATTTTAAGGACTTCACCCTATATAAAAAATGGTCTAGGGCGACCAACCTATGGGCAAATGCGACATCTGATTGATTGAAGTCACTCGCTTAATCCATTAAAATTAAATAATAAAAAATTGAAGAGGGAGGGGCCTCCTGTTTATGAATTTTAACGATTCAACCTATTACATGGAGCACCCTTTCCATGACACTCCCATTTCCATGCATCCGGTAGAAATACGAAATAACCAATGTCAGAAGCATGCGCATTCATTTTATGAATTGTCTTATGTGACGGCAGGTCAAGGAACACTCTCGATCGATGACAGCTGTATCCCAATCACTCGTGGAGACCTGTTGTTCATTCCTACAGATACGAGACATGTGTTCCAGACCACATTGAATCAGTCTGTCACGCTCATGAATTGCCTTGTGGAGAAGCACATATTATCGGGGCCTCAAGCCATCGGTGACCGCATGATCTATGATGATATTGATGAGCTCACTCAACCATTTCGTACTCTGGGGAACGGCTTCAAAGTAACGGAGAACAAGAAAGAATTCGGGAAGATCATGTACTCTTTACACCTTGAACTTCAATGTAAGGAATCCGGCTATCGTTACCGACTGTATCTTCATCTGATGGACTTGTTAACTCGCATACGGCATGCCGAGCCAAGTGATCTTCAGTCTGCACAAGGAGATCTGACCGACCACATTCAACTTGCAGTGAACTATATTTCCAGTCATTATGATGAATCTGCCATTCTTACTCGTTTGTGTGAACGATTCGCCATAAGCCCTCGCCATTTCCAAAGAACATTCAAGCAGGTTACCGGGCTCACCCTGACACAGATGATACAAAATAAACGTATACAACGAAGTTGTGAACTGTTATCCGAAACCGATTGGAGTGTGCAAACCATTGCCAGAGAGGTTGGAATACAGGATATGAAGTACTTTTATCGGATATTTAAAGAAAAATGCGGAATGACCCCTAAAGAGTTCAGGCAGCCTCAAGGGTCGTGATTCACATGCGATGTGTGATAGTGTGCATATATTTTCTATTCAAATAAGAAAGCCATAAAAACCGTTACAGAAATGATGTACGGGTTTTGTGGTTATTTTTATTTTATCAAGCGATGAAGAAACGACTTTATATAAAGCTGTACATGCCCAACCTGAGACTGAGAACAAATTCAATCTGGCGTACGATTTGAATCAATGATGAGTCAAGTAAGATAGAGTTATGAGTTCATGAACAATAATTACTTCAAGACATTGAACCAGAGGGGACATATCCTATGAACAAAGTCAAAAAAACAGGTTTGTGGCTTGGTATTACGACTCTAACGCTATCACTCACAGTTCTTTATTTTCCAACATGGACGCCAAAAATAAAAGGTTCAAACCCTATTCATGTATTGGAACAAGTTAAAATCAATGGTACGAGACATGAAATCATGATCAGAGGGGAGGATTTGGAAAACCCAGTTATCCTTTATTTACACGGCGGACCGGGTGCATCTGAACTTCCGTACGCCAAAAAGTACCAGGATTTATTAGAATCTCAGTTTACGATTGTGAACTATGATCAGAGAGCAAGCGGCAAATCCTATCATTTTTTCGAGGACTATTCCAATCTCTCAGCTGATTTGCTGGTCGAGGATGCACTAGCGGTCACGGATTATATTACTAAACGTCTGGGGAAGAAAGTGATATTAATTGGTCATTCATACGGAACATACATAGGAACACTTGCTGCACAGCGAGCACCCGAAAAATATGAAGCTTACATTGGGATCGGGCAAATGGCAGATACACAACAGAGCGAGATGGACGGATGGAATTACGTTATGGAGCAAGCCCAGTTGGCTGATAATCATGAAGACGTAAACCAGTTGGAGCAGGTCTATGAACCGATCAAACAAGGACAGGCGTTTACACCGCGAGATATTGTTGAACGGTACGGAGGCGCTTCAAGGTTGATGGACAGCCCTGACACCAGCTTCCTGGGAATGACGTTCAGCAATGAATACAATATGCTTGATACCATTCGCTATAATAAAGGAATCATGTATTCGCAAGAAATATTAATAAGTGAGGCTATGAGCCGTCCTTTGCCATCCTTGATTACAAAGCTTGATCTCCCCTTTTATTTTGTCATGGGAGATTACGACTATATGACTTCATCCCATGCCGCCAAGGTGTTTTTTGACCAGATTGAAGGAAATCAAAAGGAATTCATTTCCTATAAGAACTCGGCTCACTACCCATATTATGAAGAGAAGCAAAGATTCTTTGAATGGATGGTAGATACCTTTATCAAGCAAAAACTTTAATCATTCAATCCTTTGCCCTCCAGGATCGGCTGCATGTACTTCTCTATTTGTGACACTTTTGTTTTGGATTGCTTTGGTTTTGAGAAATAATAGAGATATGCCCGCTGCCGTCCGGGTGTCAGTGCTTCAAATGCAATCTCGGAAAGCAGGATTCTCATCGAACTGCTGCTGAAGTTCCTAAGGAACGCTATATTCGGCAGTCTTTTTCATTTCCACTTGCAGTCCGGCTTGTTCCACTTCAATCGCTTGCTGGATATAGGCTTTGATCATAGCCTCCTGCTCCACAATCTGCTCCAGACTGGTGAAACGAAGCTGGCGTTCTGCCTGTACATTCTCCGTTTGCTGGACCAAAATGCCGTGTGTATCCTTCAGCAGAGCACCTTTGAAGAACAGAATGGCCACGTATTCTTTGAATCCATGGTTAAAACGATGTTTTTCCCATCTAGCATGTAACAAGGGTGCATCCATTTCATATCTTCTGTCAGTTCAAAATCCCGCATAATCTCTCTCAGCTTTGTGGACTCTTCCTTCCACGTTTTGAGTTTCTTTAGATAGCCGTCAACTTTGCGGTTCCCACTTGTATCGGTCATAGAGAAATACCTCTCTTTATCTCATGGTTTTATAGGTTCAATTTTACTGGTTTTCAGTGGATTGTACAGCATTGCTTACAGAGCTTTTACTGACTTTTCCACTTGAATTTAAACCTTCATAGCAACAAAGACCATCCTGTTAGATGGCCTATAATTTAATCCAATCTTATCTAATAAGTTTCAATCGACAGTTTACAATACCCATAGTAAAATAATGGAATGTCTATTGCCATAATTCCAACATACGAAAGGATGATTTAAATGAGAGAGTACACAGTTGTTCCAGGTCCGAAAAATGTTCAAGTAAACCGAGGTGATACTCAAGCTGCTGTTAATTTATTTGCTGATATCATCAATCACAAAGCACAATCCGGATGGATCTATCAATCCATGGAGTCGCTAGCCGTCACCGAGAAACCCGGTTGTCTCCAGCAACCTGTTACAACGCATCATTATATGCTGATTTTCTACAGAGAGATTCGATAATAGTATAACAATCATGAGAAACTCAGAATCTGAGGAACTGATATATAATAACATGCCATCCGAAGAAGAACTTATTAGACTCTTACATACACATCATGAAGAAAACGATCCTCGAAGCAGTTTCTATATAAGAACTCATGTTATTCCAGAAATCTATTGGTTGAAGTCTTTGCTTAACGTTACACTTGCATTATTCACAGGGCTAATCATCTCTATGATATGTTTCTATCTCTTGAATCCATTCATTCCAGTATATGCTTTGCTAAGTGCCCAGATTATTTTCATAGCAAGTATGTTTTTCATAGTTGTACGACGTGTTAGAGTGATCCTGATATGGAGTATTAGAATTTATCAACGTTTTGCCCCTATTGAAGTGAGGAATAAATGTCGTTTTGAACCGAGCTGTTCTGTGTATATGATTCAAGCTATTGAGAAATACGGGGCGATTAAAGGTCTTTCCTTGGGAATCCATCGTCTTCGTAAATGTAATATCAACGGTGGAGGATTTGATTATCCGTAAAACATAAAGGGCCTATTGACAATCTATAATATGGGCCTTTCTTCATTCCGGCATTTAACTTTTATCATCGCTTCATAAATACAAGATTTATAGGAGGACCCTTTGTTAATAAAAAAATTGCTTCATTATTATCTAGACTGTCTTAAATTCGAAAGCTATTACTCTGTACATCTTAAAGAAGAAGAACTTGTACATTCGCAGATTTATCCTGATGATATAGAAGACATTATTACACACTATGAAAAGCTAAGTGCTAGGTTAACATCAGAGGAAACAATTCTGTTTGGTTATCCACTTATTAGAGCAGTTCAAGGAAATAAAACTTCATATATACCATTATGTTTATGGAGTACTTCGAGCTTCTTATCGAGTCGAAACCTTTTCAAGGCAGACTATGCCGGGTTCCATCAAGATATCTTCAAATCTTTTACGGATAATAAATCAATGGATATGCTACAGAAATTACAGGAACAATTTGTTGCTTCACCCGATGCTTTCCTACATAATCAGCAGAATCTTGAGAAGCTTATAGATTCATCTGAATACAACTTGCAGGATATTATTCCAAGTCATGTAATCCTACTAGCTAAGAATACAAATAACATTAATTATTTGATTTCTAAAGAGATTGAAGATGTTTTAACGGATAAAAACCAGCCAAGTGCTGTACTTAGCAGCTTCCTTACTCACAGTTATGCCTTATCTGATTCAGAACCTGAGAGAATGCAACTACATATTGTACCCAGTAATTATCCTCAAAATTTTGCACTTGCTGATCTTCAGCACACTATTAGCATCATTAAGGGACCTCCGGGAACTGGAAAGACGCAAACTATTATCAACTTGTTGGCTAACCAAGTTGATCGCCTAGAGACATGTATTGTAGCTAGTACTAACAATCAGGCCGTTGATAATATTTCTGAAAAATTAGAAGGAAAAGGAATCTCAAATTCATTTTTTGGCTTTGTACGCCTAGGAAATAAAACGCACAATCAAAATCAGGCTTTAGCAATTCAAACAGCGATTGAGCGTATGAAACAAGAAATAAATAACTTGTTATCAGACAATACTTACGATTCATATTTACATAAAAGTCATTTATTATTGGAACAGATTAATCAGGTCGAACTACAAGAACAACAGATTATTGACTTGGAAAGCACCATTAAGCAACTTCAAGATTTAATAGGTGTTTTAAATAACCGATTGCGTATAAACCATCTGATGACTATGAAAAATAATTTCGAAACCCTTACTCTTCCCCATATACAGATAGAACACAGATTACGCCAGCTTGTAGATGAACCGTTACATTTATTTGGAAATGATATTTTTCGTAACTTCCGAGCCTACATTGCAAGTAAACTCAAATTTTTCATGAAGAGACGTATTAAAAAATATTTGCAGTCAATTGATGCTTCGCAATTGTGGGAGTATGTCGATACAACCATGCCAACACATTCTCTTGCTCTATGCGAAGAAATTATTAAAGTCATCAATCTTGAACAACGCTTGCAGCAATACCAGAATCAGCTTTTACAGTTGCAGGAGCAACAAAAAGATCAGTCAACAAGCTTAGTTATGTTGTATGCGAAAAAAAACGATATAGATCTTACGATTGTTCGCTCTCAGTGGCTTAGAAAAGCGGAACCCATCCTCCGTAGTCCAACGGAAATGAATAATATTGCAGAACTTATAAAAGAACTCAGTGAAAAAGGGGAAATTAAAAGAACTTCTTTTGCCTTCCCTTCCTTTTTAAAGTTATTCCCTGTTCTACTTGTAAGCAGTTTATCAGCTCGACGCTGTATCCCGTCCGGGGCATCCATAGATCTAGCTATAATAGATGAATCATCTCAGTGCTCCATCGCAAGCGTTTTTTCTCTATTACAAGTTTCAAGAAGAGCTTGCTTTTTTGGTGACGTTCATCAATTAAGTCATATTGTCACATTGCAAGATGAAGATAGTAAATCATTGTTTGATGTGCATGCGAACGGTATTGAGTATTCATCATATTGCTTTCACAGCGTCTCGGCTTTTCAAAGAGCAGCCCATGCTTGTGAACACAATGAAAATGGGCAACACTTGCTCAATTACCATTATCGATGTATTCCTTCTATAGTATCTTTTAGTAATCAACACTTCTATCGCGGGCGTTTACTCACGATGCGTCAAGAGCCTGAGCGGAAACCTTACCATACAGGAATCTTTTCAACGAATGTATACGGGAGAGCTAGTGGTACTTCCAACGATCACGAATTAAAAGAAATCAAATCCATCGTTGAGCGATTGGAACGGAACGGTGTCAAAGAAATTGGTATTGTTACACCATTTGGTGCACAAAAAAAGAGACTGGTACGGATGTTTAAACATAATCCAAACATCAAAGTTGGAACTGTCCACACTTTTCAAGGTGGGGAATGCCAAGCTATCATTTTCAGCACCGTTATCTCCAGTGGTTCAACCGCTTTCCAGATTGATTTTGTTCAAAACAGCTATCGTTTAATAAATGTTGCACTAACCAGAGCCCTTGACTATTTTATCCTTGTTGGTAACCTAGCCGAGATTGATAACGGTCAGGGCTATCTAACCAAATTAAGTCAATATATATATACAATAGAAGCCAATAGTTTCCACCGCCCTGCTATCATGTTATCCATTGAATTCAACCAACTCATACGTGAAGAAAGTCGAAAGACTCTAATGCATCAAGGAGAGCGTATGATTTATAACAAATTAATGATATTTCTCGAAGGCATGCCCTTCATTGTATTTCCCAAAGTGCCCATCAAAGATGTGCTCTCTATTCAAATCGGATTAGATGATGAATTAAAATCTTATTATTTTACCAGTCATATGGACTTCGTGATATACGAGAAGGAATCTCTTCAACCTTTATGTTCCATAGAATATGATGGTTTCTATCACAGACGGGATTCCAAAACGATTGACAATGACCGAAAAAAAGATACTCTTTGCAGTTATGCAAAATTCCAGCAATTCCGTATTGCTTCCAATGATGAAAGTGAAGGATGGGATAAACTGAAAACCTATCTTCATTCTTTCAATTAAAAAACTATCCAACACTAATTAGTCCATCCTCTTACCTTCATACAAAAATGAGAGCACTTATTGAAAGTGCTCTCTGTTTTATAATAAGCATAAATCAAAAAGAAATGAAAACCCTAATTCAAAAAATAACTGATACCCCAAAAGGATGTCAGTTATTTTTTCTACTTTATATATGATTAATTCTCTTTCTTTACTCCTTACACGTGAAGCGCCAACAGCAGCTTATAGATCATTGCCGCGGCTTCCGCACGGGTCGTCATATTTCCTGCACGAACCGTATTGTCCGTATAACCGTTCACAATTTTGGCCTGAACGGCTGTATTGAGTGCATCTTGTGCCCAAGCCGGAGTTTGCGACTCGTCAGTGAAGCTTGGTTTTACAGCATCATTGCTCGTTCCCGACTGTGCATCTGCATTTAACTTCAATGCATTCGCCATCATCACAGCCATCTCGGCACGAGTGATCGTCTGATTAGGTTTGAACGTATTGTCTCCATAGCCCTTCACGATTCCGGCTTGCACGGCTGCGGCAATATCGCTCTTCGCCCAGTCTGGCAGACTGCCTTGATCTGCAAACGTCGTATCCGACTGCACGGACTTCAAAGCCAGTGCCTTACTGATTAACGTAACAAACTCTGCCCGTGTAATCTTCTTGGATGGTTGGAATGTACCATCTGTGTAACCCTGGATAACATCCATGCCGATCAAGCGGTCTGCATAGTCGGATGCCCAGTGTCCGTTCAGATCGGACAGATTAGCAGCTGTGTAACTGGACACAACAAAGGTACCCAGATGATTCACATCAGCCGATATTGCTCCTGCTGCATTCGTCTTACCACCAATGAATACCCAGCTCTGACGGGCTTCATTATAATAGTAGATCGCTGGCTGTGTTCCTTGTGGCAGCTTGGAAGCATCATATTGCAGACTCAATGCTGCCTGATCGTTCAATGTCCGTCCTCCACTGCGAGTAATCTGTACTGCTTGGCCGAGTACATTCAGCGAAGCTGCATTCTGCAATCGGTCTTGGGATACAACAGACAGCTGCAATGTATCTTTTTCCCCAATGGCTCCAGCCGGAGCGTTGAATTGCACGATGTCTTTCAGACCCGTTTGTACTGGCTGATTCGCTTCGACCTCTACCTTCACTTCAGTAGTAGAATCTGATCCCGTATCCGGGTTGGTTGGTGTGGTTGGAACTGTAGGCGTTGTTGGCACGCTTGGTGTGCTTCCACCGGAATTCCCTCCAGCGTTGCCTCCATCACTACCTGAACCCCCGCCTCCATTACCCGAACGGGCTTGTACGATAACCGTACGTGTGACTTCCTGTGCAGCATTGCCGGCAATATCTTTCACGTTATAACGAAGGGTATAGATCCCCGCCGCTTGTGTGTTCACTGTGCCGTCAATCTGCACGGAACCATTGATGCCCACATTATCGGTAGCCTGTGCTCCAGGCTCGTTATACGTATCTCCCACGGTTAATGACATTTGGCTGTTGCCTTGCAGGGTGATGACAGGAATTTCGCGATCTATTTTGACCACCAATGGTAAAGTATAGGTTTCGTTCAAATCGTCTGTCGCTCTGAATAGCAGCTTATTTTCTCCCGACTCCGTTATCTCCAAAGGCGTATTCTCTGTATACGGTTCGTACGTCTGCCCTCCATCACGAGACAACTCAATGATTGCGGAAGTAGCAGGGGCGTATACTGCGCTGGTTACACTAACCGTTACGGACTGGTTTGTCCATGTATCCGTATGATACGGCTGGCCGCCAGCGGTGGTCATGTTACCTTTTAACACCAATGCCTGATTATTTGTTCCCTCCACAATGACAGTGAACGTTCTAGTATCCATTTCGCTGCCACGTTGTACCGTTGCCGTCAATTCCAGTCGCTCATTGTTCTCAGGCTGTGTAATAAGTTTCCCCTGTACATCCATCAATTCCGGGTTGGAGCTGGACCAGCTAATCGTGGCTCCATGTTTTCCTTCAACAGGAAGGGTAAGGTCGGAAGTGACCGCGTTCAGATCGCCCAGATCAATCGCTTGAAGCGTATCCGTTACCGCCTGTGCATCACTGTAAGGTGTGGCATTCACGAAGATCGGGTTAGAGTAGAACCACAGGTCGCGATAGTTCTGATCATTGATCTCGTTGAACCGAGTCTCTGCATCCGCTGTTGTGATCTTCGGGTCAAGTTGCGGTTCACCATTTACGGTCTCACCAGAAACGTTCATGCCCAGATTTGTACCGCGCAGGCGATAATATTTATCCTGGTCCGTTGCTTTGATCTTGTACGTGATGACATTGTAACCTTCCGAATCTGTTGTCCAATCGTTGGACGTAAAGGTTGCCAGCACTTTGGTAGAGTCGTTAGTATCTTTGGAATAGGCGGCTGTGCCCTTCTCGGCCTTGCCCGTCACATCTCCTGCTATGAGATCGACATGATCGACCACCGGTACTTGTCCAGCGGACGTGCCGCTGTTGATTGGTTTTTCATAGTTGTTGCTCGTGGTTGGGCTCTTGAAACGGATTTTCAGTTCCACTTCGTCACCTTGGGTCACACCCAAGTCTCCGCCCATTTCAGCCTGAGTGCCCGCGCCGGAAGCCGTGAAGTCCAGTGCGTTGATCAGATCACCGAATACGGAAAATGATTTCCCTGAACGCAGTCCTTCCAGCACGGCTTGCATCCCTGTACCATCAACCCAAGAATAGGTCTTGGCATATTCGCCCGGAAAATAACCGCTGGAATTGGTGCCAATCGTCTTGAAATGGTAATCCGAATTACCATAGTTCCAGAAGTGACGCCCTTCTCCCAACAATGCGTCCCAAAGACCGCCCACTTTGGCGACCATAAAGTCCACACCACCGTATGTACGGTATTTGTATCCATCATCTGCGGTCGGATTGGCTACGTTGTAGCTTGTGTTATACCCGCCGCGATCCGGTTCCATCTGGTTGCCCAGCATACCTTCGATACCAAAAACAATTTGTGGAGCCAGATCGTTGAACTCACGGAAGTCCGCGATGGTATATTTGTTTTTGCCCCGTGAAGGGTGATTGATCATCGCATAACTCGTCGTTGGATACTTGGTTGCCAGCCAATTGATAGCAGCTAGTGCATCCTGATGAGTTGTATAGGCACGTCCTCCCGTCTGATTCCAATCCGCTACGTCGGCCGCATCGAACAGATTCGCATCCCGATTGGTAAAACGATACTCAAATTCGTTCGCAGCTTCCAGCGCTTCGGTCGAATTCGGCTCATCTGTTAGAATACCTACACCAACGTGTTCATGTGTCGGCATGTCCCATTCGAAACCGGAGAAGATCGTTTTGCCTGCATATTTGCCCGCTTCCTGAAGTGCTTTGATCTGTGGCACCTGGTATTCATTCATCCCTTTGGACATCGGAATCGATCCACCTGGAATGTCTACTCCGTTCTGATCCCGCTTGGATAACCGCAAATGATCCGTAAGCGCGATCCAGTCCAGACCATACTTCGTCAGTCCCGCGTCGAGTACATTTTCCAACGAATTCTGCGCATCATCGGACTCAAACGTATGTACGTGCAAATCCCCCGTTTGCCATGAACCTGTTGCCGAGCTGTTGGTTGGTGTGTTATCTCCCGCATCCGCATAGGTTACCGCAGCAGGGAAAGCTCCCATTACAAGGCCCGTAGCCAGTGGTATAAGCGTAAGCATAGCGAGCATTTTCTTTCCTTTATTGTTGAACAAAATCATCCCACCACCGTTCTGAGTTGTTGTGTCGGGAGTAAATATAAGAAACTTTGAGGGCAGGGTCAACGCAATGAAAGCGCCTATTAAAAATTTGACATATATCTGCATTGCTTTACATTTCTTTAACGATTTCTTTTGCTGTGTCTATGAAGATCATGCTCTATCATCCTCCATATTGAGGTGCTGAAATGTACTAGAGAAAGGATGCAAGAGGGTGAAGAAAAATTCAGATTTTGTTCACCATTCAGGAAAGTTCCACCACAGCTAGTGGAGCATTAGGAAGAGAATTAGCATAACAGGGGTGATGAAGAGGTATAAATGAAGGAATTTGTAAACATCTGAGGACGGAACATTTGCCGAATATAGAAAAAAGAACCCCCGAATGCACAGACGCAATGCGCCCTGAATCCGTAGGTACTCTGGGTTTGACTGGGTTTTGATTTAGCTTTTACATGTTTACTTTTGTGAAGGGTAAGTTAACGGGTTGTGAAATGATACCTCTCCCTAAACATTAAACCCATTAAACTGCCGAAGCATAGTGGTGAAACGTTCCAGTTCCTCTTCATTCCATCCCGATATGCGTTCATAAAAAGTTGACTCCTTCTCCTTGAGCGCACTCACCGTCGATTGTTGACCAAGCTCCGTCAAAGACAACAAAACGCCGCGTCGATCTTCGGGGTCCGGCTCCTTGCTTACATACCCTGCCTTCTCAAGTTGTTTAATCAAACGACTTACCGAACTGCGGTCCATAGCCGTCGCTTCTGCCAAAGCTGCGGCGCTTGTAGGACCGTAAGAGTACAACCACCGCACCAGATGAAAAGCAGCAGGCTGCAAGGTCGCATCGAAACGCTCGGCAGATCGAACATTGAGCGCATGCGAAGCACTAATTAGCGCATGGATCTGCTCACCTAGTGCCAGTTCCAGAGTTTCTCTATCTTTGGTTTTAACCGGATTTTTACTCATTATTGTTGTTTCCCTCTCCTCGATACATCAAAGTAGGCTTATGAATATATAGTTGACAAATATCAATTAAATTATATAGTTGATTTATGTCCATTATATAATTCGATCCTATTCGTGTCAAAAGGAGACCTCATTATGAGAACAACACAACCCATTATTGTAATTACCGGAGCAACAAGTGGACTGGGGCAGCTTGCCGCCATTGAACTTGCCAAACGCGGTGCACATCTTGTACTCACAGCCAGAAGCGAAGAACGCGCCGAGACCACCAGAAACAAAATCAGGGAAATTGAGCCATCCGCCAAGATCAATTTTTTCTTTGGAGATTTGTCCTTACTGAGCGATGTAAAACGTATAGGGCTTGAAATCGCAGCCGCTTATCCGCGTATCGATGTACTTTTGAATAATGCGGGTCTTCATGCTTTTGAACAAAGAGTCACTTCCGAAGGGTTTGCCGAGATGATCGCCGTGAACTATTTGGCACCTTGGCTGCTAACGCACACATTGCATTCTTCCCTGATTCGGGCAGGCCACGCTCGAGTCGTCAATGTTGCATCTGAAGCCTCGCGGAATCATGGCACACTGGTGCTGCCCGATGACTTAACGGATACCGATCCCTTTACTGCACGCGGCTCCTCCGCCATCTATGGCAAAACCAAACTGCTGAATATTATGTTTACTAGCGAACTTGCCCGTCACTGGGATGGAACTGGAATCCGAGTGAATGCTTTGAATCCAGGTTTTAATGTTACGGGTCTCGGACGAGAGTTGTGGTTTGCGAGTGTGCTTGAGCACATTCTAACGTTTTTGCATATCGGCGACCCACGGCGGGGTGCGAACATCATGACTCGTTTGGCAGTGGAATCGGAATATAGTGAGGTTTCGGGAGGATATTTCAATGTTGGAAGCGGGGCATCCATTACTCCTGTGTATCCGGGCGGAGATGCTGGAATGCAAAACAAGCTGTGGAAGGTTACGACACAATTACTGGAGCAACGTGGTCTGTTGAACTAATCAAAAACAGAAAAAAGCCTTCCAGATAACTATCTGAAAGACTTCCACCTCTTGCCGATTCAAAATCAACCAAACCGACCACTAATATAGTCCTGTGTACGCGAATCAACGGGCTCGGCGAACATATCTTGGGTCGCAGAGTATTCCACGACCTCGCCATTCAGGAAGAACACCGTCTGCTGGGAGACCCGAGCTGCTTGCTGCATATTGTGTGTGACCATCACGATGGTATAACGTTCCTTCAACTCATGAGCCAACTCCTCGATCTTGAAGGTCGAGACGGGATCAAGCGATGCCGTAGCCTCATCCATAAGAAGAATGTCCGGCTCCACTGCCAATGCACGTGCGATGCAGAGGCGCTGCTGTTGTCCTCCGGATAAACTTAACGCGGAACGCTTCAAGTTGTCCTTTACTTCATCCCACAGGACAGCAGAGCGCAGGCTCTGCTCGACAATCTCATCCAGCTTCTTTTTGCTGTGAATGCCGTGTTGTCGTGGACCGAAGGCCACATTATCGTAGATGGATTTCGGAAAGGGATTCGGCTGCTGAAAAACCATACCGATCTTCTTTCGAATAGTTTCCACATGAACTTCACCACTGTAGATGTCGGTTCCCCCTACGGCCACTTTACCTTCAATCCGTGTGCCGGGTATCCGGTCATTCATGCGGTTGAGGGTTCGCAGCAGCGTCGATTTGCCACAGCCCGACGGTCCGATAAAAGCGGTAATGGCCCGCTCCGGAATTTCAATGGAGACATCCTTAAGCGCCTGAAACTGACCGTAATATAAATTCAATTTGTTGATCTCAATGATTGGCTGCACAATGGTTCCTCCCGGTGTTGAAATTGATCTTGTTACTGGATACGCCTGACACATTAGGCTTGATTTTTGCGTGCATTCAGCCAAATTGGCACACGGAACAGAATATTAATGAGCAAGGCCACAAAGATCAACACAGCCGTTGTCTTTTGCGCAATTTCCTCGGCATCGGGCACAATCGCTTCGGATTGAATGTACCACAGATGTACAGCAAGGGTTCCTCCTGGCGATAGCAAATTGAAGTCCCACATTTCCCCGGATGTAGACACCCCTGCGGTCAGAATAATGACGGCACTCTCTCCGAATGCCCGACCTGCCGTAAGGCAAATGCCTGTCATGATCCCGTTTATAGCCACCGGCAGCAATACATTACGGATCGTCTGCAAATGGGTAGAGCCAAGTGCAAAGGACGCATTACGAAGTTCAACCGGAACCGCCCGAACCGATTCCTCGGTTACCCTGGTAAGCACAGGCAGATTCAGAAAGGCAAGGCTGACGGCGGCGCCCAGAATGGTAAGACCAATTTCGAAGAACTCCACAAACAGGGCAATACCAAACAATCCAAAGATGATGGATGGAACAGAAGACAGTCCCTCCACGCAAATCCGCACGATCTCCATAAGTTTGTTGTTTGGAGCAAATTCCGCCAGGTAAATCCCGGCCGCCATGCCGATGGGAATCGAGATCAGGAGGGATAGAATCAGCACATAGAACGAGTTAAACAGCGCCGGCCCGATCCCTCCTCCTTCTTCAATCTCGCTTGGAACACCGTATAGAAAGTCCCAGCTCAGCAAAGGCAGCCCTTTTTCCAGAAGAAGAAATAACAGTCCAACAATGAATAAAATGACGATAATCCCTACACCCCATACCATGCCCGTAAAAATCCGGTCCATCAGCGTGGATGCACCTCTGCGTTTGCCGAACGAATAGGCGGGGACAGCGTTCGCCTGTTTCTTCATACTCATGAGTAGCGTCCCCCTTTCTTCTGAAGCATTCTTACGGCTACAATCATCAAGATGGAAATGGCAAGCAGGATAAAGCCCATCATATACAGCCCGTGATTCCAGGTGGAATCGAATTCGACGCTTGAGATTTGCATGACAATATTACTTGTCAGCACCGCTGTTGGTGTAAACAGACTGTTAGCGAGCTGCGCCGTATTGCCGATGACCATCACCACCGCCATCGTTTCTCCAATGGCACGAGTCATCCCGAGAATGACGGCGTACATGATTCCGCCTCTTGCAGCAGGCAAGACCACACGAGCTATGGTTTGGAATCGGTTCGTACCAAGTGCATAAGCTGCATCCCGGTATTTGTTCGGTACAGCAGATATGGCATCATCACTGATCCGGCTAATGGTAGGCAGCACCATAATCGTCAGAACGATGGACGCTGCGAGCAAACCGTCCGCCAGATCATGTCCACTGATATCCCTAAGCCAGGGGATGAGAATCGTCAGTCCCAAGAAACCGTATACCACAGAAGGAATACCCACCAACAGATCCAATACGGGTCGCAGAATATGGCGAAGCCATTTTGGCGTCATTTCCGCGAGAAACACGGCAATGATGACGGAGATTGGAATGGCAAACAGCATCGTGAGCCCCGTCAGTGCCAGCGTTCCCAGAATAAAGGTCAGCGCACCGTAATGCTCATTTTCCGGGTCCCAGTTGGTAGAGAAAAAGAATTCGCTGAGCGAAACATCCGCAAAGGTCAGAACGCCCGTACGAAGCATAAGGACCAGAATGCATAACAGAACCAGACAAACGAACAATGTACTGCCAATACAGACCATGCGAAACAGTTTATTGGACCATCTTAAACGCGCCTTACGGTCAAACCGGGTTCCCGATCCGGGAGCCTTGCCGATGCTTGAACCAAGCTCACTCGGAGCAGGGCTGTTCGTGGATGGATTTAAATCGATCATGAAGGGCTCTTCCTTTCACATAGAGAAGCCAGCTTGGCGACCGTGCGCAGAAGCTGGCTATCCCTTTCCTTATGAAATGCGAGAATGATGGACGTTCGCAGCTTTCGTTATTTAACGGCAGCAAGCGGAATGAATTTCAGTTTTTTCAGGGAACCGTTCTGGAACTTGCTGCTTTGGATATACTCGATGAATGCTTTGGTTGCTCCCGTAGGTTGACCTTTGGTCATGTAATATCCAATACCCCATACTTTGTATGTTTTGTTCAGGACGTTTTTCTCTGTTGGTGCCACGCCATTGATGGATACAGCCTTCATTTTGCTAGTCACATACGGAAGGTCAATATAACCGATTGCATTTGGTGTCGTTTCAATCGTTGTTTTCATATCACCGCTGGAGCCAACCTCTTTGTAGTTATCCCCTTTGCTCATGAAATCCTTGCCATCCAGAGCTTTTTGTTGGAAGTTAACCCGTGTACCGGAACCAAATTTACGGTTAACTACAACGATGTTGGCATCCGATCCGCCAACTTCCTTCCAGTTTGTCACTTTGCCGGAGAAGATGTCCTGCAGTTGTTTTGTTGTCAGATTGCTTACACCCACATTGGTATTAACGACAGCCGTGAACACTGTTACAGCTACCGGATTGGCTACCAAGCCATCAAATTTCTTGAAGCCAGGTACATCTTTGGATGCATCCCAGTCTACAGCGCCAATATCCGCGATCCCTTTACGAACGGATTGAGGACCTGTGATGGAACCTGCTGCGGAAGCCGAGATTTTAACTTTTGGATTATCTTTTTTGAATTCGCTGGCAGCTTGAAGTGTCAGCGGAAGCAATGCGGAGGAACCGTTAATGACTATTTTACCTTTCTCTGTGCTCTTGGCAGCTGATGCTGTCGTTGCGCCACCCAGTCCACCAATCAGAGATACAGCCATAAGCATTGCTGTGAAGGGTTTGATCCATTTTTTCATGTTAATTAAACTCCTCTCGAATTAAAAAGCTTGTGATCATATTTGATATAAAACATTACTTCGTAACGGCTCTCCAGCTTCCGCCAGCTTGTACCAGAACTCGGCCGTTCTCAACCACAGAGATTTGTGTTCCGGCAACCGCGATGGAGGATACATCGGAAGATACGGTGTACAGCTTGGTTTGTTTTCCAGTTACCGGATCGATCGAAAGGATCACGCTGTTGCTGTCATCCTGGGCCGCAAGTACATACAAGATGCCACCCGACAGAATAGCTTGTTCTACATCGTACTCGGCATACACCGGCGTAGACTTTTGAGATGAATCCACAGACAGCAATGATGCTTTACCGTCTTCGGAAGGCACACTCACGTAGTAGGCTTTTTGTCCGTCAGCAGACCATACAAATACCTTGTCGTCAGTTGATGTTGTGAGCTTCACAGCCTCCGGTTTTGAATCTGCTGTGTTATACGAAAATATTTGCTGTTGATTGGATGAGAAATCAATGGAGACATTGTCTTCATCCACATTGGTTGTATCCGAAGTTACGGTACCAAGTGTTGTTACGGTATAGATGAATTTCTTGCCGTCAGCAGATACATTCAGGTTTTCCTTATAGTCCACCTTGTCTTCGACCACTTTCGTAATCGCCCCATCCGCCAGATTCACCTTGGCAATCACGGACCCTTTATCCCCTTGCAGGAAGTAGATTGCATTCCCGTCAGCAGACCATACCAACTCAGGCTTGATGCTGTTGTCGCTGGTGATTAGTTTGGAAGCCTTGGTCTTCAGATCAATAACATAAACGGCTCCTTCGGCATTCGTATACGCCGCTTGATCACCACTTGGCGAAATAACGAGATCCGATCCACCGTCTGTCGTTAACAACAGATCATATTTGCCGCTTGTTGTATTGACGAGATAATCGTTTCTGCCATTGTTATCGCTCTTGGAAACAATCAGCTTATCTGCTCCGGCAAAACGAGGATTCTCGACTTCATCGATCAAGGATACTGTACTGATCTCAAGCAGTCCGTTTCGCTTGACAATCGTACCGCCAACGCCCGACACCAGTGGACGAAGAGCGATGTAACTTGTACCACCGATGATAGTAACGGGTTGATTCAGATTCACTTTGACGTCATCTACCACGATTTGTTTGCTATTGTTTTGGAGCGTCACGCTGTGATCATTCAGCTTGATCACCGTCGTTCCGCTATGTACTTCGGCTTGTGCGCCGATGGCTTTGATCACATCACGAAGTGACACAAGTGTCTCCCCATTTTTAACGATGGAACGAACGACGACGCTGTTACCGTTTATTGTAAGCGTGGAATTTTGCACCTGAGCTGCATTAGCCACAGGTTTCACTGCAGGAGCAGCCGATACTGCACTAACCACAGAAGTACCTAACACTGTTGCTACCATGGACACCACTAACACCTTTTTCATTGACATTGGCTCTTGTCACCCTTCTCTATTCCATTTAATTTGCCTTGTTTTGTCATGCCCTGCTGTCTGGTATTCTGCATGTATCGTCTTTATGAGAGCTTGTCCGGCTCATCCCCCCAACTTCCACGTTCATAGTAAAAATGACCTATCACGATTGTAATTATAGGAGAGATTTGTAAACGGAAAATCCTGGAATTGTTAACGAATTGTCAATGTTTTCATAAATACAAAAAAAGAGTCGATGGAATATGACCCACGACCCGTTTTTTGTCTTATTTTCCTAGATAAATAGTTTCATCAATGTATTAAAAATCGGATTCACAATATAACCTGTCGGATGGATCGAATACCTCTTACCCGAGTTTAGACGACTGATCTTTTCCATTTCCTCAGCGGACAGCTCAAAATCAAAGATTTCACTATTTTCTCTGATCCGCTTTGGATTGGATGATTTGGGAATCAGGATGACGCCCCGTTCCAGATGCCAACGCAAAATCACTTGAGCCACCGTCTTATGGTGATGATCAGCGATTTCCTTCAATACCGGATGCTGTAATAACACTTTATTCCCCTGCCCCAGTGGACCCCACGCCTCATGTAAAATTTGATGTTTGTCCATATAGGCACGCAGTTCGTTCTGAGGGAATTCCGGGTGCGTCTCGATCTGGTTGATCATCGGCAAGATTTTCGTGTGCTTCCTTAATTCTTCCAGATGCTGAATCTCAAAGTTCGCGACCCCAATGACTCTGATCTTGCCTTCCTCGTATAATTCCTCCATGGCTTTCCACGTTTCGATATACTTTGGCGAGGCAAAATGGATTAAATACATATCGAGGTAATCGACACCCAGCTTGTTTATGGTTTTCTGGAAAGCTTTCTTGGTGGCTTCATAGCCATGATCTGTATTCCAGACTTTCGACGTGATGAAGAATTGCTCGCGCGGAATCTGACTATGCCGGATCTCTGCTCCCAGCGCTTTCTCATTCCCATAGATCCGGGCAGTATCAAAATGTCGGTACCCGACCTGAATGGCCTCGCGAGTCGCTGTTGTAAATTCTGCTTCTTTCGTTATTTTGTAAACCCCAAAGCCCAGTTGGGGAATAGGAACCCCGTTTCTGGCTTCAACCACTTTTGTATGCAAATTCATTTTAGCTGCTCCTCTCAAAACGCAATATACTTGATATATATTATATCTAGTTAAAGCCAAAAAAAGAGGTTAACCCTTTTTTTCTTCATGAAACAGATCGGTTAACCGTATGTCTTTTAAATAATTCTGCATTGCGATCTCTGCGCCTTCAAGATGATGAATGACCTTTTCTTTCACGTCATCCACGTCTTGTCCCTGGAGTGTTACATCGGTATGAATTTTAAACAAATCTTTGCCGGGTTCAACCGCCAGGAATACATCCAACATCGTGATTTCCGATAAAGGCTGCGCAAGCAATATGCCGCCCTTGGCACCTTCTTTTGCCATTGTCAGTTTGGCGTTATTCAGGTTGCGAATGACTTTTACCGTCGTAGGAACCGGAATATTTAGCTGCTCCGATATCACTTTGGTCGATAGATAGTTAAGACAGTTCTTCTCGGTGTACGCGTGAACGTAGAGCAGAATGGAGATTCCCTGTGATAAGGCTGTAGAGTATGCCATTGCATTCATCCTAACTATTTCTTTTCTAAATATACTATATATCTTTTATATTTAGTTAGCAACTATCCGCCTATTCCCACTCCACCCTCGATTTCATCGCTGCATATTTACTGGGAGTGATACCTACAGCAGCCTTGAAAGACCGACTGAACAGATGAATACTCGAAAAGCCAACTTCCTCGGCAATCCGGGTTAAATTATGTGTGCCTTCAATAATTCTTTTCTGGGACTGCTCTATTCGGATATGTGTCACATATTTGTGAAGGGTAATCCCCAGCTTGCTTTTGAATAAATGCGATAAATGGTTCGTCGATACACCGACATGTCTACTGATAGCAACATTATTTAATTGAGGGTCGGCGTAGCATTCATGAATATAACGAATCGACTTTTCAATGAATGCCCACCCCTTGGTCATGTTCCCCTCTTGGTCCTGATCTTCGGATTGATTTTTGAAAAACAGATGCAGCAACTCCAAACATATGGATTTCGTGATTAACGAAGATCCTCCCCGCTGCTCCTGAAACTCCTTATGCATGAGCGCAAATCTCTTTTTCCATTCAATTCGATCGGCTAGCTGCAAATGAGAGATTGGCCGTATGGAAGCCAGCTTCATTTCCCTATCCGCCAGATCAGGTCGTTCACTATGAGCTGCACTCGTATTCTTCAATAAACTACGCTCTTCCTCATAGTACAGATCAAAATGAAAAATATACTGAATCAATGGCTGCGTGGAGGTAGACCGAATGATATGAGACATGAATGGATGCATCAGCACAATGTCGCCTTCTTTGACCAGGAATTTCACACCACTCAAGAAGAACTCCGCTTCCCCTTGTTCGATGTATGTATACACATGATCGTGGTCTATCCATTCCCCTGCCAAAGAAAATGATTCCGTCACTCTTGCCGCTCTTACGAATGGCGAAATGCTATTCATCCATGCCTCATACACATGTATTCCTCCCAACTGCCTTCTCACTGATCCGGTTTATATTTTCGCAAACACTTTATCGAAGCCTGCTTTGGACTTGGCAAACAATTCACTTGAATCGAGGGTTGGTGTTGGTGCAAGCACCTCTTGAGATACAACGCCAGTGTATCCAATGGTCTTCAGGTTCTTCAAGAACCCCTGCAGATCGATTACTCCCTCGCCAGGGTATAAACGCTCATGATCCAGCAATTCTTCAATGGGCAGATCATAAGCATCATTGATATGAACATGGACAATCTGTTCCTTCTTAAGATCCAACACCTCTTCAATCTTTAATCCATTCGTATGCCAATGATAGGAATCCACCAATAAACCTACATTGGGAGCATGAATTGTTTCGATCCAGTCAAGCGTATCCTCCACACTCCAAATAAATGGATTCTTCCATTGAGTACGCAGATGATGGCAACCCACAAACTCCAGGCCCAGTCGAATTCCATATGCGTCCAGAATATCTGCACATAATCTCAATCGTTTGGTAGCTGCCGCCATAAATGATGCTGCTGGCTGATCTGTGGAAGGTAAAATATAGGTGCAACAGCTGTAACAGTTCAACGAAGCGGAGGCTTCTGCCATTTGAACCAGCGATTGAAGTCCTTCACGAAACTGTTCATCTGTGGTTCTCCAGTCCACGGTCAGATCGGATGAACCGATGATCACCTGATTGCTTTCCAACAGGTGTTTGGCCTGTTCTTTGCCAACATCTTCAATCAATGAGAGCGGATTCAAATCTACAGACTGAAATCCGTATTTTGCAGCATTCGTAATATATTGTTCATTGGACTCGATGTTCCCTAAGCCTGCTCTTGTTAACCCTCTAATCATCCCAATCTCCTCCTAGGACCAGTCAAACAGTACACCGTTATACTGGTCTTTATTCAATCTCAGTCCCTCATATGCTTCTTGCGCTTGATCCGGCTTCATCACATGACTGATCAATGGTTCGATATGCAGCTTGTTCTTTAACATCAGTTCAAATACAATGTTCGAATTTCTCACCAGGGAATGCTTCACGAATTCGTTCGGCTCAACCGGGAAGCGCCATTCATGTGCCCCCTTAAACGTAATACAGCCTCGTCCATACAGGTGGCAGTAGTTCAATATATCGGTGACATCCGTGTTATATTCGCCTCGTGGACTGCCCAGGAAAATAATCTCTCCCAGCTTCCCGATCCACTCCAGACTTTGAACACCAACACTGGATACACCCGTCGCCTCAATATGAGTGGATACACCTGCTCCACTCGTTATGGCATGTATCTTTTCTTTTACTTTATCTTCTCCGCCATGGAGCGTATAGTCAACCCCACATGTCTGGGCAGTTCGAATTCGTTCCGGTGACAGGTCCACGCCAATCACAGTTGCACCTTGAAGGCGTGCCAATTGAGCAGCCAAATTCCCTACCAATCCAAGCCCCGTCACGCCAACAACGTCCCCAAGTTCAATATTGGATACACGAACGGAGGTGAATGCCACGGTTGCCATACGGGTGAAGGGAACCCACTTCAAATCTAAGTGCTCAGGTACCTTGATGAAAACATGATCTGTGGATACCACTTGATATTCAGCATGTTGACCATAATGAAACACAGCGTCCCCGGGCTGAACATGGTGTACACCCTGTCCCACCTCGATCACTTCACTTACACTCGCATACCCCGGACATACGGGAAGCTTGGCCCACTCTTCTTTTCCCGATAACATGGCCAGCTCCGTTCCCGGACTGATCAGGGAATAGATCAATTTAACCAATACTTCCTTCTCCCCTAGGGCTGGCAAAATAAAGTCCTCTTCTACCGTTTCCACTTGCAGCGGACGAGCAAACATGATCTTTCTATTCTTCATCGCCTTCACTCCTTTCTATCTTTTTAACTACAATATAAGACTTTTCATTAACATTGTCTTTGATTGCAAAACCGATTTTTTATCTAAAACAACGATTTTAAAACCTTTGTAAGCGAATCCAGCATAAACGTAAAAAGACTCACATGATCCAATGATCTGTGAGCCTCAAATTCAATCCTATTCAGTCGTAGTCTGATACAATGCGGTACACCCATTAGAAGACGGGATATTTCAGGGATATCCAGCCGTCATTGAAACCGGATTGGCCGCATGGTTCCTTTTTTGCTAATTTCACAGCTACACTTGTCACTTCTCAACCGCCAACTACGGCTGCAACCCACGAACCTCAAACTCATAGATTCGGGCTGCCGTATCGCCGCCCTGCGTAGGTTTCAGCACATTCAGCTTCACATAACGAGCCTTGACCAGTGCAATTGCATCCGAGGTTTCGGCTGCGGTATTCCCCTGTACATGAACTACATCTGACCAATTCAGACCATCAGCACTGACCTGGATCGAATAGTCGCTTGTATTAAAACCAGACCACTCCCCACCACTCTCCGCATGTTTGATGACAAAACCACTGATCTGATGTTCTTTGCCAAGATCAACTTGCAGCCAATGCGGCTGGTTTCCCAGTGCGCACCATTTGCTGTTGCCCGTCACCTTCCCATCAATTGCCTTTCCTGCACCCTCAGCAGGTCCGCAGGCATGGTCGGCAGTGGCCGTTTTGCCAAGTGCGACATTTTTGATCCCGGAAGCACCCTTACTTACGGTGATCAAAGCTTGCTTCGTTACTGTATCCTGCCCCGAACTGTTGGTAGCTGTAAGCGTCACATTGTACGTGCCTTCCTTGTCATACGTTACCACTGGATTTTGCTCCGTGCTGACAGCCGGACTGCCATTATCAAAAGTCCACGACCAGCCTTCCGTCACCTCGGAAGAGAGATCAGTGAAATGCACCTGCTGACCTGGTGTGATAAGTGTTGTATCCGCCTTGAATTTTGCTTCCGGCTTCGGATACGCTGGCCACTGGATGGTCACGCTGGCAGCCTGGCCGCGCTCATATTTTGCATTCACTGCCACGACTTTCAGTACAGTCGCCTGTTCCGCGTTGATTCTCTTCATCTCAGGCACATAGAACACGTTATTGGCGGTCGCACCCACCCAAGTCTCTTTGCCGTCGGGCAGTACACGGTAAATCTCATATTGTTGAACTTCCTCGTTCAACGCGTTCCATTGCAACCTTGCATCACCGTAAATACCGCCACGGAAATCGGATTGGGTGACGTGCAGTGCTTGAACGGCCTCAAGAGGGTTCGATGGACTACTGTTCTTGTGGATAGATAGCTTCCCAATATGGATGTTATAATCCGATACGGTTTCTGTACTGTCAAAATACAAGGACAGTGCCGCAATCTGCTTTCCTTGGTATGGCGTCAGATTGATCGTGTCCGTCGTCCAGTCGGTTGCCTTCTCGTTCTTCACATTCAGAAAGACGAACTGGTCCGGCTGGTTTGCAAAAGCGAGGCCAACCTTCATTCCCGGCTTGCTCTGCGTCTTGTACGTAATTGACAGCTCAGTACCCGACTCGATCTTGAGAGCTGTTTTGTAAAGCTTCAGATGGGTTGCATTCGTTGGACTTAATGCACCGGCTACCTTCAGGGAACTGCCACCATAATAGGCATCCGACCAATCGAGAGAAGGTTTCAGCGCCGTGCCTTTACTTTCTGCTAACCAGCGCCATGTCGGAAGTACGTCCTGCAAACTGCGGTTATTCCATCCAGTCTCCCGCACTTGTGTGCCATCAACATAGAATTTCTCGCCACTGCCCGTGTTGAAGTTGGTCGTGAAGGGCAGCTGGTCCACCGGCGATGATTCAACCACATTGTTCGCAATCCCTTTCCAGGCCTGGCTTGTCGACGTATTGGCCGGGTTGCCGTTCTGCCCTACCCAGAACTTATTTTCACGGGCAAAGAAATCGGTCATGCTGTCCGCGCTGTTGTACGACCAATCCGGCCGATAAATGCCGAGGGAAGTCACAGCCGATTTCCCTTCAGGAAACAGCAAATTCCATTTCAGACTGGTATCGAATCCTTTAGCTTCCACATCGATACCTGCGAACAGTTCAAATGGTGATCTGCCCAGGCTTTTGGCTTTGGCCGCAGAACTGCCAAGATCATTCCACCAGAAATTCAGGAACATGCTGTCTGATACCTTGTTCCCGTTATCCTGCAGGAACATCGCATTCCGGTCCGTCAGCGCATTTTGCCATGAAATATTGCCTTCCTTCGTCATGGAATCATACCAGATGATTTCCATACCCGCAGGCTTATGATCCTGAAGATAACGGAGGAATGTCTTCATTAACTGCGCGTCAGTGGCTGTTCCACCTTCAGTCTCCTGGTTGATAAACCAGCCGTCAAAACCGTAGTACTCTGCTACCTCAATTAATTTATCCGCGGCGGGGAAGGAGCCGTCGCTGTTCTGCTGAAGCATTTGCTTCACCCACTCATATTTGCCACCGTATACGGATGGCGGGAAGAACACTGTGCCCATGATTGGCACTCCGTTCCGGTGTGCCGCATCAATCGTGTCGGCGCTTGGTGGCACAATAATACCTTCTCCCGCCGAGCCACCCCAATATACGAGCTTGTCGACATACTGCCAGTAAGAGAACGTATTTGCAGAGAATGTATCCGAGCCCTGTGATGGAACGCCGCTGGTTCCCTGATTCAACGCAGACAAGGCCATCACTTTGGGATCTTTCGTTGCGTTCGGGTTAACTGCCTCGCCTGTGAATCGGCTCTGGAGCGAAATGGTGCTCCGGTTGAAGGCCGCATCCGGGTCGGAAGCTGGACTCCAGTTAAGCAATTGTTCAGGCAGCCAATAGGATGAATAAGGTTGCTTCGCCAAGGCCGCTGAGGAAAGAACAGCGCATACCAATATTACAAATAGGAGACTCGCACCAAGCTTTTTCATGCCATATCCTCCAATCCAATTTTGGCAATCCACTCAGGGTAAAAAAAGAAACGCCCGTCAAACCGGACAGACGTTTCCATGTCTACTTTATCATTCAGGCTTATTTTGGATTTGCAGCTTTCCATTCGTCGTATTGCTTTTGTGCTTCTGCAATCACTTTATCCAGACCTGCCGCTTTCAACTTCTCGATCGCTTTCGGCAGATGCTCATCCGGGTCAACAGCTCCCGTCATGATGGATGGGTAGAATTCCTTCACGATAGCGGAGATGGAAGCCACTTCCGTCTTCACCGGGTCAGGATTGAAGTTGAAGCCAAAGCTCGGAGCAACTTTCGCGGAATTGTTGAATTCCTTGAACGCTTCCCACTTATCTGCTGGATCTTCCTTGTGCATGTAGGTCAGGAACAAGTTACCCAGGGCAAAGCCAGGCATCTGGAATCCGTCCTTCATCGCTGGCAGATCCTCAATGACATTATCCGAAATCTTTTTGTAATGTGTTCCTTCAATGCCGTAGTTGATCAGGTTACGCAGATATGGATCGGTATTCAGCAAGTTCAGGAACATCATAGCCCGTTCAGGGTTCTTGGAGTTCGCCGAGATTGCATGCATAGCGCCTGTTGCCGAACCAGTGAAAATAACCGGATCCTGCATCGGTGTAGTCACGATATCATAGCCCGCACTTCTGGACCATCCCAGTTCGGCGTACGGCTGTGTCTGTTCACGGTCAACAAACCATTTGCCTGTTTTGATGTTGTCGATGCCTTCCAGTGTCGCTACATCCTTGCGCAGATAACCAGCCTGATAGTATTTACGGATGGTTTTCAACGAGCTTTTCAGTTCTTCGGATTCCAACACATTAACGTATTTACCAGTGTCACCATTCATGTTGATACCAACCGGGAATTCGTCACCCAATAGGAAGTCGAACGCCAGATAAGGCTTAAAGCCCTTCGGAACAGCCAGCGGAGTAATGTCGGCTGGTTCATTATCCTTAATTTGCTGCAGGTAAGGCTCCAGATCCTCTAATGTGCGAATCTTGGTGATGTCCATGTTGTATTTATCAACGTACTGCTTGTTGAAGCGCCATACCCATTGCGAAGCCAACTCTTTGTTCACTGGCACGGCATAGTTTTGGCCACCGATCTGCGATCCCGTAAGGAACCGTGGATCAAGTTGCTCTTTAATGCCCTGACCATACTTATCCAACAGATCATTGATTGGCAGGAATGCTCCTCTGGTGGCATTTGGCAGATAATCATAAGCCCAGGAAGAAGTGAAAGCGATATCATAATTTTCGCCCGAAGCGGTAATGACTGGCATACGTTTGGAATAATCACCCCAGTCAATCATCGTGATGTCAACGGTTGCATTTATTTTCTCCATTAAGTATTTGTTCATTTCTTCCTGTACCATTGGCAGATCGCGCTGTGGACCACCAATCAGATATACCTTGAGCTTCACCGTGTCCTTATCGCCGGATTCTCCCCCGGATGCCGCATTCCCGCTTGTATCATTGGTATTACTGCCACCGCAGCCTGCTAGAACAGTAGAAAATGCAAGCAGTAAAGTAACCATGAGCAGAACCATTTTTTTGGTCTTTTTGTTCTTCATGTGTATCCCCCTTATCAATGTTATTGTTACTGCCCTTTGAGGGCAGGCACAACCAGACTTATTCTTTGACCGAACCGATGGTCAGGCCTTGTATAAAATATTTTTGGAAAAACGGATACGCCAGCGCAACCGGCAGTGTAGCCAAGACAACCATCGCCATGCGGACGGTCTCTGTTGGCAGTGTCGAGGCAATGTCGTAGGACACGACCCGGCTGCTGTTTTGCACAACAAAATCCATATTGTTCTGTATTCGAATCAGCAATGTCTGGAGTGGAATCAAATTCGCATTGTCGATGTAGAGTAACGCATTGAACCAGTCATTCCAGAATCCTAACGTACTGAACAATCCAATAGTCGCAATGCCCGGCAACGAAATCGGCAGCACGATGCGCGTATAGATACCGAATTCAGTAGCTCCGTCGATTTTGGCTGACTCAATAACCGCATCCGGCACGGTGGTCGTGAAAAATGTACGCATAACGATAATGTAAAAAGCGTTCATAATTGACGGCAGGATCAGCGCCCAGATCGAATCCCGCAAGTGCAGCACCTGCGTAACCACAATGTAACTGGGAACGAGACCGCCGGAAAATAGCATGGTGAAGAAGGCCAAAAAGCTGAAAAACCGACGCTGCGCAAAATTTTTGCGCGAGATGGCATATGCATACGTGGTGACCAAATACAGTGTGAGCGCGGTTCCGACAACCGTCACCGTTAAGGTAACCCCAAACGATTGGGCCATCTGCTGCCCGGATTCCATAAGGAATCGGTAGGCATCCAGCGTCCAGACTTCAGGGAATAACTTAAAGCCATTGATTGCCAGCGTCTTCTCATCGGTAAATGAGATGATAACGATGAACAGAAACGGAAAGATACAAGATAAGGCAAACAGACCGATAGCTATATTAAAAATCACATTGGATAACGGCGAAATGGCATTTAGATCTCTCGATTTCTTTCCGGTCCTCCTCGTATGGGCAGATGCCCGCTTTACCGGTTCGCTTAAATTACTCATGGAAGCACCCCCTTGCCGCAGCCTAGAATACGGCATAATCCTTTTCAATTTTACGCACAGCATAGTTTGCCAGCAGGACAAGAATCAAACCGACAACCGATTGATATAATCCTGTAGCTGTACTCATTCCTGTATCACCCATAATGGTCAAGCCGCGGTATACAAACGTGTCGATGACATTGGTGACCGGATACAGCGCACCAGAGTCCCGCGGAACCTGATAGAACAGTCCAAAGTCGGAACGGAAGATCCCGCCGATCGCCAAAATGGTGAGGATGATCATTAGTGGTCTGAGCAGTGGCAGCGTAATGTACCGGATCTGTTTCCACTTGGTGGCGCCGTCGATCATCGCTGCCTCATAATAAGAACGGTCGATACCTGCGATTGCTGCCAAATATACTACACTGCCATAACCTGCACCTTTCCACAGGCCGAGCAGAATGAGAAAATACGGCCAATACCCTGTCTCACTGTACCAACTAACCGGATCTCCACCAAAATAGGTAATGATCTGGTTGAACACACCCTTTTCCACACTCAGAAACGAGAAGACGAAATAACTGATAATAACCCAGGACAGGAAATAAGGCATAAACATTGCGGTCTGGTAAATCTTCGCCAGCCGTTTGTTCAACAGTTCGTTCATGATGATCGCAAGCGTCACCGCGAGCACCAACCCGAGAAAGATCAGACCTAGGTTATACAGAATGGTATTACGTGTGATGATATAGGCGTCACTGGTGGAGAACAGAAACTCAAAGTTCTTGAACCCGACCCATTCGCTTTTTAGAACGCTTTCAAGAAATCCGCCCGGATGAATCCGGAAGTCCTTAAAAGCAATAATCGTTCCGAACATTGGCAAATAGGCAAAAATGATAAACCAAGCTGCTCCCGGCAGTACCAGCAGAAGAAACGCCTTGTTCTTCATCAGACTTTTGAAGATGCCCTGCACGGCTGTCCCTCCTTATAATCTCGTTCATTATCGCTTTAGCTGCATCCAGCATTAATCCCCTATAATCAACACTGGATCTAAGCCCTTTTGGTGCTTTGGATTTCCTCGTTCACTCCTACCTCCATTATGCAAGCGCTACCAATTTTGAGATAGTTGAAAAACCCAATAAATTGATGGATTAATTAAAGATCGTGCTTTCATTGCATAACAAAAAAGACACCCCCACATGGGGAGTGTCTTCATTCAACCGGAGCCCCCGGCTTATTTTTTCATGTAGATCGAGCGCAGCTCCGTAGGAGAAACGCCAGCATATTTCTTAAACTGTCTGTAAAAATATGTGGAGTCCCAATAGCCCACCTCGCCCGCTATTTCTGCCGTCTTTTTGTCCGAATATAACAGCAAATGAGTGGCACGCTCAATTCGATACTGGTTCACATAATCAGAAAAGGTGGTACCGACCTCTTGCTGGAACAATTGGCCGAGGTAGTTCGGATGAAGCTCCAGCCTCTGACTGAGTGTCTTAAGTGAAAGCTCATCCTGATAGTGATTTTTCACCACCTCCAGCACAGCCATGATATGCGGGCTGTACGTTTTCTCAGCGGTATGATATGTATCCAGCGTGCGATGAACAACCTTTCTGACTAATTGTTTCAGTTTGTTGAGCGTATGAATTCTGGACAGGGGTCCGAAGATGTCCCCGTAGTCAGGCGTTTTCTCTAGTTCCTTGGCGGCCAGCATCAGCTGGATCGCAGAATTGAAGAACGGTGTTCTATGGAGGCAGGGTTCCTTACCCTCAGCAATGAAGAATTCGTCGATGAACCGATCCACCTCTGTACCTTCACCATCCCGTAGCAGCTTGTGGAACTGCTCCATCGCTGGCCCAGGCTTCTCTTGATGCTGATTGGTAGCTTCTTCGTTCTCCACTTGCATGATGAAGGTATTACAATCCATAAACAAATGATTCTGAAGCCACAGCTTTACGGACTTGCAACTCTTTGGAAAACCCAGATAGGTCGACTCGGATTGACCGATGATCCCCCATACACGTGCACCTGTGTCCTCAGCAACCGCTTGCTTCATTTTGGTGAGTGCCTGAAGCTGCCATTCATCACTACCTTCCGTACCGGCTGAAACGAACAGCAGCATGATGTCTCCGTCCTGATCGGGAAAGCAGATAACACCGCAGCCATCCGGGAGGTCTTTGTTCCCGAGCTGCTCACACTGCTCAGCAATTCCCGGCAGATACATCTGGGGATCATCCGCCTTGTCATCGCCTACAATCCGCAGAGAAGCCGCACAATATGTGGACTTGTTCATGGGAATCTCAAGCATCTGCGCACGCTCACGGAATTCTTTGGCGTCAATGGTCTCGTTCGCCCATCGCTGCAAAATATTGTTGCGCAGAATCCTCCAGCTCTGATCCATTTGAATCTGGCGCATCTCTTCGTGCTCCCAATCCCGCTGCATATGCTTGATGGTCGCTTCCAGTTCATCCATATTGACTGGCTTGAGCAGGTAGTTCTCAACCCCCAGTGAGATGCCCTCCCGCACATATTTGAATTCTTCGTAACCACTTAAAATAATGAATTTGGTATATGGATTGCGCGCTTTAGTCTCCCGGATCAGTTCAAGTCCGGTCATTTGCGGCATCATGATATCCGTAATAATCAGATCGACAGGAACCTCGTCCATCATTGCTAGCGCTTCCAACCCATTGCATGCCGTTCCGGCAATCTGCATGTTATTCTGATCCCAATCAATGATCGCTTGCATTCCTTTGACAATAAGCGGCTCATCATCGACCAACATTACACTTCTCATCCCGTTTCCTCCCTTGTAACTGGAATGCTGATGGTCACCTCACATCCTTCGCCCTCCGCACTGTTCAGGTGCAGACCATAATCACTGCCATAATTCAGACGTATGCGGTCGTGCACGTTCTTAAGACCCAAAGATCGGTCAGATGTCTCAGCAGCTTCATCGCCCTTATGCAACCCATGTTGCAGTTCAAGCAGTCTCTCCGCGGAAATCCCCTTTCCGTTATCCTTTACACGGATGTGAATCACGCCGTTCTCTTCTTCGGCTGTGATGGAGATCCGGTTATCATCATCATTCGTACGAAAACCATGCACAATGTAATTCTCAATAATCGGCTGGACCAGCAACTTGACGACCATGCTTCCCGCCGCTGCATTCTCGATATGGGTCTCCACGTGCAGCTTGTCCTCATACCGATATTGGACCAAAGCCAGGTACATGCCGCACAGCTCTATTTCCTCCGCCAAGGTAACATGGGTCTGCTTTTTGATCAAATGACGGAACATCGTGGCGAGAATATAAATCATCTGCCCAACATCCCTGGCTCCCAAACTGATGGCTTTCATGCGGATGCTTTCCAACGTATTGTACAGAAAATGGGGATTAATCTGGGCTTGCAAAGCCACAAGCTGCGCGTTCTTTTGTTTGATCTCCGACACATATACCGTTTCTATGTAAGACTCCAGCCGATCACACATATGATTAAATCTCTGCGAAATTTGCTGCAGCTCATCTTCCCCCTCCATCTCGATACGTTTACTCAGATCACCCTCCTGCCAGCGCCGCATGTAAAGCACGAGTCTGTGAATTTTTTTGGAATAACGGCGGATGATGGTGAACGTCACCGCGATGCTAATCATGATGCACAGAATCACAATCCCAATGAGGCTGAAACGAATCGCCTGAAGGCTCTGTTTGATTTGCGACTCCGGAATAATAGAAGCCACGACCATTCCCGTATTCCCGATATTCAGCAGCTGCACCTTGGAGCGCTCCTCCAGATCCACCCAATCCTCCGGCAAATTCATCTTCCCCCAGTACGGGTAGACGGTGTTGTCATACTTGCCCTGCGAATCGAAGATCACCTCACCTTCTCCTGTCATCAGCAAGATCCGACTGTTCTTGCCGTCGAGTCTGTCTCGAAGCAGCCCTTTGATACGGTCTGTATTCAGCTCAAACATAATTGCACCGTACTGCTTCAATGTCACGGAGTCTTTGAGCACATTTGCGTAGCTGTACGGGGTAGGCTCATCAGCCATTTTCCCTTCGAACAGCGGTTCGCTGCCCATATACTGCCAAGGTGCACTCCTCAGCCGCTGGAACCAGTCCTGATGCCCTGCAGAAAGCTTGGGATGATAGTAAAAGTGCTGGGTCTCCCGATTAAGAACATAGAAAAAATTTTGATCCGTGCTGTATAACACGACATTTGCAATCGAGGCCTCATCCTTTAACAGCAGACGTAATTGATAATCAAAGTTCCCTCGCTCTGTACGGTAGCTGTAAGCATATTGATTCAGGCGCCAATTGAGAAAATCCTCGTATTCATGAGTCAAAAAATACTTCAGATCATCGCCAATCATGGCGTCGGTATAAATCTGCTGCACGGCATTATACAGCCGTTCGTACTGCTGATTCAGGTTGATACTGACAATATCCAGCTCCTGCAAACTGGCATCCATTTGTTCCTGTACCACTCGCTGTTCATAGTAGCGGTAGGCCAACACCGAGATGCTGATGAATAACAGGACCATAACCATGGAATAAAACAGTAGGATTTTGTTGAACATTTTTTTCTTCAAGTAGTTCTTATACATGGTTCGTATCCTGGACATTCGCGCCTGAGCACCTCCTCCAGACCAATTTCCAACTCAGTGTATCACCGTTTGGTTAAATTCGACAATCACCTGCACATAGAACCAGTAATCCATATTTTAATTTGTCAAAATCGAATGGAAGCGCTATAATGGGCGCATTCCCCTATAATAGTTATGTAATACATAATCGCTTTGGATGCTCTCTATATATGAATCACTCCCCGATAAAATGAACTGGGGGTTTTTAACGATGTTTCTTACTGAAAACAAACTACAAGCACGTATTCATGAATTATCCGAGCTCCGTTACCGGGATCGTTTGCCTTTAAATCATTTTCTTGCCTGCGAAGACCGCAGGGAAGAGATTAACCCTGCCCTGCCGGGAGACGATATCCATTGGAAGCCTATGCATACAGGAGAAAGTTGGTCCGGTCGAGATCTCTATTTGTGGCTGCGTACAAAAGTCGAGTTCCCTGCCTCCTGGGAAGATAAACGGATTGTCGGACTGTTTGATTTCGGCGATACCGGGGGTGGTAACAATTCCGGCTTTGAATCACTGTTCTACTGGGATGGAAAGCCGTTTCAAGGCGTAGATTCCAACCACAAGGAAGTGTTCTTTCCAGCCTCTGCCGCAGGCAGCACCAACGAGTTGGTCTTCCGCTTATGGTCCGGTCTGGAAGGTGGCGGTCAGCCCCGCAACCAGACGCATACGTTCAGACAAGCAGAACTGTGTTGGCTGGATGAAGCTGTTGATGATCTTGTATTTACAGGGTCAGCAATTCTGGAAACGGTCAACATTCTGGATGCCCATGCACCTGAACGCACAAAGCTGCTTCATGCACTCCAGCAGTCCTTCCGCCTGATTGATTGGTCGCAGCCTAAGTCCGATGTCTTCTATACCTCTGTGCATGAGGCAAGGGATGACCTGAGCGCCCGATTGAGTGCGATGGACAAAGCCTCTGATGTGACCGTCACTTGTATCGGCCATACTCATATTGACGTTGCTTGGCTGTGGCGGTTGAAGCATACGCGCGAGAAATGCGCCCGTTCCTTCTCTACGGTCATGCGCCTGATGGAGATGTTCCCGGAGTATGTTTTCCTTCAGACACAGCCCCAATTGTACGAATATGTGAAAGAGGACTACCCGGAACTGTACGAATCCATCAAGGAGCGTGTCGCTGAAGGACGCTGGGAAGCGGGCGGCGGCATGTGGCTGGAGGCTGACTGTAACCTGACCTCGGGCGAATCCCTGGTCCGACAATTGCTGATTGGCACTCGTTTTCTCAAAGAAGAATTCGGGACGGATTGCCGATATCTATGGTTGCCCGATGTATTCGGCTACAGCTGGTCTCTGCCGCAAATTCTGAAAAAATCCGGCATTCATACGTTCATGACGACCAAAATCAGCTGGAACCAATACAACCGCATGCCATTCGATACATTCCACTGGCGCGGAATTGACGGCTCAGAGGTGCTGACCCACTTCATTACTACACCCGAGCCGTGGTCCGAACCAGGTTCCTGGTTCTATACCTATAACGGAAAAATCATTCCGAAGACGGTCAAGGGCATCTGGGATGCCTACCGCGATAAGGAGATGAACCAGGATCTACTGCTGTCATACGGATATGGCGATGGCGGAGGCGGAGTTAACCGCGAAATGCTGGAGATGAGACGGCGGCTGGATCAACTGCCCGGATTGCCCAAGGTCAAGACAGGACGCGCAGATGATTATTTTGAAAAGCTGCAGGAGACGGTGGAGAAGACCGATTCGTACATCCATACATGGGATGGCGAGCTGTATCTGGAATATCACCGCGGAACGTATACCAGCCAGGCGTACAACAAACGGATGAACCGCAAGCTTGAGCTGGCTTACCGTGAAGCGGAATGGCTGAATTCATTGCAAAGTATTGTGCACAATGACTGGGATCTGTATCAAGCGAAGTCCTTGACCGAGGGATGGAAAATCATTTTGCGCAACCAGTTCCATGACATCATTCCCGGTTCCTCCATCACAGAGGTGTATGAGGATAGTAGAATTGAATATGCAGAAGCCGAACAGATTGGCCGTCACGTGGACACGCAGGCTCGGACCGCTATCGCTGGCAGCGGAGAATCTCCTTATACGTACACCATCTGGAATGCTTCCCCATGGGTCGTTACAGAGATCGTGAGCATTCCTGCGGCTTCAGGCGAATTGGCAACGGGGACCTGGCTGAGCGATTCCGGTGAGATTCTGAACGCTCAATACCAGGATGCACGTTGGTCCGTCGAGGTAAAGGATATTCCTTCGCTGGGGTATACCACAATTCACTTCCAGAGCAATACGGTAAACGATATCCCTGAGCAATCTCCATTCATCCACACAGCTAATGGAATCGAGACACCATTCTATCTGCTCGAGTGGAATGAGAATGGGCAGTTGACACGCCTTTACGATAAAGAGCCACACCGTGAGGTGCTTGCCAAAGGCGCAAGAGGCAATGTGCTTCAGGTGTTCGAGGACAAACCACTTGCCCACGAGGCCTGGGATATTGATATCTTCTATCAGGAGGATATGCGAGAGATTACGAAATGCACCAGCATTGAAGTCGTAGAGACTGGTCCGCTTCAGGCCGTGATCCGCTTTGCTTGGGAATACCTTGGCTCCACCATTACGCAGAACATGACTGTATATACCGGGCATAGACGAATCGATTACGCCACTGAGGTGGATTGGCATGAACAGCAACAATTGCTGAAGGTTGCCTTCCCAGTCGGCATCCGCTCCACTGAAGCCACCTATGATATTCAGTTCGGTAACGTTAAACGGCCCACGCACTGGAACACAAGCTGGGACTGGGCGCGTTTCGAATCCGTTGGCCATCAATGGGCTGATCTATCCGACAGAGGTTATGGCGTCAGTTTGCTGAATGATTCCAAATACGGGTATGACATTAAAGATAACGTCATGCGGCTGACCCTGATCAAGAGCGCTACGCACCCTGATCCACATGCCGATCAGGGACTACACAGCTTCACCTATGCTCTACTTCCGCATCAGGGAGATTGGCTCGTTGGCGGAACCGTGCAGCAAGCCTGGCTTCTGAATGCTCCAGCTCGATATACACAGGGACAATCAGAGCAGCCAAGTCGCTCCATGTTCACCTTGTCCGGCAGCACAGCCATGATCTCGGCAGTTAAGAAGGCGGAGGATTCCAATCGTGTCATCGTACGCGTGCATGATTATTCCGGCAGCATGAATACGCTGGAATTGACAAGTGATCTGCGGATTCATGCGTGGAGAGAATGCAATCTAATGGAAGTGCCGGATGGTGAACTCCTGCATGATACGCCAGTAACTTTTACACTTGAGCCGTATGAAATCAAGACGTTTGAGATTGATCTGAGAGTATAATCGTATAAATGCAGCATCTTAACCAAAGAAACCAGCAAGTCCCCAGATGATGGGCGAATTGCTGGTTTCTTCGTGTTGTCGTTATTCGGCCGTTATTCAGGCAGTAACGGAGATCGCAACCTGTGCTTCTTAATGACGTATTATAGAACTAAATGGAAAGGATGGCGTTTATATGGGAGAGTCACTCAAAAAAATGAAGTCCCCCACCTTCATTTTCTTTTCATGCGTTCTGGTCCTGTCCGTAATCATCGCGATCCTGTCCAGACCTTATTTCACAGAGCCGATTTTCCATGTTGAGAACAACAAGTACACATTGGATATTGAACAAGCTAATCTAATGACTTATCGCAGCGGAACGGCAGATCCTATTCAAGTACGCCTTGATCATCAGGAACGGACTGTTTACATCAATCATCAGCAATATATCATCACGAAAATTGATTCTGCGTTTAGTACAACGTATAAGTTGATATATCCTAACGGGAACAAGTATGAAGTCCAAGATCATTCCGGACAATTAATAAGTTTTGATGCAAAAGGCAATAGCGTTTCCGAGGTCTTCTTGTACGTTGGCAGCCAAAGAGTACTTCAGGATGGGGAAGAACAATTCTCTCCTGCAACGCTTGTAACAGCCGCTTACCCAGAATATCATTACACTCGTGGTGCTCCAGGTTATCTGTTTCTCGCATTAGCCGCAGTGATTTTCGGATGGTGCAGCTTCCGTTATCAAAAATTTCAAGACTTCCTTTTCTACCTCTCACTTCGTTCGTTCTGGGCGAACGATGTCGAGCCTAGCGACTTTGATTACTTTTTGAGCAAGGTATGCGGGATTGTCGTTATGATAGGGGCTGTCTGGATCGCTTTTAAAGCATTCTGAACTGGAAGCAAGTTCGATTTGCGATAATTGATTTATTTTACCGTCTCCAATGTATATCGATTGAGTGGAATCTCAAGACCCAGATTACCGCGCAGTGTCTCATGCTCATACTCGGTACGGAACAGGTCGCGCTCTTGTAAAACAGGTACGACCAGATCCACGAAGTCCGCGAGTCCGTTCGGCACAACTGTACGAATATTGAAACCGTCCGCAGCTCCCTCTTCGAACCACTCCTGAATCTGATCAGCGATCTGATCCGGTGTACCGATGAAAGAAGTGCGAGGCGTCGATGCAAGCAATGCCACTTGGCGGAGGGTCAGTCCCTGTTCTCGTGCCTGCTGCTTGATCTTGTCTGTTGTACTGCGGAAGCTATTACTTCCCAAATCACCAATCTCGGGGAAGGGCTCATCCAATGGGAATTGGGCGAAGTCATAATGATCGAAGTATCGGCCCAAATAGTTCAGTGCATGGTCAATATCGACCAACTCCGCGATCTCCTGGTACTTGCGCTCCGCTTCTTCCTCCGTTCTGCCCACAATGGGACCGATGCCAGGGAAGATCAGAATATCTTCTGCCTTACGACCATAAGCCACCGCTCTTGCTTTCACATCCGAATAGAACTCCTGAGCTTCCTCCAACGTCTCATGCCCCGTGTATACAGCATCGGCCGATCGGGCCGCCAGATCCTTGCCGGATTCGGAAGAACCTGCCTGGAAAACGACCGGATGTCCCTGCTCCGAACGCGCCACATTGAGTGGACCCTGAACGGAGAAGTGATCTCCCTTGTGGTTCAGCGTATGCAGTTTGGATGAATCGAAGAAAACACCGTTCTCTTTATCCCCGATAAACGCGTCATCCTCCCATGAATCCCACAGCCCTTTGACCACATTCAGATGTTCTTCTGCAATTTCGTAGCGCAGCGCGTGGTTCGGATGTTCACCTTTGCCAAAATTCAGCGCTGAGCCTTCCAGTGGCGAAGTGACTACATTCCATCCGGCTCGTCCTCCACTAATATGGTCCAGGGAAGCAAATTGTCTTGCCACTGTGAATGGTTCACTATATGAGGTAGACAACGTCGCAACCAGTCCGATGTGTGAGGTTGCTCCCGCAAGAACAGAGAGCAGGGTTAACGGTTCAAAACGATTCAGGAAATGCGGGTTGGATTTCTCGTTAATAAAGAGGCCGTCCGCAATAAAGAGCAGATCGAATTTCCCTTCCTCCGCCTTAATCGCCTGTTTCTTGTAGAAATCCAGATTTACGCTGGCATTGATCGGAATATCCGGGTGTCGCCAAAAAGAGATGCTATTTCCCACTCCATTCAAGTTTGCTCCCAATCTCAATCGTCGTTGTGACATATTAATTCCTCCCTATGTTGTAGTGATGACCATTTAATTCAGTCCAAGTACCTTTTTTTCTCTGAGGATCATTTCATCATTTCTTTATGCTGTTTCCGCCTGCTTCTGCTGCTGCCATGCCCAATCCCGGTTTATTCGCCTCGTTCCTTTCGCTTACCCGGACTGTCCAGGCTGCTCCCAGAAGGACAATGCCCGTTAGGAGAAAAATAAAAGGAATCCCCGTCCATCCGCCCAGAAAACCGCCGAGTAACGGGCCGAGTACAATACCGAATTGATTTGCAGTCTGACTCAGACTGACAGCCCTTCCCCGGAAATCACGGTCAGCATATTTGATGATTAACGCATTCAAGGCCGGATACACGGCAGCAAAGAACAGACCGTAGACAAATCGCAGACTTCCAAAATAAATGAGGTTATACGCCGTCAGTTGCAGTAAACTGCCAATGCCGCCGCCCAGCAGGCCAATAAACAGCGTTTTCTCGTATCCGATTTTCCCACCAATCCGTCCCCAGCGCGGCCCCATTATTACCGTTGCCACGCCGATGGCTGAGAAGACGATTCCTGCACTAAGTGTTGCACTACTCACGTCTCCACCAATCTGGACCACATAAAGCGTCAATACAGGTTCAATAATGAGCACGGAAGTCGAAACAAGCAAAATCAAACCATAGATCCGCATCAATCCCGGAGTGGAGGCAGCTTTTTTTAGATCACCCAGAATACTTGTGCGAACCACAGTACGGGGACCGCGGGCTTCTTTTACCCATATCACCATCACAGCCGAGAGCAGCGTAATGATTCCCGAGGCGATAAAGCATCCTCGCAGCCCGATCCAATGGCTTAGTACTCCACCCACAAGCGGTCCCAGAATTCCTCCGGCAGCCGTGGATGTGGAGATGACGCCAAGCGCATAACCTACATGCTTCTCTGGTGTATTGGTGCCGACCAATGTAATAGATGCAGGATTGAAACCAGCCATGAGTCCTTGAAATATCCGCACAGCGATAAACGTGTAAGGGTCATAAACGAAATAGTTAGCCAGATGAGCAATGGCGAGGCCAACGCCCGAACGAATCAGCATCAGTTTGCTTCCGTATCTGTCAGCTAGCGAGCCCCAGAAAGGAGCACATAGTCCGCTGATCAGAAAGCTGATCGAGATCGAAATGCCGGACCAGACTTCCAATCCGCTCTGAATACCGAGATCATTTTGCAGAAACAGCGGAAAGAACGGAACAGACAAGGTGTAAGCCATATGATTGAAAAATAGGCCAAACCACAGAATATACAGATTTCGCTTCCAATGCGGCATCTTGGTATTCTCCATACTATATAATTCCTATATAAAAAGTAGGTTATTATCCATATTAGGATACCATCACTGGAAAGTATAATAGAAAAGTTCAATAGACCCATTCAAGAATTAAATGAATGGGTCTGTTATATAACTTGAACTAAAGATTTTACACTGAACACTCCGATGACAGAATAACCTTCCAATCGCTGTTATCCCCAGATTTTTTTGATTCCCTTTTCTCAAGGGAAAAATCCGCTGATAAAGGCGAACGCTTCGCTTTTCCAGGTTTTTTCTGTCCTCTCCGTTTCTGTGTAAAAGAATAGTTCAACTTATATAGATGTACAGTAACAATTAGTGCACTTGAACGGACATGAACACATCCACCTCATCTTCACTGTCCAAAACAAACCCAAAACGTTCATACAAACGCCGAGCCGGACTGCCCTGCAATACATTTAAAATAACACGTTTGCCCCGGACCTCATCCCGTTTCAGCAGCATATTCAGCACTTGAGTTCCTATTTGTTGACCCTGATAATCGGGATGAATATAGAAATGCTCAAGTAGCATCTCCTCTGACTTTGGCTTCAACGCTACACACCCCACCAGTGCACCCTCGACCTCAATAATCCACGTGTGGACAGGGTCAAATGAATTATGGAAACGTTCACGAACCTTCACATCGTCGTACCTTCCCAGCCTGTTTAAATCATCATATAGAACCAAAGCTCGCAACTCAGCAAGCTGCTCCTGATCTGCCTGCTTGGATTGACGCATGGTTATTTGGTTCATTGGAAGGGCTCCTTATTTTTCAATTATTTTATTCTTCATCCGAACTATTAATATTGTCTATATAGGAATAGACGGATCATTGGTCTATGGGGGATTTGATACATTTATCTGACCCCAATTATACAGGAAAAAGCAAGCCATTTTTATATTCTAAGAGTTATCCAAAGTAACAAACCTGACTACCTAATGTTGACAATATATACAAACCACTTTAATATACCTAGTATTCTTATCAGCTTTTAATAGTTTCTCGCATTCTACATCGAATGTGTGCATTTCTGTGCGATTATTAATTGAACAGTAGTAGATTAAATGGGAAGAGTGCTTAGAGAAACAGAACAGGAGATTTGCATCATGTATATTGTTAAACGCTTTTTCACCATGCTTTTGACGCTCTGGATCATTGTGACGCTGACTTTTCTAATCATGCACATGATCCCTGGAGACCCTTTTTCCAACGATTCCAAAACGATACCTGAAGCTGTCCTGCAAAATATGCGTGCAAGATACCATCTGGATGAACCGCTTGCTGTCCAGTATGCACTGTATTTGAAAAATTTGCTGGTGCTGGACCTGGGACCCTCCATCCAGTCCAAAACGACCGATGTCAACACATTGATCGCACGAGGGTTTCCACCCTCCGCCCTTCTTGGCATCCAGTCCATTGTCATTGCACTGATTGCAGGCATTGCACTGGGCACGGTTGCCGCCCTGTTCCACAAAAGGCCGCTGGACTACATATCCATGTTCATTGCCATCATCGGGATATCCGTCCCGAGCTTCATTCTTGCACCGCTGCTCATTAAATACGCGGCTGTCCAATGGAGGCTCTTCCCCGTTGCATCCTGGGGAACCTGGCAGCATACGATACTGCCCTCGCTGGCTTTGTCGGTAACACCACTGGCTGTCATCGCTCGCTTCATGCGGACCAGCATGCTGGATGTGCTGCAGCAGGAATACATAAGAACAGCAGAAGCCAAAGGATTATCTACCTGGTCAGTCGTCATCCGGCACGGAATGAGAAACGCACTCATTCCGGTATTATCTTTTATCGGGCCGCTCTTCGCCTCCGTAATCACCGGCACCTTCGTGATTGAGAAGATATTTGCCATTCCGGGAATCGGCAAATATTTTGTGGACAGTATCTTCAACCGTGATTACCCGGTCATCATGGGAACGACGATCTTTTACAGTGTCATTCTGGTCGTAACCCTCTTCCTGATCGACCTGTCGTACCGGATCGTCGATCCGAGAATCAAGCTTTCCAGCAAAGGAGATTAGCATGAAAGCTACAACTACAGACCCCATTACATCGGACCCTCGCTTCACACCGGCAGATCGAAGCCGATTGAGTGTGAACCGCATATCCAGCCCGGGTCTTCCCTTATGGAAGCAACGTACATACAGTATTTTTCGTCATCGATTATCCTTGCTTGGCTTGTTGTTGCTCGTTGTCATTATTGCGCTGGCTCTGGTAGGTCCGTTACTGGTTCCCTACTCGCCAAGCTCACAGTCCCTGCTCAAGACCAATTTGCCACCCTCCGCTGATCACTGGTTTGGCACGGATGATCTCGGACGGGATATGTGGGCCCGTACCTGGTCAGGAGCTCGTATATCCCTGCTGATTGGCTTTACAGCCGCAGCCATAGACCTCGTGCTTGGCGTCCTGATTGGCGGAATCGCCGGTTACTGCGCCGGACAGGGACGGACAGGAGATCGAATCGACAGCCTTTTGATGCGAATCATTGAAATTTTGTACAGTATCCCGTATTTGCTGGTTATCATCCTACTTCTTGTCGTTATGAAACCGGGATTGTTAACGATGATTATTGCCCTGTCCATTACTGGTTGGGTTGGGATGGCCCGCGTCGTCCGAGGTCAGATCCTGCAATTGAAACAACAGGAATACGTGCTTGCAGCGCAGAAGCTCGGCACATCCCATGCCAAGATCATTTTCAGGCACCTGCTGCCCAACGCGGCTGGAATCATTATCGTCAACCTGACCTTCACGATTCCATCGGCTATTTTCTCCGAATCCTTTCTGAGCTTTTTAGGACTCGGTATCCAGTCACCCATCGCTAGCTTGGGGACGATGGCCAACGATTCGCTTGGGGTCATTCTGAGTGGACAATGGTGGAGACTGTTATTTCCCGGTCTAATGATCTCGCTTACCATGTTTGCATTTAACGCTTTCGGTGATGGGCTGCAGGATGCTTTTGATCCGCGCTCCAACCGTTAAGGAGGTTCACACCATGAGTCATTTACTGGAGGTCAATCATTTGAAGGTCTCCTTTGCCACACGTGATAAAGAACTTGAAGCTGTAAGAGATGTTTCTTTTCACGTCGATGAAGGAGAGACACTTGCCATCGTCGGTGAAAGTGGGAGTGGAAAAAGCGTAACCGCCCGTTCCCTGATGGGGATGTCCTCGTCACCAAACGGCCGTATTCGCAGCGGCGAAATCCGCTTTGAGGGGCGGGTTATCAGCGGATTATCCGCTAAAGCCATGCGCCGAATCCGAGGCTCCGAGATCAGCATGGTGTTCCAGGACCCCATGTCTTCTCTGAATCCAACGATGAAGGTCGGTATTCAGATCGGCGAGGGACTTCGCAAGCACCGCAAACTCACGCCCAAAGATGCTCGGGCCAGATCTGTAGAACTGCTAAACCTCGTGGGTATTCCTGATGCACCAAGCCGCTATCATCAATATCCTCATGAATTCAGCGGAGGAATGCGTCAGCGGGTTGCCATTGCGATGGCACTTGCCTGTGATCCCAAGCTGCTGATCGCCGATGAGCCAACGACCGCTCTCGACGTTACTATTCAGGCGCAGATTCTGGATATTCTAAGCAGCCTACAGCAGCAAACGGGCAGTTCAATTTTGCTGATTACCCATGACCTGGGCGTTGTCGCCGAAGTGGCTCACCGCGTTGCCGTCATGTATGCAGGCACCATTGTGGAGACCGGCACGGTGGAGGATATCTTTGATCGGCCACGCCATCCATATACGTGGGGACTGCTCCAGTCCACCCCGCGACTGGATGATACAGAACATGACAGGCTAATTCCTATTGAGGGCTCGCCCCCGGATATTGCTGCGCTCCCGCCTGGCTGTCCGTTCGCAGACCGATGTCCGCACACGATGGATATCTGTTTGACGGAAATGCCTGATGCAACCATATTTTCATCAAAACACAGTGCCAGATGCTGGCTAAACGATCCTCGAGCTCCTCGAGTGGATGACCGTATCCCGGCAGAAAGGAATGAGCATGACCGAATCTATAATTGAAATTCGCAATGTGAAGAAGCATTTTCACGGCCCGTCCAATCTGACCGTCAAATCGGTTGACGGCATCAGCCTGAACATCCGTCGGGGAGAGACACTCGGGCTTGTCGGCGAGAGCGGCAGCGGCAAATCTACACTAGGTCGAACCATCGTGGGGCTGCTGAAAGCTACGGAAGGACAGATTTTGTTTAACGGACAAGATACCGGACAGGCCAAACCGCGTGAGAAGCGGGAGTTGAACCGCCATCTGCAGATGATCTTTCAGGACCCGCACGCTTCGCTTAACCCGCGGCTTCGCATCGGAGATATTATCGCTGAGGGGCTGGATGCTTACAAGCTGGCTCGAGGAAAAGCGCGAAAAGACATCATCGCAGACTTGTTGCTGCGCGTCGGGCTTCACCCGGATCATGCCCACCGCTTCCCCCATGAATTCAGTGGAGGACAGCGCCAGCGCATCGGGATTGCCCGGGCACTTGCCGTCAAGCCACGTTTCATCGTAGCCGATGAACCCATTTCCGCGCTGGATGTGTCCATTCAGGCACAGATCGTCAATTTGCTGAAGGATCTGCAGCGCGAAGAGGAACTGACGTATCTATTTATCGCGCATGATCTGGCTATGGTGAAGCATATCAGCGACCGGATCGGAGTCATGTACCTGGGTAAAATGATGGAACTGTCCGGACGGGACGATCTGTTTGCTAATCCGCTCCACCCCTACACTCAGGCGCTGCTGTCGGCCATTCCCGCCGCACATCCCCGTTTAAAAGGGCAAAGGGATCGTATTCGGCTTCAAGGGAATCCGCCCAGTCCCATTCATCCCCCGGCGGGCTGTCCGTTTCATCAACGATGTTTTGCCGCGATGGATGTTTGCGCAAACCGCATGCCTGCCGGAAGGGAGGTCGAAAAAGGACACTGGGTAGCATGTCATCTTTACGAATAACACGAATTAATCATTAATGGAGGAATGAACAAATGAACAAAACAAAAACGAACTGGACCGTCTCTCTCTTGCTCGCAGCATCCGTTGCCTTGAGCGCATGCTCCAGTTCGACAACTGACAATGGTGCCACTGCTTCAAAACCGGACAATCAGGCAGCAGCGGCAAACGTTGAGCAAGTACTGAACACAAATCTGGCCGGTGGAGAACCATACACACTGGACCCTGCACTGGCATCTGATACAACATCCTACTGGGTGATTGATAATCTATATGAGGGACTGTATACATACGACAAATCAGGCAAAATCGTTGAAGGGGCAGCCAGCAAAGCCGATGTATCTTCGGACGGTAAAACTTACACGTTCACTATCCGCGACGATGCAAAATGGTCGAATAACGAACCTGTAACTGCCAAGGATTTTGAATACTCTTGGAAACGTGTATTGAACCCTGCCACTGCCGCTTACGACCCCTCTTCTCTGTATTACATTAAAGGCGCAGAAGCTTATAACACGGGAAAAGGAAAAGCTGAGGATGTCGGTGTGACCGCTAAAGATGACCATACACTGGTGGTTGAGCTGAAATCTCCGCTGGCCTTCTTCCCAACCATTGTCGTTGGCCATGCTTATCTGCCGGTTCAAGCTTCCGTTGTGGACAACAATGAGAAGTGGGCAGCAGAAGCCGATACGATTGTAGGTAACGGTCCTTACATTGCTAAGGAATGGAAACACAATGAACAAATTACACTGGCCAAAAATGATCAATACTGGGATAAATCCAACATCACGATGGATACCATCCATTTCAAAATGGTTCAGGACTCCAACACGTACTATCAACTGTTCAAAACGGGTGAGCTTGACCTGATCCTCTCCCTACCAGTGGATACGCTTGATCAAGAGCGGAACAATGCGGAGTTCCTATCCCATCCTTCGTTCAGCGTATATACCTACTCCTTCAATGTGGAGGAAAAACCTTTCACGAACAAAAAGATCAGACAGGCCCTAGCTTATGCACTTGATCGTGAAGCGTTGACGACAAGTGTAACCAAGGGCGGTGAAACACCAGCTTTCGGATATGTCCCTTACGGCGTAACAGCACCATCCGGCAAAGATTTCCGGGAAGAGGCGCCAACCCAATATTATGCATACGATCCGGCAAAAGCCAAAGAATTGCTGGCGGAAGGATTGAAGGAAGAAGGCTTATCTGCACTCCCGACAGTTACCTTCAAATACAATACGTCCGACAAACATAAAAAAGTAGCCGAAGCCATTCAGGAAATGCTCAAAACTAATCTGGGTATTGAAGTCAACTTGGAGAATCAGGAATGGAAAACTTACATCGATACCTTTAAGCAAAAGAATTTCCAAGTCGCACGTATGGGCTGGGAAGGAAACTTCCTCGATCCGCTGGGTGTGCTGGAACACTACACATCGAAGAACTCCAACAACTTTACCAACTGGAGCAATCCTGAATACGACAAGCTGATCAGCGAATCCACGTTTGAGCTTGATCCAGTTAAACGGTTTGAAGAGCTGCATCAAGCCGAGGCCATTCTAATGGACGAACTGCCAATTATACCGATCCTCTTCTCTGCCGACACTGCATTGATTAGTCCTAGTATTGAGGGCGTTATCTTTGACACTCGTTCCAACCCGGATCTCCGCTTCACCAAGCGGGTAGCCGAGTAATGTTTATCCGTTACGCTCTGGCCGGTCTGATAACGGCTCTGGCTGCCTATCTGCTGGACTTCTGCGGAATACTAGGCGGCTCCGGTGGCCTACATGAAGGTTCAGACCAGCTGTTTGTCGCCGGTCTGATATGTCTCTTGGCCGGAACAGCAATCCATGTGCTGCAGAGTGGGTTCATGAGCCCCTTTCTGCAAGGATTCGGTGATCTCAAGCGCATGTTTGTCAGAGAATCGAACGCCCTGCAACGGGAAAATGAACGGATTCGCACCCAGACAGCTCTGCCGTTCTGGAAAAAGTCCTTACTCCGCCAGCTCACGGTCTATACCTTGGGCGGCGGTTCAGGTCTGATTCTATGTTCACTGCTGTTGCTCTGGCCCGTATCCTTGTAAATCCTACACAAATAAATCGCTCCCTGGTGCGGCTTGATGCCTGCACTCCAGGGAGCGATTTATTTTTCTACGCCACTATTTCACACGGGAAATCTCTCTCTTCCGCTTAATGATTAAGCGGAACCGTTCGATTCGTCCTCTTCTTCTATACATTTCTGAATAAATTCAAATAATCCCTTAGCCTCAACCGACCGATGTCCCCAATCATGCCAAAAGTACAACACCTGTCCTACCGTTCCCGCACTAGATGGGTCAGTGTCCAGACATAGATAATCCCCACCACCATTTTCCGCAATCGGAATCCATTTGCAGTTCCACAGTACTGGCTTAATGGCATCATCCTCAATCTCGGGCTCCATCTCGTCCGGGTCGAATTCTTCCTGCAAAAAGGCCCAGTTCTCCTTCACTTGATCCAGAGGTGACAATGTCAGGTTACGAACAAAGGAATCTACGCCAACATTCCAGGCTTGTCCGTTATGCACACGATACAGAGCCTTCATCTCTTCAGGCAATATCACACCAAGTTCGTTTTCTACGGATCGAAAATCTTCATCGCTCGCACCAGGCTGAAGATTTAGTGCTACCTCAAAATCTGCATTTGCTACCGTCCCTTTTGCAATAATACGTTGCCACAGCAGCTCTACTTGCTTGATCATTCTACATCCTCCTTTTTATATGCTTTATAGTCGTCTCATCCGATGATACAGAAAGTCTATACTTCACGCTTCTCCCCATCTTCCAACAGTACGATAACAGGAATGAAAAATACAAGGGAGCTTATGCCCATCTTGCTAAACAGCCTTGTTCACCAAAGAAAAAAAGCACTGCCCAACGGAATCCCTCCGTCTTGGACAATGCTTAACATATTAGTGCTTTGAAAGTAGAGCTTCCTTCTCGATTCCGAATTACATCTCTTTCAGAATACCTTTAACCAATCCGATGAAGGTTGTTTTTACTTTTGCCGCGACTTCAATTACTTCATCATGACTTAACGGCTGGTCCAGAATTCCGCAAGCCATATTGGTAAGACAGGAAATGCCCAGTACTTTCATCCCGCCATGGATGGCTACAATCGCTTCAGGTACCGTCGACATACCCACAGCATCCGCACCCATCGTACGAATCATGCGAATCTCTGCTGGAGTTTCATACGCCGGACCACTCCACCATGCATATACCCCTTGCTGCAAACCAACATTCTGCTCCTCCGCTACCTTCAGGGCGATACTGCGGAGTTCGCGATTATATACCTGTGATACGTCAGGGAAGCGTACACCCAGCTCGGCATTATTCGGCCCCATCAGCGGATTATTGCCTACCAGATTGATATGATCCGTAATCAACATAAGCTGTCCAGGTTCGAAGCTGGTATTGATGGCTCCACAAGCATTGGTGATGATCAACTGCTCGACACCCAGTGCTTTCATAATCCGGACAGGGAACGTGACTTCATCCAGCGTAAACCCTTCATAATAATGAAGGCGTCCTTTCATCGCTACGACAGTCTTGCCCATCAGCTCTCCGATGACCAATTCGTTGGCATGACCAATCGCCTCGGATTGAGCAAAATAAGGAATGTCCGTATATGGAATGACGGTAGCATTCTCGATCTCGTCCGCGAGCGCTCCCAGCCCTGATCCCAGAATCATGCCCACGACAGGTTTATCATTAATACGGTTTAATATGTAATCTCTGGCTTCCTGAATATGTGCGGATTGATGCATAAATATATTCCCCCTGAACATCTGAGTTTGGATTAAGTAATTACTATAAACCAAGTGTAATGAACAATCGTGGACATGTAAATGGGAGCCAGATAAAGAGATTTTGGTTTTCGGATCATAGGAAAAACTCCCCCACCTTCTGACTCAACCAACATTCAGTCCATTCATGCTTCAAATGTACACAAAAAACCGATCCTCTGTCGAGAATCGGCCCCATTATTAAATACGGATAAGGTATTCCGAGTGACATGTAATGATAAGCTGGCTTACTGCTGCTCCAGCGAATGCTGATTTTTGCTTTTCATGAAATCCATTCCCATGCTCAGCAGCAGCATCAGTGAAGCAAACATCACGGATTTACCAATAGTTCTTTCTGGAAAGATCATATAGGCAGCTACAAAATTGCCTGCGAAGACAAACAAGTAATTGCGGATGCGATCCATCTTCTCATCTCATTTCGGAATCAAATTTAGAATTCACTGTAATCTGCTGCTTTACTTTATCACATTTTTCCATAATAATCCATCACACTACTTATCTCTCTCGCTCAATCCCCTCATAGACAGCCTCGTAAAGTTCCGTTGTGAACCTGCCTGACATGCCCTCCAGAGCTGTATTCGTAAACGCGACAACGCTCAGTTCTTCCGCCGGATCAACAAACCACGAGTGACCATAGGTTCCTCCCATACGCCACGTTCCAGCAGACTCCGGTGTACCTGCTTCTACCTGATCTTTCAGCAATGTGAATCCCAGGCCAAATCCTCTGCCCGGCCAATAAGGCATGTCCAGATCGCCAATCTGATTAGTCGTCATTTCGGTGACCAGCGCTTTAGGAAGCAGCGAACCTCCACCTTGACGCAGCGTTTCGAGCAATACTAGAAAGTCTCCCACACTTCCTACCATGCCCGCACCACCCGAGAGATAGGCCGATGGATCAAGGTATCTTTCTGGTGCAAGTTGGAAGCCTGCCGTTCCTTCAATAAAAGGAACCTGGTCCTCATCACGCAAGCGACGAGGTTGCCCAGAAATGTCGGAACTGTCCGCATAGGCAGCCGTCATTCTCTCCGAGTCCACAGCGACAAAATCCGTATCCTTCATGCCCAGCGGATGAGTTACGAGCAGTTGTACTGCCTCTCGCAGTGTCAGCCCGGTCACTTTCTCAATAACTGCACCGAGTACATCAGTTGCAATCGAATATCTCCACATCTTCCCGGGCTCATACAGCAGTGGAGTAGAAGCAATCCTCTGCAAATTCTCTTCCAGCGTAATGCCAGCGATATCCATTCCATCTGATACTCCGGCAAGTTCGTACGTTCCTCCGTTTTCCTGAAAAAAACGATACGTTAAACCCGCCGTATGTGTCATCAGATGATGAACCGTCATGGAGGCAACTTCCCCATTTGGCTGTTTGGGACGGAATTCAGGCAGCCATTTCATAACCGGGTCATCCAGCTTTAATTTACCTTGGGATATCAATACCATGGCGGCGGTGGATACAATCGGTTTGGTTACAGAAGCATACCTGAACAGTGCATTTTCTTGCATGCGTCTGTTCTGTTCTCGATCGGCGAGGCCATCCGCGCTGTTATAGACCACTTCCCCTTTCCACGCAATCTGAACAACGGAACCCACAATTCTTTTTTCTGCCAACGTACGGTGAATCACTTCTTCTACAAATGCAGGATTAAACTTCATATTTCTGTCTCCCATTTCTCTCTTCCCCTCCATGTGCCACGTGCTTGATTATTTAAAGTAAGTGTGCTTATTATATAAATGATCTCATTCATATTACATAAGACAACCAAGTTATCTGCTTTAATCTACAATGAATATAAAGGCATTCACAAAATATTTCCTATAATTTAAAAGGAGGCCATCTTATGGACCAAATCGATACTAATATCCTCTTTCATTTGCAAAACCAGGCAAGGATATCCATGACGGAACTGGGCAAGCTGGTCGGTTTGTCTCAACCCGCCGTTACGGAACGCGTGAAGCGCTTGGAAGAAAGCGGCGTAATCGAAGAGTACCGTACTATCATTTCCCCGCAGAAAATAGGGAGATCGAGTACTTCCTATCTTCTTTTTCGCACACGGGATTGTCATGCCTTTCTTGATTTTTGCCGCTCGTCACCCGAAGTGGTCGAATGCCACCGCGTCAGTGGAGAACATAATTACCTGTTGAAAATCATGACGGATTCGATTGCTGGTCTTGAAGCATTTGGAGACCGATGCGATCAATACGGTACCTACACCACCCTCATCGCGATGTCCTCACCTATTGCAACCAAAAATCTCATCGAAGGAACGAATCCGGTGTAAATGTTTCATCGATCATAGTTCAATAACCTATCTTGGGAAACCATGTTTACTGGCGGACCAGGCGACGAGTAAGGCCATAACGATCAACAGGATCAGGGAAATGGGCAGGAAACGAGCGCCTGTCTGGTCCAGCAGGATAGCTCCAACAATCCCTCCCCCTCCGATCCCCAGGTTCCATGCTGTCACCAGCATGGATTGGGCAACATCGGCACTTTGGCCTCCGGCCTGCGCAATTGCAGTCTGTAATAACGTAGCCGCTCCGCCAAATGTAAGCCCCCAAGCGACTACTCCCAGAATGATCATTATCGGTTGATGGATAAAGATCCCCATTGCCAGCGATGCCAGCGCAAATAGAACAAGGCTAACCAGAATCAATAATCTCATGTAACGGTCAATCAACAGTCCAATAATCCATATACCGATTACCGAAGTCACTCCAAAGATCATCAGAACCAGGTCCACCCTTTCGGACAGCATCGTCTCGCCCAGATAAGGTGAGATATACGTGTACAGAATGTTATGGGCCAGTACCCAGGTCAGAACAACAAACAATATGGGGCGAACCCCCGGTATAACAAAGATCCGATGAAGCGCAAGCTGCTGACGTGCAGGCTCCCCCTCATAGTCAGGTACTTTCCAGAGCACCCACAATACAAGTACTAGCGTCAATAATGAGACTGTTTCAAAAATAAGACGCCATCCTGCGTAATTGCCCAAAAAGGTTCCCAAGGGAACGCCCAATGCAAGGGCGAGCGGTGTTCCCACCATGGCGACAGCCATCGCTTTTCCCTTTAGCGAGTCTGAAACCATCCGGCGTGCGTAACCTGCAGTCATCCCCCACAACACTCCAGCAGATACACCCGCCATGAAGCGTGCAGCAAGGGTCAAACCATATACCGAGGATACGGCCGTAATCGTGTTGAAAATCAGAAAACCGAAGATGCATGATAGCAGCAGCGGCCTGCGTCTCCATCCACGAGTTGATGTCGTCAGGGGAATTGCCGCCAGAAGAGATCCCACCGCATACAAAGTGACGAGCTGTCCAGCCAAACCTTCCCCGATCTCCAGATCTTGTGCTATTTGCGGCAGCAGCCCCGCCGGCAGGCTTTCTGTAAGAATGCATATAAATCCAGCCATGGCCAAAGCGAGCAGAGCTGACCAGGGGAGGCGTTCTTTTGCGATTGTGTTCGCGTTCACAAAAACTCTCCTTTTTCCTTTATTTTTTGTATAGTCCAGAAGCATCTGGCCTACAGAATAAGCTTATAAAATCAGACCAACATTTGGCATACTTAATCAACGGCAGATCGAGCGTTTTAGGAGGATAATCCGTTTTATTTCGGTGTTTCACTTTGAATTTTATTGTAAACGCTATTAAACAGTTATCATCGCGTACTGGATTATTAAAGAGGATGGGAGAACATCGAAGGTTATTGAAAGCGTTCCTGTACGACTCTTGCCGGAATCCTTACGAGAAACGGCAGATGGCGGTCTGGCCCAGACCCCGACAGGAAGGGAAATTACTAGGGATTTGCAGCATAAATAAAAAAACAGGCATGTCGTTTACATGAAGGGAGAAGGCCCTCAAGGTAAATGCATGCCTGTTTATGTTTATGATTTCTCATTTTAATGTATAGCCCCCGAGATAAGTTTCCATCAGTTCATTAGAGAGCTGAATAGCTTCGGAACGATTCGTTGCAGGCATCGAGAGCATAAGCCCATCTTCGGCGCTCCAGCTTTTACTGTTCTGCTCTTCGTTCGAATCCTCCTCGGAAATGGCGATGGTGAGTTTGCTGAATGCACGATCAACAAATAGTGTTCCGTATAGGAAGATATCCGTTTTCCCATTTTCAAAAATGATGTACTCCATCGATCCGTATCCTTTATGAAAACGAATTTTGAGCATCTTTTGATCTTCGGGTACAGGGAAAGGCTCACCTTCAATATCAATGGTTCCTTTGAATATGTAATCACCCGAGGTCGTTAGATAACGCTTGCCATCCATCTTGATATGAACCGTTTGCTCTGGTTCCCTGTTGTCTTTTCCACCCAGCCGATATTTTACACCCACACCATCAAGATGGATCGTTCTGGGCAGTAACAGAAGAACCACACTGATCACAATCATCAATACCCAGATGGCAAGCACGATCGAAATGATTTTTTTCTTCATGGCCCATCTCCTCAATTTATCGGTCTACAACTTTTGAAGATATACTGTCTCTTCCTGATCTTCATACCCTTGAATATGGACAGGGATGGGAAAGTCTTCATTTTCTCCCCTCTTATCAAAGATGGCCAGGAATTAATTACAAATTATAACATATAAACTACTCGCATAACGGTTTAAAGCAATCCGCTTAATTTCATTTCGGCACTGAATCAGGCCTATGCTTACAGATGCCTTAAAACGCACGGCTGAAATTGGCACACAATTTTGCATACAACAAAAACCAGCTAATGTTTGTCAAGCATTTCTGGTTGGATGAGTTCTCTTTTCGTGGTATACTTTTTCCGACCAACACGAATAACCTCCACGGC